>PQXE01000016.1:45396-60751 GCA_003194495.1 Deltaproteobacteria bacterium
AAAAATTATTCATTGACACTTCCATAAAATACAATTTGATGGTATCATTTTAAAAATTTATTCTATTTTTTTTGCTTTCTCAAAAGCCAAAAAAACATTCTATTCTCTGAGTTTTGCAAGAGGCTCGTAATATTAAAAATTTCTTGTACTTTTATGGGATTGAGTGCTATTGCTTTCAAAGGATCTTTTGTGTCTGAGATAATAACACGGGAGGAAGGATTATGGAAAAGGGTGAAAAACTGGTAGTTATAGGCTGTGGCGGTGTCGGCGGTCCTGCCGCAATGTTGTCAAAAAAACTTATGCCGGATGTTGATATAACCATTATTCGGAAAGAAGAACGATTTATCGTTAGGTGAGCTTTGCCTCATGTTGTGGCCGGTCTGGCCACTGTTGATTCCATCACAAATCCAGGTGCCATGTTCAAAAAAGCAGGTATTGCTGACATTAATGCAGAAGTTACCCATGTGGATACTGAAAAAAAGATAGTCGAATTATCAAATGGCACTTCTATTGATTATGACAAGATCATCCTAGGAACCGGGGCAAGCCAGGTGATACCTGAATTTGAAGGGGTTGACCTTGAGGGAGTATTCACTTTAAGGGACGTACCGGATGCAGAAAGAATAAAAAGTTTTATGGAAGAGAAAAAGGCCAAAAACCTTGTTTTCATAGGGACAGGATTTATTAATCTTGAACTGGCGGCATTGCTTTCGGTAACCAAGCCGGATTACTACAATATAACAATTATTAAGTATATGACATTAGGACCTCCTCTGGCCCTTATGCTTGACGCGGACATGGCGATCAAGATACAGGAAGGTATGGTTGAAAAGGGTCTCAATATGAAGATGGAGTCCAGGGCCACAAAGATTCTGGGCCGGGATGGAATAGTTACAGGCGTGGAACTTGAAACCGGCGAAAAAATCGATGCGGATATGGTCATGGTTTCAGTGGGTGCAAGGCCGAATCTGGAGCTGGCAAAGGATATGAACCTCGAACTTGGAAAGTTCGGCGTTAAGGTGAATAAATATCTGGAAACATCAAATCCGGATATCCTTGCAGGTGGAGATTGCGTTGAAAAAATTCATTTTGTGACCAAAAAACCTACATCTTCGCTACTACGCGGCCCTTCAGTTATTCAAGGACGTCTTGCAGCCAAAAGACTGGCAGGGTATGAAATTGAATTTCCAGGAGTATTAAACAACTCTGCGGTCAGAATTTTTGACAAATATATAGCTGCTACAGGCTTGACAGATAAGCAGGCACAAAAGGAGGGATTTGAAACTGTCAGCGTTGTAGTAAATTCCAGAAGTAAGCATGGTATGATACCAGGTGTCAAACCCTGGACCCTGAAGCTTGTCTTTGACAGAGAGACTCAAAGGCTGCTGGGTGGACAGATTATCAGTGATTGTTGTGCACCTATGAAGGAGATCGATACGATCAATGCCCTGATCATGGGTGAAAAAACCATTTCAGAATTAACCACATTGATGTGCGCGGGAAATCCCGACTGTTCCTCTGAGCCGAGCCTTGAACCTATTACAGTCGCTGCGGAGCAAGCGCTACAGAAATTAAAGTAAAGACAATTCACCACAGAGATCGCGGAGTACACAGAGAAAATTTTTCTTGTTTAATTTATGTGTTCTCTGTGGTGAATCTTGTTTCTGTCCCTCTCTGCAATCAGCGATTCAGTTTTTTGACTACTACTTCTACTGCCATCAAAAAAGGATACGTTATGGGTGATCCTGTAAGAAGCGGATGAGTTCCGATCTGGGCTGTAAGCACAGAATAAACAGTCATCCTATTCTGGATGATAATGCTGATAAAATTGATAAGTTCGCCTGTGCCTCCTCCGCCGATAACCGAACCGCCGAGCAACAAACCGGATTTGGGGCTGGCTATAATCTTTATAACCTGTTTTTCTGCCCCGGGTAATGTCCCCGGATGTTTGAAAATTCCCTCAAAAGTCCCTGTTACTATATCAAAGCCCTCTTTTTTTGCCTGATTTTCAGTTATTCCTGCTGCACCAAAAGCCGTATCTCCTATGGCAGTGCAAAATGTCGGAATCGTCCCATTAAATGTCTTCATAAAGGCTATATTATATAGATTCATGCCGGCAATTCTTGCTTCCACGCATGCTGTTGAAGCAAGCATAAGTCCTGTCTTTCTTCTCAAGAGAAAATCATATTTTGCAGCACAATCGCCCACAGCAAAAATATCAGTATTTTTTTCCGTGCGCATATATTCATCCACCCTGATAAAACCCATATCATTGAGTTCCATGCCCGATTTTTCCGCAAATGCTGTATTTGGTCTGTATCCAGTGGATAAGACCACAGCATCCACATCGATTTTTTCGTCGTTATTTAACAGGACTCCGGCAGCTTTTTTATCTCCCAAAATTTCTTTAACACCGCTTCCTGCCTTTATGTTGATTCCTCTTGATATAAGAGTTTCCTCAGCTTGAATCGAGAGTTCCTCATCAAAAGCAAGGGATAAAATATGAGGCAAAAGTTCAACTATAGTCACATTTTTGCCGAGTTTCCCAAGTTCGTCAGCGACCTCAACACCGATAAAACCGCCGCCTATGACAGCAATGTTTTTACATCCGTCAAGTTTTTCCTTAACACCATCCAGATACTCTTTGTCTTTTGGTATTAAAAAAACATTTTCAAGATCAGCTCCTTTCAACCATCCAGGCACAGCAGGTGTTGAGCCTGTTGCTATAATAAGTTTTTCAAAGCTGATTTCTTTACCGTCTGCGGTCTTACAGGTTTTGTTCTCCTCATCAATTTTTTCAACTTCACCTATTTGAATTTTTACACCCGCATTTTCCAAAGGAGCATCAGGTATGACATTTTTATTACTTGATTTAAGCGTGCCGAATATATACGGAATTCCGCACGGAACAAGAACCTTTGCCTCCTTTCTTATCACCACAACTTCCTTGTCTGGATAAAAAGATTTTGCGGTCCTTGCAGCCACAATACCTGCTGCACTTCCTCCAATTACAAGCACATCTGTTTTTGCCATTATTTAATCCTCCCTTCACTCTGATATAATTGACGAAATTCTTCCAGCAATATCTTCTAAGACCTTTAAAAAGGCATAAACAATTCAATAGATACGACAGATGAATTTTCACAAAAGCTTATATTACGTATCCTATTCAAATCTCCTGGTAAAATGTGATTTTCTTGCTCTTTAGAAAATTAAATACCTGTAATATCAGTATGTTATTTTTCGGACATATTTTTCTACCAGGAGATTTGAATAGGATACCATATTACTAAAATTTCTGTTTTTCATTTACAATAAGTATCTCTTTCAGTTCACACAGCCTTGGAATATCCGGACCATAAACGCCAACATCTATGAGTCCAATTTCATATATACCCCTTATTTACAAGTTGCAAGAGCTATTCAGAGAACAAGGCCTATGTCAACGTTCAGATATCAAGAGAACTCGAAAACTTTAATCAATGCCCTTGACAAAAACCGAATTAATGTAAATCATATGAGCATATGATAATAACCAAAAAGGAGGTGAAAAAATATGCCTAGAATGGATGGAACAGGACCTGCTGGAACAGGTGCTCCAGGTAGAGGACTTGGTCCCTGCGGTAAAGGAACAGGAGCCCAACCCGGAAGATTTACCTCCGCACAAGACAATTTTAGAGGGGGGGGACGCGGTGGTGGTTTTGGTCGGGGTCGTCGACAGAGACGCAGAATTTTCTTTGCAGATTTTTCTGGTAATGATCAGAGCAACAACTGATCTTAACACAGACCATACAAAGGATATTACCCGGATTCGTGCAGAAAATATATACTAAAGGCCATTTCGATTTTGCACACAGGGTAATATCCTGCCCCATTTTTTTTGATTGATCATTTGGCATCCTTCATTTATCGGTTTACATTTTTGAATAGGCTCACGCAAAGGCGCAAAAAAAGAAATGAAGAAAAACTTTGCGCCTTTGCGTGAGATTGTTTTTTTTAGAAAAAGTGTAAACTACTTTTGGTATTATAAGGATGTTGATCATTTTATCAAAGACAGCTAAGAACAGAATTATTAATTTGGATTTCGAATTTCTGACCAAGAAAACCAACCAAAAACAAAGGAGGTGCACAAATGGCAAACTTAACACAGGACATGAAGGACATTATGGGAAAGAGCAGGGGGTATGCCGTGGCCACATGTGACAAGGATGGCGTTCCAAACGTGGTTCCTATTCACTTTGTTAAGATTCTTTCGGATGATGAGATCATGATGGCTGATATCTTTATGAAAAAAACATTTGAAAATATTCAGCAGAAACCAGTCATGGCTGTTTCTGTGTGGGATTGGGATGTTAAACCTCGCAAAGGTTTTCAATTCAAAGGGACCCCCAGAATCGAGACATCAGGCAAAATTTACGACATGGCGGTTGAGATGGTTAAGGCGGAAAAACCCGATTTGACAGCGAAGTCGGCTGTTGTGCTTAAAATTAAGGATATCTTTGTCACCTCTCCCGGCCCAAATGCCGGGAAGAATGTGAATGAGATTTGAAAGCGATAGAAATAGTGTTTGGCAGGATATTGAAAAGAAAATGAAAGGATAGGTTGCTTTTTTCTGAAATCGTGTCCTAATAGAGGAGGGCGCATTGACATAATCGCCTTCCTCTTTTTTAATGGTTCCACAAGAGCCCGGGTGGTGAAATTGGTAGACACAAGGGACTTAAAATCCCTCGGTATTATATACCGTGCCGGTTCGACTCCGGCCCTGGGCACCAAATAAAAAGCGGGGCCAAATTGACCCCGCCTGTGATGTTGATTGTATTTTTTGAGCCTTTTTTGAGGCTCGTTTCTACGACACCGTTATGCTATAAACTCTGTGAAAACATAGCAAGGTCCCTGCCATCCACGTCATTGTCCTCGTCATAACCACATTCACAAGTATCACAATCAGTTCTGCCAAACTCATCTGCAAATTCTGCCAGACTACATGCAACAGCGGTGTAGTGAGCAACGTATATCTCTGATGCCGTACCTTCACCACCCATCCAGGCGATATTGTTACCACTGATACAGGGATATTTGTCATCCCAAGTATTATTGGTAACCTGTTCAAAGCCGTTTTGACCATCTTCACGGACATAGATCTCCCAGTCCTTGCTATCATTCCACATTGAGACGGTCAACCCCCCATCACTCTGCGGGCTGTCCTCCCAGATGAAACCTTCAAGGACTTCCTGTATCGTCCCTTCCGAAATATCGTAAATAAACAAGGTAGCATCACCATTCTCATCGGTCTGAACCCAGATAACAGATTCGCTGTTAATCCTGGGGGAACTGTCATCCTTTTGATTGTGGGTAAGTTGATCGCCTTGTCCTGTAATAATGTCATAAATCTGAATTTCTCCGGGTTCAACTGAGCCTGTAACCTGGTGTGATGCCCATACAACCCGGCCGTCTGCGATCAGGGGAGGTGAATCCACGTTACTGTCGTTAGTGATTCTAGTGGTTTTACCGGTCGCTATATTATATTGGAAAATCTCACCGCCTTGATTGCAGGCGCCAAACCAGACCACATATTTACCGTCTGTCCGTGGTGAAATGCTATCGTAGTTATTGTTCGTAATCCGGGTAGTCTCTTCATTGTCTATATTGTATAAGAATATCTGCCGGTGGCCGTTCTCATGCCCCTGCCAGACCACATAATCGCCATTGATATTTGGGAAACTGTCATTATACGAATTTGATGTAATTTTGGTTGTGGTGATATCAGCCTGAGCTGAGACACTCAAGCCCAGGACAGTAATGAATGATATTATTAATGAAATAAGTAATTTTCTTTTCATGACTATAATCCCTCCTTTATCAGATTACCAGGTGATAGGATCAGAACCGCCATATGCGCCCATATCCACTTCAAATTCGCCAGTGCCAAGGGCCGGTGAGCCTCCCCACAGATGGAAATCGTAAGGGGCTGTGGTTGGATTGACAAATAGCGGGTCATCAAATATCTCATGAGTATTGCTCGGACACATATAAAGTTGCCTATATTCGCAATAATACGGCGGCGGCTGAGGACAGGTAGCGTCAGTTATTCCATGATTTTGACACAATAGGTTATAGTCCCGATTAGCAGGACAGACGCCGGAAGGACCAACATTGACTCTGATACCGGCTTTCACATTGTTGGTGCAGATATTGTTTTTGATTGGTATATCATTTGTGGCATAACCGCCAGGTTCAGCATTTACGTCGCCTGCGAGATCGTCATATACAATGCCTGCTCCTGGCCGTGTAGCGTTTGTGCCGTTACTAACTACGGTATTGTTGACTATTTCATTAATATTATCTCCAAACCTGATGCCCGATCTGTGGTTATCATAGACCAGATTATTACAAATAGTACCACTGGCGTGTCTTACGTCTATACCACCACCGTAACCGCTCCCCCCATTATCATAGACCTTATTCCTTTTGATGGTGAGAAGCGCAGGTACACCGGTGTAGCCTCCGCCATCTGCTGTTTGGTCTCCGGTATGTATTCCTCCACGTAAATTGTCATGTATTTCATTGTCGCTTATTTCGAATGTGCAGGCACTCTTAATTCCGATTCCTCCATAGACGTTATCGTGGATAGTATTGTGTGTAATAGTACCGGTGCCGCCGTCATGATTGATCTCTATGCCGCCGTATTGATTATGATGGATATCCGTCCCGTTAACGGAAAGAATGGCTGCGCCCATATCGTATATCCCGCCATAACCGTTATTGTCAATGATGTTGCCTTCGACAGTTACTGAACTAGCAGCCTTAATTCGAATGCCGCCCAGATTGTTACCATGAATGGCATTATCCCCATTGATAATGCTGTCAGATCCTGCATCGTTTATCGATATCCCACCCCATAAGTTATCGTTGATTCCATTGTCTGTGATCGTTACTGAAGTAGTAGCGTTAACACCGATACCGGCTCTGGAGTTATGTTCAATGGTATTACCTTCAATGGTATTGGTAGATCCTGGACAATCTATAAATATTCCGCCCCAAGTGTTATGATGGATTAGATTATTATTTCGCACAGTAAGCGTGGTCGCACCTCGATTATATATGCCGGCTTGACCATTGTGTTGAATTTCATTATGGTCTACAATCGCTTGTACGACAGCACTTTGATTGTTGGGATCAAATGCAATACCTGCCTTGTTGAAGCTGGAGGTAATGTTATTATCGCTGATGGTGATATCGTTAATGCCCTCCAGCCTTATCCCTGCCATATTTTGATGGCTTATTCGATTGTTATCGATAACGGCAGTAGTCACACCGTGCAGCCATATCCCCGTTAAAGTATGATCATGGATAGAATTATTTTGAATGGTGCCGTTTGTCAGATCAGCAAGCCTTATCCCTGCCTTATTACCATATATTGTATTTCCCGTAACGCTTTCACCAATAGCCACAGTAATGTTTCCAGTATCGCTGTCGGCACGCGTCAAACGTATACCGGCTTCCAAATTGTCATGTATGGTATTTCCTCTAATGGCGGGAATATCAAGGGAGCCGCCTTCCGCTTGCAATCCATTTTCATAACTGCCTATCCCTGCCTTATTATTGTCAAAGACAGTGTTGTTACTAATACTGGGGTGAGCATGTCCCCATAAGCCAATACCTACTCCCTCACCACCGTTACAGTCCCAAATTTCATTATTTTCGATTGTCGCGTTGCTGTTCGGGCCGTTTCCTATGCCGGGACCATTGACAGTATGGATGAGATTATTGTCAATGATGGCGCTGACTTTTCCTCCGAAACCCTGGAGGCCGATTCCTCCAAAGCCTCCTGACCCCCCTGAACCATTGCGGATGATATTGTTTGTGATGGTTGGCGCCCCGCACATAATACGTACTACGAATTGGCCCGCCCCTGTGACATTTTCGATAGTGAATCCATCCAGAGTAACATCAGTCGTTACGGTATCAGGAATTCCTACCACGCCGATTGAGCCGTTTCCTTGAATGATGGTATTTTGAGCCCTATTCATTGCAGTGATTGTATGGTCACCAACAGTCATGTAGGTGGAAGTGCTATTATCTCCAGCACTCTTCACATTCACACCGCTTCTCATATAAATATTTTCGTTGTAGATCCCTGGTGATACAACTACCCAATCACCGGAAGATGCCATATCGATGCCGCCCTGAATAGTTGTGGCATTACAGGTAGTACCTGGGCAGACGGTTATAGTGGCTGCCATAACCGGATTAACAATCAGAAACCCTCCCCACAGAAAGAAAAAAACTGCGCACAACGTACTGAGAATTATGCCTTCCTTGAGTTGCCTAGAATCCATAACTTCTCCTCCTTTTGTTTCACTATAAGGTTCAATCTACAATATTAAATCGTAGCACCTCCCCAATGGATTTTCAACCCAAATAGTTTATTTTCTAGTTTTAGTTGACCTAATGTGTTACTAATTTCAATATATTACTACAGTTACATGTATTTTATGGCAATTACATGGAATAGCACGGCAGGCAAACCAATCCTGGTCAAAAACTGTCTGTATAATCCAGGTTCAAGTAATTCGGTTGAGAAGACCTATTTGTGGGTGGGAACTAATCTTCGGATGGCCTTGATTCGCTCAAGGACGGGCGGATGGCTGTAGCCCATAAAGACCTTGAACGGATGTGGTGTGAGATTAGAAAGATTGTCCACACTCAGCTTTTTCAGCCCGTTGATCATGGCATCAGCATCTCCGTATGTCTCCACTGCAAAAGCATCAGCTTCATACTCGTTTTTTCTTGAAATTATGTTTTCCACGAGTCCTATCAACATCGCGATGGGTGTGTAGAGGAAACCAAAGAAAAAAAGGCTGGCGTAAACAGACAGGTGCTCCATTTTGAATGCAGCAAACAACTGTTCATTCTCGATGAAAAGGGAAAGCAGAAAAAGCGTCAGTCCCATTATAATTATTGACCTGGCTATTGCCTGGATAATATGTTTTTTCTTGTAGTGCCCCATTTCGTGCGCAAGGATCGAAACAAGCTCATTTACAGAGTGCCTTTCTATCAAGGTGTCGAACAGCACAATTCGGCGTAAACGTCCAAAGCCGGTGAAAAACGCGTTGCTCTTGGACGATCGCTTGGAGCCGTCCATCTTGAAAACGCCCTTCATCTTGAAATTTTGTGCCTTGGCGTAATTTTCAATCGCAGTACTCAACGCACTTTCTTCAAGTGGCACAAATTTATTGAAAATCGGCATGATAACCACAGGGGCAATAAACATGAAGAAAATCTGAAACAGCGTAATCGCCACCCAGCAATAAATCCATGCGAGGTTGTTGGTTTTTTCAAAAAACCAGAGGACAGCGGCGAACACGATTCCACCGATCAGAGCGGTCAGTATTAATGACTTAATAATATCCAGCAAGTATGTCTTGGGCGTGGTCTTGTTGAAACCGTATTTTTCTTCTATCACAAAGGTATTGTATATGGAAAACGGAAGGCCCAGGATCTTACTTACAAAAATCAGTATTCCCGCAAAGACCAGTCCTCTAAGAATCGGCCCATGTCCAAGGCCTATCGCTATCCGGTCCACAAAATTGAAACCGCCAACCAGAACAAACACGATTGTTATAAGCGTCTGGAGTGTATCCACACAGATTCCGAATCTGGTGTTTTCCCGCAGGTAATTCTGTGATCGCCTGTATTTCTCAGCATCATAGTAACCTTTAAATTCCGCCGGAAGCTCAGTAGATACGTGTCGGATGTTCAGCCAGTCCGAGACCAGATCAAGCAGATAGCGGACAATAAGAATCAGCAGAATGATTATGAGATAAGTGTTCATATTGTTTTATGGCGCTGCTAAAAGGCTTCGTGTTTCTCCGGCATAAATGAAGAAAGATTTCCTTCGTCGAATAGAAATAAATTTCTCTATTTTTATTTTTTTATCTAAATTCCAGTACAGCACAGGAAAATCTCCCCCTTATTTTAATTATTTAAACGGTATTCATTTTGCTTCTTAGCAAGCATTTACAATATAAGTCTGATTATGGATGCCTATAGGTATCATATTCTAAGGAGGAAAGCAGCAATCTTTTTTGCATATTACCATGAACGATTTGACTACTCACTTACTAAAATACAAGCGACGATGCCGCTTTGATCGCCGAAAAGCAAGAGTATCAATATTATGCAGGCATTGGCTGACAGGAAGGCGCAAAGCAGTCAGAAGAGAGCCTGATAGGCAAAAATCATATCAAATTGATACAATCGGCCACAAGACCTTTGCAGCCATTTTAATTATTATTACATTTAGCATTTTAGATGCACTATTTACCCTTTTTTTGATTAGCTACGGAGCAATAGAAGTCAACCCGATAATGGCCTATTTTTTGGACATGGGGCCATCTGTGTTTATTGCAGCGAAATATGTGCTGACTGCCGTTTGTCTCATACTTATATTAGCTGTTAGAAATTTCTACTTGTTTAATACCAAAGCTAGAGTAAAAATTCTATACGTTTTTTTTATGATTTCTTTTGTTTTGGTTGTTAAGTGGGAGCTGTATTTAATCATTTTTGCTATTTAGGGGCGGGGTTTATCCCAGTCCATAAAATTCCATCCTACAAACCCGTTTTATCGCAACCCACTGAACTGTAAGCGTTTACAGGGTGCTGCAGATGCGAGGCGTACGGGTACACAGACGTACTCCCTGTACTTCAAGTGCCCGACAACAAAGCAGATGCGGTGCTCTGTGAACGCTTACGAAGGTTTTATATCTACATTCTTGAGATAAGGGACTTTTTTCTTTAATGTGTCCTCCATCTCGTCTATCTTTGCCCCTACTGTCCTGGTGATTCTGTTGGAAAAGGCCGCGCAGAACTGCAGGAAATCCCCAAATGTCTCAATCTCCCGGAAATCATCTCTCAGGCTGTCCTCCATTTCCGCTATGAGAAGATAGCCGTTAAACTCGACTTCAGCACGGATCCGGTGCTCATACGGTGTCAGGACGATCATCCGGATATCCTTGATATCTTCCACGAGCGGAAAAGAGGATAGCTGTTTTCTTACCTCATCTTGCAATTCCTTAGGCGATGCCTTTTCAATAAGGTTTTCCAGGTTTTCCCTCATAAGGACTATTGCAATGACTGCCAGGATAATGCCTATGATTATTGAGCCGATTGAGTCCCAGTAGACCTGACCTGTATATTTCGTGAGAAACAGAGTAATAGCAACCAGGATTACGCCAAAGACCGCTGCGCTGTCCTCCATGAGTACTGCCAGGTTTGCAGTATCCCCTTTTTTTCTGTCAAGCCAGGCAACTACCAGTGAACCTCCTTCAGCCAGAAAGGATATCCCAAGGACAAGGACTGTCCATTTATTGATCTCAGGCTCGTAGGGATTCAGCAGCCCTTGGATGCCGTGATAGATGGTGACTCCGGCGCCTACAAAGAAGACACCGCATGCGGATATTAGCCCCCAGACAAACCGCTCCTGACCTCTTCCAAAGGGAAATTTACGGGATGGACCAATGCGACTTCTGCGAATACCTATCCACAGCAATGCCTGGTTTGCGGTATCAGCCAAAGAGTGTATGGCCTCTGCGAACATAGATGCACTGCCTCCCGTCAGGGCGACAATAAACTTCAGACAGCAGACCAGGGCGTTAGAGCTAATAGCTACCTTTACCGACCTCATTTTTCCATATTCCTTAAGTTTCCCAAAAAAAGTTTCACGCAAAGGCGCAAATTTTTTCTTGATTTTCTTTGCGCCTTTGCGCGATGTTATTTTTTATTTTTTGAACTTACGCGAATGGTGAAACGACATTTGCAGAGGTTTAAAGGGACCTACTGTAAATTCAAGGACCTTGTCTCGCGCGAACCTTTTAATTCTTTTGATCTCAATCCTGGCAGTGTCCCCTTCCTTTTTAAAAAGCAGGGCGAGCTTGAGGTCGGAAATGTCCTTAACAGGCTCTTGGTCAAAGCTCAACACCAAATCCCCGGACTTCAGGCCGGATTTCTGTGCAATACTGTTACGCATGACTTTTTTCAGCACCACTTTATTGTCCTCATCATTGAGAATCACTCCCAGCTTGGCGGAAAAGGGCGGCTGTACCATAGGAGGAAACAGGAAAAAATCTGCCCTGTTCTGTTCCAGGTTATCACCTGCCACATTAGCTATTATTATCACCTGATCGTATTTCCCGCGCCTGCAAGTCCTTGAGGGGATACCGTCGCCAAAGGCAATGTGTCCGTTTCCGGCAAGCACCACCATCTGACGGTCCGGATTATTGTCCAGGTAATCATGGACGCTCTGCGCCATTGTTTCATCCCAAAGGATCTGGGCCTGATAAAAGTCGTCAAAATTCTTGATTTCGTTTTCAGGATGTTCTTCAAAAATTTGCCTCAAACGTATTTTATAGACTGTATTTGACCAGTCAAGCTCCACCGGCACCTGCTCCAACTCTTCGTCTGACAGGGACTCAAGGCCTTTTCTCGCCACCTTTTTTGAAATTTCCGCCGGAAGGTTGAGCGCCAGGATCGGAATACCATGCTCCTTGCAGTATTCTATGATCGGGCGGTAGAGATGATAATCATACCTCCATCTTTCAAGATACTCGCTCTCTTTCAGGAAGGTCTTTTCGTCTATCTGACCGTCCAGATATTTGTCAAGTACATCCTGAAACGGGCGCTGGAACATCTCCATGCCTACTGCAAGGCGGCGATCCCGTCTGTCAAGTCCCTGAATGATCCTCAGTTGGGCCATGTGATGGCTAAACCTGTCGTGACGTTCTCCAACATAGATCACCCGCTTTTCAGATACGTTGTTGATTATCCGGTCCACCGGAGAGAGATCACCGGCGGCAATCCCCATAATTTCCGTTTGCAGGGCCAGGCGTATTCCATTCTGAGTGACTGCTGTGTGTTTTTCCACCAGTTTGCCGTCCTTGAATCTCAATGTGCTGTAACGCCCGTAGTGAGTAAGTTTTCTTAAGATAAGCTCCAGTTCTTTTGAAGAACCGGCCTTTACCAAGGCTACAACACCTGTCGGGTTTATAGGATTTTCTCTAACCGTGATGATGACTCCATTGTCCGGGCCCGGCATTTCCCCTGTCAGTCGTTCAAGCCTCGGAGCAGGGTCTCCCAGTATTAGCAATGAACCTTTGTTCAGATCTGAGTCGGTCAGGCTGTCAATGTTTTTTTCTTCAAATCCAAGTAATTGAAGAAAAACAGCAAATTGACCATAGATCTCTGAGTCCTGCGAAGGGAGCACAAAGAACTTGTGTTCTGATCCCAGGAGGCGGGAGAGCACAGGGGGAAATTCAGAGGGATCCAACTTGCGCATTAGATCGTAGTCCGGGTCTAAAGTCACGCAAAGGGGCTGCCCTTTGATTTCAATGTCCACGGATTCCTTTTCAGTCTTTACACGGACATTGCGGCGTACTTCCCCGGATGTGGTTTCTAATACCAGAGGCACTAACAGGGAGTAAGGGCTTTCCGTGCCCTGGTGTATAGTCACTTTTAGATTCTGAAGCCCGCTGCCCGGATAAGTGATATTCCCTTTGCTAATGGTGAGTACCGGCGCGTCTTTTCTCTTGAGCCATTGGTCAAAAAAGACAGATAGGTCCTTTTTGCTTGTGTCTGAAAAGACTGCTTCCAATTCGCTCCAGCCAGCCATCTTGAACCGGTAATCCAGGACAAATCTTTTCAGGGCCTTGTTAAAGGCATCTTCACCAATCTCCCGCTTCAACATGTGAAACAACATCGCCCCTTTGCCATAACCTACGGCCTTTGAAGCCCTGTCTGTCCTGAACCTGAACTGCGCAAGGGACACGGCTTTGTCTTTATGAACGTAGCTTTGATAGTCCACAAGCAATTCATGCCTGTAGTCGCTCCCCCGCCCTTTTTGTTTTTCATACAGATAGTCTGCCAGGTAAGTGGTAAGCCCTTCAGTCCAGTTACCTTCTTTTGGGTCCACATAGACGGAATTTCCAAACCAGGAGTGGAGTATCTCGTGGCCCAGGGAGGTATCTACAATGAACGGGAGTCTTGCCACCTCCTGCCCGAGAAGGATGTAAGTGGGGAGACCATAGCCCGTGGGGACACGGTTTTCCACTATTGCAAATTGCTTAAACGGGTATGGGCCAAGGATGCCTTCATAGAGATCAAGATAGTGTCTGGACTTGTCAATGTATTTTTGGACGAGTTCTTTATCTTCAGGGAAAAAGTATGCAGCAATCTCAATACCATTGTAGAGTTCCAGGCTGACTTGATATGGGCCTGCAACCAGTGAAAGGCCGGTCCTTGGATGAGGGAATTCAAAGATATAGATACTTGTCTTTTCCCTGTATTCCACCTTCACGGCATCTGCCTCGGATACAGCCTTAAAATAAGCAGGCACCGCGGCCTTGAGTTCATAGCGGGCAAGCCCACCCAATGTCGGACACCAGCCATCAAGCAATACAACGCCTTTTGTGTCTATGAAATTATCCATCACAGCATAATTATTTTTTGCGCCGGTCTTGGGGTTCAAGGGTGGAAAATCTCTATGAAATTGAATCATAAGGTCCCTGTTTTTGCCCGAAGCAGTTACACTAAACGAGTCGTCTTCAATGGAAGGATTTATGGTTCGCCCCGCAAGGGTGACACGGTCTAACTCCACGCCTCCCACATGTACCCGTACAGGTTCTTCCATAGGGAGTTCTGTTGATGCCTTTCCCCTTATCCGGCGGTTTTCCATATCTAGTGTCACGTCGATACTAACCACGAGGATATTATCCTTATTTTTATTTGCTTCAGACCGGGCCGGAGTGTCAAAGGCCGCTAAAAATGCCAGAAGAAATAGGGATAATGACAGGAAATACGAGGTTTTTTTCATAATTTACTCTTTTTAGATCGTAACTATTTAGTGCCTGAACGAAAATCAATAAAGCCTTATTTTACAGGTAGTTAGTAGCAAAAATTGTAACTTCTCAACAAGTCCGGGCAAATCATATTTTGCGGAGTCATGGTATCTCTATTTTTACCGCTTCCCTATGAAATTTCCATAAGTTTTTTAACTGACACCTCCATTCATTGAAAAAAAAGCAGGACACAATGGCTTGGATAGGTTATGATTGATTTATGGCTACGGCTCGTCTTACGAAAATCCCGAATATTCCCAATGTCTCTGAAGAGGAGCTCTCGCCTCTTGTTGCCGAATTACTCGATATTTGTTGCCTTCAACAAGAGCTGATCCTGTCACTGCAGGAACAAAATCAAATTCTAAGAGACGAAATCGCCATACTAAAAAACCTGAAACCCAAGCCCAACATTAAACCATCCAATCTCGAAAATCGTCCTGATAAAAAGAAGGAAAAACAAGAGT
>PQXE01000122.1 GCA_003194495.1 Deltaproteobacteria bacterium
GCAATTACTGACTACACTTAATTTCTCAATATTGTCAGCAAGTTATTTAATTTAGAAATACACACATTTTTTTATTAAGTCAATCTTTCTTGGCCCCAATTTGAGCGATATTCCTCCCAATTTGAGTGAGTTACATGACTACAAAATTGCACGCCAAAAAGGATGATAAGCCATATAACCTATTGCAATAATAACTCTTTTTGGCTTTTTTTTAGGAAAATTCTACGGGAACTTCAGATTAATAAGCACGGATTGGAAAATTGACAAAGATCAATGCCTATCAGGATAGGGACGCCCCTCACAGAGCGCCCCTCCCACACCACACCGCATGCGTTGTGACTTGAAGTCGCTGATTATATTGCTGATTTTAGAATCAGCCTACTGTATCGCCAGTAGTTTTCTACCTCGGCATGCATCGCTGGTAACGGCTTTGTGTGAAGCCCGGGGACAATGAAGCCCTCAGCCTCTGGCTGGGAGAGAGCCCCGTGAGGGGAGCTCAACTCTGGAAGCATCATCTGGATGGGAGCTAGGAATGATGGTATGTGTAACATATGTGAACTGCCGATAAATGTCGAAAAGGAAAGGGAAAAGGGGGACATCCTATGTTCCCCTTTCTCACTAAGCGAATGTTCGTGGTACCCTAGTATAGACGGCTCAGGTGTGATTGGTGGTTTTACGGACCAGGGTACCGATCCATGCATAATAAGCGGTATTGTAGTTCTCCCAGGAGATGGCGCCCACATTTACCGGCCAGGGATCGTAAATGTACAAATATCGGGGTTGAGGCGTACCGGAAATCCAGATATTCCACTGCTTATATCCTGCGCATGCCCGGGTATGTCCGCCGTTGTCAGACAAAAAAGGCCGCCGATTGGAAATCTCTGTAGTACAGTCCGCCCAGTCCGGCGAATAATTGAGAGAAGCGGTGAAACAATCATAGGTCAACGAGTTCAGACCGGAAGCCACGCCGCTCCAAGGGGTCAGGTCATCATCGTCCACTCCGAAGGCCTGGGCGAAATCATGCTGCGAATAACAATAACGCCAGTAGCAGAATACCATCTGGGACGAGGCCCGGGTACAATGCACGCTGTTTTCCTGGGGGTGCAGGCAAAAACATTCATGATCATGGCATGTACCGCTGTGACAGCAGAAGTCGATGGTTTTCTCCGTGTAAAAAGTAAAGATCTCCATTTTATCGAAAACTTTCTGAATAACGTCCAGACGCTTTTCTGGTGAGAGTTTATACAAACCCGCCAGATCCAGTTTCTTCTCTTTATTAAATACATCTTCCATTCCCTGGTTGATCTTTTCCCAGGTATCAGCGCCTGTTTTTTCCTGTTTTTCCGTAATATTGTCCAGCAGGGAGTAGGGAACCAGACCGGAGCCTTTGATTTCTTTTTCAGGCACCAATGGGATTTCAGTGAAGTCGGACACATCGATCATAAAGGTTTGCTGTTTTCTGCCGCTGCCCACCAGATTCGCAGCCAGGGCGATTTTGGGGTAACTGTAACACACCAGTTTGAGTCTTCGCAGCCGAAATCCCCGGTACTTTTTCACAATTTTTTTCTGCAATTCCTTACGGGCCTTCAACAGGTCCCATCCCAGCGACGTAACCTGGGTACACATTACGGGGTCGCCCAGCACTTTATTGGCTACAATACGGATGAATCCCTCAAAAATACGGCCCCTTCGCACCGGGAAATCATAGAACAACGGCAAACCAGACAGGTCGTAAATAATCATCGGCCGCGTATTAATCCTCCCCCTTTCCCATCCCTTGACTCCACGGAACCCGGCTGCTGTACCGGAACAGAGATGAAAATGGGCTTGTTTCCTGGCGTTTTCAACCTTTACGGCAAAATCTGCCTTTCCCAGATGTTCACGCTTTTCAACATTCATGAAACTCATTATAATCCTCCTTTATGAGTAAAATATTTTATTGCAACCTATACTTTCAGCATAAAAAGAATGCTTATGAGCTGCTACTGCGCTGTACCGGTTCCGTTCGAAGATATGTCGTCCCGAAGGACCAGAAAAGAAGCACCTTCTTGCCGTCCCCGGATCTGCCCCGGGATAACCAGGTGATCCGGTCCACAGGGCCGTCATGAACCAATTTGGGGGGAGTCAACTCTCCATAATCAGAGCCGAAGCTGCGCCGGATCTCCCTGCCAGCTACTTCTTCGGAGAGAAAAGACAACAACGGTAAATCACTCAATTGTGGGCCCTGCCCGAATCTTCCGTAAGCCATTAATTTCCCCTCCAGGCCCAGACGTATGAATCCCACCAGGCGTTGGTTACATGCTGCCGGAACCAGCCAGTACGAAGGATTCTCATCAATATCACTTATCAGGATGGATCTACCCAGCTTGCAGCAGCGGGCCGCAATATCCGGCAAGGCGGACTGCTCTAGGAAAAGGGCAAAAAAGGTTTTGGCGATCCGATCAATTTCAACTTGCTCCATTTTCTCTCTCATCCCGACGTCATGTTCCCTTTTTAAACAGGAAAAAAGGCAATCGTCCAGTATCAACGGCGAATACTAATCAATACCGCATATAAAAAAATTTCAAGAGCAAAAACAAGAAAAACCAAAAGAAGTAGCCGGATTTCCCCGGGAAGGCTCCCAATAAAAATTCACCTTCCGGCTGCCGATAACAATACCGGTTTCTTTATTTTATAATTGACCAACTGTCGCTCCCTTTCTTCGTCCTCGGAAAAGGGGGTTCGTGCAGAACGTGCTTGACGGGTTAGTTGGGAGTGTGATAGTGGATGAGTTATGCCGAGGTTAGCAAGATTAGACGCCCCCGGAGTTTTGCATCATGTGATGGGTCGGGGCATAGAGAGGAAGAATATCTTTTGGAACGACAAGGATCGAAGCGACTTTATCGATCGTTTGGCTGGGGTTGTTGAAAAAGACGCGGACATCTATTCCAAAACCGGTACCCCAGTTAAATAATCATCATGTTTCAAAATACCATGCCGAACCTTGCCTTAATTCCCGGTCCTTCCATATTGTCAGATTATGCCATTTAGATTTAACGGGGCAAGCAAATCAATACTG
>PQXE01000123.1 GCA_003194495.1 Deltaproteobacteria bacterium
CCCAATAATTTTTCTTTAAAGTATCCGCATAAAGAAAAGGCACTTTGATTGACTCTATAGGTTTGTCCTAAAAACCTTCGTCGAAAAGTGTAAACTACTTTTATGCCTATATGAAGGATGCCGAAATCGACATAATGTTCTCCAAAACATGCAACATACTTGGATTGATGGATTTTTAAGAAGTTCTTTACATAATGCTGCTATCGTGGAGCTAGGGCTCATGTATAACCCCGATGCTGTCAGCCGTATGTTAGAATTTGTTTTGCAAAGGCCGAACCAACCCAACCAATCTGTCCCTACTGGCAAATCCATCTTCAAAGTTTTTGAGGAAAACGGTCGATCCCTATTAATTCTTGGTAAACCAGGTAGCGGTAAAACCATCACATTGCTGCAGCTTGCGGAGACTCTAATTCACAAAGCTCAACAGGATGAAGCCCAACCAGTTCCTATCATACTCAATCTTTCGTCATGGCAACATCAAGAATTGGCGGATTGGCTCATTGAGGAGATGTTTTGCCAGTATCAAGTAGCAAAATCACTCACGCACTCGTGGATTGAATGTAATCAGCTACTTTTACTGCTTGATGGTCTTGATGAGGTTGCCGAGGCTTACCGTGATGATTGCATCAAGGCTATTAATAAATTCAAGGCCTCATACCCTGCCGAGCTTGTTGTCTGTAGCCGTATTGATGATTATGAGTGTTTAGGCGCTCGCCTAAATCTGCCAAACGCCGTTCTGATTCAACCTCTTACACCTTTACAGATTGAGACCCACCTTAAAAGTTTCGGGGGTGGCCTTTATGAAAGGATCCGCGAAGCTCTAGCACATGATAAAGACTTGCAGGCGCTGGCCAAGTCTCCGCTTATGCTCAACATCATGATAATTTCTTACCGTGACCCTGAGCCAAAGGAACTCTCTGTTTCTGCCTCACCCGATGATAAGCGCCGATATCTGCTCTCTACCTATGTCGAGCGCATGTTTGAACGTCGTCCCTTGCATACCGATGCTGGGTATGACCGATCACAAGCTTTACATTGGCTCATGAATCTTGCTGGTGGCATGAGCAGGCATCAACTGTCTATATTCCATATTGAGCGTCTTCAACCGTCATCTTCACCGCTCACAGGAATTGACCCGCATCTGCTCATGAGAATTGACCCGCCGGAATTATGCTCAGGTTTTGACCCATCCCTGATTTTTTAATTTTGATTTTTCCAACATAGTCCGGTTTGTGGACCTTCAGTAATTTCTTATTTCTGAGGGGCATCATGAACCGGATTTGTATTTTTTGTGGAAGGTCGTTTGAGCCATACCCAACAGTACCTGATCAACAATATTGCTCTCGTCCAGAATGTCAGAAGGCACGTCGTCGGAAGTGGCAGAAGGAGAAACTTGCCACAGATGAGGCCTATAGAGCCAATCAGGCTGATTGTCAGAGGGCCTGGCGGCAAAGAAATCCTGACTACTGGCGACATTATCGCAAGACGCACCCGGCATATACTGAACGGAACAGGCAGCTCCAACGACAGCGCAATTGCCGGAAGCGACAATCTTCTGGAGGAGACAGATCCATGATTGCAAAGATGGACGAGTTAACTATGCGAAATGACTGCCTATCCGGTCATTACAAACTCGTCCCTATTGACCTGAGCGGGGTTGCAAAAATGGATGAGTTAATTGTAAAAATTGATGTTATTACAGGAGGTTATGCTATGGGTCCATAATAGACGAGTGATTGCAAATATAGGACTAGATAGCATTGTGGAATAAAGATCGTTAATTTCCTCAACATGAAACCCAGCCATACTATAGACATACGAGAAATTGAGATCGCCCAGCTCGATCTTCGTTATGCCAATTAGCAGGATATATAGAAAGGAGTGCATTTCCTCACTTGTCCATTCTCTAGAATGCCATGGGCAGATCATTCCGGTAATTACTATCTCTGAAGGCCCGCGTTTCCCTGCTTGATGGTTATATGAGGGTGGTTGCCATTAAACGTTGTGGTCAGGACATGGTCCTGGCTGAGATATGGTCGTGTGAGGAAAACAAAGCCCTTATTCAGACCTTGGCCAGGATCCGTGGCCGGAAATGGCAAGCCATAGAAGAAGCCATGCTGATGCGTGAGCTTCGAGAGAGACACTGTCTATCTCAGCCAAGGATAGCCCATTTGCTGGGATGTAATCAAAGCTGGGTAGCCAGGCGACTGGCCCTTATTGATGTTCTCTCGGATGAAATCCTGGACCTGGTACGCAAGGGGCATATTTCCGCCTGGGCGGCTGCCAGGGTCTTGGCACCTATGGCGCGCGCCATACCGGAGCATGCCCACATCTTAGCAGAACGATTGGCCAAAGATCCCATCTCTACCCGGGATTTGACTGAGTTCTATCGTTACTACCAGGAGTCCAATCGTAAAAAACGAGAGAGGATGATTCAGGATCCGGGTCTTTTTATCAAGGCATTACGTGCCAGTCAGGAAAAAGACCAGGCTGAAGTACTCAAAGGGGGACCAGAGGGCAAATGCCTCAAAGATTTACAAATCGTCAGGCACATTCTTTCTCGCCTGCGCAGACAGGTACCTACTGTTATTTATCCAGGCCAGAGCAATCTGGACCGCCGTGTGCTGTTGACCGCCTTTGATGAAACCCAAAAGGGCTTTATCAGTTTAGAACAGGACATCAGGAGGCTTCATGATCTCTCACGACATGAAACAGGCAATTCTGACATTGCATCAAAAGAAGAGCAAGATCAGGGAGATTGCCAGGATTCTCAAGATTTCCAGGAACACGGTCCGTCGTGTATTGCGGGGACAAGCCAATCAGAAGCCCTTGACAACCTCCAACCAGGAGGCCACTGCTCATATCAAGGAGGTCTTCCAGCTTTGCCGGGGCAGCAGTCCGGGTCCGGGAAGTCCTTAAGGAACGTAATGATATTGACATATCTTATAGCACACTGACCAGGCTGGTCAGGGAAATGGACATCAGAGAAAACAAGAGGAAGCGCAGGGCCGGCACCTACA
>PQXE01000017.1:0-16794 GCA_003194495.1 Deltaproteobacteria bacterium
GATAGATAAGGAAAGAAAAAAGAAGTATAAAGAAAAACAGAAAGAAAAAAGAAGCCTTTAATCTCTTTTAAGAATAATTGATTAACCCATCAAAAACACGTTACATAATTTAACTCGGGACATAACGCCTGCCTTTGCCCCGGCATACGGGTCATAGTCAACAAGGGCCTCGGCCCATGTATGCTCCATTTGAACAGCAATCACCTCTTCTCCCGAGACAATGAGGACGCCAGGGATACCGGCGCTTGCAATAAGGCTGCCGAGCTTTTGCGGGTCATCAACGCCGGTGAGGTTTTTTGCCTTTTCAATCGGAAGTTCAATGGTGCCGGTGACATACCGGCAGGGGATATTGGCAGCGCGATAAAGCGCCAGGAGCAGAGAGACAGTATCGATATCATTGCCGGCCTTTTCAATAAAGGCGCCCCTTGAGCCCTTTAAGGAACCATAATAGAATTCAACCTCGATGTTCTTCTTTACCCATTCAAATATCCCGGCAGGAGAATTGTTGAGTGAGGCAACTAGGTCTCTCATCTCCTGAGTGATAACCACATCAATTGTCTCTTCTAAGTCTTCAGGGTCTGGAGGTGGTACTGACAGGACACCTATGGCGCCGCTTTCGGACAACAGGGTCTGCGGACTCGTTTTTGCGTTCTTTTGGTGCAGGATATTGCTTGAATTAAATGAATCTGTTGACTTCTGTAACAGATATGCAGGTTTTACCTTGCCTGACGTATCCGGCTTTATCGGTTTGAAATTAGATGGTCTGAAGGAAGGTGGTGAAGGGGCGATTTCCGGTTTTTCAGGCTCAAACCTGACGTTATTGTCAAAGTATTCCTTGAATGCCGAGATACCCTTTGGGAAATCAGCATGTGCTCCAATTTCTTTAAGTGCCCTGTCTTCATAGACATTTGTATTCTTTTTTAAAATATCTTCCAAACGATTAAGAATCGGTTTAATATTCTTGTCGTAATGGGCAACAAGATCAGCGGTTTTTGCCTGAACAGTATCTGGTGCCTTTTGTTCCTTTTGTTTTGCCTGTCGTATTTTTAAATTATTTCTTACCTTTTTATCCAGGTCCTTGAGCGACTCATACTTGGCCTGAAGATACTTGATCTGGATAGCAGAACTTTCTCCCTTGCCGATCTTTTGTTCGATTTTTCCAATGATATCCCTAATGGATGTCAGAGTGTGGTTTAATTCCTTTACAGCATGAGGCTGGATTAAATCATCTTTTAATATTTTTTGCGCAAGCTCTGATTTTTCTTTCTGTGGAATTTCTGGGAGTGGTTTCAAAAAATCCCTGGATAAAGACAGCGTATTTCTCTTTTCCTTGATAGGGATTGCAAAGGCGGAAATGCCGGTAAACTGGAAGAAAAGAATAAACGTCAACAAATAGACAAAGAACTTTTCAAGAGTACTCTTCTTTCTTCCCTTATACATCTTAACTTCCCCTCTCCTGATCCTCCCGGAACTTCAACCCACGCCTGTTACGATGAGGGCCAGACAGAGTGAGAATTCACCCTGCCTGGCTATTACATTCTATCTATGGACATGTTGAGCAGTCTCTCTTACCTCAACATCACATCCATTAGGATTTACTCCACTGTAGAATCATAATCCTGCCCATCGTCTATGCACTCATGATCTGGTCCTTGGTCATGAGGCACGCAAACAGTGACGCTTTCAGAGCATTCCGCCCCGACAGGGTCTGTCGCGGTGAAAGAGATTTCATAGACGCGTCCATTTCCCGTCCCCTCTCTTTCAGCCCTAACACAAGCAGTGCCGGTACCAACGCCTGCGCCATCCGGAGAGGTCTTTCCGTCTCCGTTGCCTATGGCGTCAACAGGTTCATCCTGAGTGATCCCTGTTATAGTAATAGTAACCGGGTCTCCATCAGGATCAGTCACACCCATAATCTCAATATCCACATACTTATGATTGGGCGGCCAAATTTCCTGTATGCTTGCACAGGCTTCACTGCAGTCAGGTGCTCTGTTATCCACTACCTCGACCGTTGTTTCCAAACAGTTGTTGTCAACAATAATTTCGCCTGGAACGGTGTCGGCGCAGGCCTTTACGGTGTATGTGCCTTCCGGAACACCTGTCGTATCCCAGGAGAATTGGAGAGTCTCCGTATCACCTGGATCCATGTCAGTCACACTCATCATACCGATTGTATTACTATCATAGTATAGGGTTACATCGAAACTCTCTGTAAAATCCCCCAAGTTCGATACTACTACATCAATCGTCACCTCTTCACCGACAATCACCGTGCTTTTTGAAGGAGTAACACTTTCTACTGCCACGTCATGGATTTCACCGACAATGACAGTTGTGCTTTTGGCATCCACATCCATTTCCGGATGGTCCGTGGTCGGAAAGAGATCCGTTACGCGGAGACCCACAAAATAAGTTCCTTCAGCAGACCACTGCGTGCATACCTCCTGACCTGTTGCATCATCAAACTCACCATCATTATCCAGATCCCACTCCCAGAGAGTTATTTCATCGTACCAGGGATGGCCTGGCTCATACATCTCGGCTGCGGGATGGAATGACCCTGATCCGTCCAGGCATACCTCCTGATTTATTCTCGTGTTGTACGGACCGTTCGGATCTGCCACAGGTTTCCATGGAGGTGCGGTAATGTGTACTTCGCATGTATCCACAGAAGTTTGTGGCCCACCATCCACGGCCGGGGTGTTGTCTGTTACCCTTAAGGTGGCTGTATATGTTTGGGCGGTCGCATCCCAATCTATCGAGTCATCCGGATTATACACAGCAGGGTATGTACAGGTGGTAACCGGATCAGTGCCGCTATAATCATAAACGCCGTCACCTTCGCAATCCCACTCATACAGAACAATCTTTCCGTCCGGACATGTCGGGCCTGACTCGAAGTATGATCCAGAGCCATCGAGTTCTATCGATATTGTTGGCGGATAGGACGGAACATCTTCGCCTGCATCGGCAACTGGATAACATTGTGAGATCGCGCCACCGAGCTCATAAGTATAACCACTACCGAAACCAGCAATCCAGAAAGAAGCGTTAGGCCCATACCCCATACCCTCGACCACTGCCGCCTCCGAGTATGTGTATGTTCCAACTTCTGACCAAGTATCAGTGCCGCTGTCATACTTCCATTTAGCGAGAACGTCTGAGGTCATATCAGAAATCCAGAGATATCCACCAACAAATTCCATACCATCGTGGTGGCCTCCCCCATAGCTTGGGGATTCAAAAATATACTGCCAGGTTTCATCCATCAAGTCCCCATCGCCATTGGTATCGCGAAGCTCGTATACATAACGTGGAATATGAGTACACGCATACCATGCACCCCTTCCTTGGTCGTAAGCAAGTGATGCTGTACCATAACCAACAGATGGAGCTACAGGTCCAATCTGGCCGATGTAATTCCAGTCGTGATCGAACTTGTGAATCCCATACGGATATGCTCCAAGATATACACCGGTAGCATCCACCTGGAATTCAGTATTTGCCGTCCCTCCGGAATCTGAATAATCTGTTACATCACAAGTAGAAACTATCTCAAAGTGCCTTGGTTCGATTGGCCCCACATGAGCCGGATCATCATGAGCCGGGTGTTGTCGGATATCAATATAAGGAGTTGGGTCGTCCGGTCCTCCATGATTGGTGACCCAAACCTTAACTTTGTAAGCCAGCCTCGGAGTTCCGGCCTGTATGAAGTAAACGTATTGGATTTCATCGCCCCATGTTCCTGGGACTCCATAGTCCTCAACGTAGCCTCCCGCTGAAAATACTAGGCCCGTACCAGGTGCATTGAACTTGCTGTAAACATAATAATCATCTGCAAAGGCAGTTGACCCCATCACCAAAACAACCAGTCCACAAACTGCCGCCAATAAAACATGTAATAATCCACATTTTTTTCGAAACATCACCTTACCTCCTCCTAATTCTTCTCCTATCAAATAATCTCCTCCAACCTTTCGACATCCCGTTTGAGTCAATCGAAATATCAGTTCACCTCCTTCCTAATCATATACACCGATAAGAAGGCCAGGCAGCGTGAAAATCCACCCTGCCTGGCTTTCGCGTTATGTATTAATTGAGCTTATATTATGATCTATTCCTCTACTGTGGAATCATAATCCTGCCCATCGTCAATGCACTCATGATCCGGACTTTGGTCATGAGGTACACAAACGGTGACACTTCCAGAGCATTCCGCCCCGACAGGGTCTGTCGCGGTGAAAGAGATTTCATAGACGCGACCATTCCCCGTCCCCTCTCTTTCAGCCCTAACACAAGCAGTGGCGGTACCAACACCTGTGCCATCCGGAGAGGTTTTTCCATCTCCGTTGCCTATGGCGTCAACAGGTTCATCCTGTGTGATCCCTGTTATGGTGATAGTAACCGGATCTCCATCAGGATCAGTCACACCCATAATCTCAATATCCACATACTTATGATTGGGCGGCCAGATTTCCTGCATGCTCGGATATGCTTCACTGCAGTTAGGGGGCTGATTGGGGGTAAAAGTGGCCTCGTCGCTGTCACTTACCTCCTCATCACAGGCAAGGGCTGTAGCAGTAAAGGTAATGGTTTCGGGATCCGTACAACTACCTGGATCCATTACAGTTACTACACTATCTGCATCAATTGATACATCCAGGCAAGAATTACCCGAATATGACCAGGTCACTTCGGAAGGATCAATGCCGTTCAGGTAAAGGTCCAGATCAAAAGGAGTAAATGGGGCTGTCTGGTCTTCAATACCGGCTACAACCGGAACCGGGTCAACCGTGAAGGTTGCCTCATTACTGTCTGACTGGTCATCCGGATCTGTTGCGGTAAAGGTAATTGTTTCACTGCCTGTCCAGCCGTCGGGATAGGTGATCGTAGCTACCCGATCGGAATCAATATCTACAGTGATATCTACTTCCCCGGAAGTAGTCCAGACAATCTCATCGTCAGCATTATCACCATCCTCAACATATTCATCCAGACTTATGGCAGCAAAGCTTCCTCCTGCCGGAACACACTGGTCAGGGATATCACCGACCACAGGCCTGATCAGTGGAGGAACAGAGCGCTCCAAGGTCAAAAGTGCCCATTCAGTGCAGACTATGCTATCGCAATTGTGACACCAATCTCCCGAACAATAACAGGGACAAATAGGCCAGGAACCGTCATCATTCTGCTGGGAGACAATGGCATCGGAGAAATCCGCGTACCAATCAATTTCAGGGTCGCCAAAGGTAAAAATACCCATGGCCTCAAGCCCCTTCATACAGGTGTACATGGCCTGATAGTGGTTTGGCCTCCAGCCGGGATCTGCATTATCACCCCAATGACGCTCAAGATAATCAAGAGCATCTTTGACCCTTTGAATCTCTTCTGTGTCACCGGTAAGGGCCATCTCATAGAGCAGATTTCCGGTTTTCAGGACATTGACCCAACCATCATTTGGACCAGTGTATCCGGAACCCCCGTCATCAGTATCGCCGTTGACATCATTTTGAATATAGTCACAATAGAGGCTCAATTCGTCCATTACCCAGGCCGGAATGGTGCAGTTGAACGGATCTACCTGGGCATATCCAAGACCAAGGACTGCATATCCGGCGTTCGAGTTATCATTTCCACACCGGTTATCTCTGGCCGAATAGCTCCATCCGCCTCTATCGCCACATGGTGGATCACTCTGGCCATAAGCCATGTAGTCTGCGACATCCTGAAGGACTTCTTTGTAAGTCCAGCCATCACAGGCCCCTCCAGACACAGACCTGTCTGGGGCTTTGCTGCCCGCAATAGCCATCATGACAATACTTGTATAGTAGGTACTATCAGACCAGTTTACACCTGTCCCATTGCCATTCGTATCAGGATCTCCAGCAGGTTGAACACTGATAGGCACGATAGACATAGAAGGATGAGAAAAGATATAATCCAATCCATCGATTACGTTATTACTGTACTCATAATCAGGGTCAAAAGGGTCCATAGGGGGATCTAATTCTCGGGCATAGTCTTCGAATTTAAGTACCGCGAGAGCAGTTCTGGCCACATCACCTCCCCAATTACCATCTGGATTTTGCTGTTGTGCCAGCCATTCCAACCCATCTGTTATGGCCTGTTCAATCTGTTCGTCTGTAGCTGCTTTTGCGGTAGGAACTCCGTTACTTAGAGCTGCTACCAAGAAAAAGACACATAAACTGGCTGCTATAGCCAGCATTCTGGTTTTCATAATCATTACCTCCTATCTCATCTTGAGATATATTTGAGATATATGGCTTTCCATTCTCTCCTCTTGAATGGATTTGACTTTTCACGAACTAAAACAGAAAAAGCCTCCAAGGGGCATAAAAATCCCCTGGAGGCTTTATACAGGCATTTTCTGGATACCCCATTTCATGGCTCGCTCCCAAAAAGCATGAGAATGTGAGTGTTGTATTATGACTATAATTTTTGTAGCAAACTCTCCTGGAGTGTCAATATTGGACTATTGTGGGTATAATATGGGGTAAATACCCATATTATACGAGTGGATAACAGAACCTTCAGCGCAGCATTTGCTTCCTCAGGTTTACCTGTTGAAACCTGAACCAATACCTCCATCTAACCCGATAAACTGCACAATCTATCAGTCAGTCTTATGGCCTGAGAATGAATCCCATGGTGTTGAAATGTTGGTCAAATGCAAAGGCTTCCTTGACCCCGGCATGCCTTGCAATTACAAACAGGAACCATAATTAAACCTGCTTTCCATATAGATAACTGTCGTGGTGAATAGACGCATCGCTAGTGTCGCGTCATGCATCAAGTGTCTGGCAAAATATGTAGCTTTCGCTCGTTTCTGCGCTAAAGTGTGAGATTGAAGCGAGAGCGACTGGTGCGACATTTTACGCATGACGCTACACTAGGGCCGTCTGGCTTATCACACAGCCCTATGATTTTCCAAAGCGGGTCCTTCTCCGCCTCATTTCGGGGGGATGGGCAAAAACCCCGGAATGAATAAAAAACTTGCACATGCTGTTGTGTATGCGTATTATATTTGTAAGATTAATATACCGGAGAAAACAACCATGCAAACAGCACAAACAAACTTAATTAGGAAACAATTTCTAATCTCAGAAAGCCAGATCAAGAAGTTAGACAGACTCGTTAAATCCACCACAGCCCAGGGGAAAAAAACTTCCGCAGCCGAAATGGTAAGAAATGCTATTGACGCATACAACCCTGATGGCGCAACTAACGATCTTGAGGCTTCAGAACTTATAGGGTTAGTACATACACGCTTGCAAGAAGCTATCAAAGCCACAAAAAAAGCCAACCGGGTTGTGGCTGCAGGGCTTAAAGAACTTTCATAAGCGTTCACAGGGCACCGCATCTGCTTTGTTGTCGGGCACTTGAAGTACAGGGAGTACGTCTGTGTACCCTCCACCGCGCATCTGCGGTGCCCTGTGAACGCTTACAGTTCGGTGGGTTGCGGTAAAACGGGCGTTGTAACCCCGTGAACGGTTACAAACTTTCAAAGTGAGGGTGTGAGATGGCCGGATGGAAAGAAATTTTACTTGATGTCCTCAAGCTCACCGATGAAGTGAAGCGGCTAAATCAGCAAACTGAAAAGCTTTCGGAACGAACTATAGCAATTGACAAAAGGGTAGTTCGGCTTGAAACGCTGGTAGAGGTCGTCAAGTCTCAACCATCAAATCTTGCTATCACCTAAATTGAGCGATTAGCCTTTAGCTGTCAGCTATTAGCAAAGGCACAAAGATCGCAAAGTTAACAAGGAAAACTTAGAAGTGGTTCTCTGAGATGGATAAAAGGTAGGTCCTGAGGTTTGTTTTTTTGTTCTTTATCCCAAGTTTCTTCCTGATATTGTTTCTGTGAAAATCGATCAATTCATGGCCTGAGAATGAATCCCATAGTATTGAAATGTTGGTCAAAGGCAAAGACTTCTTTGACCCCGGCATGCCTTGCAATTACAAAACTGGTACAATCAACGAAGGAGAACACTTGATCAGCATAATCTTCAAAGATGTCCCAAGCCTCTTGATGGATGGTGGGGGTAACCCATTCTAATTGAAGCCTTCCTGCCTTGACGGCTTCTTGGATTAAAGAATGAAATTTGAGGGCCTTGGCATGGCCGTCATCGTAGCGAATACGGGTGTACGTTTCAACTAGAACATAGTTGGAGGTAACCAGAAAGGCCTTTCCTTCAGAGAGTTTCCGATAGCAGGCGGCAGCCTGTTTGTGAAATTGATCCCTGACGACCGCCATCGCTATCCAGGAACCGGTATCTACAAAGACAGGAATCATAATTAAACCTGCTTTCCATATAGATATCTGTCGTGGTGAATAGAGGCATCAGTAGGGCCGTCTGGCTTATCACACAGTCCGATGAGTTTCCAAAGCGGGTCCTCTTCTGCCATCCTGTCCTTTTGTTTTGCAATATAGTTCTTAACCGCCTTACGGATATGCTCGGCTTCAGAAATTTTAGTTGTTAGGGCAAGTCTTTTCAGTGCACGATTGCTCTCGTCATCAAGATAAATCTGTTTTCTCTTGAGATTAGCCATTAGCCACCTCCTATTGAAATATAATGTATACATTATGATTTTTGGGCAAGACAGTCAATCCCATCAGGATGAACCTTGGACCTTGATCTTTGGGCCTATCGGATTGACATTCACCGCAAAGGCGCAAAGATCGCAGAGTTAACAAGGAAAACTTAGAAGTGGTTCTTTGAGATGGATAAAAGGTAGGTCCTGAGGTTTGTTTTTCTGTTCCTTATGCCGAGTTTTTTCCTGATATTGTTTCTGTGAAAATCGATTGTACTTTTGGCCAGATTCAGAAATTCCGCGATTTCTTTAGTTGTTTTACCCTGCTTGACAAGATTTGTTACCTGAATTTCTGTTGGAGTAAGCTTCCAACTTATCCTGGATAACCCCCGCACTAATGGCGCAATAATTTCATTTAGATTTGATTCGATGACACTTACATAGACATTTTGTCTGCTATCCAATCTACTCTTTTTTAATTTTTCCAATAAGGGTAAAATCAGCTCATTTACATTTAATAATATCGTCTCTCCAAGTTCTGATTTATCTTCGATTCTTTGTTCCAACAAAACCTTCAGCGCAACATTTGCCTCCCCAAGCTTACTGGTCTTCAACTCCAAATCCGCCCTTATTTTCTCTAGAGATCTCTCAGCCCTCTTGCGAGTGGATATTTCTGCTTTTAATTCCTTCCTGGCTCTTGTGAGTTCTGTCTTTTGTTCTTCAACACATTTTGCCGACTCGTGGTGTGCCCTTTCCAGCGCCTTTCCCACCCATTTTTGGGCCGTCAAGTCCCAGTTACTGGCGCGTCTTCCTCTGAAATTTCCATTGTCATCGTATATGGCTTGGCAGCTATGGGATATCCAATGCTTGTCACCACTGCGGGTTATAATTCGGAAGTTAATGGATAATATGATCCTGCTCTCAAGAGCGTCCTCAATGTGTCTGACAAAACGCGCATGGTCGTCGGGATGGACAATCCTTTCGAGATGTACGGCATCCTGGAGAAATTCATTAGCATGATATCCGGTAATACGTTCGCATGAGGGTGAAGCATAGATACAGTTCCCATCCGGTGCGATCCAACACTCCCAGTGGCAACTGGAGTCAGCCACAGTACAAAACTGCTGTTCACTATCACGAAACCACTGTTCAGCTTTCATTGCATTTAAGGCTTTTCGCAAAAAATGTGCCCCCGATGATCTGGAAATTATGAGATTAAATGCCAGATAACCTGCTTATATTGACTTAAAAAGGGGGGTATGAAAAAAGTGTCACTTTTTGTGAGAAAAAACTTCCACTTTTATCCTAAGTTAAGCGTTTAGCTGTTAGCCATTAGCGTTTAGCTTTGAAAAATCAGGGCATCGTTAATTAGAAATAACACCCGACAGGTTCTTCACACTGTTGAATTCCCAAAGGGGGCAGCGAGGCTGTGCGGTTACAAGTCAGATTGTGCAACACACGAAAAAGAAAAGAATTGTCACGAAAGGACAAAAGCACGAAAGGAATTAGGACATATTTGGACCAGTTGAATTTCATTGTAGAATTGAAGGCAGTGAAAGAGTTAACAGATATCTATAGCTAAGCGCTTAGCTGTTAGCCATTAGCGTTTAGCTTTGAAAAATCAAAACATTACGTTAATTAGAAATAACACCCAATAAGTGAAAGTTTGTAATACTCGACTTTGGCCATTTTTCGATTATTATAAAACCAGAAAAATCAAGGAGTTAGCTGCACGATTTGGAAATTACAAGCACTCATACCCCGATTTTTTATGGGTAGATTTGATCCAATTCAAGCTAGATATAATAATTTCAGTAAGTTAGCCCAACAACCATGAATTAAAAATGGCCAAAGTCGAGTAATAGAAAAACATCCTGCTTGTCAGGGCGACTAGACCGATAATCATTAAACTAATACCTAACCGCTAAAGGCTAATCGCTCAATTTAGTTTACATGAACAGCTTCCAGAGCAACTTGACGGCAACTCCCAGTAATACCGCTGCAAACATCTGCTTTATCCACCTGGGTTTCATTTTTTTCTTCATTACTCTGGCACCGATTTGTGAACCAATAATAACTGCTATGGCGGTAAAACTCATAAACTGCCAGTTGAAGTGACCCTCTGTCACATGCCCGGCAAATCCGGAAAAAGACGGAAATATGACCACAAAAGCACTTGTGGCCGCGGCCTGTTTGATCTTGTAGAGCCTATGGCCAGCATCAAGGACACGTAAGCGTTCACAGGGCACCGCATCTGCTTTGTTGTCGGGCACTTGAAGTACAGGGAGTACGTCTGCGTACCCTCCGCCTCGCATCTGCAGCACCCTGTAAACGCTTACAGTTCGGTGGATGCGGTAAAACGGGCGTTGTACCGTGAACGGTTACAAAAAATTAAAGACAATGCAAATATCACGAATGTCGCAGCAGCAAGCATCATGACAATTTTCCGTTTCCGCTATACTGCGGAAGTAAATATTCCATTATCCGCGTCGTAACTGAATTCAGGTATTTCCAAGAAACTCAAGTCTGGCGACTACTCATCATACCCGGAGCATGGGATGCACATGTGTCTGTCCCCTACGACTTGCAAATAGGCTACGGAGACCATTTCGCCGCAGTCATCACAGGGCCTAAGCCCCATGATCTCTCCATACTCCTCCCATGGATATTGCTTAACCTCGCCGATGGAAAGCACCTCATCCTCCGGCGCGTCCCAGATGATATTCACTATCTCCCAGGCCTCTTTATCCGGGATCTCCGTTGGCGAAACACCCATGCCACGTTTTTTCATGAAGGCGGATTCAGCAATCTGTTTATGCCGACCGGGTTTGTAAGATACCCGGACGGCCCCCCCTTTTTCCCTTTTTTTGTCAATCAAGGTGATGGCCAATTTTCCCCAGCCCGCTTTCTCTATATTTCCCTTACCCATGGTACAGCCTGTTGCATACTGAACACCATCTCCAAAACACTGAGCGCCGTTTGTTCATCCTATATGTTGGCAGTGAAATTTGAAATTAGAAACTTGAAATTGGGAAAAACACAAAGATGTAGATGCATTACCTAATTTCCAGTTTCGACATCGGCATTCAATTCGACAATACACGCTTTTTCGAAAAAAGTGTAAACTGGTGGGAAAGATGCCTATAATTTCATCCAATTTTAATTCATCTCTAATCAGAATCTAACAATCAGGGACAATAATTAAAAATCAAAGCAATCCCATAGACTACACTGGAGAAAGTCATGAAACAGGATTCCGCTCAAAATGTTCCAGATGCAAGGCGGTGAAATCAGATTAAAGCTCAAAGAGCTATCGAAATCGACCCCTTGCAGCTCTTATGCAACGCAGCAGATGGGGTATTTTCAGCGGAATCACAACATCTTATTTCAAACTTATGTTACGAGGAGGACAAGGAGATGAAATTGAAACGTATCGCTATTCTTGCATTGGCATTGGTTTTTTCTTTTACATCAACCATGGTATTGGCAGGAAATCTGGTAATCAAAGGTTCCACCACGGTTTTACCCATTGCACAAAAAGTAGCTGAAGCCTACATGAAACAAAATCCGGATGTAAAGATCTCTATTTCTGGTGGCGGGTCCGGTAATGGTATCAAGGCCCTTATCGATGGAAGCACTGATATCGCGGACAGCTCCCGATTCATAAAACCAAAGGAAGTAAGTCTTGCCGTGGAAAAAGGCGCATATCCAGTACCTTTTGCTGTTGCCTATGACTGTATTGTTCCAGTGGTCCATCCCAGCAACTCTGTGATAAATCTGACCTTGGATCAGCTTAAGGCTATTTATGAAGGAGAAATCAAAAACTGGAAAGAATTGGGCGGACCCGACAGGCCGATAGTGGTCATTTCCCGCGACACATCCTCCGGGACTTACGAGGTCTGGCATAAGAAAGTCATGAAAAAAGACAGAGTTTTTCCCGGAGCCCTCCTTCAGGCATCCAACGGAGCTATTGCACAGGCTGTTTCAAAAAACAAAAACGCCATTGGGTACATCAGCCTTGGATATCTGGATGAAAGCATAAAGGCTTTAATGGTTGATAAGATCGTGGGGTCTGAGGAAACAACCCTGAACGGCACATACCCTGTCAGCAGACCTCTTTATATGTTCACAAGCGGCTGGCCAAAGGGAGATACGCTCAACTTTATCAACTTTGTCTTGAACCCGGAAAAGGGGCAAAAATACGTGCGTGACGCGAGGTATGTGCCTTTGTATTAACCAAGATTGAGCGATTAGCTGTTAGCGTTTAGCTTTGAAAAATCAGGACATTAGGTTAATGAGAAAAAATAGTCAAACCGGAGAAGGCCGTCAGAGAAAGGAGCGTATAATACGCTTCTTTTTCTTTTCTGTCGCGCTGACTTCCATAACAATATTAACCTTAATTGTCGTTTTTTTGTTTTGGGAAGGTCTTCCTATCTTCTGCAAGGTTTCTGTTTACGATTTCCTGTTCGGACGGTACTGGTATCCTACTGATGATCCACCGGATTTCGGCATTTTCCCGCTGATCGTGGCATCCTTGACTGTTACCGCCATGTCCGCTGTTATTTCCATTCCGCTGGGGGTGATGACCGCCCTATATCTTACAGAGTCCGCCTCTGCCCGGCTGCGGGAATGGGTTAAACCTATTGTGGAACTTCTGGCAGCCCTCCCTTCAGTTGTCATTGGTTTCTTCGGCATGGTAATAGTTGCTCCTTTTCTTCAGGAAATCTTTAATATCCCCACTGGCTTAAATCTTTTCAATGCGTCACTTATGCTGGCATTCATGTCCGTCCCGACCATCTGCAGCATCTCTGAAGATGCCATTTATAGCGTACCCCTGGAACTTAAAGAGGCCTCTCTGGCCCTGGGAGCTACCCAATGGGAGACCATCGCCAGGGTAATCCTTCCAGCGTCTCTCTCAGGCATCTCGACTGCCATCATTCTGGGCATGTCGAGGGCTATCGGCGAGACCATGGTTGTACTGATGATTGCCGGTGGAGCGGCCCAGCTGCCGTCCTCAATATTTGATCCGGTCCGGCCCATGCCTGCCAGCATTGCGGCAGAAATGGCAGAGGCCCCTTTCCGGAGCGATCACTATTATGCCCTGTTCGCCACGGGCGTAGTATTATTTGCTTTCACCCTGCTCTTCAACCTTGTATCCGAACACATCTCCAACAAATACAGGCAGGTGGGAGCTGCAACATTGTAACTATGAACCCTTGAACCTATACTAATGAATAAATCAAGTAGTCTTCTGAGGTGTCGCAAACTGATCCAGGTCGCAGTTTTTGGGCTTTTCAGGCTATCCGCTGCCATTAATGGAATCGCATTGCTTGTTGTTGTCTATTTTCTTGTGGCAAGAGGGTGGCGGGCCATCAACTGGACATTTCTTACGCAACCGCCCAAGGAAGCTATGACTGAAGGGGGAATCCTGCCCTGTATCGTCGGTACATTCTGCTTGAGTCTGGGTGCCATCCTGGTGGCCCTTCCCATCGGAGTTGCATCTGCCATCTATCTTAATGAGTATGCCCGCCCAGGCCGGCTACTCCGCGCTATCCGTATAGGGATCAACAACCTTGCCGGTGTACCTTCAGTGGTCTTTGGTCTCTTTGGTCTTGCCTTCTTTGTAGTATGGTTAAAAATGGGAGTAAGCGTCCTTGCTGGTTCCCTGACACTGGGAGTACTTACCTTGCCTGTAATTATCGGGTCTTCCGAGGAGGCCCTGAGGTCCGTTCCTGACACCTATCGGGAGGCGTCCCTGGGACTGGGCGCCACCAAGTGGCAAACCATCTATAGGGTGGTCCTGCCGGCTGCTTTGCCCGGTATCCTTACCGGGGCCATCCTGGGAATCAGCCGGGCCGCAGGGGAAACTGCGCCCATCATGTTTACAGCAGCCGTATTCTATACGCCTTCTCTGCCGACTTCTGTTTTTGATGAAATCATGGCCCTGCCTTATCATATCTATGTCCTGGCCACGGCTGGAACAGAGATCGAAGCCACGCGACATCTCCAGTATGGAACAGCCCTTGTGCTGATTGTCCTCGTATTCGGCCTGAATCTTATTGCGATTATCTACCGGGCACGCCTTCAGAGACGGATGTGATGTATAATGGAACATTCTTTAAAGATTAAAATAAAAAATTTAGTTTTCTATTACGGTAACTTTAAGGCCCTGCATGACATCTCTCTGGATATTTATACAAACCAGGTAACTGCCTTCATTGGTCCTTCAGGCTGTGGCAAAAGCACTTTATTACGTTGCCTGAACCGGATGAATGATCTGATTCCTATCAGCCGGGTGGAAGGGCGGATCCTGTTGGATAATAAAAACATTAATGATCCAAATGTGGATGTAGTCACACTTCGTCGCAATGTCGGCATGGTATTTCAAAAACCCAACCCTTTCCCAAAGAGCATTTTTGAAAATGTGGCATACGGCCTGAGAGTAAATGGCATAAAAGATAAGGCCTATATTGCAAATCAGGTTGAAAAAAGTCTCATTCAGGCCGCTATCTGGGATGAAGTCAAAGACAGAATTAATGATTCAGCCCTTGGTCTTTCGGGTGGTCAGCAACAACGTCTCTGTATTGCCCGGGCCCTGGCAATTGAGCCTGAAGTGGTCCTTATGGATGAGCCGGCATCTGCCCTGGACCCAATCGCCACCCAAAAGATCGAAGAGCTGATCCATCAATTAAAAAAATCATATACAATCATCATTGTTACGCACAATATGCAGCAGGCAGCACGCGTGTCCGATATTACCGCCTTTTTTTATCTGGGAAAGCTTATCGAAAAGGATGATACTGAAACGCTTTTCACCAAACCTAAGCTCCAACAGACAGAAGATTACATCACAGGCCGTTTCGGATAGTGAGCGAGGAAAGTGTTATGACCATACGTTTACAAAAAGAGTTAGAGAAACTGAAAAAGAGGATCCTCTCCCTGGGAGCCATGGTGGAGGAGCGTGTCCGGATGGCTATCCAGGCCCTTGAATTGAGAGATGCGAATCTTGCAGAGAAGATCATTAAGAGTGATTTTGAAATAGATGATTTTGAAATAGAGGTGGAAGAAGATTGCCTGAAGATCCTGGCGCTGCATCAGCCGGTTGCCGTGGATCTGCGATTTCTTATTGCCGTGATCAAGATCAACAACGATCTGGAAAGGATAGGTGATGAGGCAGTAAATATCGCAGAACGGATACAGATCATTGCTAAACGGGAAAGGCTCGATATCCCTTTTGATTATCCTTTGATGGCAGAGAAGACGGCATCCATGCTCAAGAAGAGTCTGGACGCCCTTGTGAACATGGACGATGTCCTGGCGCTGGATGTCCTTAAATTGGATGATGCAATAGATGATATGAAAGACCAAGCCTATGACGTGGTAAAACAGGCAATAGGCAAACGCACTAATCGCGTGGGTTATTTGATCAACCTGCTCTTGATGTGCCGCCACCTTGAGCGCATAGCAGACCATGCCACCAACATTGCTGAAGAAGTCGTTTACATGGTTCAAGGAGAGATCATTCGACACGGAAATGTCGAACTTGAAGCCAAATAGTGATAATTGAGGAATTAACCAATCACGAACTACGAACTACAAACAAGGATGCCTATTCGAGTATTATATCCATGGTTTTCCTGAATTCATCCATATTACGGAGCTGCTGGAATTGCCTCAGATGCAAAAGGCCCTCGAAACAGGCCGGGACCAGGCGCTTTCCTATGGGGACCGGTTGGAAAAAAAGTACGGCAATTTGCGCCTCAAGCGGTTCGTGGTGGCATCGCTTGGGTTTGAGCGAATCTGTTTCCAGGCGTTTTAATTGAAAATTGAATATTGAAGAAGAGGACAGAAGTCAGAGGTCGGAAGGCAGAAGACTGAGGTTACCCCGGTTGAATTTTCTTCAATCATCAATCAACAATCATCACTCGCCATAGCCCAGGATCTCCAAACTCCTTTATCCAGAATCTGGGAATGTTTTCAATATCTTATATCGCAACGACCGATAGTGATTACAACAATTTATGCAACTGTAGGATTAACTAAGGGAATTCTGGCATCCTTCATTCTGTAGTTTACACTTTTTCAACATAGACGGATGCCGGCCATTAGCCATTAGCCATTAGCTATTAGGTAAAAACATTGTATAAAAATGGACTGTTAAGCTAAAACCTAACGGCTAACGGCTAATAGCTAATCGCACAAGTCATATTTTTTGAGGTATATTATCCCTAAAAGTGTA
>PQXE01000017.1:16994-23147 GCA_003194495.1 Deltaproteobacteria bacterium
TTAGCCATTAGCTATTAGGTAAAAACATTGTATAAAAATGGACTGTTAAGCTAAAACCTAACGGCTAACGGCTAATAGCTAATCGCACAAGTCATATTTTTTGAGGTATATTATCCCTAAAAGTGTAAACTACTTTTGGCTTGCTATGAAGGATGCCGGAATTCTTATCATTTTTATTGACAAAGGCACCATTTTGACGTACATTGTTTACAGCGAAACTAAAACAAACTCAAGGATTATTTACCATGGATGCAGCAACTCAAGATAAAAACGAACGGATCAACCTCCGCATGAAAAGCAGCTCAAAGAGACTCATAGAGCGTGCTGCTAGTTTTGAGGGTAAGACTGTTAGTCATTTCATAATGACCAATGCCTTGGAGCAAGCCGAGAAAACCGTTCAAAAGCATGAGACGATGACATTGAAAGCGAAAAATTCCAGGATATTTTTCGAGGCTTTGGCCGTTCCGGTAAGTTTCAATCGCAAACTGACCGCAGCTCTTGAAGAATATGATCAGCGTGTTGCCAGCAAATGACTGATTTTCAAAATTTGGTTATCGCGCCGCTTAATCCCACACATGACAGGACGGGCTTTCAGTGTGGTGTCGAAGCGCTGGATCGCTACCTTAAAATGCAAGCCAAGCAGGATATCAAACGCCGCATCAGTCGTGTTTTCGTCGCGACTAAGTCGGATAATCCGAAGACGGCGATTGGCTACTACACCTTGAGTACCTTATCCATTAAACTGAATCAATTACCTGAAAAACTGGCTCGGAAGTTGCCTAAGCATCCAGTGCCCGCTGCTCTGATCGGCAGACTGGCGGTTAGTAATGCTGCTCAGGGACAAGGGGTTGGGAAAATGTTGCTGGCCGATGCAATCAAGCGCACGCTGGCGGTCAGTGATCAAATCGCAATCTATGCCATAGTTGTAGATGCTATTAACGAAAACGCCAAAGGATTCTACGAACAATTTGGTTTTACCCGCATAAGCGATGATAGCCCAAGACTATTCCTGCCTTTGAAATCTATGAATCTCTGAACCAAGAAGTTAGTTTAAGCCGCAATGCAGAAAGGATTTCATGGTGCTAGTATCGCGTCTCATAAGTTCCGTATCAATATATCCTGTTGAAAATATTAGATAAGAGTGTTGCAAATGGCTGAAATATAAAACCATATTATACTTTTGTGCTGCCGATATAGCGTGCAGAATTTAAGAGACATTGCACTAGGAGTTTTAAACAGATACTATAGCCAAGAAGAATTTTAGGCACGTTCGGAACGATGTCCCCTTTGACGTCCCCTTTGATGGCGGTTTCAATTCAGACAGGGCTTTCAAAACAGCTTTTTGTGTCGAGGCCAGTAAAGACAATCCATGTTTTTTGCAATGCTCTTTGAGAGCTTTTTCAAATTTATTTCATTTGTCATATTCATTGTCATCGATGTTTCTTTCTAATATCTGAAGGCAACCTTAAAAAACCATTACCCTGCGCGCTCAAGCAAACGATTATGTGACCGTTCATCCGATCCCCTTCAGACCAATCTTTATTGCATCTAACCAAAAACTAACTTTATAGTCATCTGGTTTTAACAAACCGGAACCATAATAGCCGTGAGTTGCGGTAAAACGGACGTTGTAACCCCGTGAATGGTTACGAATTTCTATCGAGAGGAGGTGAGTCTAATAATTTTAGAAGCAAACCGGAGAGAGGTCCATAATATTTAATAGATAATGGAAAGGTATGGGAAAAAACATGAAGAAAATTTCACTCATCGTATTTATCATAACGAGTTTGTTAATAACATTCGGCAGCACGCAGTCCTGGGGTGGGGAAGTTGACATTTTGGTCAATAAGCTGGTTGAAAAAGGGATTCTTTCGCAACCGGAAGCCCAACAGCTCTTGAAAGAAATGCAGAAAGAAGGCGCTAGACAAGAAGTCGAAATTAAGGAAGTGGCCACAGAGGCCGCAAAAGAAGAGGTCAAGACCAGCACGGTCAAGCTCCCAAAGTGGGCTGATAAAGTAGATTTTTACGGAGACCTGAGGCTCCGCCACGATACCCAGTGGAGAGAAGAAAAGAAGCCGGGTGGGGATAAAGATGAATATAACCGTAACCGTGAACGTTTTCGCCTCCGTTTGGGTATGAAGGCAAAAACAACAGAGACTACGGAAGTCGGGGTCAGGGTTGCCTCCGGATCAGGTTATCAAAATACTACGAACCAGAGTTTTGATGGACACGCAAGAGGTAAGCAGATTTGGATAGACAGGGCCTATGCATCCTGGAAGGCCACGGATTATCTTAAAATTACAGGTGGAAAGCAGAAGAATCCCCTTTTCACAACGCCTCTCGTATGGGACCCGGATGTTAATCCGGAGGGGGTATCTGAAACCATCAAATTTGATATCACTGAAAGGTTCGGACTTTTCGCAAACCTGGGACAGTATTTCGTCGAGGAGTTGAAAATCAAGGACAGCAACAGTGATCCAACGCTTCTTGCATTTCAATTGGGCACAGCAATCAAGCCTACCGACATGATGAAGTTTGAATTTGGAGTGACTTATTATAATTTCATGAACCTGGATGACATTGAATATGATGATCTCAGCGATACGACGGAATTTACAGGATACAACAACAAACACGGCCAGCAGATGGTCTTCAATAGCAACGAGGAACTGCTCAATAAATTCGAGTGCTGGGAACTGGCCGCAAAACTGAAAGTAAAAGATGTACTACCAATACCATTTTCTATTTACGCAAACTATATTGTCAATACGGATGCCGATATTGATGAACTCATAGACAAGGGCGCGGGTTTCCCAGGCAGCGACCCTGCAGACCTGGAGGAATATGGAAGTGATGATCGCGATACAGGTTGGCTTGTCGGGCTGTCATTGGGCAATAAGAAGAAAAAAGGCGACTGGTACGCAAAGTACCATTACCAGGAATTGGAAGATTACGCCTTTCCGGCTGTATTCGTTGACTCGGACTTTCACGGTGGAGGAACTAATAACAAAGGACACTATATGCATCTCAGGTATTATCTGATGGACAATATTCAAGCCAGGGCCACCGGTTTCCTTACTGAGCGTGAAGATGATAGCAAGGATGGAAAAAAAGATGAAGACCGCGTCCAATTGGACTTAGTTTTCACTTTCTAAACCATATAATATGTAATACAGTGCCTCGGAATGCCTGTCATTCCGAGGCGTCATGATTAATGATTGGTAACTATTCAGGTGGATAGGCTGAAGGTAGAAGGCTAATAGGGACAAATCATGGCAAACCCAAAAGTCCTTGTGGTAGATGATGAAAAAGATATCCTGGAGCTACTAAAATTCAATCTTTCACGAGAGGGTTATCAGGTCCCTTGCGCGGAATCTGGTGAGCAGGCCTTACGCCTCGTGCGGTCGGAACGTCCTGACCTTATTGTGCTGGATCTTATGCTTCCGGGCATAGACGGTCTGGAAATCACAAGACGCCTGAAAAATCATCCCGACACCAAAAACATACCCATTGTAATGCTGACAGCCAAGGGTGAAGAGGCGGATATTGTAACAGGCCTGGAACTTGGAGCCGACGATTACATCACCAAGCCTTTTAGTCCGCGTATCCTGGTAGCCAGGGTCCGGGCGGTTCTCCGCAGGAAGATAAAAGGACAGATGGAAGAGACATCGGTCCTTCGAATTCACGATCTCGAAATTGATCCGGGACGCCACGAGGTACTCGTCAATGGTGAGCCTGTCCAATTGACTTTCACGGAATTCGGCATCCTTAATTATATGGCGAGAAGGCCTGGATGGGTCTTTACCCGTTTCCAGATTGTTGAAGCTGTCCGTGGTGAGGATCATCCTGTCACTGATCGTTCAGTGGATGTCCAGATCGTTGGGTTGCGAAAGAAACTCGGGTCTGCCGGTAAATATATCGAGACGGTCCGTGGAGTCGGATATCGATTCAAGGAATAGGGGTATGCTGAAAAAGAGACGGTTGCTCTGGCAACTCTATCCATCCTACCTATTGATCACCATCATTTCTCTGATAGCTGTAACATGGTATACATCCGAGTCTTTGAAGCATTTCTTTCTTGAACAGACTGCGTCCGATCTCAAAGTACGAGCCCGCTTTTTTGAGAAACAGGTCTTGGAACATCTTGATCCCCTGGATGAAAAGGCTGTTGACCTGTTGTGCAAGAAAATCGGAAAGAGTGCTGCAACCCGTATTACCATCATACTTCCCTCCGGTAGAGTCGTTGGGGATTCTGAGAAGGACCCTGCAAAAATGGATAATCATGTGGACAGGCCGGAATTCATTGAGGCCTTGAGCGGGCCTTCAGGCACATCTACACGGTATAGCCGGACCCTGGAAAAAGACATGATGTACGTGGGGATACCCATCAAGAAGAAAAACCATATCCTTGCGGTTGTTCGCACATCCGTTCCTGTGAATGACATAGATTTGGTCTTGAAGAGTATGAAGATCAAGATTGCGTTCGGATGCCTTGTTGTAGCTGTATTTGCTGCAATGCTCAGTCTGTTTGTTTCTCGCCGCATTACCCGTCCCATTGAGCAGATCAAGATCTGGGCGGAATCCATCGCTCGTGGCGAATTACGGCTCAGACCACCTGTTGCTGAATCCGAAGAAATCGGGGCCCTTTCCGAGTCGCTGAATCAGATGGCCGTTGAGCTTCGTGAACATATTGATACTGTCAGGCGGCAGCGAAACGAGATTAAAGCCGTTCTTTCCAGCATGGTTGAAGGAGTTATTGCCGTAGATATGGAAGAGCGGGTCATCAGTATGAACCATGCTGCCGCCAATATGTTCGGATGTGATCCTGCTGAAGCCCAAGGCCGGAGCATCCAGGAGGTGGTCAGGAATACCGTCCTTCAGCAATTTGTGAAAAATGCATTGTCCAGCCGGGAGGCTGTTGAAAAGGAAATTGTCCTGTCCACTGATAGCGAGCGATTTCTTAACGGCCACGGCACGTTGCTCCGTGATGCAGAAGGGAAGCAAATCGGCGCACTTATCGTTTTGAATGATGTGACACGCCTTCTAAGACTTGAAAAGATCCGGCGCGAGTTTGTTGCCAATGTGTCCCATGAGATAAAGACCCCGATTACAGCCATTAAGGGGTTTGTAGAGACTCTCCTGGATGGCGCACTGGAGAATCATGAGGACGCCGAACGGTTTCTGGAAATCATCGGCAAACACGTAGATCGCCTTGAGGCCATTATTGAAGACCTCCTGAGCCTTTCCAGAATTGAGCAGGTGGCCGGCAAAGAAGAAGTCGTGCTGGATGAGGGCAGGCTTAAGGACGTGATCGAGACCGCTGTCCAGGTCTGCGAAGCCGGCGCTATGGCCAAAAAAATAGAGGTTGAGCTGTCTTGTGCTGAAGAAATAGTCGCAAATTTGGATACACAACTCCTTGAACAGGCCATTGTGAACCTTATTGATAACGCCGTTAAGTACAGTAACGGTGGGGGTACCGTTCGGGTAGAGGCCCTTCAAAGAAAAAATGAAATCATTATCAGCGTGCGTGATCAGGGCTGCGGAATTGAAAAAGAGCATTTACCCCGTCTCTTTGAGCGGTTTTACCGGGCAGACAAGGCAAGGAGTCGCCAACTAGGCGGGACGGGACTTGGTCTTGCCATTGTCAAACATATCGCCCAGGCCCATGGGGGCCGCGTGGCTGTTGAGAGTATCCCCGGAAGGGGGAGCACTTTTTCAATCCATCTTCCCAAGGCATAGAGTTATGATAATCAGGATTTGATTCGGCTTTTTTTGCATCCAACCATCGATATCATCGTAATCATTCACTTCCCCACCCTGACAGCCAACAGCCCTTTTCGGGTTTCAAAGCACAATCCGTTGAGAATACGCCTTTTGGGCGACCTAAACTAAGCGTTTAGCCATTAGCGTTTAGCTTTGAGAAATCAAGACATTACGTTAATTAGAAATAACACCCAACGGGTGAAAGTTTGTAATAGCAAAACTTCCTATAATCATTAAACTAACCGCTAAAGGCTAATTGCTCAACGTGGCTATGCACTTGACTCCTGATGGCACTATATATTGTGTTTGTCTTAAAATGGCACATCGTGCAACTCATTGGGAATTTTCGTGTTCATCTCTCCCAGAGTTGCTGTACCGCCAACGATTTTT
>PQXE01000017.1:23415-56794 GCA_003194495.1 Deltaproteobacteria bacterium
AGCGATAGAAGAGTTTGCCTCGCGACTTTGAGGTTCGTCGATTGAAGCGGAATGTAAACTCATCAAGGTAATAGTTGAGATGGGTTGATCGAACTGCTCCCTGATAAGTGCCCAGTAACCAACGCTTCAAGAGGGCAATAATAAGATGAGCAATTGTCAGATCTTTGGAACCGACAACAATATGTTTGTATCCCATAGTAGAAATTTCTTGATAACCGCTCCAACCATCAGTACGAATACAACTGCCTGCGTATACATGCGTTCTTATGAATTCATTAAGAACATCAGCCGAAGCATCAGGTATATGCTGAAGACGAACTCTCCCTATTCTCTTGCCTGTTGCGGATATCTTGCTCTTATCCTCAACAGCAACTACTACCAAAGTCTTATTTTCAGCACCGCGACCTCGCTTGCCAGAACGTTTGCCGCCAATGTAAGTTTCGTCGACTTCAACGGTTCCAGACAAGTTGTCACGACATGGCCTTACCATTGCGCGTCGCAATTTATGCAGCCATCGCCAAGCCGTGTGATAGCTGCCCAAATCCAGAGTTCTTTGCAAGCCCAGCGCATTGGCTCCGTATTTCTGGTTTGTAATGTGCCACATCGCATCAAACCAAAGACGCAACGGTTTTCTCGTATCGTGAAAAAGAGTACCGGCTGTCACCGAGGTTTGGTGACAACACTTTCGGCACTCAAACAGTCCTCGCGTAGTACGTCGCATTTCCTGACTACCGCATATAGGGCACTTAAATCCGTCCGGCCAGCGCAGGAAAATAAGATAGTCAATGCACGATTCCTCTGTCGAGAAGCGCTCTCTGAATTCGGTAAGGTTCTTTGGAAAATCCTCCATATTTTATATACTACATATTGTGGTATCAGGAGTCAAGTGCATAGCCACGTTGCTCAATTCGCGAAATGCGACTAAACCGGCATCTTCCAGCACTCGCAGGTGGCGCGAGAATGCTTATATAGTGCCTGAACGAAAACCCACTCGAATGATTCGTTGGGTTTCGCCTGCTGAAATTATATTTTTGTAAGTGCCTGATTTTAGTAGGTTGGGTTGAGGTACGAAACCCAACATAACCTTGCAGGCTCAACCCAACCTACAAGAAAACGGACTTTTCGTTCAGGCACTATATAGCTATATTTACATATACGTGGCTATGCACTTGACTCCTGATGGCACTATATATTGTGTTTGTCTTAAAATGGCACATCGTGCAACTCATTGGGAATTTTCGTGTTCATCTCTCCCAGAGTTGCTGTACCGCCAACGATTTTTTTGGTAATGCACAGGGTCAGCACGAACCGACTGCTGAACTGAGCGATAGAAGAGTTTGCCTCGCGACTTTGAGGTTCGTCGATTGAAGCGGAATGTAAACTCATCAAGGTAATAGTTGAGATGGGTTGATCGAACTGCTCCCTGATAAGTGCCGAGTAACCAACGCTTCAAGAGAGAAATAATAAGATGAGCAATTGTCAAATTCTTGGAACCGACAACAACATGCTTGTATCCCATACTAGAAATCTCTTGATAACTACTCCAACCATCAGTACGAATACAACTACCTGCATATACATGCGTTCTTATGAACTCATTAAGAACATCAGCCGAAGCATCAGGTATATGCTGAAGACGAATTCTCCCTATTCCCTTGCCTGTTGCGGATATCTTGCTCTTATCCTCAACAGCAACTACTACCAAAGTCTTATTTTGAGCACCGCGACCTCGTTTGCCAGAACGTTTGCCGCCAATGTAAGTTTCGTCGACTTCGACGGTTCCGGACAAGTTGTCACGACCTGGCTTTACCATAGCGCGTCGCAATCTATGCAGCCATCGCCAAGCCGTGTGATAGCTGCCCAAATCCAGAGTTCTTTGCAAGCCCAACGCATTGGCTCCGTATTTCTGGAATGTGCCACATCGCATCAAACCAAAGACGCAACGGTTTTCTCGTATCGTGAAAAAGAGTACCGGCTGTCACCGAGGTTTGGTGACAACACTTTCGGCACTCAAACAGTCCTCGCGTAGTACGTCGCATTTCCTGACTACCGCATATAGGGCACTTAAATCCGTCCGGCCAGCGCAGGAAAATAAGATAGTCAATGCACGATTCCTCTGTCGAGAAGCGCTCTCTGAATTCGGTAAGGTTCTTTGGAAAATCCTCCATATTTTATATACTACATATTGTGGTATCAGGAGTCAAGTGCATAGCCACGTACATATATTGTAAATCATGGGTTAATCGAATACCGACATTTTTCAGCCGATTGCTATTGTCAGGGCCTGTTGGCCGAAACAAAAATCAGTGTTACCCGTTTGGCGATTCGGCGCAGGTGCGGTATAGTAATAATAGTAAGCAGCTAAAGTGCTTATCAGACAAAATTTTCTTAAGGGTTGACAAACAGCATATTATGTTGACAGATATTATTACATGACGTTTTTTGTCACCCTGTTCTACTGAGCAACAAAAGGAAGGAATTATTTATGAAAAATACCTTTTGTGCCGATTTTAATAAAGGACAACCGGCTGCCAAAGGCAAGAAAGGAGGAGAACTATGACTTGTGTGATTAGCTATTAGCCGTTAGGTTTTAGCTTAACAGACCGTTTTTATACAAAGTTTTTTGCCTAACAGCTAATGGCTAACGGCTAATAGCTAATGGCTGGCATCCGTCTATGTTGAAAAAGTAAACTACATAATGAAGGATGCCATATGTTGGCCTTTCATTATCCTAGATCCGACAAAATGGACAGGCAGAGTCAAAACCGACGCTAAAAGCAAAGGAGCACTAGTTATGAATGATACGCCATTTATTCTCTGGTTCAATGAAATTGGGATCAAAGACGTACCTTTGGTAGGCGGGAAAAATGCATCTCTCGGCGAGATGTATCGGCATCTAACTGAAAAGGGTGTGATGGTGCCGAACGGCTTTGCAATCACGGCTGATGCATACAAACATCTCCTGAAAGAGGCTGGTATCGAGCAGGCCATACGGGATGCTCTTGATGGATTGGATACCCACGATATTGCCGATCTTGGCAAAAGAGGGGAAAAGGTCAGGAGCATAATTCTAAATGGCAAGTTTCCTGAAGACCTGGAGAAGGCTATCAATAACTCATATTCCATGATGGAAAAGATCTACGGCAAGGATGTCGATGTTGCCGTAAGATCATCAGCCACTGCCGAGGACCTTCCTGACGCATCCTTTGCCGGGCAGCAGGACACCTATCTCAATATCAGGGGGCCGGAGCAGCTCCTTGAAGCCTGCCATCGCTGCTTTGCCAGCCTGTTTACCAACCGGGCCATTTCCTATCGCCAAGACAAGGGGTTCGGGCATTTCGATGTCTATCTCTCCATAGTAATCCAGAAAATGATTCGCAGTGACAGTTCCAGCGCCGGAGTCATATTTACTATAGACACTGAGAGCGGTTTTGAGGATGTGGTCTATATTACCGGGGCCTGGGGCCTGGGTGAAAACGTAGTTCAGGGCGCAGTAAACCCCGATGAGTTTTATGTCTTCAAGCCTACCATGAAAGAAGGTTATAGCCCGGTGGTGAGCAAAAGTCTTGGACTCAAACAGAAAAAGATGATCTATACCAGTGATCCGAAAAATCCGGTGAAAAACGTAGCCACTTCAGACGAAGAGCGTCACCATTTTGTCCTATCGGATGAGGAACTGGTTACCTTGGCCAAATGGTCATGCATCATAGAGGATCACTACGGCAAGGCAATGGACATCGAATGGGCCAAGGACGGCGACGGAGAAAAGGTCGGCACAGGTGGGCTTTTCATCGTTCAGGCCAGACCTGAGACGGTTCATTCCCAGAAGGACCGCAACTTCATGGAGACCTATCGCCTTAAAGAGACCGGAGAAGTCCTGGCCACTGGAAAATCCGTTGGTGCCAAGATAAGCCAGGGCAAGGTCAATATTATCGAGGACGCCGGCAAAATCCTTGAATTCAAGGAGGGTGAGGTACTGGTTACCGACATGACCGATCCGGACTGGGAACCCATCATGAAAATCGCTTCCGCCATTGTCACGAACCGGGGCGGACGCACCTGCCATGCAGCCATAGTATCCAGGGAGCTGGGCATCACTTGCATTGTGGGCACTGAGGACGGTACTGAAAAGGTTTTCACGGGTCAGGAGGTCACAGTGTCCTGCGCAGAGGGAGAAGAAGGACAGATATACAAAGGACTCCTGGATTTTGAAGTCGAGCGTATTGATTTCAGTGAGGTGCCCAAGACCAAGACACACATCATGATGAATGTCGGCATCCCGGAACAGGCATTTACCCAAGGGCAGATCCCTAACGAAGGAGTAGGGCTTGCGCGCCTTGAATTTATCATCAACTCCCATATAGGTATCCATCCCCTTGCCCTGCTCAACTATGCGGAATTAAAGGAAAAGGCCGCATCTGACCAAGAGATTGCAGAAGTGATAGAGGCTATTGACGCAAAGACCGTGGCCTATGACGACAAGACCAAGTTCTTTGTGGATACGCTGGCCCAGGGTGTGGCTACCATCGGAGCAGGTTTTTATCCCAACGATGTCGTTGTGCGCATGTCGGATTTCAAAAGCAACGAATACGCCAATTTGATCGGTGGACACCAGTACGAGCCTGTTGAAAGCAATCCGATGATCGGGTGGCGCGGCGCCTCCCGTTACTATGCAGAGTCCTTTGAGCCTGCCTTTGCCCTGGAGTGCGAGGCACTCAAGAAAGTACGCAACACCATGGGCCTTACAAACGTAAAGGTCATGATCCCATTCTGCCGTACTGTTGAAGAGGGCAAGCAGGTCATTGAAGTCATGAAAAAACATGGCCTGGTTCAGGGTGAAAACGGCCTGGAGGTCTATGTCATGTGCGAGATCCCGAGCAATGTTATCCTTGCGGATCAATTTGCCGAGGTCTTTGACGGCTTTTCCATAGGATCGAATGACCTGACGCAGCTCACCCTCGGGCTTGATCGCGACTCTGAACTCGTATCCCATATCTATGACGAGCGCAACGAGGCGGTAAAACGTCTGGTCAGACAGGTCATAGACACTGCAAAAAAGGCAAATTGCAAGATCGGCATATGCGGCCAGGCCCCAAGTGACTTCCCTGATTTTGCGGCCTTTTTGGTTGAATGCGGCATAGACTCAATGAGCCTAACACCTGACACCGCAGTCAAAACCAGACTGATAGTGGCTGAAAAGGAAAAGGAACTCGGAATCAAATAAGAAAAGGGGTAACAGTTCACCCAATTCTATTTACCGCAGAGAACGCGGAGGCCGCAAAGAAAAAAGTTTTTTTGTTTATCTTCTCTTTGCGATCTCTGCAGTGAACTATTACGAAAAGGGCGGTGGTAGCTGGAACCACCGCCCTTTTTCACCATTTTTTCAGCACAGCCAGGTCCCATATCGTAACCGTTCACACTGCTATCGGTCTCATTATTTCCATGAAGGGCCAAACCGGTCTCACACCGAATTCCATTACGGCAGCAATGATAGCCAGTGATCTGCACTGATTATCATTATTTTCAAATTATTGTTGGAAACAAGTTTGCAGATACCGCTTTTATTGACAAGCTGAACTGCCGGGATATTATGTCAGTCACGATATAGACCTGTCTTATTGCCCCTAAATAGCGGCAAGACGTTGCACCTTGCATCAAGTACCACTTCAACGCAGATTATGGATGCGGAGGTGAATAACAATAAATGATATTCTAAATTATCTTATCAGCAGAATAGTGTAACACTGTAACCCTTGGCTGTGACATAATGGTGTGACACCTCAGGCATCCGTTTACCCGCTCTCTCCCATTCCGGTTAACTCAGCGATTTCCCATATCTTATTTGCACTTCACCCTATCCCTTTGCGCCTTCGCACTCCCTATTTTATACCGAGTCAACCTGAAATGTGTAACATTACCCTGTTACACTTCCCGTATAATGAGCTCATGCCCAAATGACCACATCCCACCAAAACCCTTGCCCTGTCTACATTTGCGGATGAAGCCCCATGACTAGTAACTCCTGGCACCCATTTTGCTGATATGTTGAGCTGAAGCAGCGCCAGCTTTAAATCAGGAAGGCAACCCCCTTTTCCTCTGCCACAGAGTAAAGTGTCTGTGTCCGTATGTGTGGGTCTGTGGCTAATTGAATAACGGGCTTAATCGTTAACTTTCGATGTGCTCTGCTTGAATCGACTAAATTCATGAAACATCGAGACCTGAATGAACCATAAACGTGAAATCCCACGGGATACCAGAAAGCTTGAGGGACGATATGCCAACTACTTCAAAGTAGGCCATAACGCATTCGAGTTCGTGCTGGACGCCGGCCAGTTCTACCTTGAAAGTGAAGAGGCAGAGCTTTGCGCCAGGATAATCACGCCCCCGATTTATGCGAAAACACTGTTAGAAATTCTGCGAGAGTCCATTGAGCGGTATGAACAGGCCTTCGGGGTTATACCAAGTGAGGATGACAAAGGTGTTGAGCATAGCTGGTGAGGAAAATTGATTTCCCAACTCGCCTCCAGTGATAAAAAGAGGTTTCCTTGAGAGGAGGACAGAGGTTGACCGAAAAGATTAAGTGGATGCTGAACATCCGGGTTATCCAGGGACGTAACCGTTCACACTCCCTGGCAGCCGACAGGCTTTTGCAGGGTTTCAACCGCAGACAAGGTTGCACCAAAAGGCGTATTCTCAATGGATTGTGCTTTGAAACCCGAAGAAGGCTGTTGGCTGTCTAGTGGGGGGAAGTGAATGATTATCCAGGGACCGAGGATACCGACGTCCTAATATCCATAATGATGTCTATGAAAAAATCAAGGTTGTAATTTAAGGAAGGAGGATTTCCAATGCCAATCGCACCGACCTATCCAGGAGTCTATATCGAGGAAGTACCCAGCGGTGTGCGCACCATCACCGGTGTGGCCACGTCCATCACGGCCTTTATCGGACGGACCAAGCGCGGGCCGGTCGACGAGTCCGTGACAATCAACAGCTTTGCTGACTTTGAGCGTATTTTTGGGGGGCTGTGGGTAGATAGCACAATGAGCTATGCCGTGCGTGACTTCTATCTTAATGGTGGCAGCCAAGCGATCATCGTTCGTCTTCACAGCGCCGCTACTGCCGCCACCATCAACCTGCCCACCGGGGCAGCCGCACCCGATGATTTGCTTCCTCTTGTTGCTGCCAATGTCGGCGATTGGGGCAATAGTTTGAGCGTTACAGTGGATTACAATACCAAGGATCTCGCTGACATCAACCTTTTCAACCTCACCGTCTCTGAGGTCGACGGCACGACTGAAAAATTTCTCAACTTGTCCATTGCCGCCGCTGACGCCCGGTATGTACCCCGTGTCCTGGAGCAAAGCTCAACGCTCGTCCGGGTGCAGAAAGATGGCAGTGACACCTGGATCGTGCCCAATGTGCGACCGACAGAGGCCGAGACCAACGCCACGGCCGACAGCGGCAGCGACGGCAACGATCTTACTGCCGGCCAGTTCTCCGGCCCAGGCATGGAGGCCGCAAAGACAGGAATCTATGCGCTCGAAAAGGCCGATTTGTTCAATTTGCTGTGCATTCCGCCGCTCACGCGTGAAGCTGATACGCCAAGTACTGTCTATCAGGCTGCAATGTCATATTGCTCAAAGCGCCGTGCAATGTTGCTGGTAGATCCACCTGCTGCCTGGAGCGCCAACAAAGAGACTGCCGCTGCTACAGCTCGCGACGGGCTGAGTGGACTCGGCCTGTCCGGCACGGACGCCAGGAATGCAGCACTCTATTTTCCCCGTGTTCGCCAGGTTGACCTCTTGCGCGACGGACAGCTCGACACGTTTGTGTCCTGCGGTATTGTCGCCGGCGTAATGGCTCGCACTGATGTACAGCGTGGTGTGTGGAAGGCGCCTGCCGGGCTCGACGCCGCCCTGAATGGTATCCAGGGGCTGGAAGTCAATCTGACTGATGCGGAAAACGGCATGCTGAACCCACTCGGCATTAACTGCTTACGAATTTTCCCGGTCAACGGACGCGTCGTTTGGGGTGCGCGCACCCTGCGCGGTGCAGATCAACTGGCGGACGAATACAAATACATTCCCGTCCGGCGCCTGGCCCTGTTCCTCGAAGAGAGTCTCTATCGCGGCACTCAATGGGTAGTCTTCGAGCCCAATGACGAACCATTGTGGGCTCAAATCCGTCTGAACGTCGGTGCTTTCATGCATAATCTTTTCCGGCAAGGGGCCTTTCAGGGTACAACGCCGCGTCAAGCCTATTTTGTCAAATGCGATAGTGAGGCGACCACGCAAAACGATATCGATCTTGGCATTGTCAACATCGTGGTTGGTTTTGCCCCGCTGAAACCCGCGGAATTTGTCATTATTAAAATCCAGCAAATCGCTGGCGAGCTTGAAGTCTAAAGGAGGGAGCAATGGCTCAATTTAGCGTAAATCCGGAAAGATTTGATCCTTATAAGAATTTTAAGTTTCGCATTAAATGGGATGGGAAATTTGTCGCAGGGGTCAGCAAGATCAGCGCCCTCAAACGCACGACGGAGTTGGTCGAACATCGCGAAGGCGGAGACCCCAGTACGGTTCGTAAATCACCGGGGCAATCCAAATACGAGGCGATTACATTGGAGCGTGGTGTTACCCATGACACGGAGTTTGAAAAATGGGCCAATAAGGTCTGGAATTTCGGTTCGGGGCTGGGTGCCGAGGTCTCGCTGAAAGACTTTCGCAAAAACGTTATCATTGAAGTTTACAACGAAGCCGGCCAACTGGCGATCGCATATAAAGTCTTTCGCTGTTGGGTCTCGGAATACCAGTCGCTGCCGGAACTGGATGCCAGTGCAAACGCGGTGGCAATCCAGACCTTGAAGTTGGAAAACGAGGGCTGGGAACGGGATTATGAAGTTACCGAACCCACTGAACCTCAATTTACCGAACCCGAAGGCTAACACCCGATGCGACCGCTAAAAGCCATGGAGTTGCTGGCTGTGTGGGAGCATGGCTTGAACCAGACCCTGCTGGAAAGGGTGCTCGCGCTCTTAACCGCGGCCTGCCCGGAAATCGATTCGGAGGCCATAAACGGATTGAGTATTGGCGAGCGCGACGCACGCCTGCTGCAATTGCGGGAGTGGATGTTCGGATCGCGCATTGTCAATACAGCGCGGTGCCCCCGATGCACCGAGCGGGTCGAATGGGAAAACCGGATCGCGGATATTCGCATTCAGCCGTCGCCAATCACACCATCGCCGGCTGAATTTAGCCTGAACGTGGAGGATTATGGCCTGCGTTTCCGGCTTCCTACAAGCATGGATATTACCGCGGTTATGAATGCACCCCGCGGTGATTCGACTCCGCAAGACCTGCTCAAGTGTTGTATCGTTTCCGCCCGTTATGCAGATGAAGCATGTGATCCGGGCAGTTTGCCGGAGGATGTGCTTGCGGCCTTGGGATGCCGGATCGAGGAACTGGATCCACAGGCTGAAATTAGAATCGAGTTGACCTGTCCGCAATGTGCCCATCGGTGGAATGTCTTATTTGATATCGCCGGCTTTTTATGGGCCGAGATCAACCATTGGGCCGAACGGACCCTGCGGACCGTGCACAAGCTCGCGAGTGCCTACGGCTGGTCGGAACGGGATATCCTGAATCTCAGTCCGGTGCGCAGGCAGCTGTACCTGGGGTTAATCAATCAATGAGCGAATTTTTCACCAATTTACTCGATCGCCATCTTGGCACCTGCGATGTCGTGGAACCGCGCGGCCGTTCGCGGTTTGAAACCGAAGTTGCGGGTTCTGCAATACCATTGTCTATCGATCATTCCGGGACGGATGAAACAGGGGACGAAAACCTGGAACGTCAGGATAGCGTGGTTCGGTTGCCGAAAAATCATTCAGTTGGGCTACCCGTTAACTCGATTGAACCGCAACGGATCGATCCGGAAGTAAAATTACCTGTCGATCATACCGATCCGGTTGACGCAATGGGTGATAATTTGGAGCGCCAGAATGATTTGATTCGGTCCACTGCAAATGATTCAATTTTAGAGGATGTGAATGGGCCGGAAATGGAACCTCATCTCGGCACACCGGTATTGCGGCAACAAGACCGGCAATCTGTCAAACCAAAATCCGTTGAGCAAACGAATCCGAAGGAAGAAAATGCGCTGCGCCAGGTAATTTATCAGCATTCAACCGTAGAAACAGAGAGCCAACGAACGCTGTCCGGGGATTTACCCAAACGTATTTTCGACACGAATCCGACCGAGGAAGCCAATGCGCACACTTCTGAACTTGGCTATCATTTTGAAGGCGAATTGGATAACCGGATCAGAGCCATGCCGGCTCGATTACAGGACCATCAAAAGGTCCGGCCGACCGAACACGCGGAAACGAACAATTCAGACCAATCGGTCGTTACTAAACCGGACAATGCCGACGATACCGAAAAAGACCGGGCGGCCCAACCGCTATTGGTAGCGCCCTTATTCGATGTATCCGAAAAGGTAGGCTCATCGGATACGGATCAAGAGCGGCAATATACCTCTGCCTCGGATAATCGGGACATATCCCGGGACGGCTCGCTGGAGCCGCCCACCTGGTTTTTCGATATGCAGGCCGAATTTAACCGGCGATGGAATGAATTGGACAGCAAGTCCGAACCCGAGCCGGTCATCAATGTCACCATCGGCCGAGTGGAGGTTAGGGCTGTTCAGGCGGACGTACCCAAAAAGGCCAGGCATCAAAAGAAGCCGTCCGGTGTGATGAGTTTGGATGAATATCTTAACCAGCGAGAACGCAGGGGCTAATCATGAGTACTCCGGCAGCCATAGCAACCGTTACGGCGACTTTACAGCACCTGCTTGTTCAGGCGACATCCGGTGCGGATATCACCACAAAACCACCCGTGACCGCCCGCAACGGCGGAAACGGCAACCAGCTCAACCTTTTTCTTTACGCCACGCATGTCAATACGGCGTTCAGTAATTCGTCAATGCCCGGGCAAGTCAGAAATGGCGAGAGCGGCCCGCCGCCATTGGCAGTGGTGCTTAAATATTTACTTACCGCCTATGGCGCCAACGATGATGATATTTCGGGTCAGGTCCTCATGGGACAGGCAATGAGCGTCTTTCATGATCACCCTGTACTTGGGCAGGCCGATATCGAAGGCATTACGCCGGATTCTGATCTTCAGAACCAGATCGAGCGTCTCCGAATCACGCCGGATGTCCTTTCCCTTGATGATATGTCCAAGCTCTGGAGCAGCTTTCAAGCGGAATACCGGCTCTCCACCGGCTATGAAGTCTCGGTTGTGTTGATTGAAAGTACCCGTGCCGGCAGCGTCCCATTGCCTGTATTAAAGCGCGGTGAGCAAAATCAGGGTGCCCATGTGTTGGCAGCATCCTCCCCGTTATTGTCCGGAATACTTTTCCCGAATCAAAAACCGGGTGCCGAATTGGGCGATCTTCTGACTATCCTCGGGGAGAATATGGCGAGTGACGACATTGCAGTGCGGTTTCGTCATCCGCTGCTCGATACACCTATTGAAATTCAGCCTGAGGAGGATCGATCCCAAACCGAGATCCATGTCAAATTTCCCAGCCAGGGCGATGACCCTGAAGTCGGATCTAAATGGCCGGCGGGTTTCCATACTCTGTCACTGGTTATCCGGAAACCCGATACGCCGACATGGACAACCAATGAACTGGCCCTGCCTTTATCTCCAAAAATAACGCTTACAAGCCCCAACACGGTCCCGGCGGGCGACATCACGTTGACCATCGAATGTATTCCACGGGTATGGGAGGGGCAATGCGTTGCTTTGATATTCGGGGACCGGGCAGTACAACCGGACAATATTTCCACCCCTGCCGACCCCACCGCACCAAGTACGCTGACGTTTACCGTCGCGAATGCGGAGGCGCGAGCAGAACCCTATGTTTTGCGTTTACGCGTCGACGGCGTCGATAGTATCCCCGTCGATTTTTCAAGTGATACACCACAATTTGCCGCTGACCAGAAGGTGACCATCACATGAACGATCAGGCAAAATGGATAGAAATAAACGAGGAATACCTGGCCGCGACCGTGATATGGATTCGGTTACGACTGCAACGGCTTGCTCCGCCCGCCAAGGTAACAGACACAGAAAGTAAGGGCTGCAACTGGTTTAGACGCTCCGCAAAGGTGCCGATCCGGAATGAAAATCCTAAAAATACAGTTCCTGCAGACGAAGAGATAGAGCTGGCGCGACAGGAAATGGTCAAACTGGAAGCAAACGCTCCACCTCCAGCGCTAATCCTTTTAGCGAATTTTTTAGGACTGACCCTGTTTGATCGCAATATTTTAGCGGTTTGTGCGGCATTGGAACTGGATACCCGGATTGCACCTCTTTGCGCCAGAGCACAAGATGACCCGAATAAACCCTATCCCACATTTGCTCTGGCATTTGCTTTATTCGACGATCCGGACTGGAACGTCTTGTCCCCGCACGCGCCATTGAGGCACTGGCGGCTGCTGGAGATCAATCAGCCCGGGGCCCAACCGCTGACCGCCGCAGCCTTGCGCGCCGATGAACGTATCGTCAATTATATCAAGGGCATCAATTATCTGGACGACCGGTTAACGCCCCTGGTCGATCCAATGGGGGGAGCGTTTGCCAATGGGCAGCTGCCACCATCACAACAACAGGCAGTCGATAAAATTGTTGAGCGGTTAAAGAACTCAAACGGCAGGGAACCAATACCGGTAGTTGAACTTCGGGGGCATGCACCTGCAAGCAAACGCCTGATCGCCGGACAAGTGGCGCTGTCGTTAGGATTAAATCTCAAGACAATAGACCTCAAGACACTGCCAAGCCAGACCGGTGATTTCGAGACTTTCACACGGCTTTGGCAACGTGAATCCATGTTAATGTCGTTGGCCCTGTATATCGATGTCAATGGGGTAATTGATGCTGAAAAGATTCATCTCAAACGTTTCCTGGAACACTGCAGTGGTGTCATTTTCATTGATAAAGAAGATTCAAAGACAGAATCCGGTCGACACCGGATTGCGTTTGAAATTGATAAGCCGACGCCCGAAGAACAGGAACAGCTTTGGATCAAGGCTTTACAGGGGCATGCTAACGGTGCTCCAGCGCGGTTGGCCGAGCAATTTTCCTTCAATCAAAACGAGATCAACCGCCTTGCCGGAACCGTGTTGAGTGAGAATTCGGAAGACGAATCGGCCCTGAACGATGCGCTATGGCAGGCATGCCGAATTGCCGCCCGCGCCGGGATGGAACAACTAGCCCAAAGAATAGACGCAAAGGCCACTTGGGATCGACTTGTTTTGCCACTAGAACAAAAGGAACTGCTTCGTCAGATCACCGATCAGGTTTCCCAGCGTAACCTAGTTTACGAGGACTGGGGTTTCCGGGAAATAATGAACCGGGGGTTGGGCATCAGTGCCTTGTTTGCAGGTGAAAGCGGCACTGGTAAGACCATGGCCGCGGAGGTTATCGCCAACGAACTTAAGCTGGATCTTTTTCGTATAGACCTCTCCGCCGTGGTCAATAAATACATCGGTGAAACCGAAAAAAATCTGCGTAAACTTTTCGACGCAGCGGAAGACAGCGGAGCGATTCTGTTTTTCGACGAGGCCGATGCCTTGTTCGGCAAGCGTAGTGAGATCAAAGATAGTCACGATCGCTATGCAAATATCGAAATCAATTACCTTTTGCAAAGAATGGAGGCCTACAAGGGGCTTGCCGTTCTTGCAACCAACATGAGAAGCGCTTTGGACAAGGCCTTTGTTCGACGTTTGAGGTTTATCGTGGACTTTCCTTTTCCGGGTGTTGCGGATCGCAAAGAGATCTGGCGTAAAGTATTTCCATCCAATACACCGATAGATGAAAGCTTGGATTTGTCTCGCCTTGCCAAATTCAACTTCACTGGCGGCAATATTCATAACGTCGCATTGAACGCGGCCTTTCTTGCGGCTCAAGAGGGTGGTTCGATTACTATGCCGTTGCTGTTAGATGCAGCGCGTACTGAATTCAAGAAATTGGAGCGGCCTGCCAAGGAATCGGACTTTCGCTGGCAAGGACCCACTGGAGTGGTGATGTGAATATTAATCTGCATATTGAAAGGCTGATTTTGGACGGCGTCAACATCGCTCCGGGTGAACGCCATTTACTGCAAGCCAGTCTAACTAATAAACTGACCCAAATGCTCAATAACGGTGGTCTGGCACGTAATCTTGTCGAAGGCGTTGCCTTACCTCGACTGGCTACTAGCGATATTCAAATCAATGACTACAAACCCATGGAACTCGGCCAGCAAATCGCACAATCAGTGTATGGAGGAATCGGTCGTGAATAGATCAAAAGTTGCTCAGCAGGCTAAAACGACAGGTGTTTTGCCGCCTGCTCAAGGCATACTCCAACGCAGGTACGCTTGCAGCAATCAAACTGTTGCAGACGAGGAGTTCCCTGGGTTTAAGAAGAAAAACAGCCTACAACGAAAGCTTACCATAGGTGCAAGTAATGACCCGCTGGAACAGGAAGCCGACCGGGTTGCCGATCAGGTGATGGCGGTACCGGCACATTCTCTCATCAACAACATACCTCCGCGTATTCAGCGATTTAGAGGTCAAGGGAGCGAATGTCCAATTACCACACAAGAAAGCGTAGATCGAGTTCTTGCTAGTCCCGGCAGGCCGCTGGAATCGGTGTTACGGCAGGATATGGAGCAGCGCTTCAGCCACGATTTCTCACAAGTGCGTGTACATACTGGTATCGCAGCCGAGCATTCGGCACGGGATGTGAGTGCGCGTGCATACACGGTGGGACATAACATTGTGTTAGGGACAGGTAGGTTTGAACCAGGAACACACGCGGGACAACGCTTGATTGCCCATGAGTTGACGCATGTGATCCAGCAGTCAGGTTCCGATGATGTTCATGTTGGTCAAAGCAATGAAAAACGTGGTCTGGCTTCCCGAGCTACCGACCTGACGATCCAGCGCGACTTGGCGATCGAACCGCCAAGGCCTGCCGCTGTGGGACGGGTGCTTACACCGACACAGATGGCCGATGCAATCACCTTCAACAACCGGGTTCTGGGTTCGATCGCCAACAGCGCCGATATCATTCAAATGATTAGGGATGTCATCGGGATCAATCCATTGCCAGCGGTTGTCGATGAAGACTTTGTCAATGCTGTGGTTCAGTGGCAAGCGAACTTCGGCTTGGCACAGGACGGCAGACTGGGACCGATGACTGCTCGGCCGTTGTTCCGCGAAATTGGAGCCGAAGGTGTTGGCCGGGGTGAAGTCAGTCGGTCCCCCCAATATGCACCGGCCGGGCCAATCAATGTTGCTCCTGTGGGTGCGGGTCCCCGCGGGACGCATTTCGACATGTCCGCCGAGTTCAGGAGTAATCCAAGTAACGGTATTTTTCCCTCCTGCTGCGAGGTCCGGCAGGAAATTCAATGGGATGCCGCCTATGTTGCCGCGAACGTTGCCGCTGGAGCTGGTGCAGTTCCGCACGCAGGCTTTCCGGCTGCTCATCCAGCCGATACTTGGATCGAAGATCGAAATCGAACAGATACCTTACGCTATGGACACCGTAGGTTTTACGATCGCGGCCCGGGCAACCGATATCTTGACTCCGCTGGTCAGCAGAATCAGGCCTTTGGACACATCTATGAGGGAGAGGACAACCCTGTGGACAACCCGCCATACGCCCAAGGAAGCTGGAGCTTTAGGCTAGGAGTGTACGATATGTGCAATGGCAATCGGCTACTAGAATACTCTCCAACGCTGGTGGTGAACTGGCTCTAGCTAACTAGGAATAGTCATGAAGCAAACGATTGACTTAAGGCTAACCGTTGAGACCGATGTCCTGAAGGTCACAGTCGTGAACAGAAGCGAACAAGACCTACGGCTTTGGGCTCGCGACAACTCCTGGGGCTGGTCGATGTTCTCCCTCTTATTGGCGCTGCCGGGTTCGGACGAATGGAGGGAACTGACGGCCAAACCGGTTTGCTGGACCGCAAATATACCACATGCCTTAAACCTACCATTAGGCGGCCGCTTGGAATACGACTTGCGGTGCGAAGATCCGGAGTGGAACGGTTTGGATGCGGTCGAAGGATGGCTGAATCAGTCCTTCCAAGTACGGGTCAGGCTTTGTATACCCCAAACTCCGGAAGCGGTGGCTCAAGAAGTATTCATTGGCGAGGCCCTCACTCCCCCCTGCCTATCAAAGCCACCTCATTCCTGGCTAACTGGCCAGGGCGGCTAGGATGTACTCTATGCACCTGACAATATTTAATAGAAGAAATGGGGTCGTAGTCAGAATAAATGATAATGATATATACAAAAGTATTTTATCTCAATATTACTACATAGGAATGCGAAGAACGACTAACGAGAATTGACTGGATAATAGATACGCTTCTGATCATATAAGTCGTTCAAATGTTGAAAACAAATCGAAGTAACTCATTGATGAAAGGGTTGTCGACATGACGGGGCTTTCAAGTTCTCCACGTCTGATCAAAGGTGCTCTGGTGGGTGTGGATATATTTAATCCACTCGCAAGTGTGGTGGTGTTTCAATACAACCCCAACACGATGACGCGTCGTTTGGAGGCGCGTGCGGCGGGAGGTGATGGCGATTCGGGAGAGGCGTTGCGCTTAAGCGGACCACCCAAGGAGACGATCACCCTCAGCATTGAGATCGATGCAGCGGATCAGTTGGAAGAGGCCAACTCCATGGCGACCACAATGGGTATCTATCCCAGTCTCTCGGCGTTGGAGATGATGCTCTATCCTAAATCGGCGGCGGTGATTGCCAATATGGTTCTTTCGCTCATCGGTTCCATAGAGATTTTGCCCACGGAGGCGCCGTTTGTGCTCTTTGCCTGGGGGGCAAAGCGGGTTCTTCCGGTGCGGCTCACGAGTTTTAGCATCACCGAAGAGGCCTACGATCCGTCGCTCAATCCGATTCAAGCCAAAGTGGAACTGTCGCTCACGGTGCTGAGTTATCAGGACTTCGGCGTCCTCCATCCGGGGCACAGCCTGTTTTTGGCGCACCAAATAGCCAAGGAAGTGATGGGAACGTTGAATGTTGTCAATAGTGCTCAAAATGTTGTTACGGGACTGCAATTATGAATACCACACGCAGCTTATTATTTCCCCCCACAAGTCGTTACCACAATATTGAGACGGCAACCCTGGAAATGGCTGACGGCAAGGAAATCGTCTATCTCAAACGCCGTTTCGTGCCTGGACCGGACCGTTTCACACTAATCCAGGAGCACGAAGTAGTGCAGGGGGATAGGCTCGATAACATTACCGCACGGTACCTTAATGATCCACTTCAGTTTTGGCGGATCTGCGACGCGAACACCGCAATGAATCCGCCGGAGCTGACTGCCGAAATCGGTCGACGGTTGCGTATCACGTTGCCCGAAGGAATTCCGGAGATTCCTAATGCTGCTGGGTAATGCCATTCTCACCCTGATGATCGGGCCGGCCGTGCCGGCGCCGGCGCCGTTGCCCGTCATAGAGGCGCTGCAAAGTGTTCAGGTGACGAGCTCCCGGGATCGCAGCGGTTTTCAGCTGACGTTTACCGTGGGCAAGAACTCAGCGCTGCAACTCGCATTGCTGCCCGCAGGGTATCTTGATCCCATCGTAACGAGGGTGGTCATCATGGTTACACTCAGCGGTATTCCTAATGTGCTTATGGATGGCTTTGTTACGCGCCAGGAACTGCAACCCAGCAATGAGCCTGGGCAGTCGACACTGACGGTTACCGGGGAAGATTTAAGTGTGGCCATGGATATCGTCGAAAAGGTCATGCCGTATCCCGCAATGCCCGATACGGCTAAAGTAGCCGTGGCTCTGGCGCCGTATGCCGCGTTGGGTGTGGTACCGCTCATTATAACCCCTATTATTTCAACCGTTCAGTCCCCTACAAGCAGAATCGAGAGCCAGGCGAGCATGACCGATTTGGCTTTTATCAAAAGCTTGGCAAGCCGAAACGGCTATGTCTTTTACATAGAGCCCGGCCCGTTGCCAGGTCAGAGCATTGCTTACTTTGGGCCGGACATTAGCGTGCCCGTTCCTCAGCGTGCGTTAAGTGTGAATATGGATGCGCACACGAATGTCGAGTCGCTGAGTTTTTCACTCGATGGCATGACAAAAAAGATCCGCATTTTTACAATCCTTGATCCAATTACACGAAAAATTCCCATACCCATACCCGTGCCGAATGTCAGTGCAACCAAGCCGCCTCTGGGGCTGCGGCCGACACCGCCGGCAAAGATCGAGATGCACAATAGCGGTGCTCAATTACAGCCGGACGAGGCAGCAAGAGATATTTTGAGCTTCCTTATGAATAACTCTACCGCGATAAGCGGCAGTGGATCGCTCGATGTCATGCAATACGGCCAGTTGTTGAGTGCCCGAACGCTTGTCGGCGTTCGCGGGGCAGGTATCAGCTATGATGGGCTGTATTTTGTCGATAGCGTAACTCACAACATAAAAAGGGGTGAATATAAACAGAATTTCAGTCTATCTCGCGACGGATTGATATCTAACACACCGGTAGTGATACCATGAGCAATTCGAACGCAACACAGAATTTTTTGGGCAAATATCGCGGCACCGTTCTGAATAATGTCGATCCCGAAACACGCGGTCGGTTAATGTTGAGTATACCCGATGTATTAGGGGTAGTGCCTTCTACCTGGGCCGAGCCTTGTACGCCCCTTGCAGGACCCACCGGGCCACCGATGGGTGTCTATATGGTGCCGCCAATAGGCGCCGGTGTGTGGGTGGAGTTCGAACATGGCGATCCTAATTACCCCATTTGGGTAGGCTGCCGATGGGGTGGACCTTCCGACATACCACCGCTGGCGCATGCAGGGTTACCGGTTTCGCCGAACATTGTGATGCAAACAGCCGGCCAGAACAGCTTTGTGATCAGCGACCTGCCCGGGCCAACGGGCGGAATCATGCTGAAAAGCGCCACTGGTGCCTCTATCATCGTGAATGACACCGGCATCTATATTCAAAACGGCAGAGGGGCCAGTCTCATCATGACCGGGCCAACCGTCACCATAAACAACGGTGCGTTAGTGATAACATAAGGAGAGAATATGCCGGGATTCTTACTACACGTGGGTGCACAAGTACTTTGCTCACACGCGGGACAGGCGACACCCACCGCGCCCAATCCGCGAGTAACGGTGAGTGGCCAACCCACCGTGCTGATGACCTCTCCTTATGTGGTGGCCGGTTGCACCTTGCCTCCACCGACCGCCGCCAACGGCCCATGCGTAACAGCTCAATGGCTAAGCGGCACAACGCGGGTGACCTCAAACGGGCAGCCGCTGCTGGTCCAAAGTAGTCAGGCGATTTGTATGCCGACGGGTACGCCATTGATAATTGCCGTAACTCAAACGCGCGTGAGCGCATTGTGAGGGCAGGATGAACATCGACTATCCCTTCCATTTCGACAGCCGCGGCCGCACCGCCGCCACCGATGATAACGATCACATCCGCGATATGATTGAACAGTTTCTTTTCACCAACGCGGGTGAGCGCGTGAACCGGCCCGATTTTGGCAGTGGTTTACTGCAAATGATCTTCGCCCCCAACAGTCCGGAGCTGGCTTCCACCCTGGAGTTCACTATACAGGCCGGAGTGCAGCAGTGGCTCGGGGATGTGATCGAAGTGCGAAAGCTTGATGTGACGAGTGAAGAGGCGACTATACGCGTCGAACTCCAGTACCTGGTGAGACGGACACAGGAGATTCGCGAAACAACCTTTGTGCGGAGTACAGCATCATGACCAGTTTGATTTGCCATAACGATATTCGGCGGGAAGATGTGCGCCGGAACCGCCGGCTCAATGGGCTCGATTATCTGGAGGTCGACCCGGACCAAGTGACATTGTCGGTCTATTTTTTGGGCAAGGCGCCGGTCAACCTTGACAAAAACAACGTGCTGATCGAAGGAGGGCGGCGTATTCGCGATATTGGCGTCGAAGATGTTACCATCTACCACTTCGAGCGTGTTGAACTGGACGATTACATGGCGGTGACTGTCGATCGAATAGGCGATTTTTCGACCTATACCTTGCGCGTGGTCGAACAGAACGAGCAAGGTGAATGGCAACCCCACTCCGCTTTTGATCCACGCTATGACCGTGTCGATTTCAGTTTCAAGGTAGACTGCCCCAGCGATCTCGATTGTAAACCGGCCGCTATCTGCCCGCCGGAAGTAGAAAAAGAGCCCGAGATCAACTACCTGGCCAAGGATTATGCCAGTTTCCACCAACTGATCCTGGATCGTCTGGCGCTGGTGATGCCTGACTGGAAGGAGCGCCATGTGCCGGACATCGGCATTGCCCTGGTGGAGTTGTTGGCTTATGTGGGGGATTACCTCAGCTATTACCAGGATGCGGTGGCCACCGAAGCCTATCTTGACACGGCGCGCAGGCGTATTTCCGTTCGTCGCCATGCCCGGCTGGTAGACTATCCCATGCATGAGGGGTGCAATGCGCGGGCCTGGGTGTGTGTTGAAACGGACAGCGATCTGACGCTGAATCCCGAAGATACGTATTTTATCACCGGTTTTAACGAGACATTACAAGTCGTTGGCAGCGTGCTTTCCGAAGATGATCTGCGACAGATTCCATCAAGTCTGTACGAAATCTTTGAACCGATGAGTCACCAGGAAATTCAGCTCTATCGCGACCACAGTAAGATCCATTTCTATACATGGGGTGATAAAGAGTGCTGTTTGCCGCGTGGGTCAACCCGTGCGACGTTGATCGGTGAACTGGTCAAGGATACTCAGTCAGAAAAACCACCTTGCAAGCTGGACGACGATTCCAAGCCAGATGCTGTGCCGTTAAACAAGTGGATGGCACAGCAGGGAAAACCTAGGGAAAACCCAGCACCCAAGCTTCATCTTAAACCGGGTGATGTGTTGGTTTTTGAAGAAGTGATCGGTCCGGAAACCGGCCATTCAGGAGATGCAGATCCCAAGCATCGCCATGCGGTGCGGTTAACCCAGATTGAGGCGGGCATTGATCCACTGAACGGTCAGCCCGTGGTCGAAATCGTCTGGGCCGCGGAGGATGCGCTGCTTTTCCCACTCTGCCTGTCATCCCTTGGCCCGGCACCTGAGTGCGAGATCATTGAAAATGTGAGCATCGCCTGGGGAAATGTCATCCTGGTGGACCATGGTCAAACCAGGGATGAAGATTTGGGCAGCGTGCCGGTCGGCGAATCCGTCGAATGCTGCAAAGGGGAAGGAGTTCTATCCGATACTATCGTTATTCCAGGGTATTATCGGCCGCACTTGCAATACATGCCCATGACGTTCAGCCAGCCACTGGCACCCGGCACACCGGCTTCAAGAGCGCTCATACAGGATGTTCATCTGGCGTTGCCGCAAATTTCGCTGGATGGCGTCCCTGCGCGGTCCGGTGACACCAGGTGGGTGCCGCGATCCGATTTGCTCGGCAGTGGCCGCGACGATCAGCATTTTGTTGCTGAAATGGATAACGATGGCCGCGCCCATTTACGGTTTGGCGATGATGAATCCGGCGAACAGCCGGACGCAGGCATGACCTTCCATGCCCGCTACCGCGTTGGTAATGGGGTGACGGGCAACGTCGGTGCCAAAGCAATCTCGCACATGGTCCTGCGCAAAACTCAGTTGAGCGGTAGCACCCTGCGGGTACGCAATCCTCTGTCTGCACAGGGTGGAACGGCAGCCGAACCGATGGCCGAGGTCAAGTTGTTCGCACCGCACATGTTTCGTAAGGACCTGCAGCGAGCCATCATCGCAGATGATTATGCCACTATTGTACAACGCGAATTCAAAGATAAGGTGCAGCGCGCCGCTGCGAAACTGCGCTGGACCGGAAGTTGGTACGAGGTGCTGGTGGCTGTCGACCCCTTCGGCCAAGAGGAAGCAGATTCGGAATTGCTTGATGCAATTGTCCGGCGGTTACATCGGTACCGCCGTATCGGTCACGACCTGGTGGTGAAATCGGCACGCCGGGTGCCGCTGGATATCGAGATGCTGGTGTGTGTATTTCCGAACTATTTGCGCGGTCACATCAAGGCCGCATTGCTTGATTTGCTCAGCAACCGCACCTTGCCGGACGGACGCAGGGGCTTTTTCCATCCCGACAATTTGACCTTTGGCGAGGGGGTCTATCTGGGCAAGCTGGTGGCCGCCGCCCAGGCTATCGAGGGTATCGAAAGCGTTCGGGTAACTCGTCTGCAACGATTCAATGAACCTGCCAATCAAGAGATCGAAAATGGCGTATTGCCGCTGGGGCCTTTTGAAATTGCCCGGTTGGATAGCGATCCGAGCGTTCCGGAAAACGGCAAACTGACACTGGATGTGCGAGGTGGAAGATGAAAACAAAATGTCCTGATTGCTGCTACCCGGAAATTCTTGATAGCCACGCCTGTGGTTGTTGTGAAGGTGTTGATGCCGTCACGCCGTTGGCGACCGCCAACCGGCCGGGTCTGTCGAAACTTGTCTATCGAATCGGTACGCATGTCAGCTTTCTGGAGACAATGATGGCGCGTTTGTCGAGCCGCGATTATCCGGAACTATCCGGTTTGACGACACGAGATGCCGCTGATCCGTCAATCGCATTGCTGGATGCCTGGGCAACGGTTGCCGATGTGCTGACGTTCTACCAGGAGCGTATCGCCAACGAAGGTTATTTGCGTACCGCGACTGAACGACGGTCGATATTAGAACTGGCTCGTCTGGTGGGTTACAAGCTTCGGCCTGGTGTATCTTCAAGCGTTTTTTTGGCCTATACCCTTGACGAAAAGATGACCGATGAAGTCATCATTCCAGCCGGCAGCCGGGCTCAAAGTATTCCCGGACCGGATGAGTTGCCGCAATCGTTTGAGATCAGCGAGGATTTGAAGGCCCGGTCGAAGTGGAATAACCTCAGGCCGCGCATGACACGGCCACAAAGCGCAACTTCGATCCAAAGCGGATCACCAAACTTTTTAGTACAAGGGCCAAGAGTTTATCTCAAAGGCATTACCACGAATTTAAAGCCAAATGATCCGTTGCTGATCAGCTTCGGAACGGGTACGCCGGAATTCAACCGTGTGAAAGAGGTCACTCCGGATGCTACGGCTGACCGCACACTGGTAACTTTGCAAATGGCAATTTCGGTGGCCGAAGGCCGGCCTATAGGTGCTGCGCCTGATCACTTTTCTATGGTCGAGGAAAATTCCGAAGTTCGATTAATCAAAGACCTCACCCGCCCCCCATCTCTACAACCTGCCAGTTCATTGCGATTAAAAAGGAAGCTTGGGGATCAATTTAAAAAAAAGGGTGAGGCAGGTTATAGGACATTGAGCACCTTTGCGCCCGTGTTGCGGGATACCCTGGCGACCGCGGCGGCGAATGCCATACCTACATCCCATAGCAACATAAAAGTCTATGCATTTAAAATTAAAGCGCCTTTGTTCGGCCACAATATTCCGAGGAAAACCACAATCCCGGTTGATGGAGGAGTAATAGGTGATGGAGGAGACTGGCCGATAATTGAAACAATCGGGACGGGTATGGGAGTTGCTGCTGTGGTAGGTACTCAGATTGCCCACGAAGAAGAAGACAAAATTTATCTTGACGCACCATATGACAGTATTCTGTCTGGCAGTTGGATGATTATTGAAACTCAAGAAACTAGTCGATTAACTGATAAAAAGACCTATATTGTTAAGGTAAATAACGTTAACGCCTCTCAAAATCGATCAAAATATGGTGCTTCAGCGCCAACTACCAGTATTGAAATAGATTTTTTGGATGGGCATGATGCGAGATGGATAAAGATAAGTGATAACTTAAATGTTCCGTCAGATGTTATTAAAGGCGATGATTTTCATGTGCTCCGTTCGACAACGGTCCATGCTCAGCCCGAAGAACTGGAACTTGCCGAAGAGCCAATCGAGGCCCCAGTTTGTGGCGGTACTGACGAATTGCTTGAACTTGACGGATTCTATGAAGGGCTGGAATCGGGCCGCTGGATCATCGTTTCAGGGGAACGTGAAATAGAGGGCACAAGTGGCGTCAGGTTCAGTGAGCTGGCGATGCTTGCATCGGTGACTCAAGATGTTTTTAGGGCGGCGACGAATACTGCTTATCCTGACCACAACCAGGCACGAGCCGACGAAAAAAAACACACTTTCATCAAGCTGGCCGAAAAACTTCAATATTGCTTCAAACGTGACACGATTACGATTTACGGTAATGTTGCAAAGGCCACGCATGGCGAGACACGCCAGGAAGTATTGGGAAGCGGCGACGCCGGCAAGGCCATGCAGGCATTCGAATTGAAACAGTTCCCCCTCACCTATGTGTCTGCATCCAATCCAACCGGTGTCGACAGCACCCTGAAGCTGATTGTTAATGACATTGAATGGCACGAGGCTGATTCCCTTGCCGGTCTGCGGGCAACCGATCGTAATTTTATCACCAAGACCGACGATGAAGACAAAACAACAGTCACCTTTGGCAATGGCAGGGAAGGCGCCCGGTTGCCGACCGGGGTCGAGAACATCAAGGCGGAATATCGCAATGGCATTGGAAAGCCCGGCAATGTCAAGGCCGAACAGGTCTCCCTTTTAGTAACCAAGCCATTGGGGGTGAAGGAGGTCATCAATCCGCTGCGGGCATCCGGTGGGGCCGATAGAGAGAACCGCGATCAGGCGCGCAAGAGCGCACCGCTGGCGGTAATGGCATTGGACCGCTTGGTATCGGTACGGGATTACGAAGACTTTGCTCGCCTCTATGCCGGCATCGGCAAGGCCGATGCGGTGGAAATGACCGATGGCCGTCGCCAAATCGTGCATGTCACCATTGCCGGCGCGGACGACATCCCCATTGATGAAACTTCCGATCTTTTCATGAATCTGCGTCAGGCCCTGCACGATTTTGGTGATCCGTTCCAACCGATCCGGCTTGCCGTGCGGGAATTGATGATGATCGTGATAAGCGCCCGCGTGCGTATTCTGCCGGATTACCAATGGGAGCCCGTGGTCTTGCGGGTTCGTGATGCACTGCTGGACGCCTTTGGCTTCGAGTCCAGGGAACTGGGACAGGACGTATTGTTAAGCGAGGTCATCAGCGTCATGCAGGCCGTGCGTGGTTTGGCCTACGTGGATGTGGATACTTTAGGCGGCATCCCGGAAAAGCAGGCTGACGAGATAGTACCCGGCGAACGACGGTTGTTGACCCCTGATGAGATCGCCAGCCGGGTCCAGGAATTGATTAGTGCATCCGATGAGATGAACCGGCCTGAAGCACGACTGAGGGTCAATCTGGCAGACTTTGAACAAGGAGCCATACGCCCTGCCCAGCTCGCGTTTCTGACGCCCGACGTACCCGAAACCTTAATTCTAAACCGAATCGAGTGAGATCGCCATGAAAGATTCGAGAGAAGATCGTCTGTACGAATTGCTGCCTCCGATCTATCGGATACAGGACGCCGAGCAAGGTGAACCGTTAAAGGCATTGTTGCGGGTCATCACCGAGCAAGTCAACTTGGTTGAAGACGATATCCGGCAGCTCTATGAGAACTGGTTTATCGAAACCTGCGAGGACTGGGTTGTTCCTTATATTGGTGAATTGATCGGCTATGAACCCGTTCACGAAGCCGGCGAGCCGTCGACCGTGGATACGCCCCAAGGTAGGCTGCGCAATAAGATCCTCATCCCACGCCGTGAAGTCGCCAACACGATTCGCTACCGCCGGCGTAAAGGCACCCTTGCGTTGCTGGAATTGCTGGCCAACGACGTCGCCGGTTGGTCGGCGCGGGCAGTGGAATTTTACACGCTGCTGGGCTGGACACAGTCCCTCAACCATTTGTGTCTCGATCGAGGCGAAACAGTTGATATTCGTAAGGGCTCGTGGCTGGATCTGATCGATAGCCCCTTCGAGAGGTTCGCTCACACGGTAGATGTGCGGCGGATCAACTCATTTCGTTCACAAGGGCGACATAACATCCCAAGCATTGGTGTATTTGTATGGCGGTTGAAATCATATGCCGTGACAGAGACACCGGCCTACTGCCTGGAAGCGGTGGGGCCGCATTGCTATACTTTCAGCGTCCTTGGCAATGATAGTCCCCTTTTCATGCTTCCGGAGCCGGAGCCTGATCCGACCCATATTGCGGATGAATTTAATTTACCTGTCCCCATCAGACGACGTCTGTTTGAGGATCACAAAGCTCAACTCTATGGCCCTGACAAGAGTTTGCGAATTTGGAAAGGTGTCAAACGGGAAGGGCGAATCGTCCGGGAAGCCATCCCTGAGAGTCGAATTGTCCCTGCGGACTTGAGCGACTGGCAGTATCTTCCGCGCCGGGGAACGATCGCAGTCGACCCTGTACTCGGACGAATCGCCTTTCCAACACGGCAGTTACCGAAAAACGGCGTGTGGGTCAACTACCACTATGGGTTTAGTACGGACCTCGGGGGTGGCGAATATGAGCGAACGATTTCTCAGCCAACCGGATATACCCTTTACCTGGTCGGCGGAGATGAACAGTTTGAAACCATTAATGCGGCTCTGGACCAATGGGGAATGGATTCTGAGACTGTTGCGGACGCCGTGATCGAGATCACCGACAGCGGCGTTTATGTCGAGCCCATCAATATCGAATTTAAGGAGGGCCAGGAAAGCCTCCAGCTGCGCGTGGCCAACCAAACGCGCCCGATTATCCGACTTCTCGATTGGCAGACCAGCAAACCCGATGCTCTGACCGTTACAGGCAATAAAGGCAGCCGCTTTACACTCGATGGCGTGATGGTTACCGGACGCGGTGTACAGATAATGGGCGATCTGGCTGAACTAACCATTCGCCATTCGACACTAATTCCCGGGTGGACTCTGGATTGCGATTGCGAGCCGCAACGTTACACTGAGCCAAGCCTGGAAATTTTTAGCCCCGATGTTTGTGTGAAAATAGAGTATTCCATTATCGGTGCGATCCAGATCGATCCGGCCATCTATGTACCTGATAGAGAACCTCACGGGGAAATACAGGAGGGCTTAACCGATGATGAGGGGACGATGGCCCGATGCCGGGGCATTGGCGCCGAGGTGCGCCTCGATCCGATCCGGGTCTGCATCAGTGACAGCGTCCTCGATGCGACCCATCCCGAACTCGAAGCTTTCGGGGCTCCGGGTTGCCCGGTGGCACACGCCTGTCTGACCATCCTGCGCAGCACGGTATTCGGGCAGATACATGCCCACGCCATCCAGTTGGGTGAAAATACTATTTTTGATGGACGAGTCACGGTTGCCAGGCGTCAGAAAGGGTGTTTGCGTTTTTGTTATGTCATCCCGGAATCGCGCGCGCCGCGCTGCTACCGATGCCAGCCCGATCTGGTCATAGCCCCAATTATTGAAGCTTACCACAACGGTGCGATTAGCAAAGCGGAAAAGGATGACAAGAAGGAACTGGAACAAACACGTGTTCGCCCAATATTCAACAGTGTGCGCTATAGCACACCAACATATTGCCAGCTATCAAACTATTGCGCCCAAGAGATCAAAAGAGGTGCTGACGACGAATCGGAAATGGGTGTGTTTCACGATTTGTTTCAACCTCAACGGATGGCAAATTTGAGTGTTCGCTTGGACGAGTATTTACCTGCCCGAATGGATATCGGCATTATTGTATCGAGCTAGGAGGACAACATGTACGACGATAAATTTACAAAAGGAATGCGCGGAGAGTTCAGGGGCGATTTTACACGGGACACGTTCGATCCAATAAGACAATTTTCCCGCGTGCTGATGCAACAAGGGCGGGTGCAACTGGATGCCGATTGGAACGAGCAGGTTTCGATTCTCTTGTACTATTTTCGGAAGTTCGGCACGGATTTAATGGGACCCCATGGTGCCCCACGTACCGTCGATGGGAATCCGGGAGAAGGCTTTGAGATCATTGCAAATGGATCTACTTTCGATATCGGCCCAGGCCATTACTATGTTAATGGGATTCTTTGCGAGAATGATGACGAGAATCTTACTTTTCGCATACAGCCCGATTTACCGTTTACACCGGAAGAATTGGAGGAATCGTTAGCTGAAGGAGATTACCTTGTTTACCTCGATGTCTGGGAACGTCATCTCAGCTATGTAGAAGATGACTATATGAGGGAAAAAGCCCTTGGTGGCCCTGATACAGCTACACGTGCAAAAATAGTGTGGCAGGTGAAGGTGATAAACCATGATAACTTCGAGGGTAGTGATATTGATCCCAACAAACTTAAATCGAACTATGACATGTTCCTAACAGCAGTGACGATTGCCAAGGAAGGGAAGCCAGGCTCAGGACTACTCAAGGCCAGAGCCAAGAAGACGCCAGACGACAATACAGATCCTTGTTTGACCTCACCGGAAGCAAGTTATCGCGGTGCCGAGAATCAGCTTTACCGCGTAGAGATTCATGAGGATGGCTATGCTAAGGGGGATGCTAACCGGACGACCTTCAAGTGGTCGCGCGAAAACGGTTCGGTGATTTTCCCTATCATGGATATCAATGACGTAGTTGTTACACTTGAGCACCTGGGTCGTGACAGTCGCTTTGGTCTAAAGCCGAATGATTGGGTTGAGATTGTTGACGACGATTATATTTTACGAAACCGAGCGGATGCGCTGCTGCAAATTGAAGAAATCGACCCGGAAAACTTACAAGTGACTTTGAAAAATCCACCGGATTCGCTTGTCGGGACCGATAAAGATAAACATCCATATTTGCGCCGGTGGGATCAAAAAGATGGCGATTTGAATGGGTTACTTGTGAAGGAAGGCAATGGAGAATCGGATTGGATTCCACTCGAGGACGGCGTGGAGATTCAGTTTCCCACACCCGACGATGGAAACAACAGTTATGTGTATGAGACCGGTGATTACTGGCTGATTCCGGCTCGTACCGCCACGGGCGATGTTGAATGGCCTGGTCCGGTGGATGCTCCACTTGCTCTCCCACCACAGGGCGTCGAGCATCATTACGCGCCACTCAGGAACATAACCGTCAACACTAGTGGCGATGTTGCCGTCGCTGAAGATCTCCGACGTAAATTAATAAAGAATTGGAAATAGTACTTGGTTATACCTTAAAGATTCTACTGCTACCATGGGACCTGATTTTCCCTTTGATCTAGATGTACAAGTTGATGCACGAATTAGTTATCCTGCATTGGAAGGCCGTCAGAGGACAACACCGGATATTGAGTCGGACGCCACACCAATGGAGCAACACTCTTTCGGCGATTTTCGCCTGGCCGGCTGGCAGGAACAAAATTTAGTGAGGTGCGATCTTTCCGCTTATAACGACGAATTGAACCACCTTTATTTTGGCTGGATGACTCCGGAGGACAGGGCCTTTGTTCATCATAACTGGTTTGGATTTATATGCCATCGGCTGGTGGCTCCCCGCTTTCAAGCATCTTTTGGAAAAATAGTGGGAAAAGGCCTGCACAGATCTCTGAAGACCTTTGACGGTTGTTTTAACCCTTCAAGAAAAGACACCTCACCGAAAAGTGGTAGCGTTTTTTCTGAATGAACTTGACAAGGTGGAATAATCTCGTGAGAATGGGATCCGATTAATAAACTTCAAGGAGGACGCTATGAAGATCTGCACTTTCGTCCTGTTAACCATTTTAATTTTCCCACCGGCAACCTATGCAGGAAAAATCAATGGAACTTTGAGGCAAGACGGCCGATCCGTCGGTCATGGGGTGTCCATTCAGATTACCTGTGCTCAAGGAGCCTATCCTGGAACGACGAATGAGCGTGGCGCTTACAGCATCTATGTTAACGAGACCGGCAATTGTTCTTTTGAGCTTCCTGGCTTTTCCGGAGCCGGACATCCGATTAATTCCTACCGGGACCCGGTTCGCTATGACTTCGAGTTGATCAGGCAGAGCGACTGTTACGTCCTGCGCAGGAGATAACAATGGCGAACGAAAAGGACACCGGGAACAAACCGGGGAGGAAAAAGGACACCTGGGACAAATGGGATATTGTTCTCAGACCTGTAGGCGGTTTGCTGGCGGCTTTATCGATAGCCCTTGTCGGATTCTTCGGTTCACAATACTTAGAGGGACAACAAACAACGGAAACCAACATTCGGCTTTATGCCGAACTTATGAGCAACCGGGAGAAAGCCGATAGCGACCTTCGAAAGGAGATGTTTAATGCTATTATAAAAGCCTTCCTGGAATCCAACTCACCGGAAAACAGGCTGGAAGACAAGAAGGAAGTCCTTGCTTTGGAGTTAATCGCTTATAACTTCCACGATGTGATCGATCTCGGTCCTTTGTTTAAACATGTGGAGGAAAATATCCAAAACAATCCGGAAGACGAGCGTATAATCCTACAGAGACGTTTAGAAAAAGTCGGCAGTGAGGTAGCGGATAAACAAATTGGCGCACTAGAAGATGTTGGTGTTGTTCGGCCCATGACTGTGTTCTTTGAAGACTTGGAAAACAATCCCGAAGGTATCCAATTACTCGATGAGACACTCCGGTTCACTTCGGCGGACATGGGTTCCTGCGGGCCAAATCGCCTTTTCATTGTCGATGTGCTCGACTACGACCAGAACAAAAAAGAGCTACGCGTCAGATTAGAAATCTGGATGGAAGACAAAGTCGAAGCCGATTTTACCTTTAATGTCGGATTCTTCGACTTTCCTATGATAGACAACACACGTCTCTCAAAAGGACAACGCGTCGCGATCGTGTTAAGACGATGGGAATCCGGAAGTGCGGAATTAGCGCTGGTTTACTTTCCGGGTTCGCGTGCCAGCCTTAAAGAGAAGCCCTATTACGACGAGGTTGTTCATGAACTCGTACGTACACGAAAAATGCTGAGCAAGCCACAATGAAGAGCTACTCAATCCGTTTACTGTGCTTTTTATATAAGGCCATCTTGTCACAACCGGACTATTTATGCTGAAAATGTTTACTCATACGGTTTCAATGATCATTTTGGTTTTGAAGTCAATCGGGCTGGCGGGCTGCGCTAGCGCAGAAAGTGCGAATATTGGCAATGGAACAGAACATACTGCCCAACAATCCCAGCACAGCGACAACGACACGCTAGCCGATCAACATAGCTCGGCGGAAGAAGCAAATGAGACGGTTACACAGGATACCGCGGCCCTGGAAACTGCGCAGAATACAACCATCAAAGTGGTTGTCAAGGCGCAAGGCGGCGATGAAGAGCTTGTCCTAATACAAGGTGCCAATGTTTTTGTGAAATCAGGCGACGGTCAAGAATTTTCAGCTAAAACAAACAGCAAAGGTGTCGCTGTCTTGCTGGTTATTCCCCGTGGAAAAATTAAGGTCCAAGTAACGGCTTCTGGATTTAAGACTTTCGGCGAACGCTATGAACTCGTCGAGAAAGAAGAATCCATAGAGATTGAATTAGAAATACGAGATCTACCAATTGTTGATTAAAACAAACTTGGGGACGTTCATAAGTAAATGGTTAATATAATGACTTGCCTTCCCTTTTGACTAAGGTTGTGGCTTGGGCTAAACTGGCAGCCTATGGAAACGAGTTATGCCTCTGATATTTTAGATTTTTCTACAAGATTCCAAAGTGGAAAAGCTTGTTTTGAGTACTTGCGTGAAATTCGGTGGCCAGACGGGTTTATCTGTCCGGCTTGCGGTAACCATGGGGGCTGCTCAAAGCCATTGGGATTCAAAGCTTTGAAGCAACCTTAGTCAAATGGGAAGGCATAATGAAAGAATTTATGACATTTAAATCTGGCAAATTTTATTTCTGTGATATTTACGACGAGGCTAAAATTAACAATCTTCTTGTACGAGCTATCGTGCTGAATGAAACTGTTGTTGATCTTCCGATTTTACCCGAAATGTCTTCTCATCTGGAACCTAATATCATGTATAGCTCAATCTCTGGTACTGCTATGATTGAAGGAAATCCAATCATTGGCGATGATGTTAAAAGAATTGCCGAGGGTGAAGATATTGAGAGTTATACCCAAAAAGACAAACAAGAAATTAAGAATTTAATAAAGGCCTATAATTGGTTGTCTGGCGTTGAGTCATCGGGTACCCCCTTTGTTTTGACAGAAAAAATTATCAAAGAACTACATAAAATTATTACCCACGATATTCCGCATGAAAACAATGTGCCAGGACAATATCGTAATGGGCTGGTTTATGTTGGAGATAAAGCCCATGGGGGGAAATACACTCCTCCTAAAATACTAGATGATATCAAAAACCTAATGAATCAGTTCATTGCTTGGATCAACAGCAAAGAAATTATTGCTATTGATCCTTTTTTGCGAGCTGCATTAGCTCATTATCACTTTTGCCTTATTCATCCATTTTGGGATGGCAATGGAAGAACCGCAAGGATTTTAGAAGCCTTGCTTCTTCAAACTTCAAACATAAAATATTTACCCAAAGAGCTCTCTAATTACTACTATCGAAATGTTGATGATTATTACATAGCTTTTTCAAAAAGCATAAAACTTAAAAAAGATGTCACTCCATTTATTGAGTTCATGCTAACAGCCTCAGTCGAGAGTCTTAAGGGTATAAAAAATTCAATAATCTATTTTATTAGAAAATTTACACTCAGAGACTTATATACTTTCCAGAGACAACAAAAGGCGATTACTAAACGACAATTTGACTTGCTTTCTTTGTTGTTAGATAACCCTGTCAATTTCACTTTGAAGGACTTGTTAGAGAAAAATCCTTTTGCAATCCTATACACCAAAGTTACTACTCAGACAGCAAGACGAGATTTAAAAAGACTGACTGAAATGGGCCACTTAACCATTTCTGAGGATAAAAAATATTATCTGAATCTTCATGTCCTAGGCTGATTTTTGTTTATGCCCAATCGCGGCGCTGACCCGCGAGCATCGCAGGAGACTCAGGGTGCTTGTACTCTGAGTCTCCGAGAAGCGCAGCCGGGTCCAGTGCCTTGTTCTGGCGCAAGGCGCCAGAACAAGGTGCTGGACATAGTCAGCGCCGCGATTCCCGGCGACGCAGTCGCTGGGAACGTCCCGCATAAGCCGCCGACCATAGGGAGGTCGGCCTTAATGCGGTGGTTGTGTGCCGGGCACGGCACACGTTCTTAAGGGTGAGGTCATTATAGCAAGCTCGGGCTATAATGAGCAAGTCCCAGACCCAGCCTGATGGAGGCGAAGGGTGCAGCGTTATGGCAAGGGATATCCGGTAACGGATATCCTGAAGGAGGCCGCTTTTCTACGGAAAGGTAACGCAAATGTACGGGGCGACGTACAGAAATCGAGTTAGGCGAATCTGGTCGGGACC
>PQXE01000124.1 GCA_003194495.1 Deltaproteobacteria bacterium
GATCATCGTTTAGGCCATTTCGGCATCGGTGTTCTGGCAAGTTCATAAGAAATTATTTAAATTCAGTCTATTATCTGATGCTATAGATCGTTCGATGATGCTACTGGCCGAAACGATGATCATGGCCAAAAAACATAACCGCGCCTCATCAACAGGCTATCACAAAATAGCCAAAGTCGAGTCTGAATACCCATAAGATATTTTCTCAAACTACTGTCCGTTGTCTGGTTGAGTGGATATTTATTTATCCACAGCAACTGTTCCCAGGCTCATCCGCTAATCTGATATTCCCAGGCGATTAACTTGCTCATCAGTTGAAAACGGTCTTCCCAAGTGGCTTCGAACAGACGCCGTACATGGTTGCAGACGGCAGCGATCCGGTCACGTCGATCTTTCAGCAATGCCTTCAGTTTGTTTTCCCAGAAGGCCTGTTGTAAAAACAGGCAGCCGAATACGGCATTCTCACTAACACGAAAGTCGAGATCCTTTTCGGGGCTGGAGCCATCGCACTCGGCCTTCAGGAGTTCGTAGTCCGGTATCAGATCCTGGAGCCAGGCATTGTGCTCGGTTTCGGCAAATTCCCGTAACAGCTCTTTCTGACGGCGAAGATCAATCTCATGTTGGCAATTCTGGATCACCTTTACCAGATAGCGGTGGGCCATGTTGCTACGCAGGAGTCCTTTATCCCTTTTGGTGCCAAAGATCGCAAGTCCCTGGCGAATGGCTTCCGGGCCAAAGCGTACACTGAGCCACTCTCGGATTTTACCCTGCGGGTCCAGACCTTCGATTCCAAAAAGGGCAAAACCTTTGTCCAGGAGTTTTCGAGCTACTTCCCGGGTAGGGAGGCAATCCTTGCGCGGTTTGCTGTGATCAGCATGCAGTTGCTCAATGAATCTTCGCTCCCTGTCAGGATCCGGGCAGGCATTGCGCAGGACCTCCTGCCGGCTCTTGCCGTCAAATTCAGCACGTCCCGCGTGATCGCTCCCCGCAGTATAGGCCCTGAGAATTTCGGCAACAGCACTCTTCTTCAAAGCCTCCTCGCTGCTGTCATCCAGATGGATGCGGCCTACCTCCTGTTCAAATTTGCCGAATCCACCTTCCAGGATAGCCTTGTTCCCAGGACGTCTCAGAGTAGCAGGAATCATCCTGGTGGTCTTTTCTACGGCATCGTGCAGCTTTTTGTCGCTATAGATCGGTTTGTTGTCGTGGAGCAGAGCCTGAGGTGGCTTACCGAGAAACGCGCAGTTTTCCTTTCCTGTCAGCATCTCCGATGTGATGAGGGATAAAATCCATTCCAAATATATCGCCGAATACTTTCATATCAGGAACTCAGGATGTCTTTGACTCCAGGCCCTCTGACAATCAGCCTGATTGGCTCTATATGCCTTATCTGTGGCAAGCTTTTCCTTCTGCCACTTACGCCGACGTGCCTTCTGCCATTCTGGACGAGAGCAATACTGTTTATCCGAATTCAAAGTTGGGTCATACGCAGTGATAATCCAGACAGGGTCAATAGAACATTGCACATGTTCCCGAAGGAACTCATCCCCTATTTTATTTAGCATCCACCCATCTGTTTTTCCCAAAAAAGATTGATCTTCCTATAAGTACATATTAAACTGTACACAGTTATATCGGGAGGTAATCAATAAATGGAAATCAATGCCGCAGAATTCCGGGCAAATTGCTTTAAGATCCTTGACCAGGTCAATATAACGCACAAGGAGGTGGTTATCATCAAACGAGGCAAGCCGATTGCAAAGCTGGTGCATTTTGCGCGGCAGAACGAAAAGGATCCTCTCCTTGGCAGTATGGAAGGTCTTGTTGAAACTATTGGCGATTTAACCAAACCAGTCATTGATCCTGACGCATGGGAACTTGATTAAGTTATGATTCTGCTGGATACGCATACCTGGATATGGTCGCATAGCGCAACGAAGCTACTGTCCGATAATGTTAAAAAATTGATTAAAAAAACACAAACCGATCAACGTGCCATTGCCTCGATTTCCATATGGGAATTTGCAATGATGGTGACCAAAGGACGCATAAATGTAAAAATTGATCCGAAGTGCTGGCTAAACAATGCTATTGGTAATAGCGGTTTAAGGGTAATTGAGTTAACGCCTGAAATAGCGATGGAATCATGCAATCTTCCTGGCGATTTCCATAAAGACCCGGCCGATCGAATAATTGTGGCCACTGCAAGAACTCATAATTTAACGCTTTTGACAAAAGATAGAAAAATTATAGAATATCTCCATGTAAAAGCTATCTGGTAGAATAAACCATGGGTGTCCTCCATCCATTTTGTTTTTTCCGTCCAATCCCGCAGGGATTCATCCTATTCATCCAGCCATCCTCGCCTTCAGGCATCCATCTTTACCCAGCCTGCTCTGTCCGCAGAGCGGATTTCAGGTGGGTAGGCGTCAGTGACAAGGAGTATATGCATTTTGTTTCAATTAGCCACAGACACAGACGAAATAACCTTGGGTTCTTTTCGCGAAGTGTAGAATATTTATCCCGTGAAATCCTGCCCGCTCGTGCTTTGCAATGGCAGGCGGGCAGAGCCTATTTCTCCAGAGTGGCTAACTCTTTTTTTGAATAACTCTCATAACCTCTTCCAAGCGAGTCTCCGTAGATGGCTGCATATTTTTTTTCAGACCTATATGTTTGTGGTGCGGAAAATTCTCCATTTGTGTATGATGCGGCGCATTATCCCAACCGACCTTCAAGAGGCCGTCCTGGAAAACCGACGCAATTTTGGATAAAGGCCTCTATATGAATAATTTCCAGGGCAGTTACGAGTTGTAATTGCTTATTAGTCAACTCGCCAACTCTCTCTTCCATCCAGGGGAAAAGAGAGTCTTGAATCCTGAACCAATAGCCGGACAGGTTATCAAACAGGCT
>PQXE01000125.1 GCA_003194495.1 Deltaproteobacteria bacterium
GAATTTTGCGACCATATCCCTCAAACTAAGCTACGTGATTACGCAAATAGGCGCTTGAGGGACCGGTTTGTAACTATCTGAAAATAAAAATATTTCTAAATCAAAGTAATAGCGGAAGAGCATCAAATAACCCGGCGTGTCTTCGGCGATTATATTTCAACCTATGATTTTAAGCGTGCCGTGGATGACAAGGCCACAGTACCTCTCTATTACGATGCAAGGGGTGACAAGCTGTGTGTGGCAAAAAACGACCTGAATGAACGAATCGCTGAGAAATTAGAGGAGCTGGAGATCGAAGACATCGATGTGGCACAGCGTCTGGAGAAGGAACTCAAACGGGACTACCATATCATCACCAGCAAAAAACGCCTTAATCAGATAGACTGTGATTTTGTGGAGCATTACTCAACGGCGTGGGAATCCGGCAAGGCCATGTTTGTGTGCATCGATAAGATCACCTGCGCGCGAATGTATGAACTCATTGAGAAGTGCTGGGCAAAAAAAATTCGAGAGCTTGAAAAAGGACGTATCGAAGCTGCGGATGAGCAGGAATTGATATACCGTCGCAGGCAAATCAAGTGGATGAAAGAGACCCTTATGGCAGTGGTTGTCAGCGAAGAGCAGGGAGAGGTGGACAAATTCCGAAAGTAGGGGCTGGACATCACGCCGCATCGCAAGCTCATAAAAGAAGGGTTTGAAACCAATGACGGGAAACTCATCGACGTTGACGAGGCATTTAAAAAGGAAGGGCATCCATTCAGGATCGTCATCGTATGTGCCATGTGGTTGACCGGTTTTGATGTGCCGAGTCTTTCGACAATGTATCTTGACAAGCCATTGAAAGCGCACACGCTCATGCAGGCCATTGCGCGGGCAAACCGCGGGCACGAGGGGAAAAACAACGGACTTGTCGTTGATTACTGCGGAATCCTCAAAAACCTGCGCAAGGCGCTTGCCACCTTCGCGGGATATCAGGGAACCGGTGTTATCAATGGCGAGAAGCCACAACCCGAAGTAGACCCGGTCAAACCGGAAGAGGAACTGCTTAGTGATCTGGCTAAGGCAATCGATATGATAGTTGCTTTTCTCGATCTGCGGAATTTCCGCCTCAATGATATAAAGGAGTTTGAACGCACACCGGCAAAAAATACAATGGCGCAAAATCTCAAATATGCAATCGAACAGAGACTTCACCGGATGATCCAGCAGAATCCTCTCCGGACGGATTTTCAGAAGCACTTTGAACAAATCGTTGAGGAATACAACCGTGAAAAAGACAAGGTCACCATAGAAAACACTTTCGAGGAACTGCTTAGGTTTGTCGATTCCCTGGATGAAGAATCTATGCGCGCTATGCAAGAAGGACTTGATGAAGAGTCTCTTGCGATTTTCGATCTCCTGGTCAAGCCGGATCTATCTAGCCGGGACATTAAACAAATCAAAGAAGTCGCCCAAAAGCTTCTCTTGAAGTTGAAGTCAGAAAAATTAAGAATTGATAATTGGCGCGAGAAGCAGGCAACACGAGATGATGTAAAAGTTGAAATTGCCAATTTCCTGTGGAACGAAAGGACCGGGTTGCCGAAAAGCTACTCGGAAGAAGAAATTGGAAGCAAAGTGGATGAGGTTTACCTGCATGTGTTTCAGCAGTATCCCAATGAACAACCGGCTGTTTATGCAGAGGGTTTTTAGAGGGGTAAGATGGGGTCAGCCATTGACACGGGACAAGAAGCGGGATGAGGTGAGAGCGTTATTGACTATGTTGAATAAGTCTGATGCGAAGATTGGAAGTATCCATGGGCGGTAGATTTGGAAAATATGGCAATGCCAAGCGAACAAAGGGATATGGAAACAGATGAATACCAGAAGAGTCTCAAACAGGAGGGCCTTGAAAAACATCAAGTGTTTATATTTCACCGACGTCCCGGACTTCCCGCAATCTATAGCTACAGCTTAACTTTTTCGGTTATAGGAGTCAGACTTGGTAATGATTAAGCTCGATCTTGGCCCAACACAGAAAACCATAACCAAAGACCTCATTGAAGATATGATTAATTGGGTGCCCAGGCGATTTCGGCTCCGTGATTTTGACAAGCCCCTAAAACGTAACTTCTCAATAAGTCTGGGCGGAATCATAGTATCTCTATTTGTAACCGTTCACAGGGTTACAACGTCCGTTTTATCACAACCTACCGAACTGTAAGCGTTTACAGGGTGCTGCAGATGCGAGGCGGAGGGTACGCAGACGTACTTCCTGTACTTCAAGTGTCCGACAACAAAGCAGATGCGGTGCTCTGTGAACGCTTACGGCCATTGGTGATATCCACGACCGTATTGGTCTGGAAATCAATCGCAGAAGAATCAAGAGAGCAATAGACGGGCTTGTCGGGGACGGTGTTGTTCATTATAAGGGGGAGAAACGAGGCAGGCGCTATTCGGTTTCAGTATAGGATATCGACCCAAAACGGCCGAATCCGGGTTTGTTGGTCATCGGCATGTAACGAAACGCGCCATGAATACGCCAAACACGCCAGAAATGGGGCATGAATGGGACAAATGGGACATTGGCTCGATTGGGGGGAGTTTGGGGCTCTTTAGTTTTACAGTTTCTAAGTAATCCTTTTAGAGCCGGTTCATGATGGCAAGAAGGTCGAAGATAAATGAAGATTGTGAGCAATTGACGGTGTAACCATTCACTCCCCCCTGATTTTTTTTGAAAAAAGTGAAAATAGTTCGAGACAAATGATTTCTGATATTGTAAGCTACTTGCGTAATGGATCATTTAACGAAAGAAGACCTTGCGCAAATGGAT
>PQXE01000126.1 GCA_003194495.1 Deltaproteobacteria bacterium
TTGTGATTCATAATTAAATCTCCTTGATGAAATTTTTTAATTATGACACTTAGCAGGTTACGCTCTGATTGTCTATTGCTTTTTTATAATACTCCTTTATGGGTAAATTATTTTTTTCTAAATCCCCTATTGGACAGTGATGTAATGGAGACTTTTCCAAATGATAAGGCTGTAAACGAGGCCCTTCGGTTGGTAATTAAGTTGACAAAGCTGACAATGTCCAAAAAGAAGAGCGCACCACACAAAGAGGCATACTCTTCGACGTAAAGATGGGCAAACAAGGCGCTGGAGAGGGACTGGGCAAAGCCGTGCCGTTTTTGAAATTCAGTATTTGCTCGGTAGTTTTTATCTTTAACATAGTTTTTTGGTTATCGTTGCCCAGCCCCTCAGCTTGGTCATTAAATGCAGTAACACATACCTTCAATCATGGCATTTATTTATCCAGACATAGATTGGTACACCGGCATTAGCGAGCAGAAAAATGTGCAGCCTCTCGATGCCCATATGCCAATGTTCATCGCTGCTATCGATATTATGCAAGCCTTTACCTGCTCGGTAAAGCAAACATAACAACAAACATGGTAACTGTTCACACTCCCTGGCAGCCGACAGGGTTTTGCAGGGTTTCAACCGCGGACAAGGTTGCACCAAAAGGCGTATTCTCAACGGATTGTGCTTTGAAACCCGAAAAAGGCTGTTGGCTGTCAGGGGGGGGAAGTGAATGATTACCTCTAATTTTATTGGTAGGCGGTACTGGATTTGAACCAGTGACTTCCACCGTGTGAGGATGGCACTCTAACCACTGAGTTAACCGCCCGTGCCCAAAATATGGTAACCGTTCACGGGATTACACGCCCATTTTACCGTAACCCACTGAACTGTAAGCGTTTACAGGGTGCTGCAGATGCGAGGCGTACGGGTACGCAGACGTACTCCCTGTACTTCAAGTGCCCGACAACAAAGCAGATGCGGTGCCCTGTGAACGCTTACAAAATATGTAGCCTATTAGTACAGTTATTTCAAGTCCGGGGAGGGATACACCTGTCATTCATCTTTTAAGACCTGATCCAAAGCCTGCTGAAAGCCCGTGTCATCGGCCACAGGCTTAAGATCACTGGAATCGATTTCCTCCACATCAGTGTCAGTGGTGGAAACATCTGCCAGGTCAGAGACATCAATTTCGGAAAGGTCCACTGAATTTCCAGCTTCGGGCTCTACAACAGGAGCTTCTGGCTCAGTCTTGATACTATATGCCTTGGAACTCATGTTGAACCAGATCAGTTCGGGATCTGGTTTTGCAAAACCTCCAAGTCCTGCAGAAATTTTCCTCAGATCCTGTCCGCAACTTGAGCAATTTTCAAGATAATCAAAGCTTATTCTTCCACATTTTGAGCATCTCATAAATACCCCCCTTTTTTATTTGAAAAGATTTGCGATATTGTATATGGTTCAGTAAAATTACCTAAAAGATGAGAACATAATGAAAATCAGACAAAACAATTTGCTCTTACTTTTTCTTATCGGAACTTTGATATTATTTCTTGCATCCTGCGCAGGCACGCCCAGGAAATATCTTGCAGTAGATGCCTCACTGGTGAAACAGGGCCAGACCAAGGCCGAAATATCCGAGTTCCTTGGCCCACCACACGCAGCAAGAATAAATCAGACCGGTCAAGAAGAATGGTATTATTATGATGTGCACAGGCACTTCTGGCAACGCATACCCTTTCTGGGGCATCATCTCGGTAAAGAAGAAGCAGAGTGTCTGCAAATTGTCCTGGAATCAGGACAGGTAGTCAAACGTGTATACTATGTTCAAGGTATCCAAAGCTAAGCCCGATAACCAATTCAGGATATCCAGGGACAAAATGGTTGCCCATCAGATTGAACGAAGGGGAATCAAAGACCCCCGTATCCTGGAGGCGATGCGCAACGTACCTCGGCATCTTTTTGTAGACGAGGCGCTCTGGGACCAGGCATATGGTGACTTTCCCCTTCCGATCGGGAGTAACCAGACCATCTCCCAACCCTATATTGTGGCCCTTATGACCCAGCAGTTAGGACTGAAGGGTGATGAAAAAGTGCTGGAGGTGGGAACAGGTTCGGGGTATCAGGCAGCTATTCTGGCTGAGCTTGCCAGGGTTGTATACAGCGTGGAACGTATCCATGCTTTGCTTCCAGGGGCCAGGAAGATCCTGGAAAAACTTAAATACACAAATGTTATGCTCAAATTAGACGATGGCACATGGGGGTGGCAGAGTGAGGCACCTTTTGACGCCATAATCGTGACCGCAGGTTCTCCCTCTATACCTCAGCCACTTATCGATCAACTCCATGACCCAGGCGTTTTGATCATTCCTGTTGGAGATGAATACTCACAGGTGCTTGTAAAAATTACCAAGTCCAACGGTAAAATCCATCATGAAGATATGGGCGGTGTCCGCTTTGTGAAGCTTGTGGGAGATCATGGTTGGAAGGCATAAGGCAGGCTACAACCCTGATTGGCTTTTCAATGCCTTCGATCTTGAGCAGTTTACTAATCAGATCAGCTTCGTTCATGCTTTACCATTCCCCAGTCCTGCTCTTTTTATGCGTCGACTGTTATACTGCTAACTTGCTATTGTTCAATTTCTCCAGATATAAACAGTCTTTTTCTGGGTGGTCGTTAAGTCTCAACGGATACATAACAATTATAGGCCACAAAGAACACTTTAAAGACAACATGGTGCATATATAAAACCTTAGAAAAAGCTAATATCTTTCTCGATACTCTCTGTAACCA
>PQXE01000127.1 GCA_003194495.1 Deltaproteobacteria bacterium
CCCAATAATTTTTCTTTAAAGTATCCGCATAAAGAAAAGGCACTTTGATTGACTCTATAGGTTTGTCCTAAAAACCTTCGTCGAAAAGTGTAAACTACTTTTATGCCTATATGAAGGATGCCGAAAATATCTATTAGCACTGCAATTAACCATGAGGCCGGAACTACAGACTACAGCTCTTTCCTTCGGGGAACAGTAGCTGTCCGGCTGCACGATCTCTGTGGCCGGCCTCTCGGTTATTGCGGCCGCCATCTCTACCCTGACAATATTGCCCGCTGGGGTAAATGGCGTTTTCCAAAGGACTTTCCCAAAGGGAAAATCCTCTACAATGCCCACCGGGCCGAATCTGCCAGAGCCAAGGGGATTGTTGTTGTGGAGTGTCCCTGGGCTGCAATGAGATTGACCCAGGCGGGAATGCAGGGTGTTTCACTCCTGGGCACCTCTCTTACCTCTGTCCAGACGGATTGGCTCTCTAAAGCACCGGCTGTCCTTCTAATGCTCGATGGTGATGATCCAGGCCGCAAAGCTGCACGATCCATTGCCCAGACCCTGTGCTCCATGACATCCGTATTCATCTACAACCTTCCTGATGGTATGGAACCAGAAGACCTCAGTGACAGTAAACTCATGTCAATTGGCCGGGATTTCTTTTTCTTTTGAACCAGTACTCTTGGACGTCTCTTGTCAGCACAGCTCCAATGTGCCAAGCAAATAATCCGGTGCCAGGGAATGTAAACGGTTACGTATGAAATCAGCCCGTGAGGAACCTGCCTATCCTGGGGATAAAGTCTTTTTTGCGTAAGCGGCTTTGATCATCCCCCACACCATCCTTTACCCATAGTACCTTTTTTTGTTCCTTGACTTTTACTTTACCATATGGCACTCTATACCATAGTTGAAATGCAAGCAAGACTGATCTATCGGGAAAAATTCATTTACGCTGACGGTGCTATTCGCGAGATGGTCCTGTGGCAACTTCCGGAAACAACCGGTGAGAGACCGCACAGCTTGAAATATCGCCTCTATTATGGACTCGCTGACGGGACCTGTGTGGTTCGCTATGACAATGAAAGCGGCAAGGGGGATCACAGGCACTATGGGGCACAAGAAGAACTCTATGGTTTTACAGATGTTGAAACTTTGATTTCAGATTTTCTGGAGGACATTGAAAAGGCACGGAGGGATTAGAAATGGCGAAAGAAATCCATATTGGAGTCGGCGATTCCGCAAGCACAGCCAAGGGCTTTATTGATGCATGGAAAAGGGCGGAACAAGGGGAGAAAGTAAAAACCGAGCAACGGCTGAACTTCGAAAACCTTGAGACACTGCTTCGCACTCTAACCTCAGGACGCTGGGGGTTACTGAAAATACTACGTATAAATGGGGCAATGAGCATTCGTGCACTGGCGAAGGCGCTGGGGCGCGACTATAAGAACGTTTACACAGATGTAAAGCGACTGGAGCATATTGGTCTGATTGGCCGTACAAAAGATGGCAAAGTGGAAGTGCCCTGGAACATTGTGGAAGCGCGGCTTATGCTGGCTGCGTGAATAAAGAGTGACCCCATTCCTCAAGGTATCTGTATGAAATCAGCTAGTTAGGAACCTGCCTATCCTGGGGATGAAGTCCTTTTTGCGTGACATGATTGTTGGGATAAAACACTTATCGTTCTCCATGGTCACTCCAAAGGCCTTTTCAATAATCCGCTTATTACCTTGGGCGCATTCACATGTTGGGGGACCTAGAATTTACTGATGAACATCGAACGTTGAACGTTGAACGTTGAATGGGAAAAGATGAAAAAACAAAAATAGCTGTTGAATGTTCGGTAGTTGGGTGTTTGTTTTTTATTCGATGTTGGACGTTCGATATTCGATGTTGGATGTTCATTTTTCAAAACAACTACGTATGGATTCCCTCCCCCAACGTGTGAATGCGCCCTATTACCTTTGACGATTATCTCCTCCCCCTTCTTTTCCACCGGATTCATTATCAGCATGGCTACCGTGCTGTAGTTGTCCTTGTCAAACACTTTCATCAACAATTTCCTGACACTGAGAGATACAAAAGAGTCTCAGTCTATCCTCGAATTGTCTGACTCCAACTGACCATCAGAAGAAGCCAGGACCAAGGGCAAATCAGATTGAATCACTCTGAATGCCCACAATATATCTCCTCAAACCACTGTCCCTTGTTTGATTGACTGAACTGTTTATTCCTCCACAGCTCTCTTTGAAGGCGTGACGCACGCCTTTGGCACATTCGGTATCGGTTACCTCTACTGCCGTATTGCAGCCGGTGGCTTGGTCAACCATGCCCTGCCAGTTGTAAATGAGCGCCTGGCCGCTGGCCGTCAAGACACCTTCCACATCTTTGCCATCGGTCACCAGAACTGTCCCAGGACAAAGCCGCTCTGTGGAGCCTCGGTAACGTGGTGTCTTTCCGCATTTTACCGGCACCATACCGGAAATAGTCAATACCCGGCGGACCTGAGTCGGCGGCAGGTGCATACGGACTGCTTCGTATCCAAGAAAATCCCTCAAGCTGCCTTGCCATGCCGCATAGTCCCGCACGATTCAATACCGTTCGGCACGTTTATTGCTTAAATATTTTCGACCTGTGCGGTTAGAAATATCCCCCTTTTATGCCGCCAGTTTAAATTCAAGTTCCCCGTTTTCAAACCACCTTTTATATTCTTGATTTCTTTTAAGGGCTGTTAGCGATGCAAGGGCTAC
>PQXE01000128.1 GCA_003194495.1 Deltaproteobacteria bacterium
AAAGGAAAAAGAGGCCCTGGAGTGAACCCAGCAAACCCTATGCCGCAAGCACAACGACTGTTTACCAGCTTGGGGCTAAGATGCGCTTTTCACCAAATAAGTGCGGGTCTCAGTCAACGTTGACACTAATAGAAATAATTGAAGAAAGCGAAGACAGCATCCGTGTTTATCCCCTATGCGCTGCTTGTGAAACAGGTATCAGCATACTGGGCCAGGGGAAGATTATGAAAGAAAAGGATGTTTACATTCTGTGACGAGATTTTTGTTAAATTTCAATCAGTTGCTGGCTTTTTCGCTCAGGCCAAAAAAGCCTTGAGGTTACAGAAAAAGGAATAACTGTGTGAAATACCAGGCAATTTTGGCAATTTTAATATGAATTTGTACGAATTAAAACCAAAATAAAATGAGACATTATGGAGGTTACAAAAAATGCCTATGTAACAGCCTGAAATTGTTTTTAAAAAAATGGCACCTGTTCTAAGCTGAGACCTGATTAAGAAGGGATTGAGACCAGGTGGTCAGTAAACTTTCCAACTCTGATACTGTCGTTCTAAGCTGAGACCTGATTAAGAAGGGATTGAGACTTGATGCAATGGCAAAAGAAGGGTGGCAGGCTATTAGTTCTAAGCTGAGACCTGATTAAGAAGGGATTGAGACATCGACCAGTATTTCTGTGTACTCCTGAATATCTAAAGTGTTCTAAGCTGAGACCTGATTAAGAAGGGATTGAGACAATTTCAGATCCCTCCGCGTCCTGATTTACGCCTAAGAGTGTTCTAAGCTGAGACCTGATTAAGAAGGGATTGAGACTTCTTTAGAGATTTCGATGCTCTTCCGCTATTACTTTGATTTAGAAATATGCTTTATTTTCAATAGGTTATAAATAGGCCCTTGATTCGCTTAATCACGTAAATTGGGTTAAGAGATGGAGCCCCGAAACCCAACTTACCAAAAGTGGCCGAAGTGAAAATCAGAACATAATCAAAGTATTAGCGGAAGAGCATCGAGATTTCTGACTTTACATTTTTCATTTTTTTGTTCTAAACTGAGACCTGTAAAAAAATAGGCACCTCTCGCCCGCTCCCTTGGGTCGCTTGAGACCACGGAGGCCGCTGAGAAGGCAAGTCTTGTATTTTGGGCCTAAAACTCTGTGTGCTCTGTGAACTCTGTGAGAGATATTCTTTTCCTGTTCTAAGATGAAATGCCCCGTCATAAATTTTAGGTAAAAAAGGGAACGGCAGCTTGGAAAAATTCTGCTTTTCCAGATTCATTTTTTCTGCCAGATGCAAGACCGCGATCTTTTTACCGCCCTACCTTGGCTCTACCCTCCGCGGTGGTTTTGGCCATGCCTTTCGACGTATTGTCTGTGCCCTTAAAGGCAAGGAATGCACGGATTGTCTCCTGAAACACCAATGTATCTACGCCTATGTCTTTGAGACTCCGATTCCGGAAGATGCTCAAATGATGCGAAAGTATACTGCAGCCCCCCACCCATTTATCCTTTATCCTCTATCCTTGAACCTTCTGTGAAGAATCAGCGGACATACAAGAAGGGAGAAGATATCTCCTGCGGCCTGACCCTTGCGAAGCAGAAGGTGTCTGAACGGCTATGGTGCGCAGGGCCATTGACGCTGACAAATCTAGTAACTACAATGACCACATTGGTAGTGGATGAACTGCAAATCGATTCTGGAAGGTGACACGAAATGGCGACAGTAGGTATCAGAGAGGCGAAAATGCGCCTAAGCAAATATATCAAGATGGTTCACCGGGGCCAGGAAGTGATCTTGACGGACCGGGGACGGCCAGTGGGCAAGATCGTTCCTATCCACGCGACCGAGCTTCCCCTGGAGGAACGGCTCCTGCGGCTCACCGAACAGGGTATGCTGGCCGGCGAACCATTACAGGCGACCGGCGGGCTTCCTCCGCTCGTCCGGATTACCGATGGCATGGCGCAGCAGTACCTGCAAGAGGACCGCGAGAATGGCTGACTCGCTCCAGGTCGTCTACTGGGACACCTCGGCCATCCTCTCCGCTTTTTTCATCGACAACCACAGCGAGACAGCAAGGCGCTGGGGGGCCGTACCGGCCGTGCATCTCGTCTCGTCGCTGGCCCACGCCGAGGCCTGCGCCGTCACATGGCGCATGGCCAGGGACAGCGTAGTGCTGCAATCCCTGGCCGCCGCGACGATCAATGCCATTGAACAGAGAATCTGGCGCTGGATCAATGCCGTGCCCGACCGGACCATTGTGAGCGGCCTGGCGCAAAGGACCACGCTCAGGGGTGCGGGGACCTGTGGCATCTCGGCCTGGCCGCGACCCTGCGGCGCGATCTGCCGGAATTGCGAATGCTGACCTTTGACGCCAAGCTGCAGGAAGCGGCCCGCCGGGAAGATCTCGCCATTCTCCGGCCCTGATCGGATAGAGCAGTTGGATAGAGGAGCAGCTTGAAAAAGAACTTGCCGGAGATGACGAACCGGCAGAATCAGAGTGAAAAAATTACAATTTGTGAATATTCTCACATGCAAGGTGAGATATTAGAAGAATTAAAGGAAAACCTGACAGACATATTCAACGAACTCAATAAATATATAATATAGAGCCTCTTGCAAAACTCGGTGTGCAGGAGAAATGAAATTGCAAATGAATTTCAGTTACTTAATAATCATGAACACACATTGAAAATAGAGCGCTATTTTACCTAAAATGACCCAAATTGCCAAATT
>PQXE01000018.1 GCA_003194495.1 Deltaproteobacteria bacterium
CTTACATCAATATCAAGTGATTTTAGCTCCTGTGCAATTTTTTCGGTTGTTTTACGGGTCCATTTTAATTCTTTCATTGGGTCTCCGGCGGTTTCATATTTTAGTAGTTTTTCGATCTTTTTGATGATTTTCGGATTTTTTTTTCCACCGGTTTTCGACCTGCACCTTCTTGGCGAATCCGTTGTTCTTCTATCTGTCCGGTAAAAAGGTCTTGACGTCCTTTGGCGACGGTGTGGACGTCCAATCCGAGCAATTGGGCAATTTTTTTATCACCGCCATAACCCAGTTTGAATGCTTCTAATCCGGCATATAATCTACGCTGTTTTTCATTAAGCAAACTGAAAAATAAAATGATAGCAGCCTTGAGTTCTTCGGAAAGCGCTTTGAGTTCATATGACAAATCAAATTCAAACTGTGATGCGCTACTTTTACGCATGGCGATTTGGCTTTTTCGTTTTGTTGGATCAAATGCAACGTAAACATATAAGCCTGATATTTTTTTCCGATAAATACGTTTGGCTTGAAAGAGCTTGAGAAGTGTGTGTTGAGCTTCAACATGAAGGGTTTGTTCGAGTTCCTTTACGGTAAAACCAGCCATTGAACTATCAACAAATTCTTTTGCCGTTTCCACAAGATTACCGAATTTTGAAAACCAGATAGAATGCCATGACCAAAGACCGGTTTGGTCAAATTTGGCAATTTTGGGTATAGTGTAGTATTTTCCACGATGAGAATAGCTTGAAAGATACCCGATAGATGTGAGCTTTCTGAATACCGTCATTGTACTTCTAGTGCGCAGGGCTCGTTTGAGTTCATCCAATGTGGCGATTTTATTTGCTTTTAAAAGATGTACGATAGGTTTGGAATCAAGTGCTTTAGCGCTCATAACGTGATATAATTCCCTCTCTCATTATAACATTCAAGGGAAACTATATCATCTAAGGGTTTTGGCTGTCAACACATATCATACTATTTTATTTGATATAAATGGTGTTGTTTATTTGATAAGGCTAAAATGGTGTTGTTATAGTTGTGCTTTAGTATGTTATTTTATTTTTGAGTCAACACATAGTGGTAATCCTTTCCATATCCGATTTCTTTCATGAGTTTTGTGGGGGCGTTTCTGATGTGCATTGGAACAGGCAGTGTGCCGAATTTTCTGACGTCAGCCTGAGATTCTCCAAAGGCCACATAGACCGCATTACTCTTGGGTGCTGTGGCGAGGTAAACTGCTGCCTGGGCCAGGGCCAGTTCACCTTCCGGAGGCCCAAGGAAATCGTAAGTCTTTAAGGCATCGATTGCCAGGGTCAGTGCCTGGGGGTCTGCGTTTCCCACATCTTCTGAGGCAAAGCGGACCCTGCATCTTGAAAGTAATGGGGGGATGATTTCAAAGGATGGGTTCTCAGTAGTGGCACCGATCAGGGTAATAAGGCCGCCCTCAACGTGAGGTAGAAATGCATCCTGCTGGGCCTTGTTAAAACGGTGTATCTCGTCAACAAACAAGATGGTATGTGGTCCATCACCTCCTTCGTGGGGACAAGGTCACCTGCCGCCAACATTTCGGGGCACTGCACTGAACCTTGAACAACCACCTGCTTTGATGCGGGGCAGGGCATTTCAAAAACCGCCGAACTGTTGGCGGTCAGGTGGAGTGACTGGTTCGGGGCGGTTTCTGGTGATGAGCAGCGTATAAGTCTAAAAGACTACGGATCATTTTTTGATACTGCGTATTATGCTTTTTTGCTTCATCTTTAAAGAAATCAACACTATCTTTGCTGAGGGTAATAGTAATTTTTACATTTTCCTTTTTAAATAACAAATCTTCAGGAGGAGGCAGGAAATCATCCACTATACGCAAATTCCCCAATGGTTCATCAGTGTATTTAATTTTGGTTTTCATATATTTTCCTTCCTTTACGCCAATAACCCGCTCCGATAATTCGTATAACACTGACACGATATGTGAAACGGACAGTTAGAATTCCATCACCGACTTTGCCGAAACAGTAATATCGTTTTTCCTCTTGGCTATGGTTTAAATCCTCAGCAATAATGCGGTTAGGATCGGCAAAAACATACTGGGCAAGTTCAAATGAAATTCCATGCTTGGCCTGATTTTCCTTGTCTTTTTTGGCACTCCATTCAAACTTTACCTTTTTCATACGTTATACGATATCAATGGTGATGCAGGAAAGCAATATAGAAATACATATAAAATTATGGCTTTTAAGATAGAAAGGTAGGCCTCCACTCGCGGTAGGAACGCCGGTTACCCGGCGCCCCCCGCACGTCTGGGATCGTAGGAGGGCTTGCGGAAACATTAAATGCCCTTATGTGTCCTCCTCTGGGCCAATATCTTTCTCCATTTGTCTAATCTTTCCTTGATGACACGTTCGTGTCCCCGATTTGTCGGCCTGTAGTAGATACGCTCCCGGAGCTCGGAAGGGAAGTATCCCTGGTCTACCAGGGCCTCAGGATAGTCGTGGGCATAGCGGTAATCCTTTCCATATCCGATTTCCTTCATGAGTTTCGTGGGAGCGTTTCTGATGTGCATTGGAACAGGCAGTGTACCGAATTTTCTGGCGTCAGCCTGAGATTCTCCAAAGGCCACATAGACCGCGTTACTCTTGGGTGCTGTGGCCAAATAAACTGCTGCCTGGGCAAGGGCAAGTTCACCTTCCGGAGGCCCGAGGAAATCATAAGTCTTCAAGGCATCGATTGCCAGGGTCAGTGCCTGTGGGTCTGCGTTTCCCACATCTTCTGAGGCAAAGCGGACCATCCGTCTTGCAATGTAATGAGGGTCCTCTCCTGCAGCCAGCATCCGGGCCATCCAGTAGAGGGCTGCGTCAGGGTCACTTCCCCTGAGGCTTTTATGGAATGCGGATATCAGGTTATAGTGTTCCTCTCCGGATTTGTCGTAGCGCAGGGCCTTCTGCTGTATGGCTTCCTCTATAAGGGCTATTGTAATGTTTGCCCCTTTACCTTCAGGTCTGGCAGATACAGCGAGTTCTGCCGCAACCTCAAGGTTGTTAAGCAGGGTCCTGCCGTCACCATCCGAACGCTGGATCAGGCAATCTATTGCCTCGGGTTCAATAGAAAGCTCAAGCTTTCCCAGGCCCCTTTCAGTGTCTGTAAGCGCCCTGTTCAAAATGGCATCAAGGGCTTCTTTGTCTAAAGGGTTGAGGACTAAGACCCTGCATCTTGAAAGTAATGGGGGGATGATTTCAAAGGATGGGTTCTCTGTAGTGGCACCGATCAGGGTAATAAGTCCGCTCTCAACGTGGGGGAGAAATGCATCCTGCTGGGCCTTGTTAAAACGGTGTATCTCGTCAACAAACAAGATGGTATGTGGTCCGTTGTATTTGGTGTTTTCCTTTGCGTCATCTATGACGACCCTGAGCTCCTTTACGCCTGAAAGGACCGCAGAGAAAGAAACGAAGTTGGCTTCTACTCTCCGCGCAAAAATCCTGGCAAGAGTAGTCTTTCCGCATCCTGGCGGTCCCCACAGGATTAGCGAAGGGATAGTCCCCCGGTCTAATAGGGTGTTCAGGATTTTGTCCTGGTTCAGAAGGTGCCCCTGACCTACGAATTCATCGAGGTCTTTTGGTCTGAGTCGCTCAGCAAGGGGGATCTGGGTCAAAAAATACCTCCGGTTTTCAAGTTAAGAATTAAGAGTCAATTACCGCCCCTAAAAAGGGTGGCTTGGATGGTGACCCTAAAAGGGTCTTTGTCTAAATACTGTTCACCGCAAAGGCGCAAAGAACGCTAAGTTTACTTCCTTTTTGTTTTCCTTTGAAAGGAAGGAAAACAAAAGCTACAAACCTTATGGCAACTATACAATTCTATTCGTCGGTATATATGCTTTGAATGACCATATACTATGGTTTTTGCGTAAACATATTTTTTTCTGCCCTCTCAGCAGAAAAAAATATATCTTTTCTCTGCGAACTTTGCGTCTTGAGCGAAGCGGGCGGTGAAAAAATACTCCCACTTACCCGTGCAGCAACTATTCAGGTTGAAGGCTGAAGTATTTCAACCATCTCGCAACGATCGAACAGAGATAAATTCTCCAGTCTATCCACCTGAATAGTTACCATTCTTCACTCTTTACTATTAACTATTAACTATTAACTATTTTCTCGGCTTCTTCCTTCAATTTCATAATACCTGGTTTTCCACGGTCGCTTGGCCAACGCAAAGGCGGCAATTACTGTCAGCAATATCCAGTTCCATCCGATCAGGATAAGAGAAGTCCAGGAATAGCCTCCGTAAGGTTGTTTGATTTCAGCGTAGAGCTCTCCAATGAGGATGACTCCCAGCACAAAGGGAACAAAGTATTTGATTATAACATCCCACCAATATCCCAATTTTATGGAAGAAATAGAGTTGACATGTTTTCTGAGGACCTTGATATTGAAGAGCCAGCCAACAAGAAGACATTCAGCAATACCCACGACTATAAGTCCGTAATGAGTAATAAAATGATCTGCGATATCTAACCAGAGCAGGCCGGCCTGGGTAGTAAAGATTATCGAGCCCAAAAAGCCCAGGATCGTTACCAGAGTTATGAGAGGCTTTCTACTGAAGCCAAACTTGTCAATCGTTGCGGAAATAAAGGCCTCTATTATAGATATTGATGAGGAAAGTCCTGCTACAACAAGGCAGAGAAAAAAGATTGCACCGAAGAGGTTCCCTCCTGGTATAAGGCTTACGGCCTTTGGATATGCAACAAAGGCAAGGCCTATGCTTTGAGAAACAACCTCTGATATGGGTTTTCCCTGCGAGGTGGCCATAAAACCCAGGACAGAAAATACGGCAATGCCTGCAAAAAGGGAGTAACCGCTGTTTATGAATACGATTACTATTGCGTTTTTTGTTATGTTGGCCTTTCCGGGCAGATAACTTGCGTAAGCTATCATAATGCCGAAACCCAGACTCAGAGTAAAAAAGATCTGGCTGTATGCGTCTATCCAGACGGTTGGATCGGATAATTTTGAAAAATCAGGCTCAAGATATGCTTTTAGGCCGTTCATGGAACCGTCGAGCGAAATCGACCATAAGACAAGGACTGCAGTTAAAAAAAAGAGCAGGGGCATGAATATTTTATTTATGTATTCTATCCCGCGCCGGACACCCCTGAAAACAATGCCCCAGTTTATTAACCAGACAATAGAGAGTGACACAAGGATAGGGGTCCTGATGTGACCTATCTCAGAGGGAGATTTGGTTACTGCGAGGAATTCATTGAAGAAAAAGGCATTGGGGTCATCTCCCCAACCAAGATAGAAAGAGAGAAAAAAGAAGTTCAGGCACCATGCAATAATAACTGAATAGTATAGAACAATACCGAACATTACAAAAATGACCGCCCACCAGCCAAGCCACTCCCATTTTTTGTTTATTTTTGCAAAGGCAAGGGGTGCCGAACCCATACGTTCATGTCCAAGGGCAAATTCCAGTATCAATAAAGGGATCCCTGCTGACAAAAGGGCAATGATGTATGGAATGAGGAATGCGCCTCCTCCATGGCTGTAGGCTATATAACTGAATCTCCAGATATTCCCGAGACCCACTGCAGAGCCCACAGCGGCAAATACAAAACCGAGTTGGCTTTTCCATTGTTCCCTTTGCAATTCCATCAATACTCCCCTATTTCATGAATCTAAGTTAAGCGATTAGCCATTAGCATTTAGGTGTTAGTAGCCTATTTGGAAAATAGCAGCAAATTAACCGCTAACCGCTAATAGCTCAATTTAGTAATAAGAGTAACTTGCTAAATCAATACTTAGATGGTAAATAGAGCCGATTTTACTGTTGATAACGCACGTTCAGTGATACCCGGTGGTGCCGTCTGTGTTGTCAGATGGTGGAAGGGTGTTTTTCTGGCTGGACGGAGGAAAAACCACATTTATTTCAAGGAGAAACTATGGCTTACGTTACAATGAAACAGTTGCTTGAAGCAGGTGTCCACTTCGGGCATCAGACCAGACGATGGAATCCCAAGATGAAGCCTTACATCTTCGGCGCCAGAAACGGAATCTATATTATAGATCTCCAGAAGACCGTAAAGCTTTTCAGGGTTGCCTATGAGTTTGTAATAGAGACGGTTGCCCATGGAGGGAAGTTACTTTTCGTAGGTACCAAAAAACAGGCCCAGGATTCCATAGTTGAGGAAGCCAATCGATGCGAAATGCCCTTTGTAAACAGCCGTTGGTTGGGTGGGATGCTCACAAATTTCCAGACCATCCAGAAGGGTATTGATCGTCTGAAACGTCTTGAAGCCATGTTTGAAGACGGCACTATCGAGCGTTTTCCCAAGAAAGAGATCCTTCGTATGGACAGATTGCGCCAGAAACTGGATCGCAACCTTGGTGGAATAAAAGATATGGGTTCGCTGCCTGCCGCTGTTTTCGTTGTGGATTCAAGGATGGAGCAGATCGCGGTAAAGGAAGCCAACAAGCTCGGAATTCCGGTGATTGCAATAGTTGATACCAACTGTGATCCTGACGGTATAGATTACATTATTCCGGGAAACGATGATGCCATTCGGGCCATACGCCTTATTTCATCTTTAATGGCAAAAGCATCCCTGGAAGGCAGAGAAAGGTTTGCCGAGGCCCAGCAGGCAGCTACGGACAAAGAAATTGAAGAGGAAATAGCGGGCGAGGATACCGCAGGTGATGATACTAAGGGTGAGGTGGAAGTAGCCGTTGCTGTTGAATCTGCTGTTGTCAGTGAGGTCGTTGTCTCTGAAGTCACCACCCCTGAAGTCGCTACAGGCGAGGATGCCGGTTTTGAGGCAGGTGCTTCACAAAACCTAAGTTAAGCGGTTAGCGGTTAGCCATTAGGGTTTAGCTTTGAAAAATGGTTTATCACGGATTAGTGTGGTAATCCGTGATAAACAGCTAACAGCTAGTTTTGTAATAGCAAAACTTCCTGTAATCATTAAACTAATAGCTAAAGGCTAACCGCTCAAATTAGTAATAAGAGACTCACGCGAAGGCGCGAAAATTAGCTCAAAGCTCAAAGAGCTATTGCAATCAGCCCCTTTCAGCTTTCAGCTCTTTTGCAACGCGGAATCAGAATTAAATTGGAGGATTAATATAATGACACAGGTTACTGCTGCAATGGTCAAAGAACTCAGGGAACGGACCAAGGCAGGTATGATGGATTGCAAGAAGGCCCTTCAGGAGTGCGATGGAGATATGGGGAAAAGCGTTGACTGGCTGCGTCAGAAGGGGCTTTCTGTTGCCGCCAAGAGGTCAGGGCGGTCAACTTCTGAAGGCGCTGTCCAGAGTTATATCCATGCCGGTAACAAGATTGGTGTTATGGTTGAGGTCAATTGTGAGACGGATTTCGTGGCAAAGACTGATCAGTTTGTCCGGTTTGCCAGAGACGTGGCCATGCATATTGCAGCCATCAATCCTGTTTGCATAAAACGTGAAGATATTCCTCCAGAGCTTATAGAGAAGGAGAAGGATATCTTGCGTAAACAGGCTGAGGAGTCCGGCAAACCGGATAACATAATTGAAAAGATCATTAATGGTCGCATTGAAAAATTCTATAAGGAAGTGAGCCTGCTTGAGCAGCCTTTCGTGAAAGACCCGAACACAACTATCCAGGATCTTTTAAATGAGCTGATTGCCAAGATGGGTGAGAATATCAGTGTCAGGCGCTTTGCACGGTTCCAGGTCGGGGTGGAAGCGGAATAATGGCTGAAACCACACAAGGATCACCGGGCTATAATCGCATTTTGCTGAAGCTCAGCGGTGAGGCCTTGCTGGGGGATGTGCCTTATGGGATATCTCCCGCAGTCATGGATGTCCTTGCCCGTGAAATTGCTCAGGTCCATGGACAGGGTGTGGAAATCGGATTGGTTGTGGGAGGAGGAAATATCTTCAGGGGGATTGCCGGTTCTGCCCAGGGGATGGACAGGACGGCCGCCGATCAGATGGGCATGCTTGCCACGGTTATGAATTCTCTGGCCCTTCAGGATGCCTTAAACAGGCATGGGGTCCAGGTGAGGGTGCTCTCAGCCATAGAGATAGGGCGAATTGCAGAGCCATTCATCAGGGGAAGGGCCCTTAATCATTTGATCAAGGGTAGGGTAGTCATATTTGCCGCAGGTACGGGAAATCCCTTCTTCACTACCGATACCGCAGCGGCCCTCAGGGCCCTTGAGATAAATGCAGAGGTCCTTTTCAAGGCCACAAGGGTGGACGGTGTCTACGACAAGGACCCAAAAGCCGCCCCTGATGCAAAGAGGTATGATCGCCTGACCTACCAGGATGTCCTTGAAAAGGGTCTTAAGGTCATGGATGCTGCTGCTATATCTCTGGCCAAGGACGCAGGTCTTCCGGTAGTTGTGTTTAATATGCAGATCCCGGACAATATAGAACGGGCCGTGAAAGGCGAGAAGGTTGGTACACTAGTTGGAGGGATGACTGAAAATGAAAAAAACAGTGCTTAAAGAAGCGAGCGGTAAGATGGACAAGGCTATTGATGCCTTTGAACGGGACCTTTCTCGTGTACGAACCGGAAGGGCTTCTACTGCCTTACTGGAAGGGATTAATGTCGATTATTATGGGACCTCTATGCCACTTAATCAGGTGGCTTCTGTTGCCATACCGGAGAGCCGCCTTTTGTCCATACAGCCTTGGGATATCAAAATTCTGGGAGATATAGAAAAGGCCATTCTTAAGTCCGATCTTGGTCTCACTCCCAGCAATGACGGCAAAATTATCAGGGTGAATGTGCCGCCCTTGACAGAGGAACGTAGAAAGGAATTGGTTAAACTGGTAAAAAAGATGGCTGAAGACTGCAGGGTGGCAATACGGAATGTGCGAAGGGAGGCCATTGAACGTCTTAAGGGCCGGAAAAAAGCCAAGGAGATCTCAGAAGATGATCTCTTCAAGCTCCAGGATGAGGTCCAGAAGGTAACTGACGACCATATCAAGAAGGTTGAAGGGATTATTGCCGATAAGGAGAAAGAGATACTGGAGTTTTGATAAAAAGAATGGCCAAGCCTTCAGACCTCATTCAGTTGCCAAGACACGTCGCCATCATTATGGACGGTAACGGCAGGTGGGCCAAGCGTCGAGCACTCCCCAGGATCATGGGCCACAGACAAGGGGTAAAGGCCGTACGTTCTACAGTCCGTCTATGTAGAGAGTTAAATATACCTGTTTTGACCTTGTATGCATTTTCACAGGAAAACTGGGGCCGGCCCAGGGCAGAGGTGAGTGCCTTAATGGACCTCCTGTATGATTATCTGAAGAGCGAGCTTGATGAAATGCTCGGGAATCAGATTTCGCTGCGGGCCATTGGTCAGATCGAACGCCTTCCTGAACGGGTCAGGACCTGTCTTCTGGACACCATTGAGAGGACTTCTTCCAATACTGCTATGATTCTTAATCTTGCCTTGAGCTATGGAAGCAGGGCGGAGATAGTAGGGGCAGTCAGACGTCTCGTGCACAGATGTCTTTCAGGAACCCTGAACCCTGAAGATATAGACGAAGCCATGTTCGCTTCAAACCTTGATACAGCCGGGCTTCCTGATCCTGATCTTCTTATTCGCACAAGTGGAGAAAACAGGCTCAGCAACTTTCTTCTTTTTCAGACAGCATACTCAGAGTTCTATATCACTCCGGCTCTCTGGCCGGATTTTGACAAGGAGGAGCTCTTGAAGGCCCTTTTCGAATATCAGAAAAGAGAACGTCGTTTCGGGTTGACTAACGGACAGCATTCCGAATCATGCATCGCCAAAGGCTTTTAACTGCGGCGGCCCTGGGCCCTTTACTTTTCATAGTGCTCTGGTGGGGCGGCAGGATGCCTTTTGACCTGGTGCTCCTGGGAGCAACAGCTTTTTGTTTGTACGAGTACTTTACAATTTGTTTTCCAGGGCGTGGAGTAATACAGGGCTTTGGGGTTGTGCTCGGACTGTTTCCCTTGTTTTCTGTCTTGTTGTGGGGGAATCCCGAATTTATGGTACCTGCTGTTTACGTGGCCTTGATTGGAAGTGCCATACTGTTTCTTGTTTCATACAGCAGGTGGTCTAATGTTACATGGAACTGGGCAACATTTTTCATGGGGATAGCTTATGTAGGTGTATGCGCGGCACATTTGGGGCTCTTGCGTTACCTGCCCATGGGGAAGGAGTGGGTCCTGTTTCTTTTGGTAACGGTCTTTTGTGGTGATGCCGGGGCCTATTATGTAGGCAAAGGTATTGGAAGACACAAGTTATGCCCCAATGTGAGCAAGGGAAAGACGGTTGAGGGAGCTGCCGGAGGGCTGGTTTTAAATGCCATAGCGGCTCTTTTTTTCTGGTTTGTGCTCTTAAAGGAAACAGACCTAAGGGTCTTGGTGCCCCTGGCGCTGGTCATTGGAGCAGTCGGTCAGGTGGGGGATCTGGTTGAATCAATGGTAAAACGTTCTGCCGGTGTCAAAGATTCAGGTAGCATACTCCCCGGTCACGGAGGTGTCTTAGACAGGGTAGATGCGGTGCTGTTGGCATCTCCTTTCCTGTATTGGATCCTGTCCTTGTGCAGGATAGATGGTGTTTTGATCAGATGAAAGAAACCAGACGCATATCTTTGTTGGGATCTACAGGATCCATCGGGACAAAAGTCCTTGATGTTGTAAGACGCTCCAAGGGGCAATTTTCAGTGAACGGCCTTGCTGCCGGAGAAAACCTCGAACTTCTTGCAGAGCAGATAAGGCAATTCAGGCCTGATGTCGTATCAGTAATGACTGCCGAGCTTGCTGATCAAGTCAGATCTATGACCGGACTTGCCGACACCGGGGTCCTCTACGGCAAGGAAGGATATATAGAAGTTGCAACAGTTGATGATGCAGACCTTGTTATATCAGCCATGGTAGGTGCGGCAGGGCTGATCCCAACCCTTGCCGCTCTTGAGGCGGGGAAAGACGTTGCCCTTGCCAACAAGGAATCACTTGTGACTGCCGGCTCTTTGGTTACGTCTGTAGCAAGAGAAAAGGGGGTTGCCTTAATACCCATAGACAGCGAGCATTCGGCAATCTTCCAGTGTCTAAGGGGGCATCGCAAGGAAGACGTCAGGCGCTTAGTGCTTACTGCGTCCGGGGGTCCATTCAAGGACCGGAATAAAGAAGAGCTTGTCAAGGTGACACCTGAAGAGGCTGTAAAACACCCCAAATGGTCCATGGGGACAAAAATATCGGTGGATTCAGCTACCTTGATGAACAAGGGGCTTGAGGTGATAGAGGCCCGCTGGCTTTTTGACATTTCTGTGGATCGGATAGACGTGGTGGTTCATCCTCAAAGCATTATACACTCCATGGTGGAATTCATAGATGGCTCTGTATTGGCGCAGATGGGGATTCCGGACATGAGGGTGCCTATAGCCTATGCCTTGGCCTGGCCCGGGCGTCTGGAGCTGGATATTCCAAGTCTTAACCTGATTGAGTCAGGTTCTCTTACCTTTGAAATGCCAGATTTGGAGAAATTCCCATGTCTTGGATTGGCTTACGATGCGGCTAGGAGGGGAGGGACTGCTACCACGGCCCTCAATGCGGCAAACGAAGTGGCCGTAGATGCCTTTCTTCAGGGACGCATGGGTTTTACGGCAATACAGGAAGTCGTTCGAGAAGTGATCGAGGCCTTTCCTGTTGAGGATATCAGGGATCTTGATGACGTGCTAAAGGCGGATGCCCTGGCACGACTGAGAGCCGAAGGGATTATAGTGGAGAAATCGAAATGACCACTGCCTGGTCTTTTTTATTGGTACTTACCGGCATAATACTGGTCCATGAGTTTGGACATTTTATTGTAGCCAGGGGATTCGGCATCAGGGTCTTGAAGTTTTCCGTGGGTATAGGGCCCAGGGTCTGTGGTGTGGTGCGCGGAGCAACGGATTACTGCATTTCAGCGTTTCCTCTTGGCGGATTTGTAAAGATGCTGGGTGAGCAACCGGATGAGGAAGTACCTCTGGAAGAAAGGCCCTGGTCTTTTTCACACAAACCGGCCTGGCAGAGGGCCTTTGTGGTAGCTGCGGGACCTGTTTTCAATTTTATTTTTGCCTGGCTTATTTTTTTCGTGATATTTCTGGTTTATGGAAAACCTATTATTTTAACAGGTATCGGCGAAGTCCAAACCGGTTCTCCTGCCGAGAAGGCAGGAGTAATGGCGGGAGATCGAATAGTTGCTATAGACGGGCGTGAAGTACATAGATGGGAAGAGGTGTCCGAGGCGATCAAGGCCAATGACGGGAGTACTATTGTCCTGACATTACAACGGGGCCGGACTACTGTATCCGTAGATATCATTCCAAGAATTTATGAGCTGAGAAACATATTCGGTGAAGAAGTTAAGGTGCCTATGATCGGGGTTTCAGCATCAGGTGACTTTGAGATTGAGAAATTAGGTCCATTAACTGCGATTGGGCAGGCATTTTCCCGTACCTGGGAACTCGTAGTTCTTACAGGACAGGTTATGGTGAAACTATTTGAGCGTGTAATTCCTCTTTCCACCCTGGGCGGACCCATAATGATTGCCCAGATGGCCGGACAACAGGCCGAACTGGGCATACTCAATCTTTTTTACTTTATGGCCCTTCTCAGCGTAAATATAGGCTTTCTGAATTTGCTCCCCATACCTGTCCTTGACGGCGGTCATCTGGCCTTTCTGGCAATAGAGGGCATCATGAGGCGCTCCCTTACCATGCGGCAGAAAGCAATCGCCCAGCAGGTCGGAATTTTTATTCTTCTGGCCCTGATGCTGGTGGTTTTTTACAATGACATTGCTCGACTTTTGGGATTCATTCCTTCGGGGTGATTGAAAAATTGAGTGATTTGGTGATTGGGTGATTTGGTGATTGGGTGGATCTGTGCTTACCTTGTCTATCGAGACATCTGATTACGTGGGAGGGGTGGCGTTGATACGCGACGGCCGGCCCGTGGCTGAAGTGGGCCTTGCCGGCAAGGAGACCCATTCCCGGAGATTGATGGTCATTATCAAATGGTTGATGCAGAGGCTGGGATCTGATTGGTCTGACCTTGGTCTTCTTGCTGTAAGCTTGGGCCCGGGCAGTTTTACCGGGCTTCGAATAGGTCTTTCCACCGCAAAGGGTCTGGCTTTTGCCTTAGGACTACCACTGATTGGTGTTCCGACCCTTGATGCCCTGGCGAGTCATGTTATCGCATGCAAGGGGGATCTTGTGTGCCCGGTACTGGACGCCAGGAAATCCCAGGTTTATACAGCCATCTATCAGATTAAAAGCTCCGGCGAGTTAGAGAAGATAAGTCCATATCATGCCATTTTTCCGGAAGAGTTGGCGGCTTTAGTGCCTGATGGACAAAGGGTATTATTGCTTGGAGGCGGCCTTTTGTTATATCAGGATATATTTGTGCGTGGATTGGGTGATCGGGCAATCATAGTTCCCGGTCACATGGCCTATGTGAGGGCCGCATCAGTGGGTATACTGGCAGAACTTAGGTGGCAAAAAGACAGAAGGCCTGATGATTTTAAGACATTAAAACCAATTTATGTACGTCCATCTGAGGCAGAGGCAAAAAAACCGGTATTGCGCTTACAACCTTTGAACCCTGAATTTTAAACCGATCACTTTAGGTACTAAGGAGATCTCCATGTTAGGTAAAACATGTCCCCACTGCAAAGAAAGAGTTAAAAAAGATGCACTTGTATGCCGGTATTGTGGCAGGGAGCTTGAACTAAATAACGAGCGCAAACACAATTTAAATTATCCCAATTGGATTTTTGCAGGCTTTGCAGGACTGGCTGCCGGTGCCGCACTGGCCCTGGTATTTGGTTACTGGAAAGAGCGGCGCAGATGGCAGGAGGACATAACAGATTATTCAGTGGGTGAGGAATTTGATAATGAAGAGTTCTGAATCCTGTATGCAGCAATATCTAAGACTTAATCTTTCTGTGGCCACGCCGTTTTCCGGCCAGTTCACATTTGCGCCTGCAATTTTTACATATAGCAGGCTGAGTCGGCCTATTGGGGGTCTTCAAACATCTCATTTTAATCTCCTTAATTACAAATTATCTGATTAAACAATAAGCACTATTTTTTGTACTGCAATATTTGTACCTTGAAAAGGTTTCGAAGTTCAGGGTTCAAAGGTCCAATGGTTCGGGGTTCAAAGGTTCAGGGGTTCGGGATTCACTGAAAACCTGAACCTTTATTCGTGAGTTCTGAATGGAGAAGGCATATTTGCTGTAAAATAAGTAGCTAAATTGTAAAGTCAATATACACTTCTTTTAACTTTAGGCACTTCTAACTTTTATAAACAGGGTTGCCAGGCTCAAAGCCGAAAGCTCAAGGCGCGAGGTTGGTAGAAGGTTAGCAAAAGGAAAGCAACCCAGAACCTTTGAACAGTTAAAAACCTGTTGATTAGGTGAAGGATGGAGCTGAGAAAACCTACAGTGTCAAATATTTGACATAAATGGTGTTAAAAAACCAAATTGAGGTGTGATTTAGACAGGTAATGTATGTACCGTTGCCGGGCTGATAGATTTTTTCCCCTTAGATTTTATCATGGATCGCACAGCCTCAACTACAGATAGGGCATCAAGACCCACATGCTTTATCAGAATTCCCGGGCTTCCATGCTTCACAAATCTGTCAGGAAGTCCAAGACGACAAACCCTGACAGAATCTATGCCATTGTCAGAAAGGCATTCCAGAATTGCTGATCCGAATCCGCCCGGCAAGGAGTTTTCTTCAATTGTAAGTATATGCCCTGTCCTGCGAGCCGTTTCTGTTATCAGTTCCTGGTCCAGAGGTTTGGCAAAGCGGGCATTTACTACTGAAACCTTTATCCCATGCTGGGCCAGCTCTTTTGCAGCAATCCTTGCAGTCTGAACGTGGTGCCCTATGGCAATTATCCCCACATCAGATCCTTCCAGCTCAATCTCTCCTTTGCCGATAGGGATCTCTCTGAATTGCCAATCAAGGCTTACACCCACACCCGATCCCCTTGGATAACGAATAGCTACAGGTCCATGGTGTTTCAGGGCAGTGTAGAGCATGTGCTGGAGTTCATTTTCGTCCTTGGGGGCCATTACAACGAGGTTTGGAATGGCCCTCAGAAAAGAGAGATCAAAGGCGCCGTGATGGGTGGGGCCGTCTTCGCCCACGAGTCCTCCCCTGTCAATTGCGAAAACCACGGGCTGATTGGTCAGACAGACATCATGGATGATCTGATCATAGGCCCTTTGGAGGAAGGTAGAGTAGATTGCCACCACTGGTCGAAGCCCTTCCAGTGCCAGGCCTGCTGCAAAGGTCACGGCATGCTGTTCTGCAATTCCCACATCAAAAAATTTATTTGGAATTTCTTTTTCAAAGACGCTGAGTCCGGTGCCGGCAGGCATGGCCGCTGTGATTGCCACGATCCTTTGGTCTTCCTTAGCAAGGCGCACAAGTGTCTGGCTGAAGATGTTTGTATAGGAAGGCGGTTTGGGCCCTGATGAAGGCTTTGGCTTTCCGGTTGAGATCTCAAAGGGGCCAACGCCATGGAAGAGGTCAGGACGACGTTCCGCTGGGGGATAACCCTTACCCTTTTTGGTAAGCACATGTACCAGCACCGGTCCGGGTATAGTGCGCACGTTCTTAAGTGTTTCAATCAGGGATTCCAGGTGGTGGCCCGGCAACGGACCCAAATACTCAAATTGCAAGGACTCAAAGAGCATTCCTGGAGTTAGCAGCGCCTTTAAGGAATCCTCACTACGCTTAAGCACTGCCCATATGTTTTCACCAACGCCCGAGCGCTTGAGAAAGGATTCAATTTCCTTCTTAAGCCGGGCTGCCGGGCGGCTTGTCAGTTTTCTGCTCAGAAAAGCTGACAGTGCCCCGACGTTTGGAGAGATAGACATTTCATTGTCGTTTAATATGACAATAAGGTCTTTTCTCAGATGGCCGGCATTGTTCAGTGCTTCAAAGGCAAGGCCGGCACTCATGGAGCCGTCTCCAATTACTGCCACTACCTTGGCGTTTTTATCCTTCAGGTTCAAGGCGGTTGCCATGCCAAGAGCAGCGGAAATAGACGTGCTGCTATGGCCGGTATCAAGAGCGTCGTAAGGGCTTTCACTGCGCTTGGGAAAGCCGCTTATTCCATTATCCTGACGTAATGTATGGAAATTGTCCACTCTTCCGGTAAGCAGTTTGTGCGCATAGGCCTGATGCCCTACATCCCATATTATTCGGTCTTTCGGGGCATCGAAGACATAGTGCAGGGCTATAGTTAATTCTACTACCCCAAGGCTGGGGGCCAGATGTCCCCCGGTTCCAGCTACGGTTTCTACGATCTTGCGGCGGATTTCAGAAGCAAGCTGGATAAGTTCCTTGGGCTTAAGGTTTTTTATGTCCTGGGGACCTGTTATAGATTTAAGTAGACCTGACATCGAATCCATGCTCCTTATTATCTATCTCTTTCTACTACATATCGGGCTATTGCCCGTAAAGGTTCAGCGCTATCATCAAAGAGTTCCAATTCGGAGAGGGCTTGGTTAAGAAGTTCTTGAGCCCTTCTCCTGGTCTCCTTAAGTCCAAAAAGAACCGGATACGTGGCCTTTTGATTGCGATCATCCGAGCCTACCGGCTTTCCGAGAAGCTTCTGGTCTCCTTCCACATCCAGAAGATCGTCTTTAATCTGAAAGGCGAGTCCCAGAGATTCGCCATATCTTTTCAGATGGTTTAGTTCCTCATCGTCTCCCTCACCCAGTAACGCCCCGATCTCCACAGACGCCCCTATCAGTGCTCCGGTTTTATGGCTGTGTATGAATGAAAGGGTTTCCGCATCCACCGGGCGTCCTTCCATTAATATATCCGCAGTTTGACCTCCTACCATTCCGGAGACACCCGCAGCCTTCGCAACAAGAAAAACTGCTTTACCGAGTAAGCTGGGAGATATGTTTTGTGTCAGCTTCGGCTTACAAATGAGTTCAAAGGCATAGGTGAGAAGGCCATCACCTGCAAGAATGGCAATGGCCTCACCATAGACCTTATGGCAGGTGGGCCTGCCCCTCCTCAAATCGTCATTGTCCATTGCAGGAAGATCATCATGAATTAAGGAATAAGTGTGAATGCATTCAAGGGCGCAGGCCGCGGGAAGAAGTGCTTCATGGTCGCCACGTACTGCCTGGGCTCCGGCCAGAAGTAAAATCGGCCTTACCCTCTTTCCTCCAGACATCATACTGTATCTCATGGCCTCAAACACCGGACCTGAAGGGCCATACGGCTTGGGAAGCCACTTATCCAGAGCGGAGTTAATCAGGTCCTGTTGTTTTTTCAGATATGTGCTGAGGTCAAAGGTCTTCACTATCTCCTTCCCAGATCTTTAACATAGGCTCATGGTTTTCGTTCAGTGAAAGCTTCTGTATTCGTTTTTCCGCGTCATCCAAACACTTGGCCAGGTATCTGGAGAGATTTATCCCATTTTCAAAGGTCTTCAGCGCCTCCTCTAGCGGGAGATCATTTTCTTCCAGTTGTTTTACTAACCTTTCAAGTTCTTTAAGGGCTTTTTCAAAGTCTAGTTTCTTATTCATATCTTTCCTCAAGCTTGATCAACATGTCACTACATGTTACCTCATGCCTCATGAAAGTGCGAGAGTCCATAACAGATTCTTCGACCACCATAGTTAATAAACCGTGGTCGGGGGTGCATGCGGTATTGTTCCGCCTTGTTGAATTGTGGTTGGCCTCTTGCAGGTTCACTGCTGTTGAAAAGAATGCCATAATGCCTTTGCTTGAGCCTGGCCACCCTGCCATAATAGCTCTGTGGCATGCAAGTTTGATATATACCCTTTTTTGTTTCAGACGTCACCCTGGAGTTATTATGGTGAGTGGCAGTTCCGACGGGGAATGGGTAGCAAGGTCCTTAAATAGTTGGGGGCAGATTCCAGTACGTGGTTCCAGACATAAAGGAGGACTTCTAGCTATCAAAGAGATGGCCAAGATAATGCGGCAGCAGGGGTGTAATGCCGGTATTGTGGCCGATGGCTCAAAAGGGCCGACAAGGATAGCCCAGAAGGGCGCAGTCGTTCTGGCCAGAGAGACAGGGGTGCCTATGGTGCCGACTGGTTTTGCTGCCAGGCCGGCCTTTAGATTTAACAGTTGGGACCGTACAATCCTTCCATTTCCCGTGAGCAAAGTGGTCATGGTATACGGACGTCCTATTTCAGTACCGCCGGACGCAAGGGGAGTACGGATAGAGGAATTCCGAAAAAATCTTGAAGTTAGTCTGAATGAATCAACCCGTCTTGCCGAAAAGATTATAGGCCAAAGGTGAATCATGGATTTACATTTTAATTCCTTACATTTTAACTGGCTTGATGTTCTTCTGGGGGGAATGCTTGTTTTTTTTGTTTGCCGTAGTCTTTGGACAGGTTTTAGCAGGTCATTAGCTTCCCTTCTTGGGGTAATATTCGGGTTTTGGATAGCTATTAACCGTTTTCCATCCATATCATTAAGGCTTTCACCGTGGATACAGGATGAGATGTGGCGGTCTCTTATTTCATTTCTATTAATATTTTTTTTGGTATATCTTGTAATTTTTATTGTTGGAATTATGGTTCAAAAGATGTTCAAGGCCCTCAGATTAGGTTGGATTGACAGGCTTCTGGGTGCTTTTGTGGGCTTTGCCAAAGGCCTTGTTTTGGCAGGAATCATTATATTTATGTTGACCATTTTTTTACCATCGAATAGTCCTCTGCTCAGGGAGTCATGTCTTTATCCGGCTCTGAGCCAAGTGGCACAGCAAATGGGATCGATGGTTCCCGGCCACATTAAGGGTCGCTTTATGTTGAAGTGGAGAAAGTTTTACTCAGGCCCGGATAATGGGCGTGGACAAGAGATTTAGTGTTCGATCCAATAATTTGGTGACTCTTTGGTTATTATAACATCATGGACGTGGCTTTCTTTTAGACCTGCTGGAGTTATGCGCACAAAGCGGGCATTTTGCCTGAGTTCCTCTATTGTTTTGCAGCCGATATACCCCATGCCGGCTTTCAACCCTCCGGCGAGCTGGTAAATAGTGTTGGAAATCGGACCCCTATAAGGTACTCTGCCTTCAATTCCCTCTGGAACCAGCTTTGCCTCTGTTCTGACACTTTCCTGAAAATATCGGTCCTTGCTGCCATCTTTCATGGCCCCCAGCGAGCCCATGCCGCGATATACCTTGTATTGTCGTCCCTGGTAAAGCTCCAACTCTCCAGGACTTTCATCCGTACCGGCGAGCAGACTTCCTATCATGATGCAATGGGCACCGGCACCTATGGCCTTTGTCAAGTCACCGGAAAATTTGACACCTCCGTCAGCTATAACGGTTTTCCCATTTTTTTGTGCCACGGCAGCACAGTTGTGGATAGCAGTCAGTTGTGGTACGCCTACACCTGCAATAACCCGGGTAGTGCAGATGGAGCCCGGTCCCACCCCGACCTTTACGGCGTCGGAGCCGGCCTTAAACAGGGCCTCAGCAGCCTCTGCGGTGGCAATATTTCCCGCAATTACCTGGACATTGTGAAAGGTCTTTTTGATTTCAAATACCGCATTGATCACGTTTTTAGAGTGTCCGTGGGCCGAGTCTATAACTACTACATCCGCACCGGCCTTGATTAATGTCTCCACATGTACCAGGCAGTTTTCACCCACACCTACTGAAGCCCCGACTCTAAGGCGACCAATGTCATCCTTGCAGGACATTGGATATTTCTTGATCTTTTCTATGTCCTTGATCGTGATCAGGCCCTTGAGATTTCCCTTGTCGTCCACTACCAGGAGTTTTTCAATACGGTGCTTGTGTAAGATGGCTTTTGATTCTTCAAGAGTGATCCCGACAGGGGCTGTAACCAGGTTTTCACTTGTCATCACCTCGCTGACTTTGAGATCCCAGTTTGTTTCGAATCGCAGGTCCCGGTTTGTGACAATACCCTTCAGCTTTTCTCCTTCCAATACCGGCACGCCTGATATTCTATACTCTCGCATTATCTGTTGTACATCCCATATACGCTGATCCGGGGAGACCGTCACCGGGTCCACGATCATGCCGCTTTCAGACTTTTTGACCCTCTCGATCTCCCTTGCTTGGGCCTCAACAGGCATATTTTTATGGATAATGCCGATACCACCCTCCCTGGCCATGCTAATGGCAGCTTGGGCCTCAGTGACCGTGTCCATGGCTGCGCTCATCATGGGGATATTAAGACGGATTTCAGGTGTGAGCTGAGTGGAAATATCTACCTCTGTCGGCAGAACGCTGGAAAAAGCCGGTAGCAACAGCAGATCATCAAAGGTATAGCCCCCTGGTATTGGGTGGTTCAGCATGGTTATCAGACTCCTTTTCAATTAAACTTGTTAAAAGGCCAAGTAAAAGACCCCCATCGCTAACAGTCAACTCTTTGAATTCAGTTATATGTAATATTTCTCGGAATATTGCTATTCCTGCTAAAATAATATCTGCTCGTTTGGATTCAAGCCCGGACATACTCCTTCTTGCATGAATTTTCATGCCTGTTAGAAAGTTCCATAATATATCAAGCTCTTGAGACCCGAGGGCATATCCTCTTATCCGTCGAGGGTTATACTTTTCCATGCCCAGTGCCATGGCCCCCAATGTAGTGGCAGTCCCACCAACTCCTACTACAGTTTTGGGGGATTGGGGAAGTTCAGCAGATAAGTACGACAGCTTTTGCCTGATATGAAATCTGAGTTTTTCAAGCTCTTTGGGAAGCGGGGGATCTGTCCTGATAAATTCCTCTGTAAGATTAACAGTCCCAATATTAAGGCTCTGATTAAATAATATGTTGCTGCTCGCAGCTAATACAACTTCACTACTTCCTCCACCAACATCCACAACCAAAAAGGGGGCGCTTATGGCAGGTAATGTGGTACGTACGCCCATGACCGACATGAAGGCTTCCTCGTCGCCTGATAGTATCTTAATATTAAATCCTTCCGCCTCTGCCAGGTCCAAGAACTCTCCGGCATTTGCAGCGTTTCTCAGGGCAGCCGTACCACAGACTATTACATCAGAGACCCTGAATTTATCAAGGACATTGCGGAAATTTCGAAGCGTTTCAACTCCCCTTTTTATGGCATTTTCAGCCAGTCTTTTATTAGCGGCAAGACCCTGGCCCAACCTCACATTTTTAAGTTGGGATGCAAGGACGTGTGGTCTATTATCCACAATCAGGGCCACGGCCAGCCTGAAGGTCTGAGAGCCAAGATCAATGGCAGCGATTGTCTTTTTACGAAAATTTGTATCCATATACGGGATAGTCTGAGTATTAAGGATAATAATAGCTGGGCAAAAAACTTTTTTTACTGGAACTTATGCAAATGATTCCATTGTCCGTAAAGTCTAATGAAGTGTTCGGTAAAATTGTCAAAAAAAAGAAGTTCCAGATTATATCATGAAATACAAAATCCTGATAGTTGAAGACAATCAAAAATTGGCAGGCCTTTTTCAAGAGGCCTTGGGTGATGAGTATGATACACACCTGGCTTTTAATTTGAAACAGGCTAAGGCCTGTCTTGATGGTATCCACGGCCTTTTGTTGGACCTCCAGCTCCCGGATGGCGAGGGGCTGAGTCTTATCAAGCCTGCCCGGCAGATAAATCCTTCCTGTGTGATAATCGTGGTTACAGCCTATGGCACCGTCCAGAAAGCAGTTGAGGCTTTAAAGCTGGGGGCCACTGATTTCCTGGAGAAGCCCGTGGATCTTGAGGCCCTTGTTCAACGCTTTCAGGATCTGTTTCCATTGCAGGGAATCAAAGACCTTGTGGCTGAATCAACCAAGATGGTTGATGTGCTGCAAATGGCAGATCGTGTAGCTTCCACACCTTTTCCCGTTCTTATTACAGGAGAGACTGGAACCGGAAAGGATGTGCTGGCTCGTTATATTCATCAGCAAAGCGGCCGGAAAAAATTCATAGGGCTCAACTGTGCAAGCGTGCCCCATGAATTGGCAGATTCAATGCTTTTTGGTCATTTAAGGGGCAGCTTCACTGGGGCAAGCGAGACACGTAAAGGCCTTCTTTCCGCAGCCAAAGGAGGAACCCTTTTTTTGGACGAGATTGGAGAACTGCCGCTTTCTCTTCAGCCGAAGCTCTTGAGGTTTTTAGACTCTGGTTGTTACCTGCCATTGGGTAGCAGCCAGGAATCAAAAAGCAACGCCCGGATTATTGCAGCAACAAACAAAGACCTGAAAAAGGCTGTAAAAGAGGGCTCTTTCAGGAATGATCTACATTTTCGTCTTACAACCTTTCCTGTTCATATCCCGTCCCTTAGGGAAAGAAAAGACGACATTATTCCCTTTGTTAACCATCACCTTGAAAGGGTTGAACAAATGCTGGGCCGGGGGATCTGTTTATCAGATAGCGCAAAGGAGCTTCTTCTGAAATATCATTTTCCGGGAAATGTAAGAGAGCTTTTTAATTTATTGGATCGAACCGCACTTTTGACAGGAGGCGACATTACTGATGGTTCCCTCAGATCGTTTTTAAGTCCTCCTCCTGAAGATGAGCCAGTACCTGGTGATTTCTGGTCGGAAAGCCGGGGCCATGTCTTAAAAAGGGAAAAAGAACTCATAGATGCGGCCCTGGCAGCAACCGGGGGAAACAAGGCCGCTGCCGCCCGCGCTCTTAAAGTCAGTTACAAGACCCTTCTTAATAAGATGAAAAAATTAGGCTTATGAGCCTCGGTATCCTTTTTAAATTGTAAGCGTTCACAGGGCACCGCATCTGCTTTGTTGTCGGGCACTTGAAGTACAGGAAGTACGTCTGCGTACCCGTACGCCTCGCATCTGCAGCACCCTGTAAACGCTTACAGTTCGGTGGATTGCGGTAAAACGGGCGTTGTAATCCCGTGAACGATTACTTTAAATTCAAAATTGTGTCTGAACGGCCTTTCCGTTCAGACACTAATTACGTTGATTGACATAGGATAGGTTGAGCGGTACATTGAAACAGAATTTTGTAAGCGTTCACAGGGCACCGCATCTGCTTTGTTGTCGGGCACTTGAAGTACAGGAAGTACGTCTGCGTACCCGTACGCCTCGCATCTGCAGCACCCTGTAAATGCTTACAGTTCGGTGGGTGGCGGTAAAACTGTGGCGTTGTAACCCCGTGAACGGTTACAGAATTTTTGATCTGTCATTAACATATGACAGTTTTTCTTCCAGGAGAGGAATAGAGGATGTTCGGGTTGGGGATGCCTGAGTTGCTGGTTATTTTGGTCATAATTCTTGTCATTTTTGGTGCTGGTAAGCTGCCAAAAATCGGTGAGGGCCTTGGAAAGGGTATCAGCAATTTCAAGAAGTCCATAAAGGAGAATGAAGAGACTGGGGACGATGTCAGCCAGGACGAAAAGACCGGATCGTCATCCGGCCATGAAAAATAACGACCTTATGAAGGCTGACAATAACTCCGAAGTATAGATCCCAGGACCTGAATCCGTTCTATGAAAGCATCATCCTCGACCTATCAAGATACTTCAATCTGGCGTTTTTTTTCATCGGTTCGTCTGGCTGTATTTCTCTTAATTATTCTGGCTATAACCTCTATTGTCGGTACTGTTATACCTCAGGGAGAATCTCTTCAGTTCTATCTGGAAAGGTTCGGCCCTGGATTTTTTCGAATCATAAAGGTCCTCCATTTAAATGATACCTATCATTCCTGGTGGTATCTGATCTTGCTGGGGCTTTTTAGCACTAATCTGGTGATCTGCACCCTGAGGCGCCTACCATTTACGCTTAAGCTTTCCAGGAGAGACAACCTGTCCGTGGATTCCGGGCGTCTGTTAAAGATGCCTTTTAAAAAGGATTGGGAAATAAAAGAGGAGCTGGATAATGATTCCACTCAATCAATCATCTCAGCATTTAAAAAGGTCGCCGGCAAGTTCCATGAACGCTCAGATGTAGATGGGGGCAGACTGTTTCTGGCTGAACGCGGAAAATGGAGCTACTGGGGCGTATATGGTCTGCATGGCAGCATACTGATTATTTTCGTCGGTGCCCTGGTAGGATTATTTTTGGGGTTCAAGGGCAGCGTCATGCTGCCGGAAGGGGAGACAATAGATCATATTGTGAACAGACAGACAGGAGAGCACATACCTCTTGGCTTTTCAGTCCGTTGTAATCGCTTTAATATTTCCTTTTACGATAATGGTGCACCAAAGGAGTACCGATCCGACCTGACAGTATTAAATGATGATAAGGAGGTTTTCCATAAGTCCATCGTTGTTAATGATCCTATGGAATATAAGGGTGTTACTTTTTACCAGGCAAGTTATCGGGCTATTCCTGAAGTAACCGTGCAGGTTGCCAAGTCTGATACCCTGAAACGTTCCATGACTATTTCTGCGTTTCAAAAGGCCTTGTGGTCGGAGGAACAACTGAGCTTTGGTCTGATGCAGTATATGCCCAGCGTTCACGGCAGGCCTGCAGCCCGGATCCGGGTTGGAGACCAGGAAGGCCGGTCAGGTAATTTCTGGCTTTTAAAAGGAAATGAAAAGGAGTTTCAGCGGGGTGAAAACTTGTATAGGATTTCCCTGTCCAATGCCAAGCAACGTTATCTGACAGGGTTGCAAGTCAAGAAAGACCCCGGAGTCTGGATAGTGTGGTTGGGCTGTACGGTCCTCATTGTTGGTTTTACCGTAGTATTCTGGGTCCCGCATAGACGCATGTGGCTCTGGATAGGTCGCCGGAAGGGCAAGACCGTTGTGATTCTGTCCGGTCAGACCAACAAGAATAAATTGCAGTTTGAAAAAGACATCAGAAAGATTGAAGAGGCTTTGAATTCCAGCTTAGGAGCACGGCAATGACCTTTTCCAGTTCATATCTTTTCAGTTTAACTACCTTCATATACATGGGGGCTGCTGCGCTCTATTTGATACACTGGATCTTCAGAGTGAAGAAGGTGGGGTTCCTGGCTACGGTCGTCACAGTTGGAGGCATTGTAATTCAGACGGTCGGAATAGGTCTCAGATGGATAGAGTCTTACCAATTAGGTTATGGACACGCACCGCTCTCAAACCTTTATGAGTCCCTGGTATTTTTTTCGTGGGTAACGATCGTGGTTTACTTAATTATAGAATGGCAGGTAAAGCAACGCGTGATCGGGGCCTTTGCAACTCCATTTGCATCCCTCTCCATGGCCTATGCATCTTTTAGTCCCAATATTGAAGATAAAATACAGCCTCTTATACCAGCTCTTAAGAGCAATTGGCTCATTGCCCACGTTGTCACGTGCTTCCTTGGATATGCATCTTTTGCTGTTGCCTGCGGATTAGGTATTATGTACCTTATTAAAAATAGATTCAGTGGGGCATCAGAGGGGATTATGGGTGTTATACCTGATTGCAAAATCCTTGATGAGTTGATACATCAGACAATCGTCTTTGGTTTTCTCTGGTTGACCCTTGGCATAATTACAGGGGCTATTTGGGCCAATGATGCCTGGGGTACATACTGGAGCTGGGACCCAAAGGAGACCTGGTCATTGATAACCTGGTTTGTATATGCTACGGCCCTTCACGCAAGATTTGTCAGGGGGTGGGCCGGTCGCAGGATCGCCTATATATCGATAATAGGTTTTGCTTCAGTGATGTTTACATACTTTGGTGTAAATTTTCTGCTTTCGGGCTTACATAGTTATGGAGCGCAATAAATGCTGAATTTTGAATTAAGGTAGATGGTTTTTAAATCTTTTTCCACAATTCAACATTCACAATTTAGCATTGCCTATATGAAGGGGTTTTAATGTTCGGTTTAGGTACACAAGAGCTGTTGGTCATCCTGGTAATTGCCTTTTTTATCTTTGGAGGCAAGAAGCTTCCTGAAATAGGGGCGGGACTTGGAAAGGGGCTGAGGGCCTTTAAGTCCGGTTTGAAGGACCTTGAAGATGAGGTCGATTCGGAAAAGCTTCTAGATAACAAATCCGGCAGTTCATCAAAAACAGAAGACAATAAAAAGGTTTAGCGGCTTTACAGATTGTGTAGTATGCCTTTTTTTAAGCAAGCAATGATCCTCGCCGCAGGTCTGGGTACACGCTTGCGGCCCCTTACATTTCACTTACCAAAGCCTTTGTTCCCAGTATTAAACATGCCTTTGCTTCACAGATTACTCGACCAGCTTGAGGATGCCGGGTTCAAAAAGATTGTGATCAACTGCTTTCACCTCGCAGATCTGGTACAGGAGATGGTGGGGTCTTATAAGGCCAGGGCTGAAATTGTAACACTGGTGGAACCATCACTGCTGGGAACCGGCGGGGCGCTTAGAAATGCACTGCCTCATATCTCAAAAAACGAGCCCCTGCTGGTTATAAACGGCGATGTGGTAACAGATCTGGATCCGGCCCAAGTAGTTAATCTGCATCAGCACCATGGAGCTATGGCATCACTGGTGGTCCACAAGAGGGAGCCATGGAACAATGTGGCTATGATGGAAGAAAATATTTCGGGTTTTAATTACAGCGGGCCGGATGCCATGGCCTTTACAGGTATTTCCGTATTGGAACCGGAACTTATCAGGACTATCCCTGAAGATGGTCCCAGTTCCTTGATTGATACATTAAGGGTCGTAATTGATCAGGGTGGTCTACAGGCCATTAGAGCTGATCATATTGCCGGTCATTACATATGGGAGGATATAGGATCACCCGGAGGATACCTGTCCGCCCATAAAGTGCTTTTTGCAAGTAAAAATAACAGGTGCCTGGTTGGGCAGAGTACTGAGTTGCCTGGCGATCTTATATGGAAGGACTGGGTCTCTATAGGGTCTAAAGTGAGCTTAGGATCCGGTGTTACTCTTTGCAGGAGTGTGATTTGGGAGGGGAGCGATGTCCCTTCCGGAGCAGTTCTTGAGGATTGTATTTTTAGTCCTTATGGAAATATTGTTCCTTGATTGGTCGGTTTAAACTATTACTACAACCGGTTATGTAGTTTTTCTGAACAAGCAGCCATTGAGTAAGGAAGCTAATGCGTGATATCGCAGTTATGTTTCCGTTGGGCCTTATTGAAGATTTTCTAAATCAGCCAAGTCTTTTGTATATCGAGGGTAGCCATGTAACGCAACAGCGTATCCACCAACAACAAGATATTGAACTTTATTTTTGTTTAGTAATTGAATAAAATCTTTGAAATCTTTGTTGATTATCATATTTCCACCCTATATATTCTTCTCTTATTTTTTCCAGGGTTTCTAATCTGGCTTCAAATGGTTGACTTTGCCAATACTGAAAGTCACTTTTTTTGTCTTTAAGTTTAACTTTTTTTTATTTTTTTATTCATGTTATTTTTTCATTTTCGCAAGAATTTACCAAACTAAAGTTTCGCAGTAAGCCCCTGAGTTCAATCCGTTTTCCCCGAACCAGGGTTTCTGCCATGGTTTGAAAGACCTCTGTAATAAAGTAACTTTCATTTTGCCGAAATATGGAGACAATCTTCCAACTGCGCTAAAATCGTCTATGTTCTCAATCCACAAACCTTTCAGGAACTCGGACCATTACTGTTGTGTAACGCTGCCTGTAATATCGGTATGGGCTTAACGGGTTATTTCACCAATACCGCCCGTTCAATCATCACTGAAGAAATCGGCATGTCGCGGTGTCCGGCCTTGACGGTGGTTGGTAGTATCTCAATAGAGTCCACTACTTTCATACCTTCTACTACCTTGCCAAATACACAATAGCCCCAATCCTTTGAGGTCTTTCCTTTATGATCAAGGAAGGAGTTGTCTGCTGAATTGATGAAGAACTGAGCGGTGGCTGAATGGGGATTTGCTGTACGCGCCATGGCCACTGTGCCTCGCCGGTTTTTGAGTCCGTTGTCGGCCTCGTTGACAATCGAATCCCGAGCAAGTTTTTTCCGCATGTCGGTAGTTAAGCCTCCTCCTTGAATCATGAATCCTTTGATCACCCGGTGGAAGATGGTTCCATCGTAAAATCCGTCGCTGACATAACGGAGGAAATTTTCAACCGTTTTCGGAGCTACCTGCGGATCAAGTTCAAGCATGATGACACCCTGATTAGTTTCCAGGCGTACGCGCGGGTTTGACGAGTCCGCCCAGACGCAAGGGATAGCCACGAGCAGAGCAATAACAAGGATGCTTGTAATCTTTTCCAATTTAGGTCTCCTTTTTTGATGGAATAATCGGCACTTCTTACATTCAAGAGAGGAACAATACCCGCTAATGCAGAATTTATAACGAAACTCCTTCCTGTTCAACAAACAGTGCATCCAAATAGGTCCCATGTATTTGAAGCAAAGCGACAGAGGCTGGATATCCGTATCTTGGCTGCCCCGCACTACCTGGATTTAAAAACAGCACCCCACGCACATCCTCAACAGAAGGCCTGTGAGAATGACCACTTATAACGGCGCCAAAACCGGCTGCAGACGGCTCTACGTCGAGTTGATACACATCATGAAGCACATACAACAAGACCTTGCCTACTTCAACTACTTCTGTCTGAGCGAGATCATCCGTCCATTCGCCATAGTCCATGTTCCCTTGTACTGCGACAACAGGAGCGATTGATTGCAAAACTTTAAGTATATCCGGCTTACCAATGTCTCCGGCATGAATGATCAAGTCCGTGCCCTGGAATATCTTGACAGCCTCTGGCGGAAGAAAACCGTGCATATCGGATATGACACCAACGAGATAATAGGTCTTGTGTTGCAATTTTTTTTGACATCAAATAACTCGTTCAACGAGTTCCCTGTTTTCCTTTGCTCTATTCCTCGCTTAGGAACGAAAAATAAATAACTTGAACAAAATTAAACAGAGCCGTAGCATCCTACGGGCGGATTTCATTCTCGTTACAACTAAAAATTAGTCACAAAAAATGAAGTTCTTATACACTAAATCTGGTCAGATTAATCTCAAGTTTAGCCATAATCAGGTCAATTAAGTTTATGAATAAGAAAACACAAGACAAAAAAACACAATTCGTGTAGATTTCTCGGTGCAGACTTTAACTACTATTTATGAAGGAGCACCGTATATGAGAAAAAAATCTGGTCCCAAAAAAATTAGATAGTCGTTAATTGTCACGTGATATACGCTTGATATACTTTTAACTATAGGATAATTTACTTTCAAAAAATAAGGAGATAATAAATGATTATTAAAATTAATATTCTTAGTTGCTCTCATTGTGGTAGTAAATATCTTGTTAAGATGGTTACAGAGAGTATCGAGAAAGATATTAGCTTTTTCTAAGGTTTTATATATGCACCATGTTGTCTTTAAAGTGTTCTTTGTGGCCTATAATCGTTATGTGTCCGTTGAGACTTAACGACCACCATATCTTTAAAGAGGATTTGCAGAAATTGGTTGATACAATAGGTATAGAAATTCGTATCGCCCATTATCCTCCATATACGTCCAAATGGAATCCTGTAGAACATCGAGTATTTCCACATATAACAAGAGCAATGCAAGGTGTAATATTACGAAGTTATGAAACGGGCGCATTTACGCGTTGGGGGACCTAGGATTTTAGGCCGATTTGAGGGTTGGTCAGCTATCACAAAAGGCCGATTTGAGGGACCTACGTAAACCTCATCAGCTGACAAAATGGCGTTCAGAAGCCTCTCCCCCAACCTCTAGATGCGCCCCTTATGAAACTGTTAAAAAGCTTATTGATCAAACTTCAACAAAAACAGGTTTGAAAGTTTGTTCAAATATTATCAAAAAAGAATATAAAACCGGCCGCAAATATGCCGCTGATTTTAAAAAAAATATGCGTATAATTTTTGATGATTATTTGGGCCAGTGGAACTATAGGGCGATACCAGCGGAAATATAATTTTGTTCAAGTTATTTATTTTTTATTACTAAGAGAATCATGCAAAGAACCAAAGTTAACTCCAAGGGGACGATTAGCAAAATATCAATACGATCTTGTTGGATTAGCACAATATTTTGAAAAAATAACAACTTTTGTTCGTTGTGGATTTCCTGCCGACCCGGAAACAGGTCAAAGGGAAAAAGCTCTTTATATAACCAAGGCTTCAACAGTTCGCTTGAATGCCATACCTGGCAAACATCGCATAGTTGAAAGAAAGTTATGACCCTGCCACTCAAACCATCAAGTATCTCCTCACCAATCGTCTTGCCTGGGAAGCCACCAAAATCATTTCTGTTTATAGCCACCGCTGGGTTATTGAGGAGTTTTTCAAGAATGCAAAGCAATTGTCCGATATGGAGGGAGCCACTCTCAGGAGTGAACAAGGCGCAACACTAGCGTTGTACCTGGTGTCCTGGATTGACTTCCTCCTCCATTTGGAGAAAATTATAAGCAATGCACTGCTGGAAAACTGCCAAAGGAACCATTAACGATTCCTTCAATAGTTCGCCGAGCGCAAAACGAAAATTTGGAAGCGTTTGTCCTGCGAGTACAATCCGATGAGGATTTCGTTAACAAACTGGTTGAATTCAGCAGGGCTAAAATGAACCGTAATCGTAAGAAACACAAAGAGTTAGTTGTTGTTAATGGGGATGTTGCCGCTCCTATGAAAAAAGCCGCACAGCAAAAAATATGCCAGATGCCGGTTTTTACAGAAACTATTTTTCAAAAACCTGAGTTAATAGTTTAACATCATTCTCTTCTACAACTTTTCCTCCTCGATTGATGGCCCGCGAGGCTGTTCTTTCCTACGTTGACTTATAAGTAAAAGTTTACTAAAAGTGAGGGCATAGGGTCACCCATTGTGAGGATGGGCTATGGCGAAAGCATAGGGTTACCTCGTCATTATTAACTATTTGACGACATAATAGAAAAAAACAGTATTCGATGACTGTTTTGAATTCTCGTGAGACAGACTCCTAATAGATCGAGCAAGAAAGCATCAATATGTCCGTTATCCCCGCAGTAATAGAACAACACGCTGAAACTCGACTTTGGCCATTTTTCGATTATTATAAAACCAGAAAAATCAAGGAGTTAGCTGCACGATTTGGAAATTACAAGCACTCATACCCCGATTTTTTATGGGTAGATTTGATCCAATTCAAGCTAGATATAATAATTTCAGTAAGTTAGCCCAACAACCATGAATTAAAAATGGCCAAAGTCGAGTGAAAAGGCGGCCTTTCTATGGCTTTTCCGCGATGCTTCCGTTCATGAGCCGCATCACTCATTATCTGATTTGGCCTATCCGGATAACCGTGTAAGGCCAATCTTGACGGGCTCAGAATCGCCGGAAACGAAAAGCTTCCCATGACATCGAACTCTTGCCGCATGACGAGGTGTGGAATGAGTGAGTGTGAGTGTGGCAGAGTTCAAACACATAGCTGTACATACAACAAGTGGAGAACTTGCAATGCCCGAAGTTGTTGAACAACTTAAAGAAAAATTGAGTGAATATCCAAATATTATGTTCGCGCTTCTTTTTGGTTCCCACGCAAAGGCATGCCAGCGCGCTTCGAGCGATTTGGATATCGCGCTTTTTTTCAAACAGCCTTTATTCGGTCTTGATCTTCTCTATTTAATAAATGAATTGTCTGACTATACAAAGAAAGAAGTCGATCTTGTTGTGTTGAATTCTGCCTCTGCTTTTCTAAGACACCAGGTTATGAAGCATTCTGTTCGACTACTCGTGCGAGATATGATTATTTACCGCAAGTTTAGGGAGCAGACAATAACAGATTACAATACGTACAAGTTTGTATCGGGAATGGACAGGTATGATAGACCAACATTTAGTTGAAAAAAAATTACGAAGGATTGAGGAATTTCTCAGGGAGATTGTATCGGCGGAAGCGCCACCAAACTTTGATGCCTTTGCAGCTAACATCATCTTTAAACGTTTTGTAGAAAGAAATGTTGAGCTTGCAATTGAACAAATGATTGATATTTGCAAGCACTTCATAGCTGGACTTAATTTGCAAGAGCCAGAAACATATTCTGATTGTTTCGTTATACTTGGCAAAGCCGATATCCTACCGAATAAATCCATTGACATGTTTAAATCAATGGCACGATACAGAAATTTACTGATTCATGCTTATGATGGTGTGGATGATACGATAACATATAGTATTTATAAGAAGCATCTCAATGATTTTGGTATTTTCGTAAGCTCTATCCGGCAATATATTGATGGGGAATAGTGAATCACATCTCAACTTCTTTTGGATTAATTTTGAGGACTATCGTGAAAACAGCACGCTACACTTTATAAACAATATGTATGCTATAACAACAAATGAGAACCTGTAAGTCATGAACCTGACAAATATTGCAGTAATCGAAAATATCGTTGAACAACATGCGGAAGAAGCAGCATTCCTGTGGCTTCTCCGCGATGATGCTGTCCAGGCACCGCACTATTCCCTGAAGGATCTGGCAGACTTGGATGAACGAGTAGAAGCTCACATAGATGGATTGCGAATTGCCGGGGATGTGGGGTGGAGTATCTGCGCGGATGCGTTGGCACAACAGGAGGAACCCGGAGAAGTATTTGCCGCTGCTGTCCTGGCCTTTGAGAGCGGACAAGATCAGCGCATCAAGATGGTGCTGGAAGCTGCAGCCACAGAGCCGGAATTGTCGCGGGGACTTATTTCAGCGCTGGGCTGGCTGCGTTTTGACCAGGTGAAAGGGCATATTGACCAGTTACTACGATCATTAGCACCGGAACTGCGTCGGATCGGCATCGCAGCCTCAGCAGTGCATCGCCAGGATTCCGGCTCAGTGCTTATTGACGCTTTAAATGATGATGACACTTTTCTTAAAGTGTGTGCTATTTGCGCGGTAGGCGAGCTGGGTCGTATTGATTTGCTCCCTGTGCTAAAAAAACAGCTTACTGCCGAGGATAAGGATTGCCAATTCCAGGCCGGCTGGTCAGCGGTTTTGTTAGGGGACAGGGATGATGCTCTGGAGTTGCTCAAAGCCGTTGCGGTATCAGATTCACCCTTTCGAGACCGTTCACTACAAGTAGCTTTGCGAGCCATGGATAATGCCAGCGCTCAGAAGTGGTTGAAGGATCAGGCCCAACATCCCGACTTGCTTCGCTATGCGATAATCGGCGCTGGCGTGATTGGGGATCCGGTATACATTCCGTGGCTTATCGAACAGATGGAAATGCCGGATCATGCGCGGGTGGCAGGCGAAGCATTCACGATGATCACCGGTGTGGATCTCGCCTACGAGGATCTTGATGGCGAGTGGCCCGAGGGATTTGAAGCCGGGCCTACAGAGAGCCCTGAGGATGAAGATGTGGAAATAGACCAGGATGAAGACCTTCCCTGGCCTGATCCTGAATTGATTGCTGAATGGTGGAATAAGAATAAAGGATCGTTTCAAAACGGCACACGATATCTTTTAGGAAAATTTATATCTCCTGAACACCTTCAGCATGTGCTCAGACATGGATTTCAGCGCCAGAGGGCTGCCGTCGCACTGGAACTCGCGATGATGCACCCAGGCCAACCTCTTTTTGAAGTCCGGGCCCCGGGTTTTCGCCAACAACAGATCCTTGGGTTGAAGTAAAAAGAATTTTTACATATTCTGGTATTTAAGCCGAAGTTCCCCCGGGGACTCGTAACTATTTGAAATCATTATGCCTGTTACATGACTACAACATAGTTAAGTGGCTGATATTATTAGATCGAGGGGGGAACTTCAGTAGGATGCCACTTATGGATGTTTGAGCCCGTAAACATGCTCTTGACCTTTGCGGCCTCTGGTCGAGACCAACCCCAGGTCAACTAATGACAGCTTGTCGCGGATAAGATCTGCAGTTTGGGAACAGATCACAATCTTGCTGGATAGATCTTTATTTGCCAAACCCGAGAGACGGAAAGCCAGATTTATACAATCACCGACTAGAGCTAAATCAGCTACTTTTGATCCATAGTGCGACATAGTCGCCTTTCCGGTAGTTACCCCCCATCCCATCTGCAGATTTTCAACAACAGGGTTTTCCCCATGCAACTTCTGCCGGATAATATTCAAGGCTTGTTCCTGTTCAATGGCGGCTTGACACGCAAGAACGGCCTGTTTCTTGACGAGCAACGTTTGATGATCCCAAAAGGCGAATACTGCGTCACCTGCATAGTCTTTGACCGCACCATTGAAGTCATGCACAATGGTGCAGAATCTTTCAAATATTTCCTTCATCAGCGCATAAACCTTGGAAGAATCCTGGTTTTGTGAAAAACCGGAAAAATCCCTCACATCAGCAACCACATTGGTTGTATACACTTCTGTGTGTACAATCAAGGTTTCTTCTTTTAGCCACTTGTCATTTTTTACAGCAGGAACAGGTTCCGGATAACTCACTCGAATTAATGTATCACCCACTCGAATGATATCTCCATCATTAAGGGTTCTAAAAGAACCTGACGTCAAATGAATGTCGTTCACCCATGTACCATTTTTACTCATGTCCTTAATTTGAAAATTCGAATCGCTAAAAGTTATCATAGCATGTTCACGAGAAGCCATCGGATGATTCACAACAATGCACTTTGTTGCATCTATGCCCTTCCATTCTCGACCAATGAAAACCTTGTCGACAACTTCAAGACGTTGAATCCCGTGATTATTATCGAGCCATTGAAGGTAAGGATTCGACATCGGTTCTGTTTCTGCTGATATTTTAAAGAGAAATCACTTGCTGAGTGATTCTGAAGAGGCGGTTTCTGTTCACCATTATTAAAAAGACTACCAAATGATGGTTCAGGATGTCAAGATATCCAAAAAAATGACGATAAAAAGGGCCGGGCGAATAATACAATAAGAACCGACAATTCTTGACGATTGGGAACTTAAGCTGTTATATGTTTCCATCATAGTATTTTATACTGATCTGCTTTACCCAAGTCACCAGAAAGCGATTTTATGCAAGTTGTGCCAGCATAGAATGGAATTCAGGAAGTTGAAGATGCAATATCTGTATCCGTTTTTTGTTCTTATCTTGTTCGTTGTTACCTCATGTATTCCGAAACATGAAGGCCCTGAGCCCAAGGTTGTTTCCATTGCACCTGTCGTCAGTCCCGAATCACTTGGTACTATATCCAAAACAAGAAAGGTAACTCGCGAGGACAGGACCCGTGCCAGACAGTATGTACTCACAGGGATCGCACTGCTTCAGAAAGGTGAAGAAGAAAAGGCAAAAATGAAATTGTCCATGGCACATCATCTTGATCCCAACAATAAGAGGGCAAAGAAACTCCTTGAGCAGATCAATACAGACCCTGAGACATATCTAGGAAAGGAATATTCTCATTATACTGTTCAGTATGGCGAGTCCATATCGAAAATTGCCAAAAACTTCCTAGGTGACTCCTTAGAATTTTATATTCTGGCAAAATATAATAGTATAAAAAATCCGAATCTTTTAAAGACCGGGCAAGTCATCAAAATTCCAAAGAAGATAAGAGTGCCAAGAGTGATTGCTCAAGTACGTGAGGGACCACGGAAAGAGGCGCCGAAGGCATCTCTTCCTGTACCTGTACCATTAGAAAAGGAGCCGGAGAAAAAGGTGGTCCGGAAAAAGGAACCTCAATCCGTTGAGGTAGAATATGCAGCAGCGAAGCAGTTCTATAAAGCCGGCAAGTATCAAGAGGCAATCGACTTAATTCAGGGTCCAGTGGAAAAGGGCGCAGGGGGAGTTAAGATCCGGGACCTCCTGGCTCTCATCTATTCTGAGTACGCCCTTGATCTCATTCAGCAGGACAAATTCCTTGATGCCCGGAAGCTTCTACAAAATGCCGCTACTCTCCGGCCTGACGATAAAAGGCTAAGGGAGCGGCTGGCCGATCTTGAGAATAAGCTAGCGGTCCAACGCCTATATAAAAATGGTCTTGCGGCCCAGAAGGCAGGATCCCCTGACAGGGCCCATGAGGCTTTTGTTCAGGTCATGGAGATTGAGCCGGATCATGCCAAGGCCCAAGAACAGTTGACGAAGTTAAGCCCCGTACTGATAAATTTCTATAACAAGAAAGCCATGCTTGCTTACAGACGACAGCATCTGAAAGAGGCCATTAGTGCCTGGGACAAAGTACTTGAATTGGATCCGGATCATGAATTGGCAAGGCTTAATCGTGCCCGGGCCCTGGAATTGCTGGAAAAGCTGGAAAAATTCAAGACTCTAAAATGAGTGAACGGGGCTGACAGGTATGAGACTTTAGGACTTATCTCTTGGCTCTATTTTAGCTTCTGTGTCTTTTCTATTTCCTTCAATTTTTTCTGGATTTTGTATGCCTTTTCAAGCCGCATCTGAGCGTTGATGTTCTTCGGGTCGTAGGAAACGCTCTTTTCCCAATACTCAATGGCATCAGTAATATCTTTGAGATAGACCCTCATCCCCTTCTGATAGAAATCCTCGGCAAGTCTTTGTCTTGTCCTCGTGAGGTAGTAATCCAACTGGGAACTGCCAGCCGGCTTGTATTTGCGAGCCTCTTCAAGGTGCATCAATGCCTTGGCCATCTTTCCCTGTTCGTAACAATCAATTCCCAGCTTGATGTAGGCCTCTGCCAGATACTCGCCGGCCTCGCGGTCCTTCGGATACGTATTGAGATATTTCTCGATCTCTCTTATGCTTTCATTCAGACGGCCCTGCCGAAGCAATCCGATCCCCAGTTGGAGATAGTAGGTCTCTTGACTGGAGACGGACTGCAGCTTTGCCTTGGCCGGGGCCTTTCTTTTCTCAGCAAGTCGCCGGATCTTCTTTGCCTGGATCTTCATAGCCCTTTCTTTCTCCATTTTCTTCAAACAGGAAAATGGTGTGGACATATGGGGATCTAAGGCCAGTGCCTTGAGAAATTCCTGTTTGGCCAGTGTGATATTACCCTTGCTAAGCGCCCTTTTACCTAGTTTGACATGGTTGTTTGCTCTCTTTTGGATAAGGGTTTTTGTCGCCAGGAGTTGTTGTGTAAATTCCCGGTTTTTAGGCTCAAGGGTCTTGAGGATTTTCCACTGGATCAACGCCTCAGCCAGTTCTCCCTGAAACATGAATTCCGTGGCCCTCTTTTCTCTGGCTTCAGTTCTCATCCTGTCCGTTGGGAGCGGGACAACGTGAGCACAGGAAGTAAGGAGACTCCATACGAAGATCGTTCTATACAGAAGTCCTCTGCGATTCCACTTGGTCATTTCAATGATGCCTTTTTAAAGACTTTTAAGATGGCCCTGAAGGTCTTCATGTCATAATTGTTTAAAACCATGGTTCTCCGAAGCATAAATGGATACTCAAAAGAGGGGTTTCCCCCGCGCTGCACGCTGACGCCCAGGCTATAGTCCAGTTCCTTTAAGTGTTCAATTACCAGGTCGTTTGTATCGCCGTACGGATAGGCAAAGGAATGCAATGGGAGAACTAAATGCTTCCTGATTTGTTGGGTTGGTGCAAAGACCTCCTGCCACACCCTATTTCGGTAACCGGCAACATCTTCATTTATTTTGCGTAGGGCCAGGTTAGAGTGGCTCCAGGAGTGGGCCTGTATATCAATAAGTCCTGAGTCGACCATTTCCTTCATTTCCGGCCAGTTGAGGCCTGCACGGGCACCGATGAAGTCATTGTAGACAAATAGCGTTGCAGGAAAGCCGTATTTTTTCAGTATGGGATAGGCGACTGTGTAAACGGACTTATAGCCGTCATCTATGGTGATGACCACAGCCCTGCGAGGCAGTGCCTTTTGACCCTCCAGGAAAGGAATAAGCGCTGCAAGAGTGACGACACGATAGCCATTGTCGTGGAGAAAGGCCATCTGTTTGTCAAAAGTCCGTGCTGAGATGTTGAGCTTGGCATTTTTGTTGCCGAAACGATGATAACACAATATCGGGACTGTCTGGTAGCCGTTTGAATAGACCCCAACCGGATTGAGGTCTTTGAGCGGTATCACGATCTCCTGGCCGGGCATCACACGACTGATTTTGTTGAAATCGGCTATTACCCAAAATTTATATTCATCTCCCAGGAACCGCCGGGCAAGGGAGCGGAGTGAATCACCTGATCCGGCAATTACGATAACGAAATCCTTAGTTTCGGCGACAGGGGAGGGTCCGGCTGATCCGAATATGGACGGCCCAAGGTCCCTTTTTGCACAACCTCCGGCCAGCAGAACGAGGAGGAAAAGTGCACAGATGGCGTGACTAGACCTGATTCGACGAGTCTTCATTTTCAAGACGCTTTTCCAGTTCTTCTGCCATTCTGTCGAACGCCGCGAAAAGATGACCGAATTCGTCATTACGTTCACGGGATATTCGGCAACTGAGGTCCCCTTCCCGAACCTCGTTCATGGATTTTTTCAAGATGTTGATCGGTTCAGACAGGCGCTTGGCAAGCACATAAGCAACCACAATAACGGCCGCGATTGTATTTATCATTAGCATGATCATCATTAGCATGGTGTGCTTAGCCACGTTTTGCAGCGATGACCGGGACAGTCCGAGGAGGACCTTGCCTATCTCCTTATCCTGGAACATGATAGGTGCATCAAATTCGAAGACAGCGGACTCGTCTGACAGCTTTTTACTATATATGCTTACATCTCCGGTCTTTGATAAAATCACCTGTCCGTCATCAACCCTTTTGTAGGGCTTGCTGATCATCTGATGGTCGCTGCTGCCGCGGATAATGTCCTGGTAGTCTACCACTGTCAGATACTTGAATTCCTGTCGCTGCCCGACCTCATGTACGAAAATTTCGATGGATGTCCAGTCCTCGCTGAGAACAGGGACAGCGCTCTCGGTGGCGATAAACTTGGCCAGTGAAGCACCATAGTCTATGGCCTGGTTTGTCATGGCCCTGTATTGCTTTTTATAGATAAACGTGATGCTCAGGATCATGGTAAAAGCGACAATGGCGGCCATTAGTATGGTCCACTTGATACGGAACGGGATGATGCGGGGCTCCTCGTGTTCCCTGGCCTTCTCCTTCACTTTATTGAGTATGCGCGTAAGTGACTGGGCCAGTTCCTTTCCGCTTTGAAACCTCTTTTCCGGCTGCTTTTTGAGGAGCTTATTCACAGTATGGTTTAGCGAGACAGGAACATCAGGGGCAAGTTGCCCTATGGGTGTAGGGTCCTTTGTTGTAATTTTATACAGAAGAGTAGCAAGACTGTTATCTTGAAAAGGTGCCTCCCTGGTAAGGAGCTGATAGAGGATTACACCTATTGAAAAAAGGTCGGAGCGACTATCAATCTTTTCTCCCTTGGCCTGTTCGGGCGACATATACCGAGGTGTTCCGAGGACCTCGCCCATCTGGGTTTGCTGTGTCCGATTCTGATCCTCAAAATGGGCAATTCCAAAATCGGTAATCTTGATCGTGTTATTTTCCGGCATCAAGATGATGTTGCTGGGTTTGATATCCCTGTGAACAATGCCCTTGCTATGGGCGTAGTCCAGACCATTGGCAATCTGGATCCCAATGGTGAGTATGTCGATTAGAGATAGCTCCACCTCTTGCTTCATGACCTCGTCAAGTGGAGTCCCTTCCAATAATTCCATGGCGATATAGGGCCGGTCTTCGACCTCGCCCACGTCATAGACAGTTACGATATTATAATGCGAGAGGTTTCCTGCTGCCTTGGCCTCACGTAAAAAGCGCCGCCGGTATTCTTTGTCTACACACCTTTTCTTATGTAGGACTTTGATGGCCAAGGTACGGTCGATATCGGGGTCATGGACCTTGTAGACAACGGCCATCGCTCCCTCACCGAGTTTCTCCAGAACTTCAAAGCGTCCGATTTTCTCAATCATTTTTATATGCTCTCAAACAATATGATTTATTGTTTTTACTCTATTATTTTACCAAAATACATTTACAAAGGATAGAGGTCTTTGATTACAATTTCAGATATGTTGGTTATTATCCTTGTAATGTGTGATTTTCCGATACCTTTTTAGGAGTTACGAATAATGTCCCAACTTGACATTATAGGTAATAATGGAGAAAATCAAACATGGATAGTGACGATAAAGTGGGACAGGCTGAGAATGCCTATTGTCAATATGTTCGGGCCGTACTCCTGAGTGGACATGTATGATTTTGGAAGACCAAGTAGACCTTGTTGGAATCATTACCTGGGAAGACGGAGAGAGTAGAAGGCAACAAGCAACCATCCGGGCTGACCCTGTATGGATCGGCAGGGCCGCAGACTGTTTAGCCTGTATCCCGGATCTTGCCGTTTCAAGACACCATGCCCTTATACGCCGCACAAAAGATGGATTCCAGGTAGAAGACCACAGCCGAAACGGCATTGAAATAAACGGAAAGATAGTAACTCAAGGGATCCTAGACCATGGGGACCGGCTGCGAGTAGGTCATCAGACCCTGACTTTTTCCGTAAAAGATTCCGAGGTGTCCTCAGTCAAGGACCGGGATATTGCAGTGGAGACCATCATAACACCTGGCCATGTGCAGCCATCCCGTCCCATGCTCATCGTGGTTTTGGCTGACGGAAGTCAGGAAGTCGTCACTCTCTCAAGCGGACAACTGACAATCGGCAGAGATATCGGAAATGATTTTGTAATACCGGACAAGTCTGTTTCAAGACGGCATGCCGAGGTCTTTTCAAGGCTCGGGCGTTGGCGGGTCAGAAACCTCAGTCACAAGAATCCGGTCCGGGTTCGGGGCAAGGCAATTTCAGAGATAGAACTTGCCAATGGAGATGTGATCCATCTTGGAGAAATATCCATTACTTTCAGTTCGCAAAGGCCTGAAGACCATCCTGAGATGCCTGTTTCTGCCTTACCGCGCAACATAATTTTGGGGATACTGGTTGTCTTGATCATGGTCGGCCTTGGCGCTGGAATGTACCATGGCCTGTGGAAGCCATACAGGACTCGCAATTTACTCTCTGAGATTGGCCTGCTCGTGGAGACCGGGAATTGCAAAAAGGCAGAGGAAAAGTTGAGGGACCTCTATTCAGATTTTGCAGGAAGGAGCGACCTGGAAGTACGGATAGGTCTGTGTCTGGCTGAGCAGGAAGCCCAGGTTGACCCGGAGGCCGCTGCCCAGCATCTCAGTAAGCTGCTTGCCAAATTTCCAGAAGAAGCCCTGGCTGCGGGGATATTGGATCGTCTGGGCGAATGGAGGTTCCTGGCAGGTGAAATCGAAGAGTCACAGGGATCTCATAAAATGGCGCTCAGGCAGTATGTCCTCGTGCCGGAAGGAAGCAGCGCCTTTGTCAGAGCACAGGAGAAAATAAGCCAAATATGGATCAAAAAGCAAGTTAAAGCAAAGCAAAACCAAAATGTGCAGGAGCTCTTAAAAAAGGCCGAGGCGCTCTTTAAGCAAAAATGTTATACGTTGCCCGTTAATAAAAATGCTTTTGCGCTTTATAAGACTGTGCTGGCCATTACTCCTTATAATCCAAAGGCACTTCAACGGATCGAGCAGATCAAACAGTATTATCTCAACAGGATAAATTCCGCTCTCGAAGCAGAAGATTGCAAGGCGGCTGCAAATGCCTGGAGGTGTTACAGTCTAATTGAACCTGGAAATACTAGACTAAAAGAACAAATAATGGAATGTCGAAAACGTGCTTCTGCCAGGCAAGGTACTGAAGAGGAAAAGATGGTGCGTCGCATCCTCCAGGAGGGAGGTGTAAAAGACAGCTCCTGGGTCCTTGAATACCTCTTTGAAGGCGATGATGATTCAAAGGATTCTGCTGGCTCTCCGTGGTGACATTGCAGCCGGGGGGTTATGGAATGAATGGCTGTTTGCTTGCCGGCAGGTAACTTAACGGGCCTTTGAGTTTTGGTCCTTCAGGTCCGGAAAATTCCCACCAGTTACGAGATACGTCTAACGGTATCTTGGGAAATATGCTTTTCACACATATCTCTGCCTGTTTATTGCCCAAGATGTTATTGTGTTTAATAAGGGGCCTGGTGTTGTGAATAAGGATCCCATACTGCCCGTTGTAGCGTATATCATTTTGTTCAATAGAGCCGGTGCCGCTCCGGATTGCTATTCCTGAATATCTATTTTCTGCAAAATAGTTGTGTTGGAGAACAACCTCTGCCCTGTCCGCCACGATACCCCATTCATTGTTCCTTATACGACTTTTTGATACACTAAGTCTGCACTTACGGGCCTTTATCCCGGTCTTCGCTCCTTCTATCCTGCAGCCTGCCAACCGGCTGGGTCCGGAGTCTTTTACAAACAATAGACCCTTCCAGGATACTTCTCCGTTCGGCAGGAAGGACACTGGCTCATGGGCGGATCCACACACTTCCAGGCTCCCTTGTACCACAAGGGCCCCTCCCTTATCCACCCTGATTTCCGTTCCAGGTCCTATAATCAGATGTCCACCAGGTCCTATAACAGTAACCTTGCGGATGCGGTACGGTCCCCCGGCATCTGAGATGCGCATGGTTTTACTGATCAGTGAAGGCAGGTTCTTAGGAGTGGCCATGGATATGGGACCCAAGCTGTCAAGGACCACACCGGTGTGTTTATTCATGTCCTGAATGTAGCCCTTAAGTCGCCCTTCACTGCAAACATCTCCCTTTTTTACAGTGTAAGATCCGGCATAGATCCCCTGACTCTTTTCCTTCAGGGAGATACGGACTCCGCAAGAAGGCAACTCCGCCCAAGCATTCTGCCCGGCATCCCCCACGACAACTACCCTAAGATCCATATCAGGTTCTAAGAGCCGCGCTGCACCATTGTGGAGTACAAATCGAATGGACGGCGCTGAAATCGACATTGCCGATTTCCGGGCCGGATTGGGGAGCTTCTTTGCTACATTTCTGCACAGTTTATCTGTGGCCTCTAAGAACACAGTTTCACGCGCATTCATTACGGTTCTGACCATAGTGGTTGCAATGCCCAATACCTCAATACCAGCGCCGCCTTCCCGTAGGGTGACGGTCTCTTTGGTTGTTGAGACAACTTCGCCTGTGAGCACATTGACGAATCTGATACGCAGTCCAACCCTGATGTGGGAATATAACACAGCAAAAAGACGTCCGTAATCGGTCACCTCACCATAGATAATTGCATCCGTTCCCAATACACGTCTCAGTGTCTTTGGGGACACTGCCTCGCCATGCTCCATCAGAGTGCTATACAGGTGTCCCTGTTTGAGCAACTGGTCAATTGTGGAGAGTTCCATATCCACATAGTTCAACGAGCTGAATTGGTTATAAAAGCATCTGCGAATTATGTCCCCGGCCTCTTGCCTCGGTGTATGATTTACAAAGGGGAGTATGGCCACAGTGTGAGGCAGTTGACCGGCATAACACGGACAGGCATTCAAACACACCAGGAGTATCCAGGTTTTTCCCAAAAAAAAACGCATTATCAAGGAGACCTTGCTTCAGTAAGCGGATGTTTTGTTAATACCAGCCGGACCCTGTTTCCATGATTATGGCCTGTTCCGATCCTGAGGTCACCCCCCTGTTTGGCCATTGCCTTTTGGGCTACAGTAAAGCCAAGGCCAACAGCCCATGGGTGTGCGGAGAAAAAGGGATCGTAGATTCCCTTGTATTCAGCGCCGGTTTCCTCATGAGGTGAGTCTGACACCTCTATAGCCCAGCCCCTCTGGATTTCCAGAATAGTAATAAAAACAATCCCTTCTGAGGGTAATATCTCCGCTGCATTTTGAAGTACTGCCTCAAGTGCGGTTTGTGTCAGTCCGGGGTCATGGGGAATAGGACGGGATAGGAGGGATGAATAGGTCTTTACCTTCACTCCGCGTTGATCCAGGAAAGGAATGGTCCGGTTAATTGCTCCTTGCACTGTAGCCTCAAGTGGTGTGACTTTCATTCTTGGTTCAGGGAGGTTGATCAGGACATCAACTCTCCGCATCATCCGTTCCAACCGATCCGCCTGTGACAGAATTGTTTGGGTATTCCTGACATGGTCGGGGTCACTGAGGTTTTCTGACAGACGTCTAATCATACATCCTATTACCATCATTGGATTTCTGATCTCATGGGCAATAACCTGGGCAAGACGTCCCAGGGCGGCGGAACGTTCGGATTCTATCAGCCTGCTTTGGACTTTCCGAAGCTTATCGGCCTTTTTATGATAACGATCCTGTAATTCAGCATAAAGCCGGGCGTTTTCCAGGGCAATGGCAATGAGATGGCTAACGCTTCTGAGCAAGGCCAGATCATCCATGGAGTACGCCCCTGAAACTGACCTATCAAGATATACCAGCCCCTTTATTTCCCCTCTGAATATGAGAGGACAGCACAGTACAGATCGAATATTGAGCCCTGCAACGCTCTCACCCAGATCAAAGGGGACCTGACCCTGAATATCATCATATAGCAAGGCTTCACCCCGCTCCAGCACCCTCTTCACAATGCTGCGACTGTATGGAGTGCCTACATCCGGGGGACGACTGGCCCAGGTCTCCAAACCGCCCGATCTATCTTTGCCTGCTATTGCGCATCTGTCATATATAAAGAGCCTGTTCAAGGTCTCCAATACTGCCGGAAGTATCTCTTCCATGTGCAGATTGGTTACCAGGGTATCTACGATTGCATACAGGACCTCTAATCGTTCAGTATCCAGGGGTGTTGAAGTGGAAAGTATACCCCTTTCCAGAATTTCGGTATGAATTTGGGTCTCTTGGGATTTGGTGTCTTCCCGCAATGAATTCTCGACAGAAGTGGTTTCAGTCAATATCAATTCTATCGATCCAACTCCCAAGCAGTCCCCAGGTCTGAGCATGCCCTTTGTGAGCCTTTTCCCATTTACAAACAGACCATTTCTGCTCGCAAGATCTTCCACACTCACTTGGTCTCCGGCAACGTCAATGTGTGCATGATGTCTGGAGATCGTGGGTTCATTGATTTGTATGTGGCAGTCATCTGATCGGCCGATGGTGTATCTGCCGTCTGAGAGCGTCCAGGACTGGTTTGAATCAGGGACAGTGCGCTTAAGGGAGAACAAGGTATCGTCTCCTAATCATGGAAAGTAATCTTTTAAGTGTCTTATATGTGCATACGCTCTAACCACCAGTCCATCTGGATACAAAATACACAATCAGCGTTACCAGGGCAGCGCTTCCTGCGGCCACCCATACCCAGAAGGGAATCCGAACGCTTGCAACAGAATGAGTTACAACTGGTCCTGTGCCGGGTCTACCTGTTTCAATTTCGTGAGAAGGAGGAGTTTCCCAGTCGTTGGAGCCGGGCAGTGATTCCTGGCTGTAGTGTGGGCCAATGCCATCTCGCTGGAAGAATTTTCCGTCACCGGCATAGGTAAATGCCGGTCCTGCTTGATTCAGTTGCAGCAAGTCATCGGCCCTTAATACTATACCCTGGGTCAAAGGCATACCGTTAAGGAGTGAACGGGATTCTCCGGTAAGGTCTTTCAACCAAAATTGTGCCTGGCTGTGACGAATCTCCAGGTGCTTCGGTGCCACGCCCGGGAGGTCGATCACAACGTCACAACCCGGGTCACTCCCCACATAGACTGTAGACTGGCGATAGGTCTTGAGTGAAGTTCCCAATTGTATTGTTATGATCACAGGGCCGGAAGGAGGACCGGCTGGAGGGGGAATAGAAGAGACCGGTTTCGGGGCTTTCTGCTGGGCCTTTGAGACAGCAGGCTCAGCCTTTTTTCTAATCACAGACAAAAAACTCGCCTTTGGTCCATCCTTACTGAACGTAATGACATCCCCGTCTTTCAGGTACACTTCATCGTTTTGTCTTCCCTGGACAAATGTTCCATTTGTACTGAGGTCTATTAGCTTGAAACGATTTCCTTCCCTGCGGATTTCTGCATGGTGCCTGGAAATGGCCTTGAGATCAGAAGGAAATACCACAGAGGAATCTATACTCCTCCCGATTGTGACAGGAGTTTGTTCAAATTCTTGGACCTGACCCTTTAGCGGCCCCTCTATATGGACTAATTGGACAGTGAAGTCCGGTGGAGATGGCTGTTGTTTCCGGGACATATTTCCCTCCCATAAAGATTGACAATTTTAACTTGCTTGACTTGGGGAGACATGTCAAGCCTCAAAAATCTCTCAATCTTGAACCTTGCTGAATAATGGAATCTGGGGAAGGCCGTTTGCCTGATGCTCCAGTTCGGCCATTTCTGCCAGAGACGGCAGGTCTGACAAATCCTTTAATTCAAATACCTCCAGGAACTGCCGGGTCGTGCCATAAAGTAACGGGCGACCAGGAAGGTCCTTTCTGCCGACAATTCTGATGATCTTTCTGTCGAGCAGAAAACGCAGGGTGCCGCTGGCGTCCACTCCTCTGATACTTTCAACTTCCGCCCTTGTTGCTGGCTGTTTGTATGCTATAACGGCAAGCGTCTCAAGGGCTGCCCTGCTGAGTCTTACCGGAATTGATCTCTTGAGCCTGAGCACCCAGCTTCGCAAATTCCTGCGGGTCTGAAGACGAAATCCCCCAGCTACCTCTTTGAGTTCAAAGCCGCGTTTTTCGTCGTTGTACTCACCCTGGAGGATTTTCAATGCAGTGATTATCGCACCTCTGTCATATTCCGGCAGGAGCTGAGTGAATTTTTTCAGACCAATAGGCCTGTCTGCTACCAATAACATGGCCTCAAGAATAGATTTTAGACTGTGCTGGCCGGCTGCCATAGAATCGTTAAGTGAGAAGGCATCTCTGTGACAATTACGTTTCTTCCACTACCACGGTTCCACTGACCTTGATGTCCTTGCCATTATCATCAATAAAAGAGAGATAGGAGCCTTGGATTTCTATTTTGAAACGGCCTTCCCAGTTCCTGATCACGTTTCCATTGCAGTCATAGAGGGTCACTTTTCTTTCGATCCCGATAATGTCTGACTTGAGGTGCTTTATGCTCTTTTTCTGCCTTTCAGTACACGCAGGCATACTTAACATAAATATTATTAAGGTAATGGAAAAAATGAGCCATTTTATCTTCAGACGCCTAAAGATCATTTAGCTTTTTCCTATCCCAATTTGAAGGTCTTGGGGTTGACCTCAAGAAGCTGAAATTCGACTTTCTCAGAGTTCTATGGCTTGAGCCTTTTCAACACCGTCTTCCTGCAGGAGACGGGAAAGGACATCGGGCCCTACAGAATCATCCGTGGTCAGGAGTATGACATTCCTATGATGGTCAGGATCCTGTCCTACCTGCATTTGGCCTATGTTAATATTCGCCTCACCCAGGGTAATTCCGATTCGACCGATTACCCCCGGACGGTCTTGATTGTAAATGAGCAACATATGTCCCTCCGGCACAGCCTCCAGACAGAAATCATTGATTCTGACAAGACGGGGTTCTTTTTTGCCGAATATGGTTCCTGCCAGAGTATTGGTGCCGTCGGCTGTCTTTACTGTGACGGTGAGGAGACTGGTAAAGTCCTCAGATGTCTTGCTCTTGGATTCCGTGACTTTTATACCTCGCTCTTCAGCAAGTATAGGGGCGTTTACAAAATTCACTTCTTCACTGAGTATTGGGGAAAGGATGCCTTTGATTATTGATATGGTAACGGGTGCAGTCTCAAGGTTTGCTATATCCCCCTGATAGTAGACGATTACTTCATCCATGGGTGCGGTGGTAAGGTGGGCATGGAAGGCCCCCAATTTATCAGCAAGATTGAGGACAGGGGTAAGCTGGACCAAGGTCTCTTCGCTGACTGATGGCATATTTACGGCATTTCTCACCTCACCCTTTGTGAGATAGTCCGCAATTTGCTTGGCAACAGCCACGGCAACATTTTCCTGTGCCTCTACGGTTGAGGCGCCGAGGTGAGGGGTGCATATAAAATGATCCATGGAGAATAGCGGATGTTCTTTACTTGTAGGTTCTGTTTCGAACACATCCAGAGCAGCACCTGCCACCTTTCCCGACTTCATGGCTTCGTATAAATCCTGTTCGTTGATTATCCCGCCACGGGCACAGTTGAGCACCATAACTCCATCCTTCATCTTATTGAAAAGCTCGGCATTAACGGACTTCTTTGTCTCTGCTGTTAAGGGAGCGTGTATGGATATGTAGTCAGCTTTTGCAAGGACATTGTCAAGGTCGGTCAACTCCACTCCAAGTTTTTCAGCCATTTCCGGACGTATGTGAGGGTCAAATGCCACAACTTGCATTTTGAGACCTTGAGCAAGCTGTGAAACAATGCTTCCGATCCTGCCGATACCTATAATTCCAAGGATTTTCCCTGCCACCTCTTGACCTGAAAAGCGCTTTTTCTCCCACTTGCCTGCCTTCATCGTGGCGGTTGCCTGGGGAATGTGGCGTGAAAGTGCCATTATCATGGCTATGGTGTGTTCTGCAGCGGAGTTGGTGTTGCCCCCCGGAGTATTCATTACAACAATACCCCGCTTGTTGCAGGCAGCAATGTCGACATTATCAAGGCCTGTACCGGCCCTTCCCACAACCTTCAGTTTTTTTGCAGCATCTACTACTTCCCGGGTCACCCTGGTATTGCTGCGAATCACTAAGCCATCAGCGTCTTGAATGACCTCAAGGAGTTCCTCGGGCGAGAGTCCGGGGCACTCTTCCACATCAAGCCCTGCGGCTTTAAAAATTTCAATTCCATCCCTTGCTATAGGGTCAGTTACTAAGACTTTCATGTATTATTCCTTGCCCTTTCAAAAAAATAAAATCCTCACATTTATTACTGTCTTGGAGTCAGAAAATCAAAATCATTACTTGTTTTGAGCAAAGTACGCCTCAGCAGCAGCCACACCCTTCCCCAGTTCAATAGGATAACCGAGTTGATTAAGCGCTCTTTCCACTGCAGCCAATGCTATGATCATATCCCATTCATTCAGATGTCCCATATGGGAAATGCGGAAGATCTTACCCTTGGCTTGGGCCTGGCCGCCGGCTATGGTGATTCCATACTCGTCTCTCAGGATTTTTACCACATTTTGGCCGTCAATTCCCTCCGGGGCCTTGATGACTGTTATGGCCTCGGACGGGACCGTGGAGAAAAACCCAAGCCCCATGCCGGTCACTCCTGCCTTGGTGCCTTCTGAAAGACGCCTGTGGTGGGCAAAAAGGGCCGGAAGCCCGGTTGCCCGTACACCACGAAGCACCTCAGCAAGACCGATTATAAGGGATACCGCAGGGGTAAAGGCAGTGGTCTGTTTCTCAATGGCCTTTTTTTCCTTTAAAAAATTGAAGTAATATTTTGGCAATTGCGCCTTTTCTGCAAGCTTCCAGGCCTTCTCGCTGATACTCACAAATGCCAGGCCCGGCGGCAGGGACAAAGATTTCTGGGAGCCTGTTATCACCACATCCAGACCCCAGTCATCTGTCTTAAGCTCGTAAACCCCAAGGGCACTTATGGCATCCACCACCAGGACCGTGGCCGGTCTTTCCCTGACCAGTTTCCCCAGCTCTTCAACAGGGTATTTGACGCCGGTGGAGGTTTCATGGGCCTGAACAAAAACGGCCTTGGCATCCGGGTTGGCATCCAGGGCCTTCTTGACTTCCTGTGGGTCAACGGCTTTTCCCCAGATGACGTCTATATTTACTGCCTTTACTCCATAGGTATTGCATAGCTCGTCCCAACGCTCGCCAAACTTCCCTCCCCGTATCACCAATGCCTTGTCTCCGGGAGAAAGCAGATTGACCACAGATGCCTCCATGCCTCCTGTACCGGAAGATGCCAGGATCAAGCAGTCATTTTTCGTTTGATAGAGATATTTAAGATCCTCTCGGACCCTGGTAAGTATGGCTGAAAATTGAGGTGACCTGTGATGGATGATAGGCTCTGACATTTTTGCCAGAACTTCAGGTGCCACAGCTACAGGACCCGGAGCCATAAGATAGCGTTTGTTCATTTATTAACTCCTTTTTTATTTGCTTATTTTTTGTCACATGTCTTTTGCTATTTGATATCTATCTTGTCAAGGGTAGGGTGGTATTATTTTTTGAAACGCCTTCACTCATAGTCTAATAAAAAAAGCGTGGTTTTCCAACCGGGATAGATAACCCGTAAGGGCCATGTCATTCATTGATCAGGTTTGACAATCAATATTGGCCAAATTAAAGTACTTTAATATCTGAACGAAAAGACTGTTAAGACACAATTTTGAATTGAATTTAAAAAAGGCAATAACCTTAATATGTTAATTGTCTCTGATCTAAATTGAGAAAACAAAATTTGGAGTTTTCGTTCAGGCACTTCATGTATAGAGTGGGCGATTAGCTCAGTTGGATAGAGCGTTGGCCTCCGAAGCCAAAGGCCGGGCGTTCGAATCGCCCATCGCCCACCATATTCTCCCCAATGATTTGCTGATTTTTTCTATCCCCTTAGAATCACGAATCACAGATTTCCGACAGTAGGAGGCTACCATGTCAAACAACCTTTATGTCGTGGCCACTGAAGCAAGGAGCGGAAAATCAGCCATTATCCTGGGCGTAATGGAGATGCTGCTCAGGAAAATCGACAGGGTTGGCTTTTTTCGCCCGATTATTTCAGACACCAAAGATCAGGATCATGATATCAATCTTGTTTCCTCATATTTTGATCTGAGAATTCCGTACGATAAAATGTATGGATTTACCGGAACAGAGGCCGGCAATCTGGTTTCACTAGGCAAACAGGCTGAGATGATTGAGGGAATAATCAATAAGTATAACCAATTAAGTGATGGTAGCGATTTTGTGTTATGCGAAGGCACCGACTTTATGAGTTCCGCGGCTGCCTTTGAGTTCGATATCAATGCAGAAATCAGTAAAAACCTGTCATGCCCGGTCTTATTGGTGACCAACGCACACAAGAAGAGCACGGATGATATAGTCCGATCCGTCGAAGTAGCTCTTAAATCCCTGAGTGGGAAAAAATGCCACACAATCGCCACAATCATTAACCGTACAGAGCCAAAGGATGGAGAGACGATTATCAAGCTCCTGAAAGAAAAGGACTTGACCGGAGAACAGTTGCTTTACGCCATGCCGGATGAACCGTCTCTCGGGAACCCCACAGTAGGCGAGATTGCGAAGCTTTTAGGTGCTGATGTGTTATACGGGGAAGAACAGTTGAACCGGCACGTGCACAACTTTACGATCGCAGCGATGCAACTGCATAATTTCTTGACCAGGATAGAATATGGTTCACTTATTATTACTCCCGGAGACAGGTCAGACGTGATCGTCGCCTGCCTAGCTGCTGTTTCGTCCACGTCCGAGCAAAATATCTCCGGGATCGTATTGACCGGCGGCTTGAAACCGGAAAAGCCAATATGGGATCTCATTAAAGGTTTTCCTTTGATGGTGCCTATTCTCAGCGTCAAAGAGAATACCTTCCCCACAGCAACAAATGTTAACAAGATCCACGCCATAATCTCACCGGATGATGACCGGAAGATAACGCAGGCCCTGGCGGTTTTTGAAAAAAGCGTGGATACAAAGCAGTTGGAGGAAAGAGTCGTTACAACTCACACCACCATCATCACCCCGAAGATGTTCGAATATGAGTTACTGCAAAGGGCCAGGGCAAATAAGCAACATGTGGTCTTACCAGAGGGCGAGGACGAGAGAATCTTGCGGGCTGCCGAGACACTGCTTTATAGGGGAGTGGTGGATATCACGCTTCTCGGCAATGAAGATCTGGTCCGTGGGAAGATCGCGCAACTGGGACTGAGGATGAGCCTTGCGAATATCATCAATCCCCTGAAATCCGGGTTATTTGAGGAGTACGTGCAGACCTATTTTAATTTAAGGAAACATAAGGGGATCACAGAGGAATATGCACGAGACATGATGAGAGGTGTAAACTGTTTCGCAACCATGATGGTCTATAAGGGGCGTGCCGATGCAATGGTCTCCGGCGCGGTCCACAGTACGGCAGAAACGATCCGCCCTGCACTTCAAATCATCAAGACAAAGCCGGGTTTCTCCATTGTTTCGAGCGTATTACTGATGTGCCTGGAGGACAGGGTGCTTGTCTATGGGGACTGTGCAATTAATGCTGATCCAAATGCCGGCCAACTGGCTGAAATTGCACTTAGCTCCGCACAAACCGCAAAGACCTTTGGCATTGATCCGGTTGTTGCCATGCTCTCCTATTCTACAGGAGAGTCAGGCAAGGGAGCGGATGTGGATAAGGTCCGTGAAGCAACCAGGATTGCAAAAGAAAAAGCCCACGAATCCTTCCCAGGTCTGAGAATCGAAGGACCTATCCAGTATGATGCAGCCGTTGATCCTTTGGTGGCAAAAACCAAGTTGCCTGAGAGCGATGTTGCAGGAAAGGCCACCACGTTTATCTTTCCTGATCTGAACACGGGTAATAACACCTACAAGGCGGTTCAAAGGTCAGCCGGAGCAGTGGCTATCGGCCCAGTGCTTCAGGGGCTAAAATATCCTGTGAATGACCTGAGCCGAGGATGCACAGTCCCGGATATAGTGAACACTGTTGCGATTACAGCAATCCAGGCGCAATCGAAAAAAGGGTAACTGTTTACATTCCCTGGCAGCCGACAGGCTTTTGCAGGGTTTCAACTGCGGACAAGGTTGCACCAAAAGGCATATTCTCAACGGATTGTGTTTTGAAACCCGAAAAAGGCTGTTGGCTGTCAGGGGGGGAAGTGAATAATTACGGGAGAAGGGTTGTTATGAAAATACTCGTCATCAATACAGGGAGTTCATCCATCAAGTACGAATTGTTCGACCTGGAACACCGCAAGATACTGGCAGGAGGTCTGGCTGAAAAAATCGGTGAAGAGAGCGGCGTTCTCACATACAGAACAGTCCTGCCAAACGGCAAATCAACAAAAAAAGTAGAAGAGGGGCTGATCGCTGACCACCATGAGGGGCTGAATCGTATCGTGGGCCTGCTGGTTGATCCAAAATGCGGGGTCATTGCGGATAAGAGCGAAATTTCGGCTGTGGGCCACCGCGTGGTCCATGGCGGTGAGGCGTTTCACTCAACCGTGTTTATTGATGAAGACGTGATCGCAGCCATCAAGGAAAACATCCCCTTGGCCCCTTTGCATAATCCCTCCAATTTGATGGGGATTGAGGTTGCCGGATCGATCTTTCCGGATGCGCCGCAGGTCGCAGTATTTGATACTGCCTTTCACCAGACCATTCCCATGACGGCGTTTCTCTATGCCATTCCCTATGAGATGTACGAGCGGCACAAGGTGCGGCGTTACGGTTTCCACGGCACTTCCCATGCCTATGTCTCCGAGCGGGCTGCGGAGTATTTGGGCCGGCCGCTTACAGAGCTTAATCTTATTACAATTCATGTCGGAAACGGGGCCAGCATGGCTGCCATTAAAAACGGCAAATCCGTTGATACCTCAATGGGTATGACGCCTCTTGCCGGACTGGTGATGGGAACACGGTCAGGTGATCTTGATCCTGCCTTGCCTTTTTTCATGGGTGATCACTTAGGCATGTCATTTCAGGAAATAGACTGGCTGCTTAACAAAGAAAGCGGTCTCAAGGGACTGTGCGGTACCAATGATATGCGGGAAGTGATTGAAAATATGGAGAAGGGCGATAAACGGGCGGCAGTAGCGCTTGATGTTTACGCATACCGGATAAAAAAGTACATCGGCGCTTATTTCGCGGCCCTTGGAGGAGTTGACGCCGTCATTTTTACAGCAGGAGTTGGGGAGCACGCACCACTCATCCGTGAAAAATCGTGTCAGGGACTTAACAGATTCGGCATTGAAATTGATACCAAGAAAAATACTGCCGCCAGCGGCAGTATCCGGGAAATCAATACCCGGAACAGCGAGGTTAAGGTCCTGGTGATTCCGACAAATGAGGAGCTGAAAATCGCGAGGGAGACAAAAAAAGCGATTGAAGAAAATGAGCTCCACCACTTCCCCCCCTGACAGCCAACAGCCTTATATCAGATTTGTTGAGACTTTCTAAATTCTTTATCAACCGATTTTTTAAAATAGATGTTTCTGCCTGTAAATTCATCGTCTATTTTCCTCCCTTTACAATTCCTTTTGCTTTTATTGTAACCGTTCACGAGATTACAGCGCCCGTTTTACCGCACCCACCGAACTGTAAGCGTTTACAGGGTGCTGCAGATGCGAGGCGGAGGGTACGCAGACGTACTCCCTGTACTTCAAGTGCCCGACAACAAAGCAGATGCGGTGCCCTGTGAACGCTTACCTTTTATTTAACCGGGGCGGTTCATAACTTCATAAACTAACTCCGTCCCCCAAATTCCCCAACGTACTATTCACCGTCCTTCTCAGATGTTCCACACGTCTGAGGGTATAATGCGATATGTTATTTCGCTTGATATCCTTTATCATCCACAGGATCCCCATACATTGATGTCCATTACCTGAAATCAAAGGTAGTTCCAATTTCAGCAAGGCATTGCCGCAAATGTGCTTATTTATATCAAAGCCTTTTCGAGTCCATTGGAACGAGCCGCCGTTTCTCTTTTTTCTACGTTCCTTTTTTTGTATCCGAGGTGTCACATCCCTGGGCCCGTCATAGACATTGTCTTCACGTCGCCGGCACAGATGCAATTCCGCCATATCAAATTCGAGTTTTTCAGCGGCTGTGCACAGATTTTGCCACACTTCTTCCAAATTCCCGGATTTGCCCATCTGGATCTGAAGGTTCAAAAAATTTCGTCGGTCATATCTGAAACCTGCATCATCCGTGATATCCTTGAACCAGCCATAGATTTTATCAGAGGTAACATATTCAAGATACCCAAGCTTTCGAATAAATATTACCACGCTTGCACCTATCAGTATCAGGAACATGCCGGCCCGTTCGTCTCGAACGTTAACCAGCGCTACGGAGAGCACACACAAGCAAAAAGAAATCTTATAAATGATCCACACTACTTTTTTTGTGGAAAACCCCATCTCTTTAAGCCGATGGTGAAAATGACCGTTATCCGGGTAAAACATTTTCCTGCCAGTGATAAAGCGGCGAATAGGTGAAAGGATTGTATCGAATATTGGAACTCCTAAGGCCACTATGGGGATCAACATGGCCGCCCCTACCTGGTTCTTGATAGAGCCCATGATTGAAAGACCGGCAATAGCATATCCCAAAAAATAGCTTCCGCCGTCCCCCATAAAAATATTTGCCGGATTGAAGTTGTATCGTAGGAAGCCAAGCACGGCCCCGGCCAGGGCCGCAAATAGCATAGCAATGAGATATTCACCCTTTATCGCGGAAAGGATGACCAATACGGCAGACGCAAAAAAAGTAATCCCCGCAGCCAGGCCGTCAAGGCCGTCGATTAGATTTATGGCATTTATAAAGAAGACAAACCAGAAGACAGTGACAAAATAACTCAGGATAACGAAATGAAGGTCTATGCTGAAAACAGAAAAAAACTCAATCCTGAGCCCGCCCCAGAATGCAACACTGGCGCCGATAACCTGAAAAAGAAACTTAACTTTAGGACCCAGTCTGTGAAAATCATCAAACAGACCGACCCCGAAGACCAGCAAGGCCCCAAGCAAAAAGAACGTGTTTTCCCTGTCCAGTATAAGCTTATCAGAGACACCGGTCGTGATTAAGGCGCTGAGAGCCAGAGTAATAAAAAAGGCCACAAAAATAGCCAGGCCGCCACACCTGGGAATAGGACTTGAGTGTATCTTACGTTCACCCGGCATATCCATAGCGCCAAACCTTTCGCCCAGCCAGCCTGCAAAGGGCGTGAGCACCAGGGAAAGAACTAGTGAAATGATGAAAATGGTAAGAATGGTTGTCACGGGTCAGTTAGATCGTTGAATTACTATAGCATCCATTCAAATGGCTGAAGTTTCACCGTTTTTCGCAATATCAACCAACTGATATTCATGGATAAAATTATTTATTACTATTTTAAAACCGATTTCACCGGCATGATATTCAAATGGCAAAACATTGCATCATAGTTAATACATCGGAACAGTGTTTTATTTTCTTGAACACTTTGAATTAAGTTTTTTCTACTAACTGTCCTTGTCAAACACTTTCATCAACAATTTCCTGACACTGAGAGATACAAAAGAGTCTCTGTCTATCCTCGAATTGTCTGACTCCAACTGACCATCAGAAGGAGCCAAGACTATGGACAAATCAGATTGAATCACTCTGACTCCACTTTGGCAGTTTTTAGAATGTTCAAGCTGCGTAGCAGACCTGATCCAGCAAGACATCCAGAAAATCATCGTGAAAATAGCTAAACTCAGGGTCTTTCGATGAGTTCACGAAATACCTGGCACTCCAAATATGGCGTCTCACAAGGGCGATGACGTCGGAGAAGGTTGCGTCGGACTTTTTGTACCATGCACATTCCAAAATAGGCATGGTTGCGCCCTTGAGTATTTCGATGGCCATCAGAACAACG
>PQXE01000129.1 GCA_003194495.1 Deltaproteobacteria bacterium
ATTGCGCTATAACTAAACCATGAAACAAAATTTTTGTCTATAGAAAAGATTTACTGTAATTTCAGTAGCTTGCCTGTAACATTGCAAAAAAAATATTTAAGCAATAAACGTGCCGAACGGTATTGTTTTCAGGCATATCATTAAAAATGAATTTGGGGAGTTAAAAGACGTTGTAAGGGCTAAGAGAAAGCCATATATTCCTGTTGTCTTATCACGGGAAGATGTGGATGCTATTTTTGGGCATCTTTCATATCCCTATGACTTGGTGGCAAAACTTTTGTATGGCTGCGGACTTCGTTTATCTGAATGTCTGAATCTTCGTATTCAAAACTTTAATTTTGATGCCTGTATCTTAACAGTCCATGACGGCAAAGGGAAAAAGGACAGGACAGTTCCTCTGCCTGAGACAATCATACCGGAATTAAAAACTCACCTTGAATCTGTTATAGATCTACACCAGAACGATCTTACTTCAGGGTATGCCGGTGCCTTTCTTTTTGATTCATTAGAGAAGAAATATAAAAACGCTGCAAAAGAATTGATATGGCAGTGGTTTTTCCCTGCCAAAACATTGACCTTTGTTCCAGATACCAAGGAATATCGGCGCTACCATCTCCATGAAACTCATGTCCAAAAAGCAATTAGACGTGCTGTCAACAAGGCAAAGATTTGTAAACGTGCTTCCGCCCATACTTTCCGGCATAGCTTTGCAAGTCATTTATTACAGGCGAATTATGACATTCGTACGATACAGGAACTTTTAGGACATAGCGATGTCAGGACGACAAGGATATATATCCATACGATTAAGACTATGACAATAAAAGAGGCAAAAAGCCCGCTGGATTTTTGATGACGGACTCACAGGGACATTTTACCCTGTCGACATAGCAGGGCAAAAACTATATGCCCTAAAGGGGCATTGACAATTTGTCCGCTGGTGGACCCGCCAGCGGATAAGGTCTTTTGTCTGTGTTCGTCTGTGTGTGTCGAGCGAGCGTAGCGAGCGGGTGGCGAATTTTCTATGGCAGAATCTATATGAGGCGCAGGCCGATTACAGGAGCCGTGGCGATGAAATCGCTGTCATTAAAGGGGATGGGGTGGTTTGATTAATGGCCGGCATCCGTCTATGTTGAAAAAGCGTAAATTACAGAATGTTGGCAGTGGATATCATTAGATCTCTAAATTCCTTCCTTGACACGTGTGTCCTTCTGGACCTTGAGATCGGCAGGGATAACCGTCTGTGGCATATCGGCGCTATTCGGAGTAAGGAGATCTTTGAATTAAAGAAAATCAGTGATATCAATAAGGCCCTGGCCGAGCTTGACCGCTTTGTCAACGGGGCTTCATTTATTCTTGGACACAACATTCTTCATCATGACCTGCCTGTCCTCGCCGGCCTCTGTCCCGATCTACGGCTGTTGCGACTGCCGGTTGTGGATACCCTGTATCTCTCGCCCCTGGCCTTTCCCCAAAATCCGTATCACCGCCTGGTTAAAGACTATAAACTGGTACGGGACAGCATCAACAACCCGGTTGCGGATGCCGAATTGGCTGGGAATATTTTTAAGGACCAATGGGAAAACTTTACGCTTTTTCAGGAAAAAACACCTGAGATATTGCCTTTTTACCGTTTTTGCTTTGAACAGGGCCAGGATGGCGGAACCACACAGGACAACAACGGACTTTCTTATGTCTTTAGGGCGCTTGGGGCTGATTGCCCCGGACCTGAGGAGGCTGTCACCATCTGGTTGAAATTAACATATGGGTCAGCCTGTGCCACTGCCTTGCAGGAAGCAGCCTTGAGATACATGGATGATCCGATTATGCGGCCGGCCCTGGCCTATTGTCTGGCATGGTTAAGGGTAGCTGGAGGAAATTCGGTTTTACCGCCCTGGGTGAGGCATCGCTTTAATGAGATCGTACCGATTCTAAAAAAACTGCGCGATAAACGCGGCGATAAAAATTGTTCCTATTGCCGTATTACACATGATCCGGACAGGCAATTACATAACTTCTTCGGTTATCCGGGATTCCTGTCCCTGCCCGACGGCCGGTGCTTACAAAAGGAAATCGTCATCCATTGCATGCAGGACAAGCCGCTGCTGGCCATCTTGCCTACCGGCGGAGGTAAATCACTTTGCTACCAATTGCCGGCGCTTAATCGCTATGCCCGCCGAAGTGTGTTGACCATGGTCATCTCACCCCTGCAGGCACTTATGAAAGACCAGGTGGATAATCTGATCCGCAAGACCGATACCAATGCGGCTGCGGCTGTATACGGCATGCTGACCCCGCCTGAACGAGGAGATGTGCTTGAAAAAGTCCGTCTGGGTGATATCGGCATCCTCTATGTCTCGCCTGAACAGCTTCGCAACCGCTCGCTAAAGGAGGCCATTAAACACCGGGAAATAGGTTGCTGGGTATTTGATGAAGCGCATTGTCTCTCCAATTGGGGCCATGATTTCCGGCCTGATTACCTGTATGCGGCCCGGTTTATCAAGACATTCGCTGCCGAACAGAATATGCCCGTGCCCCCAATCGCTTGTTTTACAGCCACTGCCAATCAGGATGTTACCACAGAAATCGATGCTCTTCCGCTATTACTTTGATTTAGAAATATTTTTATTTTCAGATAGTTACAAACCGGTCCCTCAAGCGCCTATTTGCGTAATCACGTAGCTTAGCTTGAGGGATATGGTCGCAAAATTCA
>PQXE01000130.1 GCA_003194495.1 Deltaproteobacteria bacterium
ATTTGGGAATTACAAGCACTCATACCCCGATTTTTTATGGGTAGATTTGATCCAATTCAAGCTAGATATAATAATTTCAGTAAGTTAGCCCAACAACCATGAATTAAAAATGGCCAAAGTCGAGTATAGTAAACAGAACCATTTAGAATGAGCCTGTTATTCAGGAATGCGCTTTTTACTCCGATTTCATAGGACCACAATTTTTCCGCATCATAGCTGTAATATTGAGGATCTGTTGCTGTCCAGTTGAATCCGCCTGAACGATATCCATGTGAAGCGCTTACATAGGTCATAATTGCAGGTGTAAAACAGTATTCCAGGGCTATCTTGGGAGAAAGCTCATTCCATGAATCATCCGCCTTTAGATGGGAGATATTATCTTCAAAGTCCTGTTCCTCATACTCATAGCGAAGACCTGTAATCAAACTGAGCCGTTTGGTCAAAGGATAGGTGAGATTTGCAAACACGGCATAGGTATGTCCGTCAATATCTCGACTGTGAATTCCAGCCATTGGTGGAATATCCGATATAATTTTGTAATCAATATCGAAAACATCTCTGTCATAGTATAGACCGACAAGCCATTTCAATCGCTCTGCTGAATAGTTTAATCGCAACTCTTGTGATATTTTGCTGTATTCACTGTCTTTATCACCGTGACTCAGTGTTGCGGGGCTAAAATCCCAATCAGACAAAGAATTATCGTCGTATTCCCAGTTCGCGGTAACAGAGGTCAGAGTGAGCGAGTCACTGATATCGTAAGCGATTTTCATGGCCTGCGAGTCGCAGCTTGACTTGTTCTTTCCCTCCAGATCGGATGTAACCTTCCGATCCTCCGGCACGGGAAGCCCGAACATGGCCGCACCGTTTTCTCCCATATTAAAATTAGGCGCGTCATCGTCATATTCGAGCCGTGAAGCAATGAGCGAAATATCAAGTTTATCAACCGGCGTCCATCGAAGATGCGCTCTGCCGAACCAGTGTTCTCTGCCATCGACAGTATCGCCGGTAATCGTGTTTTCAATAAAACCGTCCCTTTGATAGTATTTCCCCGCTATGCCAAAAAAGAGTTTGTCTTTTAGTATGGGACCGCTCAGGTTTAATGAGAACTCTTCTTTTTCCTTATCACCTGTTTCAGCGGACAGCAGTTTACCCCCTTCGGCTGATACTCTTCCTCTGAACTCGTTGTCCGGCTGTTTGGTAATGATATTAATAGCCCCGGTTTCCGTGCCTTTTCCGTAAATTGTCCCCTGCGGCCCTCTCAGCACCTCAATGCGCTCGATATCGAGCATCTCGTTTACAAATCCGGGGCCTGTTAATATGGGGACACCGTCCACATACAATCCGGTTGAAACTCTGAAGGATTCAGGGCGGGCGGTAATTCCCCGCATTGTAGGCGCATTCTGTCCAGACATGCCATGCTGGTAAATCATGAGATTGGGGACAAAATCGGCCATATCTCTTATCGATTCGATCTTTTTGTCCTCAATATCCATGCTGTCAAACACAGTGATGCTCATGGGCACTTCCTGGACATTTTCCTCCTGCTTTTGCGCAGTGACCGTCATCTGCCCTATCTCTACCGGTCTTTTTGCCACCTTTTTCCCTTCTGCCTTCCGCCTTTCATCTGCGTCCTTTTGTGTCACAAACATCTTATTTTTTTTCAAAACAACGGTATTTTCAGCCGTGACCTGGTAGGTCAGACCGGTGCCTTTTAGAATCTTCTTCACGGCGGCTTCTGGAAAGAACATCCCTTGCACACCCGGGCTTTTCTTCCCGGCCACCAGATCGTTCAAATAGGCTGTCTTTATGCCGGTGACTTTTGAGTAGTTGTCCAGAGCTTCTTCAAGGGAGCCCGACTCAATATTGAACTTTTGGGATACGTTCATCGGATTTGCTTCCTTCTGCTCCGCCATTGCTGGAACGGCAGCCAAAAGCAGCAAAAGAATGCCTGCCAAAAACCCTATCTTTCCTTTTCCACTTTTCATTTCGTTTTCCTTTGTCTGTGTCCGTCCGTGTGCGTCTGTGGCTAATAAAAATCGATCACTTGCATAACGTTATTGTACCGTCAGCCAGTCTCTCGGCCTGAAGTGATGCGGCCGCCATGATGACCTCAAGGGTCTGATCCAGGTCGTGCATGTCAAATGTGCCTGTGATACCCTTTGTCTCCAATTCCGGGCAGGCCAGCTTCACCCGCACATCGTGGTAAAGTTCCAACTCCCGCAAGACCTGTCCCAGTGGCGTGTTCTTAAAGACCGCCTGTCTGTTTTGCCAGGCCAGAACCTGTTTCATGTCTGAGGGCCGCAACCTTGATAGGTGCCCTGAAGGGTCGATATCCACGCCCTGACCTGCCGCTAATGTCACCCTTCCGGCCCTCATGTCTCCGGTGCCCTTTGGAGCGTCCTTTACCAGGACCTGCCCGCGCTCAACATCCACAGCTATCCGTCCGCTGCGGCTCTTTACGTTGAAGGCCGTACCCAGAACCCGGATCAGGCTGTTGGGGGTGGGCGCATTTACGCGTTGGGGGACCTAGGATTTTAGGCCGATTTGAGGGTTGGTCAGCTATCACAAAAGGCCGATTTGAGGGACCTACGTAAACCTCATCAGCTGACAAAATGGCGTTCAGAAGC
>PQXE01000131.1 GCA_003194495.1 Deltaproteobacteria bacterium
AAATCAGAAATTGGGAGAAATACAAAGATCAAGATGCGTTACCTGATTTCCAATTTCTACATCGGCATTCAATTCGATAATATACGTTTTTTCAAAAAAAGTGTAAACTGGTGAATGAAGGATGCCGTAAATTAATAACTACTGAAGCAAAGTCAAGAAAGTGCCCTACTCATCAGTCCATACCAGGCCCCGTCGTGTGGCCCTTTTTGCTCCCTCCAGTCCGCTGGAATCAGAAAAGCTGGATGCAGGTCTTAAGATAATTGAAGAAAAAGCCCCGTGGATCGAGATTATCAATGATACATTTACTGATCAGACCGAGGATATGTCTTCCCTACCCTATCTGGCAGGGAAAGACCAACTCCAGGCCGGCAGATTTACAAGTCTTCTCTTGAACACATCCATAGACATTGTATGGTGTTTAAGGGGCGGATACGGATCCTTGCGTTGGCTGAGCATGGTGCCATGGGACCGAATTGGGCATGACGCTCCGGTACTGATAGGTTTCAGTGATGTAAGCTTCCTCCACTCAGCCCTTTTCCAACAAGGTCATCTGTCAATACACGGCCCTCTGATTTCAACTCTGCCGATCACAACAGAACCCGCAAAAAAAGCCCTATGGACATGCCTTGATCAAGGAGAATTCCCCAGCCTTTCCGGCACTACCCTTAGCCCTGGCAAGGCAAAAGGCCCGCTCATTGGAGGAAATCTGACGTGTATTACCCATCTTATCGGTACAGCTTATGAACCCGGATGGAATGGAGCAATCCTCTTGATTGAGGATCACAATGAGGCCCTTTATCGCCTTGACCGGATGCTGACGCAGCTTTTAATTACAGGAAGGTTATCCAGATTGGCAGGAATTGCTGTGGGCCGGCTCCTGGGAACCGGAAAGCCGGAAAAGCTATTACAGACATTGTTGCAGGACCGGCTCAGCTCCATCGGGGTCCCCATAATCATTGATCTTCCCGTAGGTCATATACCTGACAATTATCCACTGTTAATGGGCCAAGACTATGAATTGGATGGCGACAAGGGCATCCTGAAACCAATGGCAGGACTGCCCGGACTTCAGCGCCCCTGAACCTCCATCTCAAGCAATATTTCCCCTTCCAGAACTCTGCTGCCAAACCCTGCCATCACAGCAGTTACCACACCTGTGCATGGAGCTAAAACCGTACAAAAAAGCTTCATCCTCTCCAGTGTCAAAAGCTCATCACCTTCCCTCACGTGCATGCCGGGCCTGAGTGAGTGGTTCATGTCCACCACGGTCCCAGCCATATGGGCCTTGATCTGAATTACTTCTGAGCTATTGAGATTATTCATCTCTCCCATGCCTTTATAAAACGTTGCGTTTTGCCAGACCGGCACTTGAATCTAAAAATATTGATGATAAGAAAGGTATTATACTACAGCATTCTTCATTTGGTAGTTTACACTTTTTCAGAGGCATTTGCGCTGCACCGGTTTTTTTATGTTTCCAGGCCGGGCCGACGATGCTTCCAGCAATATAGAAATCCGAAAAATTAGTGAATTCGGCGATCAGATCGTCTTGTTGCGAATTATTTGCAATAAATGGCATCCATTGAAAACAGCTCTCCCTTCAAAATCTTTTCGATTCAGTTTACATGAAATCTTTTCGAAATTCTCTATCAGGCCGCTTTTAATCGGGTAAGGGCAGGTTTTTCTCCCGCCCTCCCCACAACACCCTGCATGCGGGTCCGCACAGGGCGTTTCATCAAGGTTACCGGGCCGTAGCCGGGTAGTGTAGTTGATCGTTTGAGAACTGTTCTTCCACAACACGCCTGTACACTACTCCTCCATTCGGATTCACTATACGTTCAAGGTGTCTTGGTAACATATTTCTCTCCTTGATGTTCGGCCCTTCACCATGTCCTGGGCATTACTCCAGGCATTGGACTAATATGGCCTCTGCTGACTCCTGCTTTCTCACCCTACGGATTGCTCCGCATGGCGCTGTATAACTCGATTCCTGTCTGCTCATCATGTTTCGTATCTCACAGACGAGGCATAGCCTTCCTGGTCTGTGCCGGGACGTTTGTGTACCGGTAGCCCCTGCCGGTGATTTCACTGGAATCGACATCATGCCGCATGGAAAACAGGTCTCCCCGGATAAGAACGTGAATTTCCACTGTACAACCGCGCCATTTACCGTATCCCCTGAATCCAGAGCTTTGACATGGTGGCTGCCTTGTCCAGAGACTCGGCCTTATATGACGTTTCGGTGGTCGTTAAGTCTCAACGGATACATAACGATTATAGGCCACAAAGAACACTTTATAGACAACATGATGCATATATAAAACCTTAGAAAAAGCTAATGTCTTTCTCGATACTCTCTGTAACCATTGACGAACAGTACAAAACAATCGTTCTACATGGTTTGTTTCACCAGTTTCCTTTCCTACACATTTATGCAAATTAGGATCAAAAATATGTTTATATGATTCACAAAAGTCACTAAATGATCTTTTGCCTCTATATGAATAAGGAATGCGTTTCCATAATTTTTTACAACTTTCCTTGCTCCTATCTCCAATTACAAAAGCAATAATTTGCCTATTATGCCTAGCAATAG
>PQXE01000019.1:0-4638 GCA_003194495.1 Deltaproteobacteria bacterium
TGCCTGGGCTGAATCGGAGGGAACTTGCCCTGAAGGATGCATGCCTGTTTTAGTTTGTCCCCATTGTAACCAAGAAACAATGGAACATGTCAGAGACTAAAAGTCCGCCCGAAGGGCGCTAATTTAAACAAATTAATGTTTTTTTTGCCGTCTTCTTCGTTGCTCGTCGATCACATAACCCGTTATGCTCGCTCCTCGCGCCTTGAATACAACAAAAAACCCTATTAATTTTTGTTCAACTTATTTATCTCCCGTTCCTTATTACTTTAGAGTAGTCTTCAAAGGGCCTCTTTAAAACGCAGATCGGCCAGATGCAGAAGGGCATCATCACCATTTCTGAAAAAGTGCCAGCAACGGCGGGCACTGGAATGGACTATTTTTTTTCATGTCTGTCATTTTAGATTTTCATTTATCCTGATCATCCTGCTAATCCTGTCAAAAAAATGTGCCTTGCTGCGGACGCGATTGAACCAAATAGATCTTGTCTTTCAGGATAAGCCCCTCAATATCCTGGGGTGTTCCCATTGAATCTTCCACAAATCGGCCGATTGCCCCCAGGCGGCCCCCTAAGCGATCTCTAAAAGCTTTATCTTTTGACAGCCCTGTCCTGGAATAATCCACTGTTGTTTGGATAAGACCCCCTGAAGGACCGGGCCATATTGCATAACTGAAACTCGCAAAGGCCGGCATGCATACACTTCCTGTATGCTTATTGCAGACCATTCGATAAGGAACACCAGGGATTTTACCGGAAGTCAACGTTTCACCCAGGCCCACTGCCAGTTCCACATAAACTTCATCCTGGTTTTGAGCTACGGGATTGACAGTATGCATAACGAATGAAAACTCCGGGACGACCATCTGCTGGATGAGCACAGCCATGTGGGCCCTGTCATGAGGGACACCGAGCTTTCTCCTGCTCAATGCCGCGCGCCTGGTCCACAGCGATGACCAGACTCTTCTCACTGCCTGAGCTACCTCAGTCGGCGACACGTTGGCAATTGAATCGTAAAGCCCGGCCCCTGACAGGCCCTCCAGATCCTCGCAGTTTGCACTGGAACGTACCATCAGCCGTTCATTTCGTGGGAATTTTTCCATCACACCCGAGACGATCTCCTCGGGCACGTCAAGCTGCCTGATAATACCCTGTAATTTCCTTAAGGCCTCAAAAAAATCGCTTTGTGGCAGTTCATTCAACCGGCTGACCAACAGCCGGTACTCTTTTTCAGGGGCCGATGCCTTATTGAGTGACTCTTCCATGACACCAAACGGAACCACAACTCCAGGGGGTGTCACAAAGCCTGCTTCCTCGATTTGCGACAGCTCTTCAATCCGCCTTGCTGCCTCTGCCTTGCTGCCTCCGGTTGCCGGTCTCACCTGATCCAACGGCAACACTTGGAGATCAGAGGACAAAAAAAGCACATCGGGTACCCAGGCTCGTTCCTGCCGGACCTCCCTTTCTTTCTCGGTTACTCCTTCCTGCTCAGGGCCGGAGGAAAATTCCAGATTCACTTTTTCAGCAGAGACATCCAGGACAAGCTGTTTCCCAAGAAAACTTTTTAATTCTGCATAGCGATCTGCATCTTCACACACGATGAATACGATTTTCTCCTGTTTGGCCCGAACCGCAAGGTGTGAAAGAAGGGGTGTCTCATGAGCAACAATCATGCCGACCACCCCTGCTGGGATATCCTCATCACCTTCCACCTTTTCCATAAGAACTACGACCGCTTTGTCAAAACGACCTGGTAAGTCATCAATACATGCAGCCTCTACCAGGCGGCCGGAGGTCTTGCCTGGTACGATCACATCCCATGGGGGCAAGGCAGCGAACCTACGGATGCTTTTTAAAAGGAGAGTAATAAGTTTTGAGACCTGGAAGACCAGGTGGCTTCGAATATCCGCTTCACAGAAGATCTTTATCTTGTGTCTGTCCACACCCAGAGCCTGTCCCAGCCTTTCGACCTTTTCAGGAAACAGGGCCAGAATTCTGTTACAATAGACTTCTGCCAGCCGTCTGCATCGATCAATTGTGGCCTTGAGCCGAATAAGATGCTCACGGTCTCGATGTTTGAAACCCCGGCGCCAGGCCTCCAGCTCGGATTCTATTGCCTGGCATTCTTTGGTATCAAAGCCGCTGAGGCGCAAGTTTTCAATTGCAAGCTCCAGGCAACGCAGGGCCGGGGACCAGTTTATCTCTTTCCCCAGAGCATCAAAGAGGTTGATCAATTGGCTCAAGAGCACAAAAGAAAAGTCCTCCAGACCGATGTCCGTCATCTGGAGCTTTTGTCCCTTGGAGCCGGTTTCCTCTTTAAGTTTTTCACTGAATTGACTGCGAAGCATTGTCAAGAGTTCGAAACCGGTTACCAGCTCATCGGGGGTATGTGCTTTTTCTTTGGCTTCAAGGAACTTGTGAATTAATTCGAGCGTATGGGAATTATGAGTACTGCCCTCCCTGAGCATTGCTTCAAGTTGTTCCTCTAAAGAGCGGGCATTAAAAAACTCCTTGAGTTCCTTGTGGAACCCCTTGAATTCCTTTACGAAATCGGGTGAATAACCGGCATCCGGGGCCGTTATCTTTTTAAGCAGGGCCGTCGAGGTAGCAAGGTCCTCAGGGCCGGCGCACCGGTGCAGCTTGTTCTGGAGTGTATTCTTGATCTCATTCTTGAGTTCCTTGGGAATATCGTTTCTGTGAGCAATGTCCCGTATTCGTGTGAGCGGTTCCTTGCTGGTAAAACTGCCGGTAAAGGATGGAAGCCACGGATAGATTCTCCTGATGATAAATACATTTTCCAGGGTGGTAATTTTGGACAGACGGTCCTGTATGTGATGCGCCATCCTTGCGTGATGAGACGGGCGAAAGTGCCGCCCATCCTCAGTACAGGGTATTTCGCCCGTCCCTATGAAACGGAGATAGATCGCCAGGTAAATGAGTTGCTCTGTGTTAAGCTCAAATGTGTCATCAGAAAGCAAGTGATCAATCCAGCCAAGTTTCTCCCTCCAGCTTCGGCATTTTTGATCCGCCCTGGCGATCATATTAACAAGATCATTCCCAGGGGCCATGTCAGGTTCAATAGCAGGTCTTTCTGAAATACTGATCATCTTGAGCAGCCTGTTGCGGGCGTCATTAAGAAGACCGGGTGTTTCCGGCCACTGCTCGAAGATGGCGCAGCCTGAAAAATTGCGTCTCTCCATCCGCTCTATAAATCCCTTTATGCCTGAATCATTTTTTCCTGCAGGACCGGTGAACAGAGGCAGGTGGCTGTCATAATCTCCATAGTTTTCATGCAGGTGAATATGGATAATCGGGACCCTGGAATCGAGCAGGTCGATGAACTTAAGGTAATCATTGAGGGTTGCCTCACACAGGTTGGCGTGTCCCAGATCCAGGCACATTCCCACATGGGCCATATCTGTTGAGTCGAGGTCTGGAAGCTGCCTGAACAACTCATTAAAATCCTGCGGTTTGGTGATGGGTGTATTTTCTATAGAAAGCTTGATCCCGGCCTTTGCCAGATCTTTTATCAGGGGAACAATGGCCTGGGCATAGGAGGCAATCCCCTCATCAGTATAAAGATGTATATTGATGAGCGACGCGCCTATATCCTGCGCAAATTCAATGTCTTTGAGGAAGATATCACGACTTTCCGGCCTTAAAGGATTTGCCTGCCAAGGCGCATGGACCGAGAGGCGAATGTCATGGGCAAGGGCGGTTTTCTTAATAAAGGCACGCTGCTCTTCAGATATATCGCTTTCTGCCCAGCCTGCCCCTGATTCCTTTTTGTCGGGAAACCACTCAAAGGCATCAAAACCATTAGCCACAGCATACTCAAAGGGCTGTGTCACTGTTGATGCCGAGAAGGCGCTCTGATTGCCGATCCGGATACGCATTTTTCAGCATCCTTCATTTATCTCGCGCAAAGGCGCAAAATTTTTTCACCATTTTTCAGCATAAATCACAACTTCTTAATAACTCAGGATAAGATGCAATCTACCCCAACTTAAGTGGAGATTTCTTCAGCCCTGTGAGCCATCGTTATCGTCCTCCAGCGTTTCCCGAAGAGCCTGATCAAATTTCTGTGGGTCTTTAAAGTACTGCTTGGCCGTTTCAACCACGCGTTTTAATAACGCCATATCATCTTGCTGCATATCTCGTACATTGAGCAGGGAGCGTATTTCTTCTTCACTGAATATGCCATATAATTGGCCTATAGCGGCATTAAGGAATGCCGATGTCAGCGTGGTGACATTGCGAAATGAAAGCGTGACATTTCGCCCTTCTTTCAAGGCAGCCTCAAGGCGGTCGCAGACCTTCTGTCCATCGCTGGAAGCAACGCAAAGCGGGCTGCCTACGACTTCAAATATGGAAAGTTCCAAATTTTTACTCATAATGATTACCTCAAAATATGTCGGTTTCCGATAATTCGTAAGTGAGTGCGTAGGACTGCTTGTCCGCGGTATTAATTTCCACGCTTACCACTGTACCGGGAAAGGGCTGGCTCAATTGGGCGGCAGAAACTTTACTTTTTTCTCGCTTCCAATATCCGGCATCCGATACAATTTGAATGCGACCACCATTCAAATCAATGAACTCGCTGAGCAACTTCAAACCAAGCCCACCGGGAATCTGACCGCGTT
>PQXE01000019.1:4838-7521 GCA_003194495.1 Deltaproteobacteria bacterium
ACATTTGTAGGTCGGAATTTATTCCGACATTACGGTATCTGTGCTTTGCGCCCTGTCGGATTAAAATCTGACCTACCATAAGCCCACAAATAATACCCTCTGGTATCACATCTCAGGGTACCATCCCGCTTCTTGCGGCATTCCAGGATGATTTCCTCGACAAACAAGCGTGTCACCGGCAGGTTGACCGGACCGACAGCGACCAGTCGTCCGGCCTTCTTGCCGTGAAACGTGGCGAAACCCATAGTCTTTTCGGCACGGTAAGCGCGCAGGATGAGATCGAGAAAGGCGGCTTCTTTTTCCTCTATCTGCTTGCGCTGTTCCTCCTCGCGCAGGTTTGGGTTAACGCCGATATAATGCTGCCGCTCGTACTTACCCAGGTTCAGAATCTCAAAGGCCCGGTAGTCCTTGCCATCATCCTTGAGCCCACGCTGAACGCCGATTATGCGCTTGCGGGTGGTGTGTATGGCGAACTTGCCCAGATCGGACATGATCCACTTGCGACCGAGTTTTTCGGCTACTGCGGCGGTGGTTCCAGAGCCGGAGAAGAAGTCGGCGACTATATCATTAGGATTTGATGAAGATTCAACGATAAGAGAGAGCAAATATTCAGGCTTTTGAGTTGGATAATTAATGGACCTTCGTTCCGAACTCATAGAATTCAACGTCCTGAGTTTATCCGTATCCAAAAAGTCCAATACATCATCGGCAGGTATGCTTTCATCCGAGTAGCATCGTTTGCCGGTATCTCCTCTAACAAAAAAACTTCGGCCATCTCCATCAACTTGATATCGTATCTATCAGGAGATCTTGAAGGGATTCTTATTCCATTAAAAAAATACGCTGCGGACTTTGAGTATCTCAAGATAACATCGTGTTTCCTTTTTAAATCCTTTTGTGGACCTGAGCCTATATCGTAATGCCAAATTATTTCATTCCTAAAATTGCTGTTGCCAAATGTTTCGTCAAGTATACATCTTAAGAAGCTATCTACCCGCCAATCACAATGCACATAAATACTCCTATCCTCGGCCAACAGATCACGCATGAGGACAAGCCGTTCGTAGATCATGGCAATAAAGGAATCCGCGCCCTTGCCCCAGGTGTCGCGGTAGGCGATTTCTTCGAGGATGTTGGGCTTCTTGGTGAAGGTGTCAGAGGTCCCGTCGGAGGACGGGATCTCGATGTCCATGGAGAAATCCGCGCCCACGTCGAAGGGGGGATCGATGTAGATCAGTTTCAGCCCGCCTTGGGCCTCGATTTCCTCCCGCATTGGTCCGTTCTTCAGTGACGAGAGAATCAGCTTGTTGTCGCCCCAAATGAGTTTATTCGTCCAGCCTTTGAGCTGGCGGCCGCGCTTGTCAAAAAGGGACATCTGGGCTTCGGTGTCCTCCGGCTTTTCAGCCCTCGGTTCGTCAACTTGCTCGATCACTTGAAACGGGAGAACGATATTGCATACCTCGCTGGTCTTGCCATTCCAGACCAGTTCCACCTCGCGCTTGTCCTCGAATAGGAGGAAACGGTATTTGTCCGGCAGCGGTTTATCCGCTTCGATATAGCGGATAATCTCCTGCTGTTCCTGTTCGGTGAGTTTCGCCATTCAATTATCCTTTGTTCATCATTCTGCTTGCACATCCGCAGTGCGCAGCCGGATTGAGAATCGCGGCGCTGACCCGCGAGCATCGCAGGAGCCTCAGGGTGCTTGCACCCTGAGGCTCCGAGAAGCGCAGCCGGGTCCAGTGCCTTGTTCTGGCGCAAGGCGACAGAACAAGGTGCTGTGGACGAAGTCAGCGCCGCGAGCAAGTGATTATGTAATTTTCTGATTACGCTGAAAAAAGCCCCTTTTTAGCCACCGACTCGAAATAGCTATATAAGTTTCGTATGCGTAACTTATATATTACGAATATGTTTATGTTATAGCTTTAGATCGACTCAGACTTTTTGCAGTGTAATCATTTTCTGATATCTACCATTATCTAAAATAGCTAACAACGGATTCCCTCCCAAGTTACGTTGTTTTTAGACGGATATCATTCATCCTGGCAGGATAAACAGAAAGCAGGATAACCTCACTATGATTCAAATTCCTGCCGATCTTGCCAAGCTGTACACCTCTTTTGAACCCAAGTTGAGCGATTAGCTGTTAGCTATTAGCCTTTAGCTTTGAAAAATAGTAAAACATTCTGCTTGTCGGGGCGGCAGACCGATAATCATTAAACTAATAGCTAACCGCAAGACACAGAGAGCATCCTCTCCTGATGTGAAAGGTGAAGATGAACACACGGCATTCCTCCAGGAAAGCGAGGGTGTGGTGTATACGCAAACCGCTGAGCATTCATGATGCGTGTTGTTGCTCCAAAAAGTGTTGAAGTTGTACTGCGGCTTTCTCCTGGTTGTACGGAGTAAACACAGGATACACCGCTCTGGTGTAAAATATTTTGCTGGACTTTCTTCTGTTATGCAATTACTTCAATACCCTTTCTATCTACTATGGAAAGTAGTTTAAGAGTGGCACCTCTTGGCTTACTTTCCCCCTGTTCCCATTTTTTTACCGCTCTATCCGAGACATTTAGGTAGGCTGCAAATACTGCTTGGCTAAAACCTAATTTATGCCTGATTAAACTGATCTGTTTTGCTGTATAGTCAGGTACAGGTGATAATGACTTTATATCAAATTTCCTTA
>PQXE01000019.1:7619-55954 GCA_003194495.1 Deltaproteobacteria bacterium
TGATAATGACTTTATATCAAATTTCCTTAATGTTGTTTTATCGATTGCACCAACTTCATGAAGATCTTTTGCCATCTCACTTAGTGTTTCTTGGACTTTATTCATTTTAAAATACCTCTATCAAATTTTGTTTATCAATTAGGATATTGATTTGCTTATCATTTAAACTGAGGAATGCATTTGCCATTACTTTAAATCCCTCAAGCTCATTTTTTGGGACGGGACGCGGAGTTAGTTTAACAGTTTAACATCATCCTCTTTTGCAAATTTTTCACCTCGCTTGATGGCTTGCGAGACTGAAGGCCGGGATATACCGAAATACCGGGCCAATTCCTTCCAAAACTTTACGCATCAGATCCCCAAGGGGTCTATTACTTGTGCGGATAAGTAGATGGACATGTTGGACATCAGTACCCACGCATAGCACCTGCAGCCAGTCAAAGAAAGATTCTTTTCTAGTCGACCAAGAAAGTCATTCCGGTCGCAGTCGTCAAGAAAGATATCTTGGCGATTTAACCCACTGGTGATGACATGATTAATCGCACCGGGGATATTGAGTCGTCTGTGTCGAGGCATGCCGCTAACAACTCGCCAAATCAACGTGGATTAAATTATTAAACTAACTCCGTAAATTTCCACGCAAAAGAAAGGCAAGGACAGGGGCACATTCATTTTTTGATTCTTTGTTTTACTGATTTTACCATTGTATCAGAAACAATGTATGTCTCGACCTTCACTCCCTTTAAAAAGGAATCATCAAAAAAAACGCAATTATCACCTTTTTCTAACGAGCTTTTGAAAACTATCCCATTGAATTTGTTATATTTTATCAATTCACAAAGATATTGCGTAGGCAAATACTCCAATTCCTTTTTGTGAGGCAAGACAGGCTTGGACAATGTGGCACTTAGGTGTCCTAAAAATGGCATGTGCTCTCTATATAAAAGGAAAAGCGTATCATCATCAAGACCAAAAGGAGAGATTGTTCTTTTGGGGTCTCGTAAGTCGATCAGAGATATCTTTTTATGGACTTTGAATTTAGCTACGCAAACTGCTTCGCTTTTGTAGGGTCTTGATTCAGCAATTGCTGTTTTTTCATCGCTTGCTCCATAGAAATATGAAATCCCCTTTGGGTTTGCGCGTCCGTCCTTAGATTCGACGAGTGGCGGTTTTCCCATTTCAGTTATGGGTAATATTTTGGATTGATGATTTATTCTGGCACGAAAAACATATTTTGGATTTTTTTCATTAGGCATTATCAAATAGTTAAATAATTCTGATAATTGGTAAGTGTCAATCGCGTTTTTTGGAAAAAACCGGTTTTCATGCTTAAGCTCATGTGTGAAAGCACCCCACTTGCCTATGTATGCTTTATTCATGACGAATCTAGATGTGAATTTTTTTGACTTTAAGTTTTCTAAGCCGGCGATTCTTGAAATCAACTGCAATTGGTTTTTCTTATTGATATTTTTTGAAAACATCTTCCAGTCGTCTTGCAGTAATTCATTAATAAGTTGTCCGCTACTTGCTTCTGAATATAAATCTAAAAGGGGCTGAAATAAATCAATCAATGAAGATGGTGTGCAAAGAGGATAGTCCTTTTTGGAATTACAAAACGAGCATTCCCCATTTTTTGTACTGGCTTTTCCAATTTCCTTCTTCAGAAAAGAATGAGTAAAGCAGTTAGTGCAACAAAGCATATCCATTTTCTCACTTGATATAATTGGCTATCAATTCGATATGATGCTGCATCGATAATTTTTTTACGTATCCAAGCCCAGGATAATGCTGTTTCTGATAAAGCTCAAGATACTCAGAGCAAGCTTTAGATTTGTATATGAGAGATATTGGTTTCTTTATTTCTTTTACCAATTTTTTCAGGGCCTCCAGAAACTTCCCCCCGGGATCGACCGGAGAATCTGTCTGGTCAGAAATAAAGTGATAAATAAACATATCATCATCATTTTCGAGATATGTCAGGTGAATGGCAACTGCATAAGCCGGTCCGCCAGTTTCAGAATAGTCATCACCGACAATCAGGTAGTCACCAAAACCATCCATTCCTTCCATGTCGTAAGTTATATGCAAGTCTGAAAAATGCTCGCTGGGTGGATAATACGCACTTTTTTTCTGCGGTTTGAATCCATCTCTGATTAAAACCTTTTTAATTCCGTCTTTCTTCAAATGCTTTTGATAAAGCTTACCGGCAAACCCTTCAACAAATATATGGGTCCTTATATTTCTAAAGCCATCAATTGCAGATGCGAGCTTTTTACCACTGGTATACCCATAATGAATAATAGTAAATGAAAAGGTGCGGTATTTTTTTAATAGTGCAACTAAATTAGAAATGTCTGATTTAGCATCAAGTATGTAACCAAGAGATATGTTTTTATATTCTTTAAAGGAGCCTTGAATCAGTTCTTCCAATATGCTTGATTGCGATACAGGTTCCTGTCCGGCGTGCGGGTTTACGACTAGCGTACAGTCGGCTTCATTCTCGTTAATCGCTTTCATTGCCCGTGTTAGCGCAGAAAAATTGATATTTACCGGTTCGACAATTGGGTGGATATTATTCTTTGCCAAAAATTCAGCATTATCCCGGAGCAGTATCAGCTCGAATTGCTTTCCCCTGAAATATGGGTAATACATAGAATTCCCTCCTATACTGATTCCGGAATAAATACCGATCCGATGTTTTTCGAGAATCTTGACATTAGCGCCTGCATTTTTGCCTTTTCGCTGCAAATACTCATCGCATAAGCAGATAATGACGCTGGAGCTTCTTCAATGAATTCCTTCAATACCCTTGTATTACGTCGCCTTCTAAGAATGTTTATCGTTAAATCATGTGCTAATTCCGCAGGAATTTTACTGAAAAGTTTCTTACATTCTTTATAGATATGAGTGTTTGGGACATCTGGCACTATTCCGAAATATTCTTTAATAGCTTTTACGTATTCATTTTTCCTGAGAGAATCGAACAATATGCTTTGGTTGGTGTTTTTCCTATTCGATTGCGATTCTCTAATTGTTGAAATGGTATTTCTATTGGTTAACAAAAGAATCCCGGCTTTATCAGGTAATATGGATTTTAGTTTGTTTACCTGGGAAGCTGAGGTTATGACATTGATATAGTCAAATATTTTCAAATAGTTTTTAACCTGGTTTTCAAGGCGAGCAAAGGAATCCAATTCCGATTTTATTTCGTAGACTGCTGATGTTCCATTTACGACTACAACGTCTGCCTTGCAATTGCCCACGCGGAATTCAGTAAGCATGTGTGAAGTATTCAAAGAGTGCCTACCAAGCAGGATTTTGTTAGCTATGGCATTTTTATAGATATATTCATTTCTATAACTCTTGAAGAGGATCATGTATATCAGGTCAAAAAACTGCGCGAGCGGCATGGACGGATCAATCTGTTCAATAAGCCTGCTGTTTGAACATACCTCTGACAAATATCCGGAACGGCCTTTCAAGGCAATTTGATCCATCACTAAAGGGGAAAACATTCGCCCCAGGGAAGGAAGATATTTATTATTTATTTTTATCTCATTTATGGCTTTCATTAGTTTCAAAATAATTTTTCAAAAAATAGTTTTGGGGGACATTTTATCTCGATTATCTCAATATTTTGAATTGGTTAGGCAGCCTTTTTACGCGTTTTCACTAGTTCTGCTTCTATCTTAGCCTTTTCTTCCTGTATGTGTCTATTGGTATATAAAAAATAAGGCAAGAATTCAAAAGCTATCATCTTCAGTTTTTTTTGAGAAGGAAGCCCGCCTGATGGCGGGATAGATTCTGTGAACCCCGCTATAGTCAGCAGAATTATCAGGCACGTGTATTTGCTGTACGGCCTGTGTCGATATCAAACTACCCTTCAGTGAATTTAGGGCTTTGACAATTTTCTTGAATTGGAACCACAATTGATCGATTACATTATTCTCAACACTTACTGGAGGCACATAAAGTGTATTGGCCATGGGGCCAACAAGAGCTCTGCCCCCATGCTGTGGCATGTATCGATTCATGATTGTCAGTTTGGGAAGCATACTTCCTATTAAGAAGTTAAGTTGAGAATGACCTTGTACGAGTTCTGTCAGTGCTACTATGGAAGCAAGAATTCTTTCAGTATAAAAGTGATGAGTATTGGTTATACCTTCATCATCGTTTCTTCTTGCTTCATCGCCCTTTGGCATCCTATTGGTTGGAATAACATTGGATGCGGATATTCTGCCTATTTTTGAAATGATGCAGATATCTTCATTGTCCAATTCCTTTTCGTGTCTCTTTGTGCCGATGCTATAGTTAATTAGAATGGGAACTCGTTTTTGCTTTTTAACTATCTCACCAAGATAGTCGTCGTTCACTGTTGTAAAAAGGCGTTCTAATTTTTGTGCGAGCAATTTTCTTGATGGACTTTTTGCACATAAGGACCCGCAACTTGGACATTTGAACTCTGGCGTGTATACAACCTTGCCATTATTCTCACGAAATGCTTCTTTGTAGTAAACCACCGCGCTCGTACATTCGGGGCACGAATACACTTCAGACCACACTACATAGTTAATCTTCCCTACTGTTTTTCCATCTGAGTGGATGGTCTCCCACATCCACTTCGTTTTCTTCTCGAACTCTTTAAGAATTCGTTTTGCTCCCCGTTCAAAAGCAACGACATCAACAGGCGTGTTGTAGTTGTAAGCAATGAAGGTCGCTGCCGGAGAAAGATCATTCAGAACTGCCCGGCGTATTCCAAGTATGGAAAATGGCACCCATACGCTCTTTCCGTTTCCATCTTTTTCCTGGCGCAGAATCGTCCCTTCGGGTTTCACCTGATAACCAAGGGATTCCACTGTTGCCCGGTCACCACACATTTGCGCTGCTACTCCCGTCATCCCCGTCCCACAGAACCCATCAAACACAACATCCCCCGGCTCGGTGTAGTGCAAGATATACCGCATGATCGCCTTGTGTGGCACCTTCGTATGGTAGGAGTGGGCATTGTAGATTGGATGGTTTTTCCCCTCACTCACATCCGAAGCAAAGGGTTCCTTGCTGTAGGGCACGTTCGGGTCATAGGGCTTGCCATACTGTTGAATGAAATCCCCAATAAACGGATTCGGACATGCGGTGTAATACGGTGGATCGGACAGGGCCAGGATGTCCTCGTCCTCGCCAATCGGGAACCCCTCGATCTTGCGAAACTCCGGGTCCTTGAGTTTCTCGCGAAGCTTCTCCAGGAAATATTTCCGGCGCTTCTCGTCGTTCTCAAAGGTCATTCCCAGACACTCCACCGGCCTGTTATTTGTAACAAGCTCCTCTTCAAAAAGTTTTCCAGAGCCCGGTTTGCCTGGTACTACCTTTGTTTTGAACAATTGTCTCTGCTTGTCGCTCATATTGTAATCCCCGTTTGAACCACGAATGAACACTAATAAACGCTAATAAAATACGGCAACAATTCGTGTCTATTCGTGTTCATTCGTGGTTCTCCTGCTTGGTTACTTGCCTTTTCCTTCAGCTTGAGCTTCCTCAATCAGCTTTCGCTCCCGCTCCAATTCCCGCCGCAGCTCCTCCTCAGTAGGCAGATAGAGCATGTATTTGGACGCAAAGAGCTGCTTGCTGTCGTTGAGTACGGAGTATCGGGCGATGGTTTTGTTTTTCTTTGCGCAAAGAATAAGACCGATGGTCGGATTGTCTCCCTCCGCAATGTATTTGTCATCGAACATCCGGATATAGCTATCCATTTGGCCGACATCCTGATGCGCCAGCTCGCCGATCTTGAGGTCAATTAACAGGTAGCATTTCAGTATACAGTTGTAAAAAACCAGATCGATATAAAAGTAGTCATCGTCGAATTGCATACGCTTCTGACGACCGACGAAAGCGAAGCCTTTACCCAGTTCAAGAAGAAATAACTGAAGATTGTCAATAATCGCCTTTTCGATTTCCGACTCATGATGAACCCGAGAATCCGGTAATCCAAGAAAATCGAGAATGTAGGGGTTTTTGATGGTGTCAGCCGGCGTGTTGATCCTTTGTCCCTGGCAGGCAAGTTCCAGGACAGTCCCTTTATTTTGACTCTTGAGAAGCCTTGCAAAGAGAAAGGTGTGAATCTGACGCTCAAGGTGTTTGACATCCCAGCCTTCGGCTTCTGCTTCTATCTCATAAAAAAGGCGTTCGTTCTGATGTTCGACATTCATCAAGGCCCTGTAATGAGACCAACCCAGATTGGGTGAAAAACCTCGCTTGATGCCGATTTGCTTGACAGCCATCTCCATGGCAGCCAAAACGCTACTTTGGGTATGGCGATTTCCTGTGGCTTTAAATTCGCCACCTCCGATGTGGCGAATTTCTGGGATACGGTCGGAATAGGTCGTGTGAAATGTTCGGAAGTAGCGCAAATTTGTGGTGGAGAAACCACGGCCGTATTTATTGTTCAACTCTGCGGAAAGCTGTTCGATAACCTGCTTGCCGTATTCTGCTCGTTCATCTCCGCCCTGGATTTGCTGTACGACTTCCCGACCAATCAGCCAATACGCTATCACCATATTGTTGTTAACGGCTCGAACAACGTTGGAACGTGCTTGCTCAAGAATAGAGACAACCCGATCAAACAGATTTTTACCTTCCGGTCGCATAAGGGTGGGTTCATTTGTATTCATGGCTTATTCCAACACAATCCGAACTTTCCCGGGCTCCTTGCCCTTGGTGAGTTGATCCAGATATTCTTCGAAGCGCTTTTTCATTTCAGCCGGGGTGGCTGGTGAGCCACCTGAAAGAAGCGCTGTGCGCAGATCCGCGGTCTTGACCGACACCTTTTCCAGCCCGGAGAGTACCTCCTGCAGGGCGTGGATGAAATCCTGATTCATGTCGTCCGGTAGCACCCGTTTCTTGATGAAGCCGTTTACCAGCTTTTTCTGCTCGGGCTTGAGCAATTCCAGATTGCCCTTGGTCGTGGGGTCCTCCAGGTTGGCCAGCAACGTCCGGGTCCAGTCGTCAACCAATTTGTCCAGGCCGTTGTCCAGGCCGTCGAGCATTGTCCCGGCCGGTGCCGCGGGCGGCTCTACTCCCGGTTTGTAGTTGCAGTGCGGGCAGACGGGCGAGGCATCTATGTCCTTTTCAGTAAGAGCAAAACAACTCTTCAGACCTACCAGGCGGTTCTGGAAATCGTTCAGATGTTGGCATGGCATCAGATCGATGGTCGATAGTTTCTGCAACACCTTGAGCCGTTCGTCACCCATGAGCCCGGTTTTGCGCTTATCTTCGTTTACACCCAACCGCGCCTTGATGTGCAACGCCAAATACGCCGAAATAAATTCGCGTTTAAGATTTGAAAATTTTAGGTTCAAAGTTTGTCGCTCTGCACCTTGAACTTTGAACCCTGAACTTTGAATTGCGGCGAGGACTTCAGTCCGAACCGCTTTCATCTTGTCTATCCACTCGTGCTCAGACGGCAACACTGCCTCGGCAGTCGAAAGATATGAAGCGGTGGGACCCAGGTCCGTCACCAATTCCTGAAGTGATTCGACCTCGTTCAGGGCCTTGAGCCCGTCGCGGTGGCCGCTGACATCCTGGGCGTCGTATCGGAAATTTTTTAGCTTGCCGGGCGATTTATAGGCCTGGAGCGATTCGAGAAACGACTTCGTTGTTTCCAGTTGCGAGTTCCGAGTCAGATAATAGCCTCTGACCCCAAAATGGCATGCCTGTTTGAATGTTCTGCTGTACAAGGACCAGATTTTCAACCGTATGCGTAATCGCCTTCTGGAGTTGCTGTACCGGTTCCTCTTTCCCTTGGGTAACGAGCCGGGCCATGCCGGGAGTAAGGCCCAACAGATCGAACAGCGCCTTAAGTGCGGGCAGGTTCCAGTCTTTTGGCTGCTCGACGTGCTTGAACTGGACCAGATCTTCCACGTTGGTTCCGGCCAGTTGATGCAGTCCGGTAGCGTCGAACTTCTTGCCGGGAATGGCCAGCACCAGATCGCCGGAATAAACCAGGACGGCCAGAATGACAACGGTCCATTCAGGCTCGAGCCGCAGTGTCTGCGGAGCAAGGTATTCGACGTCGAGAACGTCCTGAATCAGCTCCGAACGATTTACCACCTGACCGTGACCTTTCTTTTTGAGCAGATCGAGAATATGTTTGGCATATTTGGATCGATACGGGTCGAGCCGTTCGCCATCGAGCAACTCCAGACCGTCAAGAACGGCAATGGCCTGTTTGGTGCGGTTCTGTCCGGCAATGGCCCGCAGTGCGTCCTGCGCAGCCTGGGTCCGGTTCTCGCTGGTGATAAGCACCTGCTCGAAGCGGTCCTTTACCCTGCGGATGCTGTCTGCCACGAAGGAGAACCGGGGGCTGTCAAAAATGGCTTCCTGCACGCCGGCTATGAAGCGGAATCGCAGGTCCTTGCAAACCTCGCCAACCTCGCGCAGGAAGTTAAGGTCAAGGATGAGTTCCTGGTCTTTCCGGGTGCGGAGATAATCGAGCAGTTCGTCCACCACCAGGAGCAGTCCGTTTTCCGGATACTCTTGATGAAATGCGGCCATCATCTCTTCAAAGACGCGCTTGTTGTTGGACACCTCGGAGGCGGAGGGAAAGCTGAAGTTCACGCCCATCGCGTTGAGATGCTCTTCCAGCTCAGCCACCAGGATATCCCGCAACGACATGGTGGTGGCCCCGATCTCGGTGCGGATTACCTTGAATCGACCGCCGATTTTTCCGGCCGAATCCGCCACGTCGGCGTTGCTGAGGCCGTCGGCAAGGTCCGGATTCTCTGCAAGCCCTGAGATCACCGACATGAGGTGGGACTTACCGGTGCCGTAGTTGCCGACAACAAGCAGTCCTTTGTTGTCGGTGGGTTGATCAAACTGAAGCTGAGGGATAACGAGGTTGATAAGCTTCTCGGCCATTTCATCAGAAATGACATAGGTATCCACAAGCTGACGGGCGGTAGCCGCTTCGTCGGCATCCCGCAACTGAACCACGGACTCGATAGGCTCAAACCGGATCAGGTCAATGTATTTCATGTTTTCGTCTCCAACCGCTAATAGACGCGAATAAACGCGAGCTTCTTTCTTTCTAATTTGCGTCTATTTACGTTCATTCGCGGTTCCGTTACTTGTCTTCATACCACGACTGCCGGATAGATTACCAGAAGATCACGGACCATGTAGCGGCGGTACTCCGGATGGTCCGGTACGGCATAGGTCATGTGATCGCTATCAATGGAACCATTCCAGGCAGCAACCACTGTCTTGTTACGAGAAAGTCCCTGGAGAAGCCGGAGAGGGTCCTGTTTCAGGGATACGTCAAAAAGAATCTCTATGTTGTCGAGCAATACCACGTCACCTGCAGCATCATTTACAATATCCATCAGCAGCCGGGGAAGCCGTAACGCTCGCTGACATTCAGTAAAATCGAGCATCCTGCATGAAAGCTCCAGGTTGACGTTGATCAGCGGTGCGCCTGCACGTTCTCGCACTTCTTTGAGCGCGGTGGTTTTCCCTGCTCCTGCCGGAGCCACGACCAGCATGAGCCGGTGGTACAGCTCGGCTGCCTGGTTGATCTGACCCATGATCTGATCCGCGAGAGGTTCTGCCATTACCGCTTTTCCCATATATTAAGGCTCTTTGGGAAGTGGGCATTAGCCCAAGTACTTCAAATAACTAATTTATTTATAGTGAGCGATAGTTGTTGTCAAATACTTTCAGACAGGTTGGCACTCGGGGTTGCTAAGGATCAGATGTCTAAGCAGCCTCTTCACTCCATGGAGGGAATCGGTAACAACCAACATAAAGCCAAGGTTTGGCTATCTCTTCTCTAGTATTGTGCGCTCTGGGGGATAACATATTTCACTGGCAGGATCTTTTCATGGCTTCCGTGTCAAATCCCCCGTTTTATAAAACGGGATATTGCCGAATACATTTTCATTAATTGTAGGGGCGGGTTTGAAACCCGCTCCTACAGGTTGGGGGCACATTCCACAAATATCTCGGATATATCACAACACATGGAATCATCCCAAAATCCTTTATTATTACCAATAAATTAGTGACAAAACTCAATAAAGACTTGGCTGGACACTGGTAGCTTGACATATGGCCTGATTTTTACCATATTTTGAATTCCAAAAAACAGATTCTTTTCACTTAAGTTGAGCGATTAGCGATTAGCGTTTAGCTTTGAAAAATCAGGGTATTAGGTTAATGAGAAGTTACCATTAGAAATAATATCCAATGGGTTCACCCTGTTGAATCCACAAAGGGGGCAGCGAAGCTGCATTCAACAGGGTAAAATTTGTAATAGCAAAAACATTCCGTAATCATTAAGCTAATAGCTAACCGCTAAAGGCTAATCGCTCATTTTAGGTTCCACTTACTTGTTGATGAAAAGACCGTTAATATAGTCATGCAAAGGATGCGTTAATCATGGATATCATATCCCTTGTGAAAAGCCGGCTTGGCGATACCTACGATTTGCACCGTCGCTATATTAATCCCCAGTTTGTGCGTGTGTTACAGGTTATCGGATTCGACCGGAATTATACTGCAGCCAAAGGGGCATGGCTTAAAGACGAAAAGGGCACGGAAGTGCTTGATTTTTTGGCTGGTTTCGGTGTGTTTAATATCGGCCGCAACCATCCTTTAGTGGCCCGGGTCCTCCATGATATGTTAGACAGCGATCCGGCTGGCATGGTCCAGATGGATGTGGGGACCATGTCCGGCCTCCTGGCCGAGGCGTTGGCTTCCCTGGCGCCAGGTGATCTGGAAGCGGTTTTTTTTACCAATTCAGGAGCTGAAGGAGTGGAGGCCGCACTGAAATTCGCCAGGCAAGCCACGGGAAGGAGCAAGTTGGTTTACTGCAACCACGCCTTCCACGGTCTGACCTTGGGGGCACTGTCTGTGAACGGCAACGAGGAGTTTCGCGGTCGCAACGAACCGTTACTGCCTGACTGTATTCCGGTTCCATTTAATGATCCGGAGGCACTTGAAGCCGCCCTTTCCGGGGGGGATGTGGCCGCATTCATTGTGGAACCGATCCAGGGAAAGGGTGTATTCATTCCTGATGACGACTATCTACCAAGGGCCCGCCGCCTGTGTGACGAATATGGTACGATTCTCATTGCGGACGAAGTCCAGACCGGCTTTGGTCGCACAGGCAGGATGTTTGCGGTGAATCACTGGGACGTTGTCCCGGATATCCTTGTCCTGTCCAAGGCACTTTCCGGAGGGTATGTCCCGGTAGGCGCAATTATCAGCAAACGGGGAATTCATTCCAAGGTGTTCGACAGCATGGATCGATGTTTTGCTCATTCCAACACTTTTGGCCAGAATGACTTTGCTATGGCCGCAGGTCTTGCTACTCTTCACGTGCTTGAACAGGAGAATTTAGTTCAGCGGGCGGCTAGGATGGGTGACTACATTAAGAAAGGCCTTGAAGAGTTGGCTGGCGGCTATGAGCTGATTCACGATATCCGGGGAAAAGGCCTTATGATCGGAATACAGTTCGGCGAACCCAGATCATATACGCTGAAAGCCGGTTGGAAGCTCTTGCACAAAATGAACGCGGACGTCTTCTGTCAAATAATCACCATGCCTCTCCTGGCCAAACATCATGTCCTGACCCAGGTGGCGGGACACGGATTAGATACTGTTAAGATTCTGCCTCCTCTCATTATCGACGAGAGCAATGCAGACTATTTTCTTGAAGCAATGGACCGGGTCCTGAAGGAAGCACACACTTTTCCCGGTTCTGCCTGGACAACGGTCACGAAACTTGGCGTTCGTACTGCCAAATCCGCATGATTTCGCGAAAAGAACTTCTGGAGGGCATGTTAAGTGCGCTTTGGCGGCAGATAGCCCTGCATCCCGGCATTATTATTGCGCTTGGCCTGACATTGGCCCTAATCTCAGTCCTGTCTGCGGTTTTTTTTCTGCGTCTTAATAGCAACCAGGACCAGTTAGTCTCTCCTGAAGTGCCTTTCCACAAAAGATACCTGGAGAATCTAAAAAACTTCGGCGATCAAGAACACCTCTATGTTGTTATCAAGACCGGTGGTACTGAAGAAGGAAAGAAAAAGGCCGAACAATTCGCTGAAAGCCTGAACCGGCGATTGCTCCGGCATCCGGACCTTATTCAGGCCATCTACTACCGCATTTTGCCTCGTGATTTGGGGGATGGGGCACTCCTTTTCGCTTCTCCGGAGGAGGCCAAAATCCTTGCCGAAACAGTGGTCTTCCTGGCCCCTGCCTTGAATAATTGGATCAAGAATCCCAGCCTGGCAGGCTTCCTGGTTCAGATAAGCGTATTACTCGGTTCGGATCAAAGGGGCATACCCACATTCGATGCTTCCCTTTTGCACCAGGCTTTTGAAGCATTGGAGCGGTTGCTTGCAAACATAAACAATGTTTTGGCGAACAGACCTTCAGGATCTTCTCTATTCAATCTCGCTGAAATCGGGGGGGAGTATTTTTTCACTAAGGACGGCAGGCTCCTGGTCATGCGGGTTTTGCCCAAGAAAGATTACGGGACCATGGACGTTATCGGCAAACCCATGGAGGTGGTCCGCCAGGCGTTAAAGACCACGGGCGCCGACTTTCCCGGCATTGAAGCCGGTCTCACAGGACGGCCTGTACTCCAGGCCGACGAAATGCAGACTACTGACAAGGATATGACCAGGGCGTCTATTATCGCCGTGATTCTTGTAGGGCTTTTGTTCACGGTTATCCTCCACGGGTGGCTCAGGCCCATCTTGCTTTTGATCTGCCTTGGTATGGCCATGGCCTGGACCTTTGGATTCGCCACGGTGACCGTAGGCGAGTTAAACCTCTTGTCCATTGTTTTTGTTTTGGTATTGGTGGGCATAGGCGTGGATTTCGGGGTGCACATGGTCATGAGGTACGTGGAGGCTAAGAGGGGCCACGTTAACGTGGAAGAGGCGGTCCTCACCTCTATGTTCAAGACTGGTCCCTGTGTCATCTTGGGTGCAACCACCTCGGTCTGTGCCTTTTATTCTGTGCTCGGGTCTGATTTTACAGGTCTTGCTCAGTTGGGGCTTATCGGGGGAACCGGTGTTCTTCTGTGCCTGTTGGCCACATTGACCGTGCTTCCGGCTATGTTGCTGATAGCGGGGAGGAAAAACCTTTTTCCCTCATCTGTGCCCAGGGTGACCGCCATGCCATTTCTTGAACGTCTCTCTGCGCGACCGGGGTGGGTGCTATTGATTGTTGTGGCCCTTAGCCTTGCCGGGCTCCCTGGCCTTTTCAAGGCGCGCTTCAATTACAATCTATTGGAGCTTCAGGCCAAGGGCCTGGAATCGGTGGAATATGAAGAGCAATTAATCCGCTCATCAGACGAATCTACCTGGTATGCTATTCTTACGGCGAACAACCTGGATGATGTAAAGCGGTTGACCAAAAGCCTTGAGGCCATGCCCAGTGTGAGCAAAGTCGATAGTATCCTGGATTTCATTCCGCAAGAACAGGCGCAGAGGTCGGCCCTGTATGCCGAGGCCGCTGGGGCCTTAGACGACATTCCATTATCTGACTCCGTAACCACAGGCCCTGATCCGGATTCGTTGATCCATGCCTTAGCTTATCTTGGTTCAGTCCTGGAAAGTTTGGAGGAAAAATTGTTCGCTGCCGGAGCCGGCGCCGAACTGATCCGCATTGACCAGTGTATCACTCAAATACAGTCTTCCTTGGATATCCTTCAACATGACCCGGCAAAGGTCTCACGCCTGACAGGGCTCCAGGCCCAATTGCACAGCAATATAGTGAACACGCTTCAGCAACTGAAACGCTGGCTTAATACAAAATCGGTGACACCAATGGATCTTCCGGCCTCCATTAGAGACATGTACGTGGGCAAGGACGGCAGCTATCAGATTAAAGTCAGCCCCAGCGAAGATGTCTGGGACTTTGAGAAGCTGGAGCATTTCGTGTCTGACTTGCGGCGGGTGGACCCCGAAGTGAGCGGCGTTCCGATAGGGGTGCTTGAGTCGGCCAGGTTGATGCATAGGACTTTCCTTTTCGCAGCCGCACTGACTGTGTGTCTGGTGAGCCTTATCTTGTGGTTCCATTCATACTCTCTTCGCTATGTACTTCTCACACTTTTGCCTTTAGGGGTGAGTATGCTATGGCTTTTGGAATTAATGGGCATGATTGGCCTGGACTTTAATTTAGCCAATTTTTTTGCTATACCCATTCTTATTGCTATCGGTGTGGACGGGGGTGTGCATCTCCTGGCACGCTGGAAAGAGCTTCAAGGCAGTAGCGGGTTATTTTTCACAAGCACGCCTACAGCCGTAACCTTGAGCTTTGCTACCACTATGATAGGGTTTGGGGGCCTGCTTTTCGCGCACCACCGCGGTCTGGCAAGCTTAGGAGCGGTCATGGTACTCGGGTCCTTAATGGGGATGGTTGCCTCTCTTTTAGTGCTTCCACCGGCGCTCAAGCTTTTTGGCAACTTCATCTCAAAGACAAAGGATAAAGACTAGGATGAAGCGTATCTCAGTATCATTGCTGTTTGCGATCAGTTTATTTGCCTGGAGCAGTCCGGCCCTTACCGGCGAAGCCCTTGATTTCGCTGTCATTCAACCAGGTCAGCCGGGCACTTCCCAGGAGGCCCAGCCGGTCATGGACTCCTTAGCCCGCTATGTGGAAGAGAAAATGGGTAAAGGGATCACAGTCAAGGGACGCTATTTCAACGACCTTGACCAGGCCCTGGATTTTATGCGCAATACCCCGCCCAAGTGGGGCATTGTGCGTCTTGGCTTTTACGCCCAATTCTCCCGGAGTTTTCCCATAATGGCCTTAGCTTCAACCCGTCCCGGAGGATCGGGTAAAGACGTGTGGCGGCTGGCTGTAAACCATGAAGCCCCGGGGGAGTGGCGTGCCTTGCGCGGAAATGTACTGGGAAACATGCTTTTTGAGACAGATGCCGCGGCCTGCATCCTGTTTGGGTGCCAAGCTGCACAATTGCCATTTAAGTTGAAAGGCACATCCAGTCCCCTCCGTTCCTTACGAATGATGATCAGAGGAAAGGCCGCCGGTGTTGTGTTGGATCGGATGCAATATGAGGCACTGAAGGCCCTGCCTCTGGCCAAGAAGATTAAGATCATCTTGACCTCCGGGGAACTCCCCACAAGCCCGATGGTCTGTTTTGGGCGTCCTGATGAACGGATGGAGCGATTGGCCGTTATACTCAAAGGGATGCGCCGTGATCCGGACGCGGATGCACTGCTGGGCCTCCTTCAAACCGACGGCTTTGGCCCGCCGGACAGTGATTTGCCAGGATTCAGGTTGGGTGTAAAATGACGATTGTCCGTAGCCTGTTGGTGGTTCTTTTTCTTGTTGGAGCGTGCGCGAAGGTCTCTGATCTGCCACGGCGGAGCGCCAAAGAGACAGTAGATAAGGACCCTGCCGCGGCAGACTCAAGTTTTGTCCTCTGGACACCTTGTACCCGCAAACAGGCAATACAGTGGACTGCAACTGCCGGAAAAGATGCCGGGACTGCCATAAAGGCCGCAAGTTGCTATGCAGTTCTGATAAAACAGGAAGGGGATAAAGCGTTGAGGCTTGCCGATGCCAGGCAGGGTCAGGACCTGGCCGAAGCAGCAGTAAACATGCTTCCAAACTCCGGATTGGCCCACTATTTGGCCGCATACCTGACCGGCCTGGAAGCTGAGAATGATCCCGTGCGGGGCCTCAACCTTGTACCAACTATCGAGCGTGAGGCATTGTTGGCCGCCAAATTGAGTCCAAAGATCGATCATGGCGGACCTGACAGGATGTTAGGCGAATTGTATTTGCGTGCACCCGGCTTTCCTGTGAGCATCGGGGATTCAAGCAAATCCGTTGTCCATTACCGCCGAGCTCTTGACCACGGCCCTGGGCTTAAAGAAAACCGGCTGGGATTAATAGAGGCGCTTTTGGCTGAGGAAGAGCCTGGTCATGCCTGTCTTGAGTTGCACAGACTCCTGGATGACATGCCACCTGCTCATGGTATTACGCCACAATGGAGGGAGGCCATGAAACTCCTGAAGCGGATGTGCTCCATGCAGGGATCCGAAGATATCAATTGAAGGGGGCCGGCGGCTTCTTTACTCATTTGCGTTTTAGCAGGTGATGCTGGGCCTTGCCCATGGCCATTAGCGGAAAATAATGGCGGTACATGTTGTAGTTGAGCATAAAACCCCTGGCAAGCTCGCTGCCCTGATCCAGGTTATCCACCGCTTTGGCAATGTCGGTGCGTTCGCCGATCCCGTAGCCGGGGAAACCAGTACCGGTATATTGCGGCTCATCCCAGGTGCCGTCAGCGCGTTGTGTTGCCAGCAGCCATGCCAGCCCTTGTTCAATCACCTGGTCATAGGCATGGGATCCCGTGGCAACAAGGGCCATGAGGGCCCAGCCGGTCTGTGATGCGGTACTGGGGCCACATCCTCTGAGTGTGATGTCCATATAAGAGCCGCAGCTTTCACCCCAGCCACCGTCCGGGTTCTGGTGGTCCACGATCCATTGGGCCGCTTTCTGCACATAGGGCGCATTCATGTCCTCGCCAATGGCCTCCAGGGCCGGCAGGACCGCGGCTGTTCCATAGATATGATTGACCCCCCAGCGGCCAAACCAGCTACCGTCTTCTTCCTGTTCCGACCGGACATATCTGTAGGCCCGGGCAACAACAGGATCATCCATTCCCCGTCCCAGGAGCCCGAGGGCCTCCAGTACGTGGGCTGTCACATCAACACTCGATGGATCCAGCGTTTCGCCGAAATCACAGAAGGGAATAAGGGTAATAAAACGGCTGTTGTTGTCCTTGTCAAAGGCACCCCATCCGCCGTTTGAGCTCTGCATGGCATTCATCCAGGCCACTGCCTTGCGTACAGCCGGATCAACCCGGCTTCGCAGACCGGAGCCCTGTATGGCAGGCAGCAACCTGAGCAGGACAATTATGGCCACTGCCGTATCATCCACATCGGGATAAAAATCGTTTTGCCGCTCAAAGGCCCATCCACCAGGTTCCACGTCTTTGACGTAGACCTGCCAGTCCCCTCTTGCCATAACCTGTTCGTTCAGGATCCATTCCAGAGCGGCTTGCATCTGCGGTGTTGAATTGAAATCCTGTCGGCAGTCCAGAAGGGCAAGCAGTGAAAGAAGGGTGTCCCACACAGGCGTATCACTGGCCTGGAGATAGGTAGCTCGGTTTTTCTCGAATTTCCAGTGTTGATTCCAGGCATCAAGTCCGGCTGCCAGCACTGGATGATCAAGGGCATATCCCTCCACATGCAAAGCCATCAGTGAATAGATCCATGGCGGCTGAATGCCGCTCCATGCTCCATCCGCCTCCTGATGACGAATGATCCATTCCAGACATTGGCGGATGGCCAATTTCCTGCCTGGATGAAACGGAAATCCGGTATACCGGCTCAACAACCGGTCAGACAAATAGAAGAGGCGCTGCCGGAAAGAAGTATAGCCTTTACCGGCCGATCGGTAATCGAAACGATCCCGTGTCTCAGGAAAAAGCTCATCAATCCGGTGCTCCGGCGGGAATTTTCTGACCGGCCGTCTGGCACTCAGCACTGTCAGCGGAATAATGGTGCCCCGGGCCCAGGAGGCGAACTGATATACATTAAAGGGGGCCCAGGATGGCAGGAATATGATTTCCGGAGGCAGCGCCGGGGTAGCATCCCAAGGCCATTCACCAAACAGGGCAAGCCAGTACCTTGTAAAGACCCGGAGGCCTCCCAGCCCGCCATGCTCGAGGATCCATTTTCTCGCCTTGTGGAGAGGCAGGGCGTCAACCGGCATGCCGGAAGCCCTGAGCGCTGTATAGCACTCGACCGTGGCGTTGATATCGCCAATGGGCGCCTGATAGTAAACCTCCCATGAACCGTCTGGGCGTTGCTCGTTCAGGATTGCCCGAACTACCGATTCATACTTCGGATCATTCTCCACACCGAGGAAATGCATGGCCAGGACCCATTCTGCTTCCATGCAGGAGTTGGTTTCCAGGTTCCCTACCCAGAATCCTTCCGGCCGGTGGTTATCCAGCAACCAGGATACGCCGTTTTCTATCCCCTGTTGCAGGCTGTCCGTGATCATGCTATGAGGGGTCGAATCCATGGACCTCTGTGCTTTTCAATCGTAACCGTTCACACTCCATGGCAGCCGACAGGCTTTTGCAGGGTTTCAACTGCGGACAAGGTTGCACCAAAAGGCGTATTCTCAACGGATTGTGCTTTGAAACCCGAAAAAGGCTGTTGGCTGTCAGGGTGGGAAGTGAATGAGTACTTTCAATCTTATTATGTCGGCAAATACAATGCATACTGACTCGCTTCCCACTATCGGCGTAGTTGCTGCCCTCCCGGCTGAAGCCAGAGTACTGACACGGGCGGCAGACAAGATGATGCAAGGGTTGCCGGCAAAAGGAAAAATAGTTGTCCGTCAGTCAGGAATCGGTCTGCAAGCTGCTCGCAGACAGGCAAAATATCTGGCCGACATAAGTGAATTGCTCGTCTCATTCGGTGTATCCGGCGGCTTACACCCCGCCCTAAAGACCGGAGACCTTGTACTGGCCGACCGGGTGCTGACCTGGGACCCCGGCCTTTTTTTAACAGCAGCGAGAAAACAAAACGATAAGGCCGCCCCGCACAAATTGTCGCCGACACAGGCTTTACCCCTCAGCTTTAGAGCCGATGCCGGGCTCATTGATTACATTGCAGAAAAATTTCAAGAGAACACTATCCATTTTTATCAAGGCCCCATACTCTGTTCACCCAAACCGATTTCAACAGCAGCCTCAAAGGTGAGTGCTCATCGACTGACCGGCGCATTGGCAGTGGACATGGAGAGCTGCGCGGTTTGCGAAGTTGCCGAAGAAGCAGGACTCCCTTTTTTCTGTTTGCGGGCCGTCTGTGATTCGGCCGACCAGACTGTGGCTGACACCTTACTTGCAATGGTGGATGATCAGGGCAATCCCAGGATCGGCTATCTCCTGGCTCATCTTGTGCGACGTCCCTGGCTCCTGCAGGATGTGATACAAATGGCCTGCCGGTTCCGTCAGGCCCTGATCGCCCTGGAAAGGGCCTGGCTCCTAGTCGATGAACCGTTTCTGTCCGCTGTCCAGGCACGATATGCTATTTCCCCGGTCCGCGCAGGCTAACAGTGAGCGCTTGCCAGGGATGTTTAACCGTATCCAGGACAGCGCTTGGCTCAAAGCCGCAGTGGAGCATGCAGTCGGCACAGCGGGGATCACGTCTTACCCCGTACCGGTTCCAATCGGTGTCCTCTATCAACTCACGATAGGTGGCCACGTAGCCATCATTGAGCAAATAACACGGCTTTTGCCAGCCGAACTGGTTCCTGGTCGGATTTCCCCAGGGTGTGCACGTATAATCACGGTTTCCTGCCAGAAAATCGAGGTACAGGCTTGAGTGGTTAAAGGTCCAGGACGAATTGGCCTGACGAAGAATGGTCCTGAACAGCTCTTTTGTACCTTTCCTGCCCAGAAAGCAGTCCTGATCATCGGCTGAGTCGTAATTAAAACCAGCGGCCACTGTCATGGCCTCAACTCCCAGGGAACTGAGATGATCAAACAGCCTGGCCGCATCTTCCACTGTCTGTCCCTTGAAAAAGGTGGTGTTGGTGGTTACCCTGAAACCGGCTGCTACCAGCTTACGGATGGCTTCCGTAGCCTTTTTAAAGGCCCCCTTGTGGCAGACCGCAAGATCGTGGTGCTCATCCATACCATCCAGATGGATATTAAATGTGAGATAGGGGGTGGGAGAAAAATCATGGAATCGTTTTTCCACCAGTAGGCCATTGGTACAAAGATAGATAAACCGTTTGCGGCTGATGAGTTCATCCACAATAGTGGTGATCTCCGGGTGGAGCAATGGCTCGCCTCCGGCTATGCTCACCACAGGCGCGCCGCATTCTTCAGCCGCTCCCACACATTCTTCAATACTCAGATGGTTGCGCAGTATCTCAGGGGGATGATTCACCTTGCCGCAACCCTTGCAGCGCAGGTTGCAGCGAAAGAGGGGCTCAAGCATCAGCACCAGCGGAAAGCGATTCCGGTTCATCAGCATCTGACTGATGATATACTTCCCAATACGGGCTTTTTGAGTAATTGGTATTCCCATTAGATTATCTGGAGAAGATCATGGATACGGGAGCGCGGTTCATCACTCAGGCAGCTCCGACTACAGCCTGTCCGGTCTCAACAAGATTTTCTCTGACTTTGGCTGTTTCTTTGTCGTAGGCATCCTGGTCTTGATGCAGATTTTCCGGATAGTATCGGGGTTGCATGAATCTGCGGAGGGCCTGTTCTACACTTTCTATAGCGACCTGGGTGTCGAGACAGGGCCCGTGGGGCCTGGTATTCAATACCCCATAGACCGGCAGGGGATAGGTATCCTGGATACCGCCGGCCATATCTCGCTCGCAGGCCACGGCCACAATCATCTTTGGCATACGCTGGATCACGATTCTGCGGGCAATGGTGCCGCCGGTGGCAATGGCCAGAAAGACAGAGTATCGTTCGCTCAGGGCAATCAAGTCGCTAATGGGACATTTGCCGCAACGCTTGCAGTTATGGATAGAATAGGTCAGACGTAACTTGCACTTGGATCTCTGCAGACAATGAGGCATAAGCAGTAGCATCTCTTCCGGCTTGTAGCGTCCTGCCGTCTTCAGGACGAGCTCATTATTTACCTCCACGAATGATGAACGGACTTTGTTCTTGGATATGCCGATGGCCTGACCAAGCAGGATCATGAACGGCAGAAACAGCTTGACTGTCAGACCCCGCATCCGGGAAAAAAAAGGCAGGGTTTTACCAAACCAGATACTGAGAACGAGGCTAAGCGAGGCCAAGCCGACAAGCACTATAATGCAACCGATGACAAGTCCTAACAGGATGGGCCCCAAGGGGTGAATGTTGGCAAGGTCGAAGGTCGACATGCCCCAGACCAGAAAAAGAAAGAAGATCGCCATGCCGTTGGTGCCCATGACCAGTCCGATAAACAGACGCTTTTTTGCTTTATCGGCCTTGCGGTCTTTCTGGTCAAAGGCCTGCAGTGCCTGTAGCGAGACAGGATTCTGTACGGCAGGATTGCTTCCTGATACGGGCATGGCCGATTTTTCCATATCTTCTCTCATCGCTTCGTAACCGTTTAATACTCTTCAAGCTCTGCCGGCACAAACCTCACCTTTTCTTTCTTGCCGACCATCTCATGAAACGTTGTTGCCCCGTGGTCCTGCAGCCAATGAATTACACCATCAACCAGACGCTCCGGGGCAGAGGCGCCGGCCGTTACTCCAACACATAGTAAACCTTCAAGCCAAGCCGGATCAATATCGCCGGCATCATCAATCAGATAGCAGTCAATTCCCTGGCGCATTCCCACTTCCTTGAGCCGGTTGGAGTTGGAACTGTTTTTTGAGCCTACTACAAAGAGCAGGTCTGCTTTGCCGGCCATCTCCTTCACGGCATTTTGCCGATTCTGGGTAGCGTAACAGATGTTTGAGGACGGTCCCTTGATACCCGGAAATCGCTTCTCCAGGGCTTGGAACACTCCGGCAATATCATCCTGGCTTAGGGTGGTCTGGGTGACATAGGCCATATGTGCAGGATCATTTATCTGCAAGGTCTTGACTTCGTCAACGGTTGCTGTGATATGGACGTGCCCATCGATCCTTCCGGCAGTCCCCTCCACTTCAGGATGATCATGATGGCCGATGATGACCACATCGTATCCTTCCTTATGATATTTTTCCACCATTCTGTGGACACTGGCCACAAGAGGACATGTCGCGTCGATGGTCCTGAGCCCCAGTTCGGCCGCTTGTTCTTCTACGTCCCTGGAGACGCCATGAGCGCTGAAAATGGCAACTGCCCCTGTCGGAATATCAGAGAGATTTTCCACAAAAACCGCGCCCTGTTCCTGAAGTTCCCGGATCACGTGCCTGTTATGAACAATTTCATGCAGGATATACACAGGCGCGCCGTATTTCTCGAGAGTGAGCCGGACCGTCTTGATGGCCCGGATCACACCCGCGCAAAATCCCCTTGGATTGGCCAGAATGATTTCCACTTCCTACTCCATCATTCTCCATATCGAAAATAGAAAGAAAAAAATTAACTTTTTTATTGTATCTGTTTATTGAACAAATACCACAATCTCAGGTTTTCTCAATAAACAAATGCGTATCTTTAACAGGAACGACCGGCTTTATCGGCTATCGTGTCATCAGGCTGTTAAGGGAGCAGCAGTGTGACATCCGCGCACTGATACGTCATGACAGCGAAGTGGCCGAGCTGAAAACACCCGGAGTTGAGCTTACCCGCATTTCACTGCCCGGGCGTGCAGGAACCATAGCGTCTTCTACTTGACCTGCATCCAACCTGCGAATATAAACATGTGACCCGGCAAACAGACTGTTACAACAAGATCATGAATTTATACTCAAGCAGCAGTGAGACCAATCCAGAGATATCGGTCATAGTCCCTGTTTACAACGAGGCACCAAATATTGAACCATTGGTAATGCGTTTGCCGGCAGAATTGGTGCTGCACCCATATTATAAATCCTCATGTAAGCGCATATATGCAGTACGAGAGGTGCTTGAGTGAGGGGCAAACTCAGTGCCACAATGAAATTCCTGCTGAGGATAGGTCTCAGTGTCTGTCTCTTGGCCTGGCTCATATCAAAGACAAACCCGGATGATCTGCTAGAGACCATCCTTGACCTATCCTTCTATGCGTGGGGCATTGCCTTCCTGATGTATCTGGCTTCCCAGGTTATAAGTAGCATCCGTTGGTATTTCCTGGCCCATGCCCTTGATTTTACCGGCCCATGGTCTGCATACCTCAGGTATTACTTCGTAGGTTTGTACTTCAATCTCTTCTTGCCTACCAGTGTTGGCGGCGATGTGCTGAAGATGCACTTTATCTCCCGGGGAGAAGCCAAAAAACTGAGGGCCACCTATAGCCTAGTGGCAGACAGACTCTTCGGGCTTGCTGTTATGTTATTGCTTGGAGCAGGTGCCGTCCTCATAGGACAAGGCATACTTCCCCATTACTTCGAGCACCTTCTTTGTGTTGCCGGGATCTGTGTCATTGCCTCACTTCTGGGCCTGCCAATGGCCTACAAGCTTCTTGGCAGTGCTTGGCCTAAGATTGGGAAAAAGCTGGCGGTGTTCCTGGTATTCTGGAAAAAGCCAAAGGCCCTGTTTGCAGCTTTGAGCCTATCCCTGGCACTTCAGGTCCTTGGAATAGGTGCTGTGGTTCTCCTGGCAAAGGACATGGGACTCAGTCCCCCTGAGCTCTTTTATTTTGCGGCTTTTCCTTTGGTGGCAATCCTTACAGTACTGCCTATAAGTTTTAACGGAATAGGCATTAGAGAAGGTGGATTCATCTTTTTTCTGGGGCTCAAGGGCATATCTGCCGAAAAGGCGCTTACCCTGAGTCTGAGCTTCTTTGCCATACAGATTACGGCAAGCCTGATAGGAGGTCTTGCATACGCTTTTGGTTTCCATAAAAAGCTGCTTAAAGATTATGCTGAAAAAATATAGGTAACCGTTCATGGGATTATAACGCCCGTTTTACCGCAACCTACCGAACTGTAAGCGTTTACAGGGTGCTGCAGATGCGAGGCGGAGGGTATGCAGACGTACTCCCTGTACTTCAAGTGCCCGACAACAAAGCAGGTGCGGTACCCTGTGAACGCTTAACAACAATCCAATGACATGGTACTGACTATCGTGTAATCTCTTCTGTTGTGAAAACATCTGATAATAGTCCAATTAAGCCGGAATCCGGCTCAAATTGTAAGCAGAAGCCTGTATGCAAAGTCTATCCTACCCTCTGGCAGCGGCTGGCAGGGCTAATCCGTCCATACATACCACGCGTAATCCTGGCTACACTATTCAGCCTTATCGTATCCGGACTTAACGGCGCAATAGCCTGGCTCGTGAAGCCCGCAATGGACAAAATCTTTGTCGAAGGGAACTACAAATATATATATCTGCTGCCTTTTGGGATTATTGTTCTCTATATCCTTCGTGGCGCGTGTAGCTTTCTCCAGTCATACCTCATGCGTACCGCCGGTATGAAACTGGTCCGCGATCTTAGGAACCGGTTTTTCTCTCACCTGATGCGTCTACCGGTATCTGTTATATCCCGTTCCACCAGTGGGGATATGCTCTCAAAGCTCATGAATGACGTTGGGGCACTGAGCAATATCCTGTCTCAGAGCCTGAGGGAATTCCTGCTCCAGGTACCAACTGTGATAGTCCTTATGGGAGTAGCCCTGTACCGGCGGTGGGACCTAGCCCTGCTGAGCTTTATTCTGCTTCCATTTATTGCTTTAGGGACCCGTTTTCTTTCCAGACTGGTACGAATACGCCGGAAGAGGGTCCAAGAGTATCTGTCTATTTTGACGCACCGTGTCAGTGAGGCCCTTCAGGGCTTCAGGGTCGTAAAGATATTCGGTATGGAGGAGGTCAAGGAAGGTCAATTTGTAAAAGAAAATCACACAACCTATCGCCAGATGTCAAAGGTCATACGCCTGAGAGAAGGGACTAAGTTCCTGATAGAGATCCTCTCCGGTCTTGCTGTTGCGGCAATTCTGGGCTATGGAGGCAGCCTTGTTGCCAGTGGAGAGATGACTCCCGGAGACTTTTTCTCCATTCTTACGGCCATAGTCATGGCCTTTGCGCCTCTTAAAAAATTGGGTGGGGCCTACGCACAGCTCCAGGAGACTCTTGGTATATTTGAAAGGGTGGACCATTTCCTTGACCAACAACAGGAGGAAAGCCAGGGACAAGCCATTGAGGGATTAAGCCGGGAAGTCAGGTATGAAAACGTCTCTTTTTTCTATCCCGGGACAGATGCGCAGGTTTTACAGGAAATAGACATCACCATACCTGCGGGAAAAATATTTGCTATTGTCGGACCCAGTGGAGCAGGTAAAAGCACCCTGGTTGACCTGATCCCAAGGTTCTACAATCCCACTTCCGGAAAGATACTCTGGGACGGGATAGATCTCCGCAATATCTCCCTTGCGGACTTGAGAAACCAGATGGCCATAGTCACCCAGGATGTTGTTCTGTTCAGCGATACAATATACGAGAATATTGCAGCAGGCCTGTCTGGTGGAGCCACTATAGAAGACGTGGAGAAGGCGGCAAAGGTTGCCCATGCCCATGACTTCATTGTCGCGCTTCCTCAGGGCTATGACACAATGTTGGACGAAAGGGGGCTTAATCTATCAGGGGGTCAGCGCCAGAGGATAGCTCTGGCAAGAGCAGTGCTCAGGAATCCTCCCTTGCTCATATTGGATGAGGCCACAAGTGCCCTTGATAGCGTCTCTGAAAAGGCGATTCAGAAGGCCCTTGAAGAGGTAATGAAGGGCAGGACAACTATTGTAATTGCTCACAGGCTCTCCACCATCATCCACGCAGATCAGGTCGTAGTTATCGACCAGGGTCGCATGGTGGACCGCGGGACACATGAAGAGTTAATGGAGAGTAGCGCCCTTTACCAGGAGTTGTATCAGACTTGGGCCAGCAGTGATGAGAAGATCAGTTAATAGGATGGAACGTTGAAAATAGCTGTAGTGCGGAGAGAGTGCGGACTGGGGCTTGGAGGTGCGGAAGCTTACTGTGCTAACGTGTGTACCTGGTTGACAAAGATGGACCACAACGTGACAGTAGTGGCGGACAAGTCTCTTTTGCCGGGGCTGCCGTTCTCCAGTGCCCCTGTATGGGGAAGGGGAAGCATTCTTAAGAATTTGAGTTTTTTTTTGAATGCCAGGCAGGTCCTTAAAACAGGTGATTTTGAGGTAAGCTATGGCCTTTCAAGAGTGGCCCCGGTAGATGTCCTTAGAATATCAGATCCGTTGCATGCCGCATGGCTGGACCTGGGTTATCGGAAAAGCACTAAGTTCAGACGCCTAAGACCCAGACACAGACTGCTTCTCCAGATGGAGGCCAAGGCCATCAGGGAAGCCAAAGCCATCGTCACTAATTCCGAGTTAGTAAAAAACCAGGTGCAACATTATTACAGCACAGGTGCTGAAAAAATCACAATTATTTATAATGGCGTAGATCTTAAGCGGTTTCGCCCGATGACTCAAAAGGATCGAATTTTAGAAAAAAAAACAATAGGCATTTCAGAAGATGCCACAGTGTTTGTTTTTGCAGGCTCTGATCTGCGCCGTAAGGGTCTGAGCCAACTCTTGTCCGCTTTTGCCAAGTTCAGAGAACAGCCTTTTATATTGTTAGTGGCAGGCTCGATGGGAAATAGGGACCTGAAGAAAAGAATAGAAGAAATGGGCCTGAATCAAAATGTCAAGTGGCTGGGATATGTGAAAGATATAGAACGACTATATGCCTTGGCAGACCTTTTTGTACTCCCTACCCATTATGACCCATTTGCCAATACCACCCTTGAGGCCATGGCCTGCGGGACCCCTGCTCTCACTACCAGGCAAAATGGAGCCGCGGAAGTAGTTGAACAAGTCGCCCACTGGCTTGTGGTGGAAAGGCCTTGCCATGGAAATATAACTGAGGCGCTTGGAGCATTTATAGCACTTCCTATGCAAGAGAGAAGGCTGTTAGGTGAAAAGGCACGTCGTATAACTGAAAGGTTCACATGGCAGAGGCATATAGAAGAACTTAGCACTATGTTACTTTAACAGTCGAAGGCGGCCAAGGTCGCTCAAGGCAACGTGTGGTGAGCTTATTTTTTTTTGAGTTCCTGACTGGATATACATGCCAACCGTTTTTTCAACCATCCTTTCACGGCTAAAATTTTCAGCCACATGATGTTGGGCTTTTTTGCCTATTAATTTCAGTTCCAACCTTTCCTTTTTGAGGAAGTCGTTCATGGACTTGGCCAGAATTGCGCTATCGTCTGATGGAACCATCGCCCCAATGGTTTCTGGTGTGTTGAATATGTCTGTTATGCCATCTGTCTCTGTTGCAATTACAGGAAGGCCTGCCGACATTGCCTCGAGAATTGCCATTCCCAGCCCCTCCCTCCTTGAAGGATGGACAAAACAGTCTAATGCCCTCAAAACAACAGGTACTTCTGCAGGTTTTTTATGGCCGAGGAAAAATACTCTTGATGTGATGTGGAGTTCATCTGCCTCCCTCTTCAGCTCTGTTTCAAGAGGTCCGTCTCCCGCAATGACCAGAAATGCTTCAGGTGCTGTCTCTGCCACCTGTGCAAAAGCATGTAACAGGACGTTGTGGGCTTTGGCCTTTTTCAGCCTGGCAACTATGCCGAACAGGAAACCTTTTCCTGGAAGATTCAGCCTTTTTCCGGCCTCCTCTTGACCCATGGAAATATCATAGGCGTTTGTGTCAATCCCATTAAAAATGACTGTTACTTTTGAGGGCGCGAGGGATTTTGAATTGTAAAGCATGTCATCTTTAACTGAATTACTTATGCATATTGTCCTGTCAATTTTTTTGCATATTCGGTTGAATACAGCCCTCCTGTGGGCATTTCGCAGGGTACCCGTGGCCCGTACCGTGTAAAAAAGTGTTGATACGTCAGTGCCCATTATTGCAAGGGCAGCATTCACAAGCGGTCTGTATCTTTGACAGTGGACAATGGAAATATGGTTTCTTTTTATGAGATTGTGGAGTTTTAATACAGTAAAGGGATTAAAATGTTTGAACTGTTTTTTTGTAAGCTCGAGCGAAATAGCGGAAATTCCATCTCCTGTCATTCCGGAATCATTACTGTCTCCGTAAAAATAGCCTATCAAGGGATTAAAGCCGCTTCTCGCCAAGCCTTTTAATACGTAATAATGGACATGTTTGTCACGTGAAGGATCATCCAGCAGGTAAAGGCAATTGATAGGGGCTTTTGGAATTAAGTTTTCAGACATTTCTTTGAACATCGGCATATGCTATGCCGGTCGGAACTGCCATAAACAGCCAGTATAATGTTGATGATCCATGTCGAAAACCATCAGTAAACATGTTGGTCCCCCAAAACATGATCATGAATAACAGACTGGTAGCCATAATTCCTTTGATTTCAGGGTGATCATCATTCTTCCAGCAGCTCCACAGCATTCTTGCCTGAATTATTATTGTAATCAGGAGTGCCAGAGCACCCTGTATTCCTGTCTCAATAGCCAGCTCAAGAAATGCGTTATGACCATGAACTAGTCCAGCTTCTTTTATAATGTCCGGCATGAGCCGCTTAATATTTCTTCTTCCAAGTCCAGTCCCTGTAAAAGGGTGTTTAAAGACTTCCTTTGTGAAGGTTATGTATGTATATATCCTTAACGGGATGGAACCTCCCATATCTTTTGCTTTACGCACTTCCCCTTGAAACATGAGTTTCCAGTCTTCTCTTATGAAATGTTGCGTCTTGTCGGAAATAAATAGCGCAGAAACAGTGAGGCAGAAAAGCAGGAAAAAAATGGCGAAATATCTCTTGGCTGAGCTGTAAAAAAGAGATGATGCAGCCGTGCCGGCAAAGACAGAGATGATAGCTCCGCGCCGTGAAGTTGATATCAGCGCAAACAAGTTGACAAGCAAGAGTATCAGGCTTCTGATTTTGTGTTGATGCCTTACCAGATATATGAAGACCACAGCTACCAGAAGGGTTAAATATATGCTGATGTGTTTGATCCCATTAAAAAGTGTATTTGCATAACTAAAAATAAAGATTCTGTCTCCAATACTTGCCGACTCAACATCTATGTCGGTGTCCAGGAACCAGAATTCACCTTGGCTGACAAGCCACTGTGACATAAGTCCCAGGTAAAGGATCAGAAAAACCACATTGGCAGCAGTCACTATTTTTAGCCAGTTAATTTTTTTCCCATATTTTTCAGAAAAGAGGAGCAGTGAAATAAACATGCTGAAATTCAGGACATATTCACTACAAAATGTTCTGAGAGAATATCTCGGGTCTGGACTCATTAATATGGATATAAACGCTGTGACGGAAAAAAACCCCAGTGCCCAAGAAAGGGGATGACGTGAAAACTCACGTAAAAGAGCGTAGGCTTTACTAAATTTATTTTTGCCGGAACTGGTAATAGCGCTAAAGCATGTAATAATTATGAGAATGGAAAGGATATATCTTGGGGCAGTGCCTCCTACATGAAAGGTAATAATTACCAGAAGAATAAAGAAAAGGTATTTTAAAAGACGTTCAGCATACATTCCTTTTTCTCTTTAATCTGGTTTCTACCCTTTTGCGCAGATTTTTTAATAATATTGTACTTTCTTTTTCCCAGGGAATGTGCAGTCTGATATAGCGTATTAAAAAGTCATGGGTAATGTACTCTCTTATTCTCCACATCTCCATGGATGCACACATGTCTGTAATATCAGAAATCCTGTCTCTATCTTTTATTGCCTTTCTGATCCTGGTACTGTCAAGGTCAAACACAGTAAACCGGTTTTTATCAGCAGGATTAAAACGGAAATTGGTTATTTTGCAATCTCCATGAAAAATTCCCTTTTCATGCATCTGCCACAGAAAACATGCCAGATCTTTTATTAGCCTGTCCCCTTGTTTACGATGCTTGAGAGTCTGCTTTATAATGGCTGTATTTGAATTTCCTGCCTCAATCCATGGCGATAGCATTGCTCCATAGATACTTTTCCAGGGATTCCCCGTGTGGATTGCAACCAGAGGTAATGGTGTTGATATGTGGCGTAAGAGGAGATTCCGGGAGGTATGCCATGCACGAAGTACCCTCGGAGTCTTGAAAAGATAGCATATGGACTTCAAATTACTGGAACTTCGGTATGCTTTCAGAAAATATTTTGTTGATTCTGTACTGATCTTGAGACAGCGCGTGTGCCTGGAATTTTTCAGGATGTTTTCAGGGCTCTGGAATTTTTCAGGGTGTTTAATAAAGGAGATCAACAGGTCTGATAGGTGTTTAGAACACTGTTCAGATCTTAACATGATAGTTTTACCCTGTCTTGTCTTAACGGTTTTCTTGAGTATCCTTTTTGTTCCTCTCTTGTCCCAATGGCGTCGCATTCGCTTAAGTGCGCTCTCTTGAATCCCATAGCGCTGCTTTCTGCTTTTTAATTCAGGCCACTTATGGGATAAAAAGCTTGTGAACTCCAGAATTTCCCGTTTTTTTACCTTTTCCCACAGAGGAGGCATGATATAGGAAAGCTGGTCCATCCGTTTTCTGGTATTCAATGGTCTGTCAAACAATCCGGCCCTGTGCAGGTCTATGAGTACAAACTGTTCTTTGCGTGTGTCAAAAATGACATTGTTGAGATGGAAATCAGGCTGGAAAACGCCAAATTCAGAAATGCTTGCAATAAATTGGAAAAACAGGTTGATAACCCTCTTTTTTTGAGTTCTTGTCAGCCTTGGCCATTCCTCGCAGAGAAATGATTCAAGATCAGGACCTTCAATTTTAGACGCTGCAAAATAGCTCCAGCCACTACTTTTGCCATATGCCGCCGGCGGAGCTGTATAGCCGCCGATGTGCAGCCTGGTTGCAATCTTCCATTCTTTTTTGGCAGGGTCCCTGAAAAGGGAAATTGCACGGTGTCCCAACTTGAACGCCTTTATATAATAGCCTTTGCAGCAGAACACCTTTCGCCTTGCGGCCTCTTTGACCAAGCCCATGCTTTCGGAATTCCACAGAGATTCCGGATCAAAGGCCGGATCACAGATTTCCCAGTTTTTCTCAGTGGGACATGGAGGCAGAGGTAAATGACGGTTCATTATTAATGGAAGGATAGGTCTCTATAAAACGCCTAATGAGGCTGCGAAAGAAAGTATCTTTTCGGCCCTTGTATTCCATGAGTACTCTTTTGCCTTTCTCCAGCCGGCCGTGGAAAGGGTGGCTTCAAGGCCGGGGTCGTTTATTAGTGTCAGTATGGCCTTTGCAAGGTCTTCAGGGCTGTCGGGGGTAAAAAATACACACTCCTTTTCCGAGGCTATTTCTCGAATACTGGGAAGATCTGAGGCTACAACAGACACACCGCTTGACATATATTCCAAAAGTTTAAGAGGAGAGGTGTATAGCCGGCTTGTTATAGATTGAGCAGAATTAGGCAGTATGGCAATTCTGGCCTTTTGCAGCTCCGTCCTGACAGACTTGTTAGGCAGATGACCGAGCAGCCTTACCCTTTGCCTAACTGATTCGGGTATTATATCTCTGTCTGTTTCTCCGATCATCACCAGTTCAAGATCATGTAACATGTTAAGTGCGCTGAAAAGGGTCTCAATTCCCTTCCATTTATAATAAGTGGTACCTGCATAGTATATCTGCCTTACAGGTCCGGAGCGATCCTTTTCCGGAAAGTCGTTGTTGCAAAAGGTGCCGCTTGGCACTATAGCGCAAGGAGGTGTCTCATAGAGTTCCTCCCATCGTCTCTGAAGCCCCTCGCTTATGAATATCAGGCCCATGGCATTTTTGGCAATTTCCTCTTCCAGTTGAGAGAGGTCTTTACGGCCCGGATGTTTGTCCTTGAGGATTTCGTGCACCTCAAAGATAACCGCAAGTCCTTTACCGCACAGTCTTGCTGCCAGTTTTGGATGTCTTGAAATAATGATATCAAACCTAACGGTTCTGATTAGTCTGTCAAGCCGCTGATTAAAGACCATGTTTGAGATAATTGGCCCAATATTTCTATTTATACTTTTGATTATTAATTGTTCAGGCCTGGAAATGCCAAGACCGGAAAACATATTGCCCTGTATGTCCGCTGCAATTGTTACCTCAGTTTTCCGGGCCAGTGCTGCGCAGGTTGCAGCAACCTGAACGCTTCTGGCTTTTTGTGATGGCAAAGGTTCCGGATATACGTAGAGGATTTTGGGCATTTTGTCCTTACGTTTTATCCTTCAAAAAAGCCCTTTGGCTCAAACTGGTTTTTTACTGCCTGATATACCTCTTCAACGCTGATTATGGACATGCAGTTCGGATCAGTACAGTATTTTTGAATACACGGCGAGCATGGTCTCGGTTTTCTTATGACTTTGTGGATTTCACGGTCCTGGTATGGGCCTGTATGACGCAAAGTACTTGGCACAAAAAGAGAGATGGTAGGGGTCTTCAGTGCCACTGCAACATGAAAAGGGCCTGTATCGTTGGTTATAAAGAGATCCAGCCCTTTGAGTGCAGCAGGCAGCTTTTTTAGGGGCAGGCGCCCTGCAAGGTTGATTATTCCAGGTTTCTGACCGGGATCGATTGTTATCCCTTCAGCTATTTCCTTGCCGATCTTTTCATCACCAGGTCCACCGAACAGGATGATATTGACATCTTCCGAATCAGCCAAGAGTCTCTTTCCAAGTTCTGAAAAGTGTCTCTGTGGCCAAGCCTTGTAAGGTCTTGAGGCGGATATCTGAAATCCTATTCTTTTATTTTTTGCATGGTTGCGTCCCATGCTGTTAAGCAGATCATTCCAGAATGATTCCGCCTCTTCAACCATTATGGGCAGCACCATCCGTTTGTCCTGGGAAGAATCAAGTTTAACCTTGAAGAGTGTTCGCAACACGTCGAGCCTCTGTTCTATTACATGTGCTTCATCTCTGTATAGGACCTTTACATTAAGAAACGAGGCCACTGTTTCATCTTTGAAACCGATACGGGCAATAAAAGGAATCCCGGCCAGGTAGGCGGCCTGAACAGGGCAGGGATCACTGTCATGAAATACCAGACACAGGTCGTAGTTTCCTGACTTGATTCTGTTTAACAGGGAAAATAACCTTTTGTATCCCCCGTAATAGGGAATTATTGTCCTGAGATCAGGATTATTTTTAAAAAGAACTGAAAACTTTTCTCTGACCATGAAATCTATGGATGCGTTCGGAAAAATGCGGCGCGTGGCCCTCACTGCCGGTGTAGAAAGCAGGGTGTCTCCTATGGCAGTTGAGGAAATTGCCAATACATTACCGATTTCGTCAGGGTTAAGTTCATTGACCGTTTTTTTTCTTTCCTTTTTCTTCCCCTTTGTGATCAGAACAGCCTTCCATGCCGCCTTGTTTAAGAGCTTCATGGCAGCACCGCCTTGAACCGGGCCATCCACTTGGCCATGATGAAAAGTGACCACAACCGGCGTGCCTTGAGTCCGTCTTTTCCAATTTCAGAACTGAGCAGATTGGATACACCCTGTTTTTCAAAAAGCCTGTAGAAGTCATCCGGGGCATCCATAATTACTTCTTGTACCTTGTTTTTCAGCGGCCCTCCAATCCACCGGGCCAGGGGTATGGAGAATCCCTTTTTAGGTCTTTCGAACATGGCTTTTGGAATACGGTCGAAAAAGGCATCTCTCAGGATGCGTTTTCCCTTTCTGTCCGTTGTCATGCGATATTTTGATGGGAGGCTAAGGGCAAATTCCAGACAATCATGATCAAGAAAGGGGGATCTCAACTCAAGACCATGGGCCATGCTCATGTGATCGGAATAAAACAGGATGTCTCCTGGGAGATAGGTGTTTATATCGGTAATCTGGAGCCTGTCAAGTTCATCGTCGTTGAGCTGGTTGTAGAATGATCCGATTAGGTCAACGGCAGTGGGATGGACAATTTTTTCCGCCAAAGGGCCACTTGGATGAAACAGCAACTTTCTGGAGCCTAAAGGAAAGAGTTCAAGAAAGGCCAGATAGCGCATCGGCTGGTTAAGCAGAAGCGCTCTGTCGGCAGATCTTGCAGGAAAGCTCTTTTTTTTGCGGCTGCGGTTCAGGATGCTCTCTGCCCAGATGCTGGTTTTTCTTAGCCGGCAGTAAGGACGTCGAAGAAACAGCCTCTCAAGTCTTTTAATGAACAGACAGTGGCCATAGCGCTTGTATCCTCCAAAAGCCTCGTCTCCGCCGTCTCCAGTGAGGGCAACTTTGACTTCCCTTGATGCAAATTTGCTCAGAAAGTAGAGGGGAATGGCTGTTTCATTGGCAAAGGGTTCTCCAAATAGGGCGAGGATCTCCGGGGTCTTTAAAAGAGAATCAGCGGGCAGATAAAACTCATGATGATCCGTTTTCAGATGATCTGCAATTTGCCTGGCATATGGCAGTTCATTGAACCTCTCATCTTCAAAACCTATTGAAAAGGTCTTTACCGGCCCTCGTAGTGCCATGCCGGCGACAGTGAGAGAAGAGTCAATGCCACCTGAAAGAAATGCCCCCAGGGGCACATCTGATACCAGACGTTTGACCACAGCCTGATCAAAACGCTCTTTTGTTTCAATACAGGCCTGCGTGTAATCCATGTTTCTCTTTGCGGGATTTATTGACCAGAATGGGGCATTGTTAACTATTTTGCCTTTTTCCACTTCCAGGAGATGTCCGGGAGGAAGCCTTCTGATCTCTTTAAACGCACAGAAGGGATGAGGGACGTAGCGAAGGCTCAAAAACAGGTCCAGGGCCTCAGGATCAATTTTTCTGTCACATCCGGAAAGTGTAAGAAGTGCCGGGATTTCCGACGCAAAGAAAAAACCAAAGCTGTTTTCAACATAGAATAGAGGTTTTACTCCAAGCCTGTCCCGCACAACAAGCATTCTTTTACTGTTGTGGTCAAGTGCACAGAAGGCGAACATTCCTTTTAGTTTTTCAATGCCTGCCTTGCCATATATACTGATGGTATTTGCCAGCACTTCCGTATCTGAGCGCGTGGTGAAAACACATCCTTTTTTTTCAAGGTCATGTTTCAGCTCTGAAAAGTTGTAGATTTCACCGTTAAAAACTATTGTTATTTTTCCTGTGGCACCTGTAAGCGGCTGAGCTCCTCCTGTGATATCGATGATTGCCAGTCTTCTGTGGGCAAGACCAATCCTGTTGTCAAAATAGATGCCGCTTCCATCAGGTCCTCTATGTGAGAGAAGAGAAGATGCCTTCTCAAGACGCCTTTGAATACCTGGTAAGCTGTTTTCTTTTATGGAGTATCCTGCAATTCCGCACATAATATAATGTTAAATCAGAGTAAGGTATTACCTGGCCAATAGTTGCTACTGAAATATTATATCTACAATTTATTTAAGTGGTTTCTATCCTGGAAAAGTAGTTACCTTTGATATTCACACGATTTTCTTTGCACTGCAACTTGATCATTTACCCAACGGATTGTAGGCTTTCAATACCGCTATGGACGGATCCCAAGCGGGAAAAATATTGTGACACACAGAAGAATAGCCTACCTTTTCCTCCACAGAATTCAAAGGGAAAACTGATGAAAAAGACTTGCTTGTATGGATGACTCGAAGATTGCCGTAATAGATGGGGACAGGCTTGAGGTCAACAGGGCATTTCTCCCGCTCCTTGAGTCTAATGGTCTCGCGACTTTTAAGGCGCTGATGTCACACCCGGGACACGCGGTGGCAAAGTGTGCTGTTAAAGAACGAAATACCGTTCGACTTGATCTCGAAACAGAGAGCGGAGAAAAAAGCCCTTTTTTCCTTAAACGCTACGCACCTCCTACAGTACGAGACAGGTTGAAGGCATATCTCAGACTAAAGCGTTCAACTCCTGGTGCCTGGCAGGAATGGCATGCCATGTGGACCTTTCTACAGGTCGGCCTTCCAGGGCCTGTACCTATAGCCTGGGGTCAGGATGGCGGGAGTTCTTTGGTCCTTTCAGAGGGTGTAAGTCATGTAATGAGGCTCAGTGAGTGGGCGGACAGGAATTTTGGAAAAGGATCTCATAGAAACACACAAGTCATTCCGGCAAAACATAAGATTGTTAAAGAAGTAGCGAATATCGTGGGAAGGATGCACTCGGCGGGTCTGCACCACCAGGATTTATATCTATGCCACTTTCTGTGCGGTTCAAAGCAGGACGGCCTCCCCCTGACTCTCATAGACTTGCAGCGAGTGGAACGTCACAGGAGATTGCCCAGGAGATGGCAGGTGAAGGACCTTGCCCAACTGCACTTTTCCTCGGCACAATACATAACCAGGCAGGATATGGGGCGTTTCTGGAAGGTTTATGATTCAATATATCATACTGGAAGGAGAAAAATTCCGCTCCGGCACTCAATACTCAGGAAAAGTGAGCGTATAAGACGTCATACACTCAAACACAGACTGTGATGGAGTCGGGCCTGTCAACCGCCATACAATGAGTGAAATAATTAAAACAACTCGCAAACAGTTAATTATCCGGGATGAAGTAATGTGAAGCAAGATATTCTACGCACGTGCATAGATCCGTCAGGGGTTTTTATTTGTGCCCTTCACCAGCCATCTTACAAAGTCGTAAACCTCAGGCAGACCGACGCCTTGGCTGTACTGGGCCACGATTCGGACGGCAATGCAATCAATAACCAGGCCAACTTTCCACAGGGCGACCTTGCTATTAACAATGCAGGCCGGGTCTGTGAGATCCCTAATGCCTTTCCTTTCTGGGGTGCTACATACATCCTGGATGACCAGGCCAGGCAATTCTCAAAGGACCCGGGACAACTCAAATTCACAAGATGCGATGAGGAATCCGATAGGCCTTCGCCATTACTGAAAGAACTGTTGAATGGGCGATTAAAAGGTGCGGACGAAAAGGCATATTCACTGAAAGATCTCCCAAGGTCCGTTCTTTTGTCTCTGGCCCAGACATCCAAAGACCGTGAGCTCCTCAAGGCCATCGCGCATTTGGCATGCAAGTTTGAATTGGACGGTAATCAGGACCCGGTCGGTGTGAAATATGAAATCGGCAGACAAGGCCGACTCAAACCGGTTCTGCTCGATCAGGAGCTCTTTGAGGTACTTGGTAACAATATAGCCTGCCCGGATAATTATAAGCCGGCAATGGTATTAATGCCTGGAATTCAAGGGACCAGCCCGATTGTCGGCGAGTACACATCCGGAACTCAGACACACATATGGGAGTATCTCAGGGCTGACAGCTACATCCCATGGGGTCATTATGCATCTAATATGGCCCACGACTGTGTGAGGTACAGGGCAAAGGAACTGCTTACCGAAGATGTGACCGGCCTGCGTCACCTCTATTACCAGCGGGTCTATACTCAAATGGCCCTCAATCTCAATGTTGCGCAGGGAATTGCCCGAAAAGACAAGCATACCTTATCAGCCCATGAACTTGAATTCTTGAGGCAGGCGGTTGTGGAAGATGTTGCAAGCAGACTGGAAAAAGGAGAAGAGCCACCTTACACAGCCACCCTTTGGGGCTGGAACTATGGCTTTGATTTCTCTCCATCAGGATACAGATTACATGCATCCCACCAGCAGATTCATCAGCAGTTTGCACTGATACCTCCTAGTGTGACATCCATAGACACTGAGGAAGCCGGCTCAAAATCAATCCCCACATATGCAGTGGGAGACCAGGTGGCCTTTTTTACTGCGCTTTATGAAAAATTCTATGGCCGGCCTTTTTTTAAGACCTATTTAAAGGCAATTCGTTCCAATAGACGACTGGACAAAAAAGAGGACCTGGCATCAAGTCTGATTGTCTACGAAGATGAAAACGTCATGATCCATGTTCCCAAGGCCCAGCGCTCCCAGGGCGAGGTCCGGATTATGACCACTTGCCCTGTGGGTAATGTGCTTGAGGCAGGCCCGGAGGTCCGAAATTCCCTGGACCACTGCATCAGACTCGTAATCCTGACTCTGGACAGGCTGGGGGCCCGGATGGTCACAGGCTACGAAATCTCAAAACGTTTCAATAATCCGGATATGGATCAGCGTCTTTTTTACTGCTTTCTGCCCAGGCTCCCCGGTTCCCCGGGTGCTTTCAGCGAAAGACAAGAAAGATGGATCACAGGTCATTACCCGGAAGATTACGCAGAGGCCTTCAGAAAGGCCATGAAATCGTAACCATTCATTTCATAAAAGATAATTCCTTAACTTTAGCTCACTTTAGGTACTTAAAAATCAGTCCAGCCTGACTGACGGGAACAATCTCTGATCCGTATGAGGCAGGAACAGGCACGAGACATAGTGTTCCATGAACCGCGGGCTATCGCTGAGGTCAAAGTGTGTCATCATTCGCGCGACTTCATACAGCTCTCTTGTAACAGGCCATGAAACAGCCGAGGCCTTTGCCCCGAGGAGAGAGCTGTTGCCTGCAAAAAAGAAGCGGTCTCTTGGAATATCAGGAAGCAGCCCTATGGTGACGGCCTGATCAAGATCCAGGTAGCTTCCAAAATTTCCCGCCAGTATTACCCGTTCCAGATCTTCAAATCCCATACCTACTGATTCCAATAATGTATAATAGCCGGCAAACATGGCACCTTTTGCCCTGATAAGATTCTCAATGTCTGCCTCTGTGAATACAATATCCTGACCTATGGAAGTAGATTTTGCCTCTATTAATACATATTCCCTGCCATCCCTGCCAAGGCGGACTCTCTTTGTCCCCAGATCATTATAAAATTTTCCCTGCTGATCCAGCACACCTGCCATGAAAAGTCCTGCGAGCAGGCTGATTATGCCTGATCCACATATTCCCTTGGCCTTCCTGCCCCCAATGGTCAGGATCATAGGTTCAAATGTCTCTGGATGTATATGCACTACCTCAATCGCCCCTGTGGTAGCACGCATGCCGTGCTTTATCCCTCCACCCTCAAAGGCGGGACCTGCTGAGCAGGCCGCACAGGCCATCCAGTCCTGATTGCCCAGAACTATCTCTCCGTTTGTTCCTAAATCTATAAAGAGCGTAAGCTCCGGATGGTGATTAAGCCCCACGCCTACCACTCCTGCCACGATATCCGCACCGACGTAACTGGCAACACAAGGGCCTAAAAACATGCGCACATGCTCCAGAACATTTATACCCGACTCTATGGCCCTTACCGGAGGAAACTGGGTGGCAACAGGAGTATAGGGTTGGGTCCTCAGAAAACGCGTATCAAGTCCAAGAAGGAGGTGAATCATTACGGTATTTGCAGCTATGGTAATGAGACTTAAGGCATCCTTCTCCCAACCCGTGTCTGAAAAAAGTTCCTCTATGAGCCCATTAAGACATTCAATTATCTTTTTTTGCAGCGTCTTAAGGCCTTCTTCCTTTCTTGCAAACTCTATACGGGAGATGATATCTTCCCCATAACTGATCTGCGGATTGTAATTGGATGCCTCTCCCAGGATCTCTCCGTTTTTAAGATCCACTAACTGAGCTGACACGGTAGTAGTCCCTATATCCACAGCCACAGCCAGATGCTGGCCTGTGGTATCACCAGGCTCCACACGAATGAGACGACGGACATCTTTTTTTGCGCCCTCCATCAAGCTGACCGTGACCCTCCAGTCATTGCTCCGGACAGATTCCGGCAGATTAAAGAGGACCTGGTTATCTACCTCCAGTGAAATTGCCTGAAGCCGGCCCTGAATAACTTCGCGTTTTAGCCTGTCAAGGTCACTCGCACTGTCCTGAAGACTTGGCTGAGGCAAATTGATGACGTGTTTTCGCACTGCTGGATGCAGCTTCCAGCTTATGACCTTGTCCTGGGCCTTGATCCAGGATGCCGCCTTTTTGGCCATCGGCCGTCTGAGAACTTTTCTGTCCATCTCAGACTCAACCGGTACACGGACCACCACGTCTGAGACTGGAAAGGTGGCACATGCCTTCCATCCCCCTTCCGGCAATGCCTCTCCCCGGACCTGGCCTTGTTCCAGGAGAATGCGGCACTTATTACATACCCCTGCCCCACCGCATGAGGAGTTAATATGTACTCCGGCCCTCATAGCTGCCCTTAGTAGATTTTCTGCCTGATCTGCGATCACAGTCACGTTGGCCGGCAAAAAGGTTATATTAGGCATAATTAAATAATCCTGTAAAAGTGTAAACTACTTTTGGTTTGCTATGAAGGATGCCGATTTTTTGATATTATTAACAGAATTGTATTACGTCCAGCAATTATTATATCAATATTACTTGATCTAATAATCGGGCTAATATAGAATCTCAATAGAAATTGTAACCGTTCACGGGATTACAATGCCCGTTTTACCGTAACCCTCTGAACTGTAAGCGTTTACAGGGTGCTGCATATGCGAGGCGTACGGGTACGCAGACGTACTCCCTGTACTTCAAGTGCCCGACAACAAAGCAGATGCGGTGCCCTGTAAACGCTTACCAAAAATTAACAAATGGAGGCTGTAGGTGATTTAACTCAGCAGCATTGTTATGAAGCATCTAATTGCATTTCTTTTTTCAATGATCGTTATTGCTTTGTTATTGCCTGAACCCGCGTGGGCACGTGAAGAGATCGTGAGGCGGGATACTGATAGGGACGGAAAGATAGATCAGATCGCTTATTTTGATAAGAGGGGAAAGATTATCAAGATCGAGATTGACAGCAATGCAGATGAGGTCATGGACCGGTTCCAGTATTACGAAAAGGAGCAGATCATAAGGGTCGAAAGGGACATTGATCATGACCGGCGGATTGATTGCCTGGACTATTTTGAATCAGGGAAAAGGACCCGGCAAGAACGTTTGTCAAACAGGGGCCGGATGGTGCAGATGGTACAATTTGATTCGCAGGAGCGTCCCCTGAAGATCCAAAAAGATACTACAGGAAACGGCCTGTTTGACAGCATTTATCATTTTAAGGAGGGAATGCTTTCTTCGTTCACAAAAGATACACATGCCAATGGCAAGCCGAATATCTGGCAGACATATCAGGATGATAAACCCTTGCAGAGACGTGTGGATGACGACGGGGACGGCAGGATGGAGAAAATCATCTCTTATGATATTGAAGGTCTGCCAAAAGAAAGCCGTCATGATCTGGACAGAGACGGCAGGATGGATGCATTTCGCAGTTACCGCAGTGGTGTACTCTTGGATGAAAAAAAGGATTTGGATCACGACGGGATGTATGAAATCATAACCAGGTTCAAGGATGATCAGCCTATTGAACAGCAAAAAGATGCCAATAGGGACGGGCGATTTGACATCATAACGCAATTCAGGGACGGCAAGCCTTATTATCAGGAAAAAGACACCAATTTTGATGAGAAAAAGGATGTCTTTATACACCTTGACGCGGACGGCTATACTGAAAGGATGGAGGAAGACACCAGGCATACCGGCAGAATTGACAGGATCAGGACCTACCGTGGAGGTCAGCCGGTCAAGGTAGTCTATGATGCCGACGGAGATGGATTTAAGGAGGTCATTACGCTGTTTAAAGATGGCAAGGCCTGTCGTCAGACCGAGGATCGTAATCAAGACGGAAAACCGGATATAACAATCTTCTTTAATGCCAAGGAAGAAAAACAAAGGGTTGAGAGCGATACAAATCTCAACGGCAGGATCGATACCTGGGAATATTACAAGAATGGACGGCTGGCAAGGGTGGAAAAAGACGAGGAAGGAAACGGAAAGATAAGCCTGAAGATCTTCTATAAAAATGAAAAGAAATACCGGCTTATCAGAGACAAGGATAATGATGGGCGCTTTGAGATTACCCAGTGGTTTAACAGGCCCCAATGGTCCATGGTGATGGAAGTGGACTCCGATGGAGACAAGAAACCGGAGGGTCGCTATTGCTATAAGGAAAGCGTCTTAAGGCTCAAAGAGATTGATGAGGACAGTGACGGCAATCAGGATTTGAGGGAATATTACAATGCTAAGGGTAAACTGACCAAGAGCCAGGAAAAACATGAGGCGGCTGATCGCATGGATACCACCTGGTTTTACAATGAAGCTGAAGAGGCAATCCGGGCGGAAAAGGATCATACCGGAGATGGAAGTGTGGACACCTGGTATTATTACCATAAGGAAAATCTGACTACTGTTGCGGAGGATACAAACGCGGACGGAAAGCCCGATCTGTGGGAAGAATATGATGAGTCAGAGGCACTTGTGAAGTGTTCGAAAGATCTGAATTTCGACGGCAAACCGGATATTGAAGAGAATACAGGGGAGTGAGAGGAGACTCTTTATTGTTAAATCATGTATCTTTCTTACTATAATTTAAAAATAAAGCCTTTTCAGATAAGCGCGGATCCAAAGTTCCTTTGGCTTGGCGAAAAGCACAAAGAGGCCCTTGCCACGCTGAAATACGCAACCCGGGAAAATAAGGGGTTTTTTCTCCTTACCGGTGATGTCGGTACAGGGAAAACTACACTTATTAATGCCCTGGTTAACAGTCTTGAAAAGGAAATTATTATTGCAAAGGTTTCTTATCCCGGTCTGAATACACTCGAATTTTTCAATTTTATTGCTAATGAATTTAAAATAAACAAAATGTTTAGCAATAAAGGAGATTTTCTTGTTCATTTAGATAATTTTTTAAATAATGCATATGAAAATAATAAAAAAGTACTACTTATAATTGATGAGGCGCAATGTCTGAAACAGGAGCTTTTAAATGATATACGTCTTCTATCAAACATAGAAAGGCAGAATACAAAGCTGATAAACCTATTTTTTGTAGGAAATAACGATTTTAATGATATTTTACTCGACACAGCAAACAGTAATTTAAGACAAAGAATTACTATCAAGTATCACATTGATACCTTGACGAAAAATGAGGTTGCAGAATATATTAGACATCGCCTCAAGATCGCCGGTTCAGAACAAGATATTTTTACATCAGGGGCAATTCGTCAAATCTTTTCCTTTTCCGGGGGGTGTCCGCGTCTGATAAATATAATTTGTGATCATGCCCTGTTAACCGGATATGCCAAAGGAGAAAAAACAATAGATGCAGGTATTCTAAAAGAATGTACTAAAGAACTGCAAATTACGACTCAAAGGAAAAAGAAAGGCATAGACCTGGAATTTGTTAAAATAATTGGGAGAAAGCTTACAGGTATTTTAAAGGGATATGCTGAAGGACTGCGAATTGCAACTCAAAGCAGGAAAAAGAAAAGAATAGAGCTGGAATCTGTAAAAGCAATCAAGGGAAAGCTTACAGAGAGGAAGCCGGTCGTATATATTGTATTTTTTATTATTATGATACTGATCATTGCCGGCTATCTTAACAAAGGATTTTTTCAACAGGATACCATTATAACAAAAAAAATAGAATCAGATAATTCGTTCCGGATGGTTAAGACGAATAAAAACGAGCTTCCTGCGCTACTGGATTCAGGGTTTTCCGATAAGACCGGGCAGCAGGCTATTTCATCTCCTTCACATAAAGTGACTGCACGGGGCGGGAAAGAAGCTTTGTCAGCTAAAAAAAGGACTATCCCCAGACTACGTCGTCATACACCTGAGCCTGTTTTTCATCTGCAGGAGATAAAAGATCCAGAAGTAACCCGACTTGTCTCCGGCCTGAAGCCCATAAAATTTGAGCCGGTTGAAACAGACCGGCTGGACAGGCCTTTGGAGGATATGAGTATGCCGGATATCCCGGATGTTTCCGGTCCGGATATCTCCGATTGGATTTCGGATCAACATGTAGTGTTCGGTGATTATACAACAGCCGATAGATACATGGAGATGGTTCGACTCAGGATAGAAAAGCACAAGATATATCCACGTAGCGCCAGAATGAGACAGATGGAAGGAGAGGTGACTGTACGCTTCATAATTATACCTGAAGGAGATGTCAGAGCGGTCGAGGTTGTGAAGACATCAGGGGACAAATCTCTGGATATGGCAGCTCTTGCGGCGGTGAAAGGTGCGGCTCCGTTTCCACGGGCATCCGAACGTCTTTTTAAGGGAGAAATTCCTTTGGAGCTTGTCTTGGGGTTTGAGTTGAAATAGAGGTAACCGTTCAGAGGTTCAAGTGTTCAAGGTTCGAGGTTCCGGGTTTACTGGAAACTTGAACAAAAAAATCAACAAAGGGAGGGTGAGAATGAAAAAATTTAACAACAAAGGGAAGTTTTGTGTTTTTCTATTGATGGCTCTGATGATTGCAATGTGGCCGGTCATCCCTGCTTTCAGCCAGGATTCGCCGTCTGTCGAAACAGAGGCTGAACGAGGCAAGGTCTATATGAAAATCGGCAAGGTCACTGTTACTGAAAAAGATCCTTACCTGAAGACAGCCGATCTGCCGACTTCGGTGGATGTGCTCGGTGCCGATCATATCGAAAATGAGAATATCGACTTCACTATGGAGTTGTTCAAGAAGCTCCCCGGGACATACTACGGAGACTGGAACCAGGGAATTGTCTCAGGCACCTTCTCTCTTCGGGGATTTGACGCAAATCATGATGCGCCGGCGGCACTGATTGTTGATGGTATTCCTCACAACTGGGCCCGCGGGTCTATGGACATCCAGCCCTTTTTCCCCATGGAGATAGAACGTATCGAGCTGGTAAAGGGCACCAACGACCCCCGATACGGGCTGAACAATATCGCCGGCAATGCAAATGTATTCACCAAACGGGGCGGCAATTACTCACAGGTAAAGCTCCTTCACGGCAGCTTTCAGACCAGTGAAGGCGACATATTGGTAGCCCGGGAAGAGGGCGGTTTTTCTCAGACTTATTTTGCAGCATACCGCCGGACAGACGGATACAGGGACCATTCAGACATGAATAAGGGCGCTGTATCAGGCAAGTGGTTTTATACTACCAGCGATGATCGGCTCAGTGTTGGAGTAATCGCCCGATTTTTCGACATGGATGCCGACGCCGCGGGATACCTAAACAAGGAACAGTATAAGGATGATCCCGAGCAGGCTCAGTCCTTCAGCAAGAGCGATGGCGGCGAGCAGGAAAACAGGCATGCCAGTCTGCATCTGGATTATATTTTCACTGAAGACCTTTCATGGTCTTTCAAGACCTATGCTCAGCACTTGGAACGAAATCGCTGGTGTCGCTTTAGCGAGACAGGTTCACAGCAGGAAAGGGTCCGTGATGAGGACCAGTATGGCGCCATCTCTACCCTGATGTATGAGACCGCTGATTGGGGGATTGAGAACCTCAGACTTTCCTGGGGGGTGGACTACCAATACCAGGATAACATAAACCAGCGATACAAGACCGAGAATCGTGATCGGCAGGGAGGCCCGTACAGGGACTGGGACTATACGACCTGGTATGTGGGGAGTTACGTCCAGGCGGACGGCGAGGTAACTGACTGGCTAAGGCTGATTGCCGCCATGCGTGTGGACTACGTGGACGGACATTTTGAAGACAAAGTGAACGACCGGAGACTGGATATGCTGGATTACGACGAAATCTGGCAGCCCAAGATCGGAGCGGTTGTGACGCCATATCCAGGATACAACCTCTATGCCAACTGGGGCCGGAGTTTCCAGATCGGCGCTGAATCCCTGCGATTCGGTCAGACCTCAAAAGATGTACCTTTTGACGACCGTAACGTGGATTATTCCAAGAATGATGGTTGGGAAGCGGGAATCAAGGTGTCGCCTGTAAAATGGCTGGCTTTTCGTGCGTCATACTGGGAGCAGGATGCTGATGATGAAGTCAGGTTGGTACCGGATCCTTCGCCCCAGGCCCAGACTATATACGACAATGTGGGTGAGACCGAGAGACGTGGCTGGGACCTGGTGCTCAACGTAAAGCCTCACGAGTGGGTCACTCTGTGGGGATCCTACACGAGGCAGGAGGCTGAATATACCGATCCCGGTCCTGGCAAAGAAGCAAGAAAAGGCAATGATATAGAAATTATTCCGGATTATACCCTAAAGGCAGGAGTGGATTTTGAGCATCCCAGCGGTTTTTCGATGTCTCTGTGGTTGGAGTCCCAGGATGATTACTACGTAGAACCGGATAACACCGAGTCCAGGGTAGGAGAGTATGAGGTAGTTAATCTGGACTTGAGATACAAAATCAAGCTGATGACTTTTGCCTTTCAGGTCCGGAATCTCTTTGACGAAGAGTATAGTGCCTTTAGCTACTACAGTGGTGATTGGACCAAGTATTCGCCAGGAGATGAGAGAAGCTTCTATGGCTCAATCATGGTCGAGTTCTAGGGGCTTTCAGAGCTTATGCTGATATATGTGCCCTTACCCATTTTGGGTGGGGCACATTTCGTCTGTTCCGGGCAAAAAAGGCAGTGAGTGAATGGCTCGGCCATGCTATTGGTCGTTATGAGAGGGACTGAATTATGAAAAAGCTTTTTTGGTTTTGTACAGTGATCCTGTTGCTTACTCAGCCGGTATCGGCACATGATATGTGGGTACAAGAATCAGGTGAAGGATTTTTTGATATTGTCCTCGGTCATGTGGGCCAGTGCGACCCATATGAACCTGAAAGGCTCAAGGAAATTGTTGGATATACTGAAAACGGTTGGCCGGTCCGGCTTGATATTGACAGAGAGAAACAAGGATGCCGGTTTATCCCGGACGAGGCCTTTTGCGCTATCGGTGCCTTATTGGATAACCGGTACTGGCTGAAAACCACTGATGGCTGGAGGAACCAGCGGGAACATGAAGATTTTAAGATCCTGGAGGAAGGCCGTTCCTATAAGTTTACCAAGCACGTAGTGAGGTGGTGTGATTTGCTTGCAAAGCCGCTTGGTCAACGTTTCGAGATCGTCCCATTGCAGGATCCTACCAGGTTGAAGCAAGGAGACCGGTTGCCGGTAAAAATTTTTTTTGAAGGAAAACCGGCCCTTGGGGCCAGGGTGGCAAAGACGAGTAATATGGAGCAGACCCATTTTCTGGAACCTGTCCGGGCTGAAGGCCCTTTTATTGTAACAATCGGCCCGCCAGGCCTGCAATTAATCAATGCCAAGCTCGCTGTGCCGATCAAAAAAGGGCACGTCACCTGGTTTGCTGCTTCACTCACCTTTCATACCAATCAAACCACATCAAAACAGTAATATGCAGGTGAGGGCGCATTCACATGTTGGGGGAGGAAATCCATACGTAGTTGTTCTGAAAAATGAACATCCAACATCCAACATCGAACGTCCAACATCGAATAAAAAACAAACACCCAACTACCGAACATTCAACAGCTATTTTTGTTTCTTCATCTTTTCCCATTCAACGTTCGATGTTGGACGTTCGATGTTCATTACTAAATTCTAGGTCCCCCAACATGTGAATGCGCCCTGCAGGTGATGACAGAAATGTTTAGGGCCTGTCACGAAATAACAGTACAGACCCTAATGACATATTTAAAATCCAGGTTGCTCAAAAACTCACTTTACCAAGAATACCGGCAGTGATACCAGGCATTGGATAACCTGAACGCAGCTCATACTCCTGGTCGGTTACATTGTTGACATATGCCTTCAGCGTAAAGTCGCAATGCGTAAGCTTGAATGTATGTTGCGCTCCCACATTGACTGTTATAATATCATCCAGCATTTTTCCTTTCTTACTCTCACGCTCATCCAGATACTGAGAGTTAAGCGTTACCACCCCGTTTTCCCAGAGCTTGTAGCTGAGCCCCAGAGTTACCTTGTTTCTGGGCTGGTTTTGCATAAAGTAGTGGGTCTGATCACTATCAAAAGGGTGATGTTCTGCAGACCAGTTCTTCCATGCGTAGCTCAGATAGCCGCTCAGGTCATGAGTAAAGCTCCTTGTCAACTCCAGTTCAAAGCCATAAAGCTCCACATCGATATTGTATACTTGGGCGCTCGCTGCGCCACTGATGTAATTATGTTGTTGATAATCGCTGATATCAGTGTAATAAGCAGATGCCCTGAATTTAGTATTAAACCATGTTTCCTTCAACAGGCCAAGCTCATATGTCCAGGATGTTTCGGTTTTGAATTCGGGATTTGCCTTGAGGTATTCTTCTGTGGACGCGCCCCGCGCCCATCGCCAGAGGTCTCATATTCAAGGCGTTCGCATTTCACGGCTGACAGCAGCGTATAGGGACAGGCTCGTATCAAACTCATAGTCCAGCCGGGCCTTTGGACACCACTCGTTCTCTACCCTGCGATACGCATATTGTGCTTTTGATGCTTTGCTCGAATCAGGGTACCCGGCCCTGTATGCATCGCTCTGGAATTCATAGTAGCGAAACCCCCAGGTGAGGGTCAAAGCAGGGGTTATGGACCATACGTCCTGGAAATATCCGGAAATGATTTCGTAATAGTCCTTATTGTCTTTGTCCCCCTGGGTCCGGTAATCGCCTCCAATGGAAAAGGCGTGGTTTGAGATAAGCTCAAAATCCAGATAGTCCAGGTTATAACCAATGTTGTATTCATTGGAATCAGAGATCACAAGAAATCAGTATGGCATTATTCAAGTAGCTGAAATCATTAAAAGGCCATTTCTCAAGTAAACGTGTGCATGCTGAAAAATCTAAATTTTAACTTACTGATATTATTGATAATATTTTTTCTGCAGTTTGCTTGACTTTGAAAACTTTTTCGGTATCATATCTCATTATGGCGATCAAATCCGAAAGAGTCGGCAACTTGGTAATTTTTCAAGAAAATGACTTGAAAGGAAATCTGATAAAGGCAGTGTTTTTTAACTATGCCCCGGTTGCACGGTTCAATACAGACGATATTAATGAACGAAGGGTGGCTGCTATTG
>PQXE01000001.1:0-20597 GCA_003194495.1 Deltaproteobacteria bacterium
TTTTAAACAGAAATTCCATGTCAAAAACATCCCTGATTTCCTGACGATCCAGAAATGTCTGAATTTTTGACTCCATCATATCACTCAGGGATACAGCCTTTAAAAAAACCTGCGTATTTGCATACTTGCTGTAAGCTATTACCTGTTCCGTATGGATATTTTTGACTTCCCTGCGGATTTCCAGTTTCAGACTCCGGGGATAGGCAGGCGATTTCAGTTCAAAAAGGATTGTATGAAATTTTTTTGCGCTGTCCTTTATATCATAATGCTTTGCAAGATAAGCCTTCATATTCTCAAAGAATTCCAAGTCCAGATCCTTGATAACCCAAAAATCCAGATCAACGGAAAATCGTTCGAGTCCATGGCACAGGCGCAACATCGTGCCGCCCACAAAGACAATCTGCATGAGAAATTTACCGCTGTTGAGCCTGTCCAGAACTTCCAGCTCAAACCGTTCCTGCATGATTAAATCCTGCATAGTTCTCTGACAGCCTTCTGCGTTTTTTCAGGGAAAATAAGTATGATATCAGCAACCAACATCTTATCCAGCGTTTCTAGATCACAGGCATGCCAATCCATGGAATATTTCCCGAACGCGCAAAGATGCGCTGTATCAACAAACGCCTTTTCCTTTGTGGCAATAAAAAGATCTCCGTGCCTTATAAATCCAAAGTAATACTTCTTTTTCAACTTGTAGTAATTGAACCTAATGCCCTCTGCCTCGAATCTGATCGACCGTTTAACAGAAATACTATCATACCAGTCTCTCTGCACCTGGGTAGTAATCCCGTAAAATGAAAGCGCTGTCACACAAGAAATATACGACGGAACCTGCAAATAATTGGCTATTTTGAAGTAATCCTCACGATTATAGCGGGGCCAGTTTCCGGCCAACACATAGAAATTTTTCTTTAATCTTAAAAAGATCTCATTCTTAATATAACGGCTGCATAATACCTGAGCGGATTCATTTTTAATGCAGGCAGCTTCCGCCAGGTCATCCACGGAAAAAAATAATTTATTCGATAAATAGTTCAGGGTCTTTGTTTTCATAGTGCAAGTATACATCCTTAACAATTGTGTTAAGAATATATACTCAGACAATATCTGTCAACTGAAAACCCTCCCCTGTTTCCGGTCTCTACTCGTCATCTATCCGTTCGCACGGGAATCAGCCATCCTTTATTTCCCAGTCTCCAACATCCGGCTTCTTTCCAACCTCCGACTAACCTTATCTATCTTATCAAATATAATGGGGGACATTCGTAATGGGGACGACTTGTTCCGAACGTTCCCAGCTCCGTTGGATCCCAACTATGCGATTGGTAGGGAATTTTTCCCACCGTCAATTATATCCTTTGCAATTATTTTACAAACATCTTGCATGTTTTCATAGTCCGGCTCTTTTATCCAGTTAATTTTGATTAATCTTCGCGTATCAAATTTATAAACCGATTGTGAAACTTCAATTTCATTCACCCATGTATCTTTCTGCCGGGCATAGTTTATCATCGTTTCCCATGTAAAATTATATTTCATCGAAAGAAAAATCAAATCAGCAACATCTTTTGCTTCGTCACGGGACAGAGCACATATTTTATTGCTCAATATATTTTCCCACGAATCAATTCTGTGAAAGAAATTAGCAGATTGTATTTCCCCTATATGGAATAATACATCATTTACAAATTCAATTTTCAAAGGAAATTCTTCATTATGGATAAAAATCCGTGCAAAATATTCACTTAACAAACCTATTTCAATCTCAGAGAAATGATTCTGTAATTGCGAAATGATTTTATTTGATAATTGTTTAAAATCGTTTTCCCTGTTTACAAAAAGATCCAAATCGTCGGAATACCTGTGTTTAAGGTAGTGCCTTCCGAGCGCAGTACCTCCTGTCAGATAAAATGTATCATCAACCTTCATAATAAGTTTGAGAACCAAATCCTGAAAAGGATATAGATTATTGATATAATAATTTCCTGACATAATTATATTTAAGACGTAAGGACTTTGGAAAGAGGGTTTTAAGAACATCCTCAGATAAAGCCTCTTTCAGCAATTCGGATGACAGGATTTTTTTAATTTCATACCATCTGCGGGATTTTAAAACCCTGCTTAGCAGGTTTTTCCGCGTTAAGCCGTTGCATTCCCCCAATTCAATAATTGTAATAATATTCTCTTCCGAAACTTGATAATCCCAGTATAAGCTTTTAAAGAAATTTATTGTATCTTTATTAATTTTCATTTGGCCTTGAGGAAGTTTAAAGCGTAAAATACTTTTGATCATACGTACTATCATCAGGAAGATTTGACAAGCCGGAACCAAAAAGGTTTGGAGATAAAAAAATGGTCACGAAAATACGAAACAAGACATAGAAATTAAATTAGCGCCCTTCGGGCGGACTAGATCCTATAGTAATTTCTGGCAAGGATGCCAAACAAAGAAATAATATTTTGATAATGTAGCGCTGGATTGTTGCGGACTTATTTGTAAGGAGGTGCCATGCTATGATTAAAAAAAGAAAAGGATCAATATTACAATCTGGTCGTGAGATCAGCAGGCAGGAACTTGATGAAATACAAGAAACGGTAGGTGTATTTCCACGTTTGAGCCGTACGGAATTGGCTGCAACCATATGTGAACATCTGGAATGGATAACGGCCTCTGGTGGTTACAAGATAGATGCCTGCATGAAATTACTGGAGAAAATGGAATCAAAAGGATTCGTTGAGCTTCCAGAAAAGCGACAGAAATCACAAGGACAGCAAAGAGAAAAGCAAATTGCGCTAACGTCCAAGACCGAGGCCCAAGCTGATATCGTATGTAATTTAGGCGATTTAGGCTTGGTAAATGTAGAGGTGGTTAAAGGCAAGGAAACGACTGGATTGTGGAATGAATACGTATCGCGTTACCACTATCTGGGATACAAGAAGCCATTCGGTTACGTTTTACGGTATTTTATTGTATCTGAACGAGGTTTGTTGGGATGCCTGATGTTTGCAGGGGCTGCCAAGGCCCTGACATTTCGAGACCGGTGGATAGGCTGGACGCAGATACAGCGCCTGAGGAACCTGGCTTGGGTCATCAATAACAGTCGTTTCCTGATTTTTCCATGGGTGCGGGTTAAGAATCTTGGAAGCCACATTTTGGGGCGGGTTGCCCGGCGTGTAAGAGAGGACTGGCAGGAGCGTTGGGGCTACAGTCCTGTTTTGGCAGAGACATTTGTTGATCCTCAATATTACGAGGGTATCTGTTACAAGGCAGCCAACTGGCAATACCTGGGAATGACAACGGGTGAGGGTCTTGTCCGTAAAGGAAAAACCTACACTACGACTTCAAAGAAGATTTTTGTTAAGCCTTTGGTAAAGGATTGGCAATCTCTCCTCTGCTCAGAACAACTTGAGGGGAGGGTGTACGAATGAATAAGCCTGGCTGTAGGCCGAACAGTGAAGCCATAAAGAAACAGAGGAAGGAAAAGAAGAAGGCCGAACCTCTTAACCCTTGGACCCTGAACCTTTGAACCCGTGAACGGTTACCTTTATTTTTTACCAGGCTCTCAAGAAGCCAAAGAACTGTTTGTGTATACGATATTATAGACTGCTTCAAGGGCATCTTCGAGTCTTTCCGGCTTCGCCCCCCCTGCCTGCGCCATTTCAGGGCTCCCCCCTCCGCCTCCCCCGATCACCTGGGCTACCTGCTTGATAATATTTCCTGCATGTAGCCGGTCAGTGAGATCCTTGGTGACAAGGACCAACAGCAGGACCTTGCTGTCAGTCCGCGATCCCATTACCACGACCCCTGAGCCCATCTTATCTCTGAGCCTGTCTCCAAAGTCCCTGAGGGACTTGGCGTTATCTGTTTCAACCCGAGCGGATAGTACTTGAATATTGTTGATTTTTCGTATCTTGGACAACAACTCATCCAGCCCTTGCGTAGCACGGACCGTCTTAACCTGCTGGAGTTGCTTCTCCAGATCTTTTGTCATCTCAAGGAGTCTTGCGACCTTTTTAGATACCTCCAATCTGGGACATTTCAGTTGAAACGTAACGCCGGCGACCGCTTTTTCCAATTCATGTACAAGGTCCAGAGCGTTTTGAGCGGTACAGGCCTCAAGCCTCCGCATTCCGGCGGCCACACTGGATTCGCTGAGGATCTTGAGAAGACCTATCTGCCCAGTGTAAGAAATATGGGTGCCGCCACATAATTCCACGCTGAAATCCGGGATACTCACCAGGCGCACAGTCTCCCCGTACTTTTCCCCGAACAGGGCCATTGCCTCACGGGCCATTGCCTCTTTATAGGAGAGAAGCTCTGTTTTGACTTCTCTGTCCTCTCTGATCTGTTCATTTACCAGGTCTTCAACCCTGCTGATCTCATCCGGTGTCAAAGCCGAAAAGTGGGTAAAGTCAAAACGCAGCCTGTCAGGGGCTACCATGGAACCTGCCTGCTTCACATGTTCTCCAAGGACTTGCCTGAGGACGGCGTGGAGAAGGTGGGTGGCGGTGTGGTTGCGGGCCGTGTTTTTTCTAAGGTCCTCTGATACCCCAAGTTTTATGGAATCTCCCGACTCAAGGTCTCCGTATTTTACCTCTATACTGTGTATTATAAGGTCTCCCCTGTGGAAGGTATCTATTACTTCGGCCCTGCCTGAAGGCCCTTCCACCAAACCCCTGTCGCCCACCTGACCGCCTGACTCTGCATAAAATGGTGTTTCCGCAGCAACAAGTTCTCCGCACCAGCCGGCGGAGGCTTTTGGCACAGGCCGGCCCTGTTTTACAAGGGCAAGGATCTCTGATTTGTGAGATGTATTGTCATAACCCACGAATTTGTTACCCAGATTTGAGTTCAGCAGCTCCCTGTATACCTCCGGCAATTCTTCAGTAACCACGTCATGACGGGCTTTTTTGGACCGCTCTCTCTGCTCTGACCGGGCATGTTCATAACCGTCACGATCAAGCCCCATATCCTCTTCCTTGGCCACATCAATGAGTATATCCACAGGTAAGCCGTAGGTGTCATAAAGTTTGAAAGCAAAATCCCCTGGGATTTGGGTCTTCTGTTCCTTTCTGAGGATGGCTATCTCCTCGTCAAGGAGGCGGAGCCCGAATTCCAGTGTTTCTGCAAAGCGGGACTCCTCGTGGTCTATGACCTTCCCCAGAAAGGCCGAGGCCTTTTTCAGTTCCGGATAGATTTCACCCATTTCTTTGATAACAACGTCAGCCACTGAGCTTATAAAGGGGTCCTTAAGCCCTATGACCTTTCCGTATCGGACCGCTCTGCGGATAATGCGTCTTAACACATATCCTCTCCCCTCATTGGAAGGAATAAGTCCATCCGCAACAAGAAAGGTGCAGGCCCTGGCATGATCAGCTATGACCTTCATGGCCACGTCTGATTGCTTGTCTTGGCCATAAATCCGGCCTGACAGCTCTTCTATACGCGCCAACAGTCCCGCGAAGATATCGGTATTGTAATTGCTCTGTTTCCCCTGGCATATAGCGGCCATGCGCTCAAGCCCCAGGCCGGTATCAATGCACGGATTTGGAAGCGGGTTCAGTTTAGCGGATTCATCCCGGAAGAACTGCATAAACACCAGGTTCCAGAGTTCAAGAAAGCGATCGCAGTCACAACCTACCTTGCAGTCCGGCCTACCACAGCCTACATCTGATCCCTGGTCAATAAGTATCTCCGAGCAGGGTCCACATGGCCCGGTATCCCCCATGGCCCAAAAGTTGTCTTCTTCTCCGAGACGGACTACACGATCAGGGGAAATCCCGGTTATCTCCGGCCATAGTTCCGCAGCTTCGTCATCATCCCGGAATACCGTGACCCACAGCTTTTCTACAGGCAGTTCTATTTCTTTTGTAAGAAACTCCCAGGCAAAGGAAATAGCCTCTTTTTTGAAATAGTCTCCAAAGGAAAAATTTCCCAGCATTTCAAAAAAAGTGTGGTGACGGGCAGTGTATCCAACGTTTTCAAGATCGTTGTGTTTGCCCCCGGCCCGCACGCATTTCTGACAAGAGGCCGCACACACATAAGACCTGGTCTCCTCTCCAAGAAATACCTTCTTGAACTGGACCATACCGGAGTTAGTAAAAAGGAGTGAAGGGTCTTCCGCCGGGATCAATGGGGAGCTTGGGACTATCTCACTGCTGTTTTTTGAAAAAAAATCTAAAAAGAGGTTGCGAATCTGAGCACCAGATAACTTCTTCATGGGCAAAGCCTTTCCTGTTTAGGCAGGTTCCTCGACCTGCTCCTGGGGTTTGGGCCTTTTAATGTCATATGTCTCCCACATCTGCTGCTCTATCCGGTCAGCAATATCCGGGTGGGATTTAAGGAAGGTCCGCACGTTTTCGCGGCCCTGCCCCAGCCTTTCTCCATCGTATGAATACCATGCCCCGCTTTTTTCAATGATATCCACTGCCGTGGCCAGGTCGATCAGAGAGCCTTCTCTGGAAATTCCCTCTCCGTAGTATATATCAAACTCGGCCGTCTTGAATGGAGGAGCTATTTTGTTCTTGACTATCTTTACTCTGGTCCGGTTTCCGATAATATCCGCTCCTTCCTTGAGAGCAGCTATACGCCTTATGTCCATGCGCATGGTTGAATAGAACTTGAGGGCATTCCCGCCGGTTGTGGTCTCAGGACTGCCGAACATCACCCCTATTTTCATGCGGATCTGGTTGATAAAGACCAGTGCTGTCTTGGTACGATTGATATTGCCGGTGAGCTTCCTCAGGGCCTGAGACATCAACCGGGCCTGGAGTCCCATATGTTGATCTCCCATTTCCCCTTCTATCTCCGCCTTTGGGACCAGGGCAGCCACGGAATCCACTATTATGATATCCACTGCTCCGCTACGCACCAGGGCATCGACAATCTCCAGTGCCTGTTCACCATAGTCCGGCTGAGAGATCAGGAGGTCGTCGGTATTTACGCCAAGCTTGCCGGCATAGACCGGGTCCATTGCGTGTTCCGCATCAACAAAGGCAGCTATGCCACCCTGCTTCTGGGCTTCGGCAATCATGTGCAGGGCCAAGGTGGTCTTTCCTGAAGACTCCGGGCCGAATATTTCCGTTATCCTGCCTCGAGCTATGCCTCCAACACCGGTTGCTAGGTCAATCGCAATGGAGCCTGTTGGAATTACAGCGATATCTTCCACACCGCCGCGGTCCCCAAGCCTCATTACAGATCCCTTTCCAAACTGTTTTTGTATTTGGGCAATGGCTATATCTACTGCCTTTTCTTTATCCTTTTTGGTTGGGTCAGACATGCTGTCCTCCTGGTAAGGAACGTACAATAAATAACTTGAACAAATTAACGTCTTTTTTGCCGTCTTCTTCGTTGTTCGTCGATCACATAACCCGTTATGCTCGCTCCTCGCGCCTTGAATACAACAAAAAATCCTGTTAATTTTTGTTTAACTTATTTATCTCCCGTTCCTAAAATTGTTCCAGCAATTAAATAACAAGACAATCTTAACTTAAATGGAGAAAAATCGATAGGTGATCTTGCTGAAAATATTCCATCATGGGCATTATTTCAATTGGCCTTGATAAGGCAACATACCCTAATTAGTGTCTGAACGAAAACTCCAAATTTTGTTTTCTCAATTTAGGTCAGGGACAATTACGGAGGGAGGTATTCAGGCGGATTTTCTAAAACGATGGTGTCTGTAGATATGTTGTATAAATTCGCAATGTTACATCACAACTTAGCATATTTATGATGTTGTTTGTGCCGAGAATCAGGCATGGCAATATGAGGCATCCCCGTATTGCCATGTTTCTAATTCCTTTTACGCTTTTATCTCTTCGATGCTTTCATTCCCTGTGCTGCGGTAAGGAGTAGCCGTCCCTGGCGAGGTAAATAACGGCCTGAGCGGACTCCCTATCATTTCCGTCCTGGACACGGATAAAGCCCTCGCCCTGCCATGGTGCTAAGTGTACCAGTTTGCGAAAGCTCTCCTCAGGTGACTCGGAGCCGTCGAGGGAAAGCTCCATGCGGCACATCGTGGTTCCACATTTTGCGTCTACGAGATTGAACTCAGTCATCTCCTCGCTTTTAGATGCATCATCCAGAGCGAGCTCCGCCAAACTCGACCACTCCGGGTCGGTCCCCTCGGTAAGAATCGTTTCTTCGAAAAACTCGATCAGTTCCATTGTCTGGGCTTCCACCTGCTCTGCTTCTTCTTCCGGAGTGAGTTCCGCAGCAGCGCCCTCCCCGTCCGGTGCCGATTCTCCCAAGCTTTCGAGACCAGCCGAGGCGATCCGGTCAATCAATTCCTGCCCCTGGTTGAGATCGACTAGTTGCGACCGGAGCGAAGTCAGCTCGCTATTCATCTCTGCCGAACGCCGTTCCAAATCACTGCTGCCACCTTTCATCTCCTTGATCTCTGCTTCCAACGCATTGATGGCCTCTAAGCTGCTTGGCCCGGTTATGGAAGATCCATGGGATGCACTGTAACACCCATACATCCAGAAGACAGCAGCACCGATGCCGACCAGCGCGAGTCCGAAACTCAGTAGTCCCACAGCAGACATTTTTCTTATATTCACTATCATGCTCATTCCCTCCCGGGTACAGTTGTAAACCCGATGGATAGGAGCGGGAGACTACTCCCGCTCCTGTTCACCACTAATCTAGTCTTCCTCTACATAGTATGAATTGATGCAGGATTGCCCATTATTATACTTGGGTGGAATCCTGCAGCTAAAGTAATAGTGCGAAATGGTGTTGGCACCGACCCCACCTAGCGAGAGCACCTGCTCATGGCTGCCGCTACCCGAGCTGTACATATATGGTGAAAACCATCCGCAGTAAATGTGTCCATACCAGAACGTGCTATGCAGTTGGCAGCGAATGTCGGCGCTGTCGTGCCTGTCAATCACCCGGACCCAGCTTTTGTTAATACCGTGGGCGTCTCGGATGGCCGGCAAGTCAAGATAGAGCCAGCTAGTGGCAGAGTGATTCCCGATAGCACCCCAGCCGTATCCGTAGCTGTATGTGGGTCTGTTGTTCCCATCGCAAGGGGTAGGGACACCCATGGCTCCGGGATAGATTTTTCCGTCAGCCGCCAAGGCCGGCAAAGCACCGGCTATCACCATGAGGAGAGCCAACAGCGAAGCAACGAATAGAATCCCTGCGCTTTTGGTTACTCGATGTCCGGCAACCGGACTTGAGTCTTTCTTTTTTGAGTACTTCATAATCTTTTTCTCCTTCCATAAGTTTTGTTAATCAGTTGATACTGGTAGCAACTAATATTGCACTACACTTATTTATATTACCAATCCCAATTCAAAGAAGTTGCTCCGTGTCTTTTTAGTTTTAGTCCCTCCTTTCTTTTTAGTGTTTGATTACTATCATTTCCTGTACTTAATTCCTAGCCCATGAAGACCACCCCCTTTCAGTACCATAGGCCTTTTTTATAGATTTCCGTTTGTCACCCTTTCTTCTTTTGTCTTTCATAAATAATAGACGTAAGAATTCATGTTATTTTACACACGGCTTAGAAAAAAATTGCTAAAACTGGCACACTTCGGGCTGACAAGAACCGTTGCACAGGCTGCCTGATTTGCGTCAATCGTTGGGAGGCGGTAGAGAGACCCGACCGGCCTGTGGGGATCTCAGGCCGGTTGCGATCTATGATCAGGAATACTACTTTCTGAATATCAGTCAGTACGGAACGATCTCTATCTCCCTGAGGAGATTCAGACTGCCGTCAAGTAGGCGTATAATGGTCTTTCTGTCTTCGTCGTGATCTGAACCTACGTTCTCGCCAACCAGCCAATAGTTTTCAGGCCATACATCATCCCATGTAAATATACGTGTGCAGCCTGTTAGACCATCTGGAACACTCTGGTTATTATCAGGATACCATGCGGATTGTAGAGGAAGCCACTCGCTATTGCTGGTGGTGTAGTACATCCGCTGTATTGTTGCGTCGACAACGTCACCGGCTTCTTCGCCAAGGTTTACACGCACAACGACCTCATCGCAGGATTTGTCGTAATACTCGTAGAGAAACTGCTTGTCGGTAAAGTCTTCGCCGGCAACCCTGAATACGCCGTGGTCAGCCTCATAAGAGTATGAAGATCTAATTCTGCCATTGTCAATACAGTCTACAGTTACTCCATACGTATCCGGCGGGGAAAGCTCAATCTTTTTAACGGCGCCATCGTCAAATGTCATCTCGATTGTTGAACGCCTTTTTGTGTAAGTTCCGCCAAGACCGTGAGCTATCATCCAATAATTATCGGGCCACACAGCGTCCCACTCTACAACATTGAGAGGGCCTGGGCGGCCGTTGTGGGGGATTTGTGTACTGAGAACGTCAGGATAATATGTCCCTATCCTGTACCATTCATCTGTGGTTGGAGAATACCGATAGCGTTGAATTTTGACAGACTCTATGGCGTGTTCACCGTCGGAGTAGCGCAATTTCACCTTGTCACAGGATATCTGATTAGAATCAGAGACAAACAAATCGTTATCGTGTGTGAAGTAACGCGATCTTATCGAACCATTATCCTCACAGGTTATTTGAGCACCATAAATACGATTTTCAACACAGTTCGAAGTCCAACCGTCAGGCATTGTACACAATTTAAAATCACTGGAATGACCATCGATTTGGTCCGCCCAACCTCCTGATTCGCATCCGTTGTCAAGATGCTGATTCCATGGGATTAGCTCACTAATAGAGCTGTCTTCATGCTCGTCCCAATTATCGACGAGCGAGGCAAATTTATAGCCTTCGCCAGAGTCGACAATAATGGCCTTTCGAGGATAACCTGTGGAATCAAGATCCGTATAGCCAATAAGGATCATGAAGTGGCCACCCTGTCTGACTGCAATTAGTAGCGGAAGATTGTGGTCTATAAAGCCCTTTACAACTTTTCGCATATGAAGCCTGTCTGAATAGCTGGTTGAGTCAGGTCTAAAACGCTTCATATCATTGCAACCTGCATCCCGGATGTTCAAGACGTAGTTTGCAAACCAATACATTCCGCAACTTGCATTTTGTCGACAGTGGCACCTCCGACCACATCCATTGTCCACATAGTTCAGCCAGGCCTCGTAGGTATCTGCCCTGTTGGAACACCACCCGTATTCCTCACCTACATCAAAGCGGCCTGAACACGACCTTGTGTCAGTGGCATTAATATCTGTCTTGGCGGCATCCGAGTAAAAACCATCCCTGGAAAATGGTTCGCACTCCCAACCATGCGTGAAATCATATTCACATTGATTTAAAAGCGTCTCCCAGTGTACGCTCTTGGCCATAAGATCTTCGGCCGAAAGATAATAGCCGGCATCGCATCTGTGATATCCAAGTCCGATGATCGTTGGATAATTAAATAGGTAAGTTAAATGGTTACCTTGTGTAAATCGTGAATATCCCAGGTATTCGATGATCGGTGCTATGGCAAAAAAATAGCAGGCAGCATCGTATTGTCCATGCCTTGGTGCAACGGTTGGTTGGTCGTAGTGTAGCTGGACAATCCGATATTCTGAATTCCTTCGTGTTCCTTCTTTCTGAAGATATTCCATCAATTCTTCAAAGTCACTGCACCTTGTTCCATCGTTACATAGCGAATACGCAGAGGACGGCATGAAGAGCACAATGACAGAAAAAAACAGCATGGCAATTCCAGAAAAACCAACCAAAAATCGGTGTCTACTTCTCATCGTTTTTTCCTCCCTGTCCGTATACCTGTGTTTGTGAATAAACTCTTGCCCGGACCGGCTTGCGTGCTGGAGGGCAATTTCTACACTTTTTTGTTTCCCCTTTTGTCTTTCATAAATAATAGACGCAAGAATCTGTGTTATCTTTCACTGGGTCTCGTAATAAAGTGCAATAACCGGAAGATCCGTTGACCTGGCCTAATGGAGGGAATAGCCGGCGGCCCGTAGAAACAGGGGGGAAGTGACTTGGACTTCGCTGTCGAGGACTTGGATATCGAACCTCAAACTGGTTGAGCCCACAATCGTGGGGTTGAGAAAAAATAGCCCCTAAACGGAGCTATTTGAACGAAGTATGTTATAATCTCCTTTCTTCATCTGTTGATAAAGCATTATTTGCCCGTGTTCTTATAGCTTGGCGGCCACCCACACTGTCGGAAATAATCCGGGCAACAGTCGCCATATTTCCTGCAAGCATCATCGCACCAACAACCACCTTTACTTTGCTTACCACATAGTCCTTTGCAGGTTTGTGGGACCGGGTATGGCCAAGGAAGCGAAGGAATGGAGGCAGGTTGCACCAAATCCAAGGCAAACACATTATCCATAAAACGCCCTTTTCCCACCCATAGGTTGATCACCACTCGTTTTGTTATATACCTTACTACACCCGCGCCAGCTAAAGTAGACTGAATATCTGTAAACTCTCTCGTGTTCCAGTCACCTTCAGTCAGTTCTGTTGCATCACCATTGTAGAAGATTCGCTCTTTTTCCGTATCATAGTCGTCAACAACATAAAGAAGATTTGCATAAAAGGGACCAATAAAAAGGCCTCCAGAAGATGCCGGGAGGAGCTGAGCCGAGAATGAATTAATATTCTGCCAATCGGCCATGCCACTTAAGTCTGATGACACAAACTGGAAGAATACCCAATCGTCCGCTGGACCTAATTGGGTGCCAATCCATGAACTCAAGAAAAGGGAAGCACTTCCCTGATTATCTCCGATAGGGTCGGTCGTCATGGGGTTGGGGTAATTGTTTGTATCTGACCAGCCTGTGGATCCGCTAGAAAGTAGAGTAAGTCTATCAGAATCGGTATCAGTATTCAGGGCATAAATATTGTAGGTCCAATCCTGATTCGTCCCATCATTGAAGTCAAAAGTCACAGAGTAGGCGGTGGAGCCCACTAGCAACAATACGAGAACACACAAAATACTTAATAACTTGGTTTTCATATCTCCCTCCTTTTTTGATAAACGTAAAATTCCAACCGTTAAGTAAATTACCTCATTTGTTGTCTGCGTTTTCGGTGAAACAAGTATCCAATTCAATGCTATCTCACGTCTTATCAGCACATATCAATCACCTCCTTATCTGTTACATAGTTAGCTCATTCTGGTGACCTTCTGGTCTCGCTTCGATCAAATGGATATTTCCTCTTTTACATTAATAGACGCAAGAGTCTGTGTTATCTTACACAGGACCTCGCAAAAAAAGTGCGAAAGTTAAAAATTGCCACACTTCTGGATGGTTTTCGTGAATTATCATGGCATCGGCCATTGCTCCCTCTTAACCGTAATGGCTTTCGAGAGTGTCCCGTTTTCTCTACCCTTTGACTCATATTCAGGGAAATTTATTATGGTGGAATGGTGAACAGCGTTTGACAACAGGATGATAGGTATATACACTTTAGATGCTTGTTTGCCACTTTGAGTTTACTGAGGAAAAATGTTTAAGCCCCTCTTTAACATCCTGACGTTTTCTGCCCTATTCTCACTCGCCTTCTTTGGCCTTGCATCTTATGCCGTATCCCAGGAGGTTAAAGCATGGACAAACCTTGGCCTGTACGGGGGGCAGATATATGATATTGCCATTAATCCTTCCAATCCCGACAAGATGTTTGCCGGGACATACATGGGAGACGGACTCTACGTAACCAGCGATGGGGGAAGGAACTGGCAGGCTGTCGACGATACGTTCAAGGACCATGCTGTTTTGGCGGTAAAGATAGCCCCAAGTAATAACAATGTGATATGGGTGGCATACAATTACTGGGTAGAAAAGAGTACGGATGAAGGGAAGACCTGGACTCACATATCAATTCGTGACATGCAATGGAACTGTCAAAATTGTGGGGGAGTGGGTGACGGCAACCGGTTTTGCATATCTCTCGCCATTGATCCTTCTGACCCCCAGACGGTGTATGTGGGCACAGCCGGACCGGACGAAGGTTATTTTGGTTCATCAGGAGCCACTTACAAGACTATGGACGGAGGAACGACCTGGACAAAAACTAACCAGGGAAATGACTTCGATTACACTGTTGTGGATATTGATATTGACCCGCAGAACAGCAGTATCATCTGGGCTGTGACAAGCTCTTACGGTGTTGGGGGGTGGGCCGGTACTCTATACCGGAGTGAAGATAGGGGGGAGACCTGGAATAATATCTTGACCCGAGATTCGGAGTTCACGACAGTCGTAGTAAAGCCAAATGATTCAAACACGGTTTTTACGGGAAGTGGTTACGGAATAATTAAACACTATTTTGATGGTAATGAGTGGCAGCACATCTGGCCGGTCATTCCTGAAGATATTGCATGTCGTCTTGTTTGGGACATAGCCTTTGATCCACGAAACCCGGCAGTACTTTACGCTGCATGGAAGAATATTTGGTTTGGGGATGGTCTTCCGAAGGTTTCAAGAAGTGTCAATGGCGGGATAGACTGGGAGACTTATACTGTTGACTACAATTTTATCTCCCTTGCGGTTCATCCGACGAAGAGCGGGGTGATCTTTGGAGGTGAAGAGTATCTTGGTGTTTACGAGAGCGAGGACCACGGTCAGGCCTGGAGCCCTGTTAATAATGGGATCAGTGCGGTCATTGTCTATGATGTTGCACTTGACCCTGACGATTCCGCCCACATCCTGGCTGGCACGATATCAGGGGTTTATGAAAAGAAACCGGGTGAAGCCTGGTCGCGGCTGCTGCAATACGGGACCGACTCACTCCGGTTCCACCCTACAGAGAGTTTGACCTTTTACGCTGGCATAAGGGGACAATTAGCAAAAACAACAGACGGGGGTCTCACCTGGAGTTACAGTAATGATCTGGGATGGCGCGCGGTTAATAACATTGAGATCGATCCATCTGATACAAATATAATTTATATAGCCGCATCTCGAGGGAGCGATTATGGGAGGATTTACAAGAGCGAAGACAGTGGTGTCTCATTCTCAGAGGTTTTGGTTGCGAAAAACAAGTTCGGTAAGACTTATGACTTCAACGTGGTAACACTCGACCCTTCCGACCCGCAGCATATCTATGCAGGCGGTGGTAAATTCTATGCCCCAAGAGTAGTTGGAGACCTCTGGGAGAGCCGAGACGGAGGCAAGAACTGGAGTCGTACAGGTCTCCAAAATGAGATCGTAAATGCTCTCCTTATTAATCCGCAGAACCCCAAAGTAATGTACGCCGGATGCGGCTACAGCGGCTATGCAGAAGTTCCTGTCTATAAGAGCACAGATGGCGGAGAAACCTGGACCGCATCTTTCAAGGGTATTCCGGGCTATGTGCCACCTGTAATGGGAGTTTGGGGGAATTTACCAACCGATGTCTTTGCCGTAGAGCGTGATGGGACGACCCTACACTACGACGGGAGTACCTGGTCTGAGATGAGCAGCGGGTCAGAATGGCTCTGTGCTATCTGGGGGAGCTCACCAACCGATGTCTTTGCCGTGGGCCCTTATGGCACCATCGTTCACTACGATGGCAATACCTGGACCGAAATAGATAGCGGGACAACAGAACGTCTCTGGGGAGTTTGGGGGAATTCACCGACCGATGTCTTTGCCGTGGGCGATAACGGCACTGTTCTGCACTACGATGGCAACTCCTGGGCTACCATGAACAGCGAGACAACGGAATGGCTCTTGGCTGTCTGGGGGAGCTCACCAGCCGATGTCTTTGCCGTGGGCGATAACGGTACCGTTCTGCACTACGATGGCAACACCTGGATCGAAATGGACAGCAGGACAACAGAACGTCTCTGGGGGGTTTGGGGAAGTTCACCAACCGATGTCTTTGCCGTGGGCGATAACGGCACTGTTCTGCACTACGATGGCAACACCTGGGCTACCATGAACAGCGGGACAACGGAATGGCTCTTGGCTGTCTGGGGGAACTCACCGACAGATGTCTTTGCCGTGGGTGGCAGTGGTGTCATTCTCCACTATGATGGAAGTATCTGGTCTGAAACTGACCTTGGGACGAAAGAAGGTTACGTGAGTGTCTGGGGAACTTCCGGGACGGATGTCTTTGTTGGCGGCAATCGTGGAAGCATCCTTCACTACGATGGCAACGCCTGGTCTCCCACGAGGCCGGGGGGTAGCTGGAGAAGTGCCGTGACCGACCTTGAATTTCATCGTCAAGACAGCAATGTGGTCTATGCCGGCACCTATGGAGCCGGAGTATATGTCTCTCCCAACCAGGCCGGAGACTGGCTGAACCTTGGAACACCGGAATATGATGTATTTGCTATCTCAACATCCTCTCTCTATACTGCCACGCAGGGCGGGTTGTTACAGTGCACTGGAACAGGTGTCATCGCAGGTAAGGTGACAGACGCCCTTACTCAGGCTGGTATTCATGGTGCAACAGTCTTCAACGATTTCGGAATAAATACCATAAGTGTAAATGGAGAATATATAATGGTCTCCCCATGCGGGATTTGGGCACTTACTGCGATTGCTGATGGCTATGCCAACAAAACAGTATGGGATGTCACTGTTTACGGAGGAGACATAAACTGGACCGATCTTTCTATGGAGAGAGGTCTTTCAGACAAACCACCTATCTTTGACGGTGGGAACGGCGGGAATGGTGGCGGTAGTGACTATGAGTGTTTTATTGCCACAGCAGCCTATGGATCTGGTATGGCTGAACAGGTCCAGATGCTCCGTGCATTCAGGGATGCTTACCTTATGCCGCACGCTGCCGGCAGGAAACTGGTTAACCTTTATTACGCAACAGGAAAACCCATAGCCGTATACATCGAGTCCCATCCATGGCTGAAAGCTCCGGTGAGGATCATTCTCTATCCGCTGGTTGGCCTTGCATGGTTGCTTCTGTCAACAACCGCTTTTGCCAAGGGAGTAATTGTTGTGTGCCTTCTAATAGGCTGTGTAGGAGTCATCAGGTTCAGGTGAAAGAAAATCTCAATCCTATGGAAATACTATCTGAATATCCTTGAGAGAAGTTTATGGGCAATAGGACACTGTGTTTGGTATTAGCTCTTTTCACCATGCTGCTTTGTTCAAAGGAACTTTACGCCGGTACACTCTTTCAGCAGGTGGGGGTTTCTTCCACACCCAATCCTGTGGGGTCCGGGGCAAGGGCAATGGGCATGGGCGGGGCATTCATAGCGATCGCTGATGATGCCACAGCAGCTTCCTGGAATCCGGCCGGCCTTATCCAATTGGAAAGACCGGAGGTATCCATGGTTGGCGCGTACTTCAACAGGAGAGAGAAGCTTTCTGCCGATTCTGACCAGGAGATTGATATCACCAGCAAGAGCGATGACTTCAACATGAACTACCTTAGTGCAACCTATCCGTTCCATCTTTATAAGGATATGGTGGTCTCTATTAATTATCAAAGGCTTTATGAATTTGAACGGAGTTTTAGTTACCGCCATGACGATTCTTCTCTGGGTCTGGATCATTTACAAAATAAACATTTCAGCCAGGATGGTTATGTTGGTGCCTTAGGTCTGGCCTACGCCCTCAGGATTTTACCCAATCTTTCTCTTGGGGCCACCCTGAACGTCTGGACTGACGAGCTACTGTGGCGGAACGGATGGAAAGGGACTTATTCAGAGCATACAGCGGGAACACAGGGAGGTGCTCCGGTCACGTTCGATACCCGCATTACTGACGAGTATTCTGAGTTCCGCGGGGTGAACGCAAATATTGGTCTCCTGTGGGACATAAACAGATATCTGACCCTCGGGGCTGTGGTCAAAACGCCTTTTGATGCCTCTATTCGTCACGAATTCAGCATCATGCAGACCAGGACACTTGGTCCACCCATAAACAGGACCATGTCAGATACACAGGGTATTTCAGAAGACGTCGAGCTCCGGATGCCTTTATCATACGGGCTGGGTCTGGCGTGGCGGGTTTCAGACGCGCTCTCTTTTGCTCTTGATATTTACAGAACCGAGTGGAGCGAATATATTTTGACTGATTCGCAAGGCAACAAGTTCAGTCCTATTGACGGACAGCCAAAAAGGGATTCCGATGTCAAGGATACCACCCAGATTCGTATTGGAGGGGAATATCTCTTCATCCTGCGAGATAGACATATCGTTGTGCCCATGAGAGGGGGACTTTTCTACGACCCAAAACCATCACATGGCACAGTGGAAGACATTTACGGTATTGCCATTGGATCAGGGATCGCATACAAAAAGTTCATCTTTGATGTGGCATACCAATTAAGATGGGGTCGCGGTGTGGACACTGGTAATTTGATTGCCAGATCCTCAGCCGACATAACGCATCATCTCTTGCTCTGTTCAGTCAATATACACTTCTGACACATCGCGCAGCAACTCCTCAACTCCGGATTTCTGTAACAGACATCTTCATCCTTCACGACACGTCAAAAGTAGTTTACACTTGCGATTAGCTATTAGCCGTTAGGTTTTAGCTTAACAGTCCGTTTTTATACAAAATTTTTACCTAATAGCTAACGGCTAACAGCTAATGGCTGGCATCCGTCTATGTTGAAAAAGTGTAAACTACAGAATGAAGGATGCCCAGACATCGTCAAATAGTATCCTATTCAAATTTCCTGGTATTTGACCAAAATGGTGTATAAGGGCCGAAGGAAAAACAACTTGGCCTTTTGCATCCCATCTTCGACATAACACTGCTATACCTGCGGTTTTGCTCAATCAGATCAACTAAATTTATGGCAAATCCGGGCAGAAATTCTACCCATTTATTTTTTACCCGGCCCTAAGTAAATCAAAGAAAGTTTCAAAGAAGTGCCATCGGGGGGTAGACAAAATGAAAAGTGAGATTATCATGGAAATATGAACGTTTCAGAGATTAGGAAAATACTTGACGATATAGACGTCCGTTTTGATGTGGTTGATAATGAAAAGGGCTTATGGGCTCTGCGCAGCCTTTTAGAGCTTGTTGAACGTTTGAATGAGGAGAACGAAAAGTTAAAGGTCGAGAATCAAAGACTGCGGGATGAAAACAATTTACTAAAAGGGGAGCAGGGCAAGCCTAAGATTCGAGGCAATACAAGTAAGAACAAAGACGTGTCTTCTGAAAAAGAAAGAAAGAAGAGGAAAAAGAAGAAGACCAAGAAATCGAAAGCCAAGAAACACAAGATCAAAATTGATCGGACCGAAGTGTGTAGAGTTGATCAAAAAGAGTTGCCCAAGGACGCTAAATTCAACGGATATGAAGATGTAGTTGTTCAAGAGATTTTGATCACAACAGACAATGTTAAATACAAGAAGGAGGTATACTATTCGGCTTCGGAGAAGAGGACTTATGTTGGGAAATTACCGGCTGGGGTTACAGGGGAATTTGGTCCTGGAGTGAGAGCTTTGGTATGTACGCTTAAATATGTGGCTAACATGTCAGAACCAAAGATATTCGAGTTTTTTGAGAACTTCGGGATATATATTTCTCAACCGACAATATCTCGAATTCTGACAAAAAATCAGGACGAGTTTTATCAAGAGAAAGAGGATATTTTTCGAGCGGGGTTATGTTCCACGATATACCAGCAAATGGACGATACTGGTATACGAGTAAACGGCCAAAATCAGTATTCACAAATTGTTTCGAATCCATTCTATACTGCTTATTTTACAGTACCCTATAAGAACCGGTTAACTGTTATTGATATTTTGTTATGTGGTAAGGAAAGAAAGTATCGCTTTAATCAAGAAGCCTTCCTTTTACTTGAGCACTGTAGGATTTCTCAAAAGATGATTGCACAGCTTAAAGAAGCGACTGAGGATAAAACAATCTCAGAAGAGGAAATGCAGGTTTTGCTGGGTCAGTTTTTCCCTGATCCTTTGAAGGGCAAGAACAACCGGGCAAGGATTATGGAGTCGGCTGCGATTGCATGGTATCATCAGCAAACAGACATTCCTGTAGTTAAAGTTCTTTTGACCGACGACGCTCCACAATTCAAAAAAGTTACTGAAGAGCAAGGTTTGTGTTGGGTCCATGATGGGCGGCTATACAAGAAGTTAAATCCTGTTGTGCCTTTGTACAGAGAGCAACTGGATGATTTTTTGACCCGGTTCTGGGACTATTATGAGAAACTTTTGGAATATAAAGAGCAACCAACATGCGTCCAAGCAGAAAAGCTGTCAGCCGAATTTGATGAATTGTTTTCCAGCAAAACAGGGTATTATGCCTTGGATGATCGGATAGAAAAAACCAAAACCAAAGAGGAAGAGTTGTTAAAGGTACTGAAATATCCTGAATTGCCGCTACACAACAATGGTTCGGAGTTGGAAGTGAGGGCGGAGAAACGCAGGCAAGATGTGAGCTTGCAGATCAAGACGGAGGAGGGCACAAAAGCTAAGGACACATTCCTGACCATTATCCAGACGGCCAAAAAGCTAGGCGTGAGTGCCTATAAATATATCTATGACCGAATAAGCAGACAATTTAACATGCCTTCCCTTGCCGAATTGATCAAACAAAGAACTTTGCCCCAGTTAGAATAATGCCATCGGAAGGAACTCTTTTACTAAACATTGCCAAGACGTCAAAAGCTGCGCATAACTCTACATACTGAGAATTGTCGTGAGAAGTATTTTTGTGCTCATATTTTGCAGCTTACCTTGGTTTTTGAATAGGATAC
>PQXE01000001.1:20698-76876 GCA_003194495.1 Deltaproteobacteria bacterium
GGAACTCTTTTACTAAACATTGCCAAGACGTCAAAAGCTGCGCATAACTCTACATACTGAGAATTGTCGTGAGAAGTATTTTTGTGCTCATATTTTGCAGCTTACCTTGGTTTTTGAATAGGATACGTCAAATAGTTGGTGAAAAAAAATGAAAAAGGAAGTGAATTTTTCTTTATTTCTGCTGACGCTTTTTGTGGCGTTATCGTTTTTGGGTTGTACACACCAGCCCCTGCAGCCCACTTATATTAAAGACGGCAAGGAATACGGCAAGGTACAGGGAGCCTTTTTCGGGCATCGATGGTGGCATTATTACGAGCGGGGTCTTTCTTACGCAGATGGTGAGTTTTACCAGGAGGCCCTGGCGGATTTAGAGGAAGCTGTTAGCCGCCGTGAAAAAGACCAGCGCATGGCTCGTACCTATGGGATGCACTTTATTGATTACTTTCCCCACCGTGAGCTGGGCGTTGTCTATTATGAACTGAGGGACCTGGAGGAAGCAAGGCGTGAGCTGGAACGCTCTCTGAGCCAGCTTCCTTCTGCCAAGGCCGGATTTTATCTCGACCGTGTCAGGAAGGCTTTGCTTGAACAAGAAGCCAAAGAAATGCCGCCGCCAAGGCTCTTGATCAGTCTTAAGGGCGACGAGGTCCGGACACGACAAGACCCTGTGATCATTTCCGGCACGGCCCGGGACGAAGGATATGTGGCCGGCATTACCATCATGGGCAAACCCATTTTTATAGAGAGCTCAGGAAAACACATCCTTTTTGAGGAGGCATTGGACCTTTCCCAGGGTGCGCACACCGTTGATGTAATGGCGAAAAATCTTCTGGGAAAGACCACGGCGCGCCGGGTAGTAATTCATGTAGATCGAGAAGGGCCGGTCGTTACTTTGGATGAACCGCGTTTTGACCGGTCCGGGCCCAAAGGAGAGATAACAATTTCCGGCTCTGCTTACGATGAGGCAGGCGTATCTGATTTGAGGATCAATGGGCATCCCGTCCTTACACAAAAGGGCACTGAGGTCCTGTTCACCGCAAGGCTGGATAAAGATGCGGACACCCTTGAGCTGGTGGCCTCGGATCGACTGGGCAACCGGACGTCAGCCCGAATGCCTTTTTTCAATCCGCAGTCGCGATTACCCGTGTTGTTGGCCTGCACGGATTCAAACCTCAAAGGTCATTTCCTGGTTGGTCTCTTTGGGCCCAAGGATACAAGCCCCCCGGTTATCAGGCTCAAGGGCTGGACCGGTATGCAGACTGTTTTTTTGAAAAAGGTATACATTGAAGGGCGGGTAAGTGGCGCGAGCACGATTGAGAGACTGACCATCAATCAAATCCCTATACTGCGCCGCCAGGGCAGTCATATCTTTTTCAGTCATATGGCAGAGCTTAAAGAAGGGGAAAACACCCTGACCATTGAAGCCATGGACAAGGCCGGCAATACTGCAAGCAAGAAGATCATTGTCATAAGACAGGTTCCCAAGGCCCTTCAGTTAGCAGAACGCCTGAGCCTGACTGCATTCCCCTTTGAGCACAAGGGTGTAGTTTCAGCAGCTTGCCTTGCCTTTCAAGACAACCTGATTGATGCGCTGGTAGATCAGAATCGCTTCCGGGTGGTTGAAAGGGACAAGCTGGACCTGATCCTGCAGGAACAAAAGCTGAGCCGCACAAAACTGTTCGATAAGCCCACAGCCCTGAAGCTGGGCAGGTTAGTAGCCGCCCAATCTGTCATCACCGGCAGTATTATTGAAACACGCATGGGCATTGAAGCCGTTGCCCGGCTGATTGACACGGAAACATCCGAGATATTGAGCACCCAGGATGTCTATGGTGAAGTGAAAGACCTTCCGGCCCTTAGGTCCCTGGCCGAAGGCATGGCCATCAAGTTTCAGAGGGATTTTCCCCTGGTGGATGGTCTTGTTATTGAGAAAAAGGGCAAAGACATATTTACGGATCTCGGGCAGGATGTAATCAAGCTCTTCAGGAGAGTAATCGTTTACAGGGAGGAACCGGTGAAACACCCGGAGACCGGAAGAGTCCTCGGCGCAAACAACAAAATCATTGGATGCGCCCGGGTTACGCAGGTGATGCCCGGGATGTCAAAGGCTGAGCTATTGGATGGTAAACCCGGGGCTGTCAGGCGTCTGGACAGGGTTATAACCGAATGAACCGTTCTTTTCAGGAGGACCGGGAGCTCTTGTCAAGGTGTCTGGCAGGCAACAGAATGGCATCAGAAACCCTGGTCCGGCAATTTTCTGATCTGGTGTACCGCTCTGTTCAATATACCCTGATGACCAGGCACGTCCCTTTCAGCAGACACGACCTTGAGGATCTGCACAATACTGTGTTTCTCAGACTCTTTGAGCAGGGATGCAGAAAACTTGGTCAGTACGAAGGAAAAAACGGTTGTACTCTTGCATCCTGGATCAGGATGATCGCAGTGCGAACAGTTCTCGATCATCTCAGGAAAAAGGGCGTTGATGGCATAGGGCGGCAGAAAAAGCGCATACCTCTTGAAGAGTTGCCGGAGTTAAGGTCCGATGAGGTAGAGTCTTGGACTCAAATCGAGAAGGTTGAACAAGGGCGTTTGCTTCAAAAGGCGATGCAGAGACTCCTGCCGCGTGACCGGATATTCATGAAGCTCCATTTTAATCATGGGCTCTCTGTTGCTGAAATTGCTGAAACCATGCATCTTTCGATCAGCAATGCCCATACACTCAAACATCGGGCAATTCAAAGGCTAAGATCGCATATTGCTTATATTACAAATAATAGTCCTTAGAAGCCCTGTGTAAGAAAGCACAAGGTTTTGCATCTATATAAGAAGAGGAAAATACTACATAATGGGATTTGAGATGAAGACAACATGTCCTAATGAAGAAAGGCTTGCAGACTACCTTGAGGGGCGTCTTTCCGAGAAAGACAGATCTCAGGTGGAGAAACACCTTTCAGAGTGTGACATATGTTTGGAAGGGCTTGTGCTCACAAACAGCTTGGTGCGGGGAAGGGATCGGCTCGATATGGACCCTGTGCCGGATGAGGTCACCGAAGCTGCCGTGCGCCTGGTAACGGGCCAGCCTGCCACGACACCCCGTTCCTTGATGGAAAAACTCAAAGGATCTATCAAGAACATCAGCTCTGCGATATCTGACGATCTGCAGCCATCACCGTGGCGAAGATGGCAGCCATCACCGGTCCGGGCTTCCAAGACCGTGGCATCCGGGGATCTTGTGTGTCTCAGGGTTTCCTTTAAGGAGATTGAGACCGGAATTGAAATCGAGAAAACAGGAAGCGGCATGGCCCGCATCCGTGTCATACCGCACGAAGCCGAAAAACACAGAAAAGCCCTAAGGATTACCCTGAAAAAAGCCGAAAGAGAGATCGCCTCATATCTCCTGGATGGAGACTATGTATTGTTTGAAGACATTCCTTTCGGCCACTACAGCATATCTTTGGCTAAAAAGGGAGTGCAGCTTGGGACTTACCTTTTTGAGGTCAAGGAAACCCGTCGTGCAAGATAATAATACCAAAAGAAAAGGAGCCGCATCGAGAAATCTTGAACAGATTTTTCAAGAGCGGGAGCATGATGTTATCCATGAGCGCGAACCAGGGTTACGACCCCGTCAGGCCTTGCCTGAAGAGAAAGATAAGCAGCCCTTAAGGCTCTTCGAGCTTGAAATCGCCAGGGAGGGTGATCACTTGAAACTGAGCGCTCACGAGGAAATCCCGGGTGAGGAAAGCACAATACGGCACTACGAGGAGATCCCGGTCTGCATGGATGTGATCGAAACAAGGTGCCGCGAGATGGTGGATACCTTGAATAAAGCCAGCCGCAAAGGGAGAATTGCCTCCGAGGTCCTGGTAAAACTCAGGGAAATAGGACAGATTTTTCATGACGAGTTATTCTCGCCTGGTGTCAAAGACAAGATAGGCAAAAGCAAGGCTGAATACCTGAGACTGAAGATTGATGATCAACTGGTTCACGTTCCGTGGGAATTGCTTTATGACGGTCAACAATTTCTCTGCCGGCGTTTCAACATGGGCCGGCTGGTCAAGACCCGGCAACCTTGTCTGTGCACAAACCCGCGCGTGGTGGCTAAACCGCTGAAGATGTTGATATTAGCAGATCCTGAGGGTGACTTAAAAGGGGCCTATGCCGAAGGGACCCGGATACGTGATTACATGGACCGGACTAAGGATTTGATCAATGTTTCTCTACGTTCCGGCAACATCACCCCTGATTTTATCAAAGAAAAGATAAGAAACTTTGACATTGTCCACTTTGCCGGTCATGCCGATTACGATCCCCGGAATCCGGAACAAAGCGGGTGGCAATTGACCCATGGCAGCCTCAAGGCCCAGGATATCACAAAAATGGCTGGGGCCGGGGCAATGCCTTCATTCATCTTTTCAAATGCATGCCAGTCAGCCCGCACCGGGGAGTGGGTCCTAAGTATACGCTTTGAGGATGAGATTTTTGGATTGGCCAATGCCTTTCTTCTGGCCGGCACAAAGCATTATCTGGGAACCTTCTGGGATATATCGGATGAACCGGGCAGCCGTTTTGCCCTGGAATTTTACAGGTGCTTGATTTCCGGCATGGCGATCGGCCAAGCCATACGGCGGTCTCGACTGGCGCTGATCAAAGAATATGGCGAGGAGACCTTTGTGTGGGCAAGTTATGTCCTGTATGGAGACCCTACATCCAACTACACCGGCCAAATCGAATCAACCGAACCACGGGTGGAACCCGGGCCTGCTCATACTGGGAAGACGGATAGAGAGGTCAGGGCACGGGAAGAGGTCATTGATTTTGCCGGCAAGGGGGTTGCAAAGAAGAATCGGGTCTGGTGGTTGATAGCTGCTGGAATTGTTTTTCTCGCGGCTGTGATGCTCTGGGGATATCCGGGGTTCTTACGGGAGGGAGTAATAGAGTATGAAAAGGCAGCCCTGGTCTATTATAATGAGGGTAATTACAAAGAGGCATTAGACATTTGCAAAGTCCTTGAGGATAAAAACCCGGGGGGTTCCTTGACCTATGTTATTCGGGGAAACATTAATCTGGCAAACGGCAAATTGGATGCGGCCGAAGCGGCATATAAAAAGGCGATTCAAGGCACAGGGGGGACTGATGTACAAAAGGCTCAGGCCTTTGTTGGTTTAGGCCGCATTGCCTCCTTTAGAAAACAGCCGGATGACGCCCTCAAGTATTATCAGCAGGCTACCGGGGCCGCTCCCGGGAGCAGGCAGGGATACATATCTCAAGCTCTTTTACTTGAGGGCAGAGGCGATTATGAGGAGGCCCTGGCTCTTCTTGCAAGGGCAGAGGCGCTGCTCCCTTGGGATAAGGCTCTATCGGTGCTCACTAACGAGACCCGAAAAAGAGCAATACTTGCCAGGGATCAGAAAAAACAGGAGCGCATTGACCGGACTGTCAAAGAATTGCTTGAAAGCATGAACTCCCCGGCCGGTGCATTGCCTTCTGATGGCTGGACGTCTCTTCCCTTGACTATGTGGGTGATGGACTTTGAGGTTCAAGGATACTCTGTTCAGCAAGGACAGGAACGCCTCCTTGCCTCAGGTATTACCGGACAATTGCTTCAGCACAGCCGTGCCCGGCTGGTTGAGCGTGCGCTCTTGGAAAAATTGGTAGATGAATTGAAGTTAGGAACCTCCAAGTTGATTGATCAAAGGGCCATGTTATCCCTGGGTAAGATCCTTGCAGCAAGGCTCATCGTGTCCGGCCGGATGGTTTATTCAGGCCCCCAGGTCCAGGTTTCCATGCGCTTGATCGAAACCGAGACAGGGCGGATTGCCGCGGCTGCCAACGAATTGTTTGGCAGCGCTGTCCCAGCTTCGCTGTTAGCAGAAAAGTTGTCCAAAAAGATCTTGGAAAAATTGGAAAAACTCTATCCAGTAAGGGGCAAGATATTGGAAGTGAAAGGTGAAGAGATCAGGCTCAATATAGGGGAAATGGGGGGGGTCAGGATAGGACAGCAGTTTAGAGTATTGGATGAGGATGCAACCTTGGAAGTCATATCCATTCAGCAAAACACAAGTCTTGCCAAGATCGTAAAAGGGAAAGGGCTCTTGCTAAAAGATCACCGCATAGAAGTCATATAAGAGCAATTGGGTCTACGTTATGCAGGGACTATGTAGTGTGCGCCGGTCAATTCTGAGTCTGATCTTTTGTCGCAGCAGGCAGTTTCAGGATTCGCAACACCTTCATCATCTCCTCGGAAAGCCCCATAATCGACCCTATTACCTCGGCCGGCTTGAGGTTGAAACGGTCAATGGACCTGAGCGTCAGGTAAAAATACTGGGTTTCCTCATCTTTTACATCCTCAGGCCAGGGGCAGGGTGTTATATGCCTGTCTTCCATATCCTTTTTTGTTATTGACTGAAGAGACTCAACTACCTGCTTAATGTCTGTTGTAATCTGCTTTTTCTTACGTATCCTGCTCACAGGCCATTCGGGGGTTGAATTCAGCTTTTCAATTGAGCCTCCTGCCTGAGATGCTGTAACACAAGGGACAAATATCAGATATTTTACTAATTCCGGAATTCCAAAAGAAGCCTTTGTGCCTATGAGTTCTACTGAGCTTATGGTAATTCCTTGAGGCATCTCTTGACTCAGTAAATTTTTCAGACGCTCCGGCTTCATATGCCCTGTCAGTGTAACGGCGAATTGTTCTGCCAGGCTCTCAGTGCCCAGGGGTATGGGCTGTCCAAAAGAAAAACGGGGTTTGGGATGAAAGCCCTGAGAATAAGCAACCGGGATATGCGCCCTCTTTGCTGCCCGATGAAACGCATGGACTAGTTCGAGATGTCCCAGAAATCGTGCATCTCCCAGCTTACTGAAGGCCAGGTAATAATTGATTTGGTGATTTGGTGATTTGGTGATTTGGTGATTGGATGGTTGGGTGAGGGTTGAAGTGTGAACTTCTTCTTTTTCGTAGACTACGGGACGGATATGCTTGAAATCACATACTTCGCAGGCCTGGCATTCACCATGTCGGCAGTCCGGTGTATAAATCTCTTTCCGTGCCTTTTCTCTTTCATCCAGTAAATACTCATTGCTCACACCGGTTAAGATGTGACCCCAGGGAAGAGGTGTCTTTGTATCAATTGCTTCTATATATTTTTCAAGCTCGACATTCTCTTCAAGGGCGGCTTTTTTATAAAGGTCCGGCATTAGATAGTCGTTCCAGGCATCAAGACGTGCCCCCATTTCCCATGCCCTGTAAAGGACTCCTGTAAGCCTGCGGTCACCCCTGGAGAAAACACCTTCCAGAAAACTCTGAAGCGGGTCATGCCACTTATAATGAAGGTCCCGGCCCTTCAGGTTGGATCTCAGCAGTTCAAGGCGGTCTCCGGATTCACGGATATTTAGTTGGCGTTCCCACTGAAAGGGTGTGTGGGGTTTTGGCACAAAGGTACCTACACTGACAGTAACTTTTTTGCCCTTTTTCCTGCTACTTGCAAGGACCCTCTTTGCGAGTTCGGCGATTTCCAGAACATCGGCCATGGTCTCTGTCGGAAGGCCTGTCATGAAATAAAGTTTTATGTTGCTCCATCCAAGACTATAGGCCTGGGCAGCCGTATCAATGAGATCATGCTCTGTAATTCCCTTGTTTATTACTCTTCGCAATCTCTCGCTCCCTGCCTCCGGAGCCAGGGTAAACCCGGTTTTCCTCACCCTTTGTATCTGTTTCATAATTTCCGGATTAAGGGTCCCTACTCGGAGAGAAGGGAGAGAAACCGCAACATTCTCCGGCATATAGCGATCCATCAAGGTACTTAACAGGGGCAAAAGACATCCGTAGTCACCCGTACTCAGGGAAAGCAGCGAGAGTTCCTCCCAGCCGGATGTGCTCAGGGCCTGTTCCAGCAGGGAGATAATTTTTTGAGGTGAGCGTTCACGTACGGGCCTATAGGTCATACCTGCCTGACAAAACCTGCAACCACGAGTACAGCCCCTTGTTATCTCGATTCCCATACGATCATGGACTATTTGGGTATATGGTACGAGAGGACGAGAGGGGAAAGGGGCCTTGTCGAGATCAGATACTATTCTGCGCTTTATAAGACCTGCTTCGGGCCTTCTTGGCTCCAGGGCGGCAAAGGAGCCGTCAGTTTGATATTTGGGTCTGTAAAATCCCGGCACATAGACGCCGTCCACACGGGAAAGGGCGACAAGAACTTCGTTTTTGTCATTCCCTGTTTCTCGCCAATCCTTTATAATGTCTGTGATTTCAGGCAAGGCATCCTCTCCGTCTCCTACCAGGATGGCATCAAACAAATCAGCAACAGGTTCAGGATTAACCGAGCAACTTCCTCCTCCAAGGATTATGGGCCACTTCGGGTCGCTTCTTTTCTCTGCCCTGATGGGTATGCCTGCAAGGTCCAGGATGGTCAGGATATTGGTATAGCAGAGTTCGTATGGGAGGGTTATGGCCAGGACATCAAATTCGCTTAATGGACGCCGGCTCTCAAGACCCCAGAAAGGCACTTTTTCAGATCTCAGGAGTTTTTCAAGATCAATATCGGGGCAGTAGGCCCTGTCTGCCAATGCCCAAGGTATTTCGTTGATTATGTGATACAGGATATGAAGCCCAAGATGAGACATCCCAATTTCATAGAGATCAGGAAAGATAAGAGCGATTCGGAGACTTGCTTCGTTCCAATCCTTATGGCAGGCGTTAATTTCATTGCCAAGGTAACGGCTTGGTCTTCTTATCAGAGGTAATATATCTGTTGGTTTCATAGCCGGCCCAAGTTAATCCGATGACACTTTATGAGCAAGTGTGGTTTTTTTCTTCTGTGACCTTGGTTGCTAACATAGCTGGTAAGCTGGTAAGCTGATAAGCTCAATGGATTAACAGCTCGCCCGAAGGGCGCTACAGGAAGAGGGTATAATCCTATGGGTAAGACTATAAACGGTAACCGTTCACACTCCCTGGCAGCCGACAGGCTTTTGCAGGGTTTCAACCGCGGACAAGGTTGCTCCAAAAGGCGTATTCTCAATGGATTGTGCTTTGAAACACGAAAAAGGCTGTCGGCTGTCAGGGGGGGAAGTGAATGATTACTATAAACGTAGGTCTGCTGGGTTTTGGGACCGTTGGGAGTGGTACGGCCAGGATCCTGCTGGAACAATCAGAACTTTTAAAGCAACGTACTGGTACAAGAATAAGGCTTGCGCGGATCTGTGACATGGACATTACTGCTTCCAGGGGTTTTCCTGTACCCTCTGAGATCCTTACTGATGACGTGAGATCCCTTCTTGATGACCCGGAAATAGACATATTTATTGAACTCATAGGCGGTCTTGAGCCGGCACGGACCTTTGTGCTTGAGGCTATTCGAAAAGGAAAGCATGTTATCACGGCAAACAAGGCCCTGCTCGCAACTCACGGCCATGAGATTTTTGCAGTAGCAGCAAGACATGGCGTTGAGCTGGGATTTGAGGCCGGTGTGGGCGGCGGCATACCTGTTGTTAAGGCACTGAAAGAAGGCCTTGTGGCAAACCGTCTTCACACGGTCATGGGCATAATGAATGGTACTGCTAACTATATCCTCACGAGGATGACCGAGGAGGGCATGGCCTTTCAGGATGTGCTGGCAGACGCGCAGCGCCTCGGCTATGCCGAAGCGGACCCTGCCTATGATGTTGAGGGTATTGATACTGCCCATAAGCTTGTTATCATGGCCATGCTGGCTTTTGGTACTCCGGTTGAGCTTTCAGATATCTATATCGAGGGTATATCCAAGCTCTCGCCTCTGGATATTTCCTTTGCAAAGGAATTTGGATACAGGATCAAGCTTCTTGCCATTGCAAGAAATAACAGTGATGGGCTTGAACTGAGAGTCCACCCGACCATGATCCCGTCAGATCACCTTTTGGCACAGGTTGGGGGAGTCTACAATGCCTTTTACTGCATTGGCGACTCGGTAGGAAAGGTGTTGCTATACGGCCAGGGAGCCGGACAGATGCCTACAGGCAGCGCGGTGGTGGCTGACGTAGTGGATGTGGCCAGAAATCTGGCCGGAGGGACTGTTGGAAGGGTAGCACCCTTAGGACTTCCATATAATATGCTTAAGCCTCTGAAAAAGAAGCCGATGGATTCTTTGAAAGGATGTTATTATTTTCGGTTTTCGGTTGTGGATAGGCCGAAGGTTCTTGCCCGGATATCCGGAATCCTGGGGGACATGGGTATCAGCATAGCCTCGGTCGTGCAGAAGGGACGAGGTAGAGAGTCATCGGTTTCTGTAGTGATACTCACCCATGAGGCACATGAGGCCAGGGTGCGCGAAGCATTAAAGCAAATTGGCTCACTTGACGTAATTTCAGGTGAGACCATGGTTATCCGCATTGAAGATCTTAAGACCCTTGAGGGATGAAGAATTTTCTTTAAGACCTAAGTTGAGCTATTAGCTGTTAGCTGTTAGCCATTAGCGTTTAGCTTTGAAAAATCAGGGCATTACGTTAACTAGAAATAACACCCAATGGGTGAAAGTTTGTAATAGTCAAACATCCTGTAATCATTAAACTAATAGCTAATCGCTAAAGGCTAATCGCTCATTTTATTTAAGAAGGAGTTTTGTTGTGACCGACGTCAACTCAATAAATGTTGCTGAATCTAATGATCAGACTCAAGACACACCCAAGATGGAACTTCCGGCTTCCAAGTATGTGATACTGATTGGAGACGGTATGGCTGATTTACCAATCGACGATCTGGGGGGCAAGACTGTTTTAGAAAAAGCAAGGACTCCTGCCATGGACCACTTAGCCAAGTTGGGGGAACTGGGCAGGGTGCTTACCATTCCGGATGGTTTCCCACTGGGGAGCGATGTGGCAAATATGTCACTCATAGGATACTCACCTGAAAAGTTTTATACCGGCCGCGGACCACTGGAGGCCGCTGCTATGGGTATCCAGATGAATCCCGAGGACGTAGCATTCAGGTGCAATCTGGTTACCCTGAGTTTCAGAGAGGGCCGGGTCTATATGGAAGACTACAGCGCCGGCCACATAAGCACAGAGGAAGCTCACATGCTCATAGAGGACTTAGCTCCATTAGTGGTCAGTCGTTCTTTTGGGCTTTTTCCAGGCGTAAGTTACCGCCATCTGTTACTTTGGCGCGGTGGTCCTGAGGGTATTTCCACTGTACCACCTCATGATTTCACTGGAATGGATGTTACTGAAGCCTGGCATATCTATGAGGAGGAACCGCTTCTATATGAACTTCTTACCAAGGCCATTACATTTTTCCATCGTCACGCTGTCAACGAAAAGAGGCGGGCCGAGGGAAAACCGCCTGCAAACGCACTATGGCCATGGGGCCAGGGTCGAAGGCCGCTATTTGCCACGTTTTCCCAGCTCTATGACATAGATAGCGCGGTTGTGGCCGCGGTTGACCTCATAAGGGGTCTGGGTGTCTGGGCGGGTATGGAGGTTATTAATGTGCCAGGGGCTACCGGTTATCTGGATACAAATTACAGGGGAAAGGCAGATGCGGCCCTTAGGGCCTTAAAGGAAAAGACCCTTGTGCTTGTGCATGTTGAGGCCCCTGACGAGGCAGGTCACATGGGTAATCTTCGCGAAAAGATCCGGGCCATAGAACGCTTTGATAAAGAAGTTGTGGGACCTGTCATGGATGGTCTGAGGGATATGGGAGGATCTTACAGAATACTGGTTGCCCCGGATCACTATACGCCGGTGAGTCTTAAAACCCATGGTCCGGGACCGGTACCCTATGTTATTTATGACAGTTTGAGCCCGAAAGATAATTCAGATGCCACCTTTAATGAGCCTGCTGCCGAGCAAAGCCCTATATTGATCAAAGAGGGCCACAAATTGATGGAGAGGTTCATAGGTGTGACGCCCAGAGAAGTGGAACTCAATCCGAAAAAGAAGGCAAGTGAACAAAGAATCGCCCGGCCCAATTGAACTCCGGGAACCAATACACCGCCTCTCCTATAGGGTAATTTACGGTGATACTGATACCGGCGGTGTGGTGTACTATGGGAACTATCTGAGAATCTTTGAGATGGGGCGCACTGAGTTTTTGCGGTCCATGCTCAAGATATCTTATCGCGACCTTGAGCATGAAGGGCTTATTCTCCCTGTGAGCGAGGCCTACTGCCGTTACAAGGCCTCAGCCCATTATGACGACCTGCTTGAGATATCAACTTCACTGGAAAATTTTTCTAAATTCTCTATTCGATTTCATTTTCTAATACATCGATTCGATGACCAGCATTTACTGGCTAAGGGCTATACCGTTCACGCAGCAACGGATAGATCCGGCCGCCTTATCCGTCTTCCCGAGAATTTCCAGAAAGCTCTTGCCGGCATTCGTGATAGGTGAAGCTCAGAGGAACCATCTATATGTTTGCAACCTGCTTGATAGATGCCCTTTCCCATCGGTGTTTCAACCAGTCCTCGAAAAGGGTCTGTTGTTTCTGCTCAAGTATTCGTTTGGTGATGGCATCTTTTTGCGCCGGAAAACCGGCAATATCTGCATCTTTCTTTTCCTTGAAGGCCAGGACGTAAAAACTGTTTCCGCTTTCAGCCACACCATCAGGGCAGACCTTCCCTTCGTACAATGAGAGTCCGGCCTGGGCAACGGCCTGGGGCAGCTTGCCTTTAGCGGTCTTGTCTGTCCGTTTGAAAAGGCCTGTCTGCTGGATTTTCAATCCCTTGTCTTTAACCGCAGCCTCAAGACCTTGTTTCTTTGTCGCTTCAAGTAATTTTTGGGCCTTCAAGCGGCACAGCTCTTTTGCCTTTTCCCGGACATAATCTTTTTTTACCTGCTCCTTGACCTCTTCCAGGGAGGGCAGATAAGGTGGTTTCTTCTCAAGTACCTCGGCTATGAGGATACCTTGATGTATCTGGAGCAGGGAACTCAGCTCGCCGGAATTCAGGGCAAACAAGGTCTTCAGCAGTTCCGGATCGCCCCCTATCACAGCAGGTGGTTTCTTTTGGCTGAAGAGTTCAGTGGTTTTAAGCTCAATTTCATGTTGCTCCGCATAGGCGCTGAAGCTTCCAAGTTGAATTATCTCGTCATAGGCATCATTGGCCCGATCCCATATCATTTTTTTGGCTTTTTGGTCTTTGAGTTTGGTGGCGATAGAGTTCTTTACCTCGGTCAGGAATTTTACTCTGCCTGGCTCTATCTCCTCAAGCTCTATTATGTGCCAGCCGAAACGAGTTGGAACCGGCTTGCTCACTTCCCCTTCCTTCATTGAGAATACAGCTTCTTCAAAGGGTTTTACCATCATGCCTCTGCTAAAAAAGCCCAATTCTCCACCATTCTCAGCACTCCCTGCATCATCGGAATTTTCCTTGGCGAGTTTTGCGAAGTCTTCGCCCTTCTCTATTCGCTCACGAATTTTTTGCGCCTTTTTTTGGATTTTTTCTATACTGTCTTCATCAGCGCCTTCAGATATCTTGAGCAATATGTGTCTTGCGCGCCTGCGTTCCTTGACTTCATATTCATTTCTGTGATCCTTGTAGTAGACCTCTATCTCCAGATCCGTAACGTTGGCATCGTCAACATCAGACTCCTTAAGGACCAGGTAGCGTAGCTTAGTCTGAGGTTCTGTCATGTAGTTTTCACCACGTGATTCGTACCACAAGGTCAGATCTTGTTTTGTAGCATTTACTTCTTTTTCGCATTCTGAAGCATTAATTAATACATAGGCAAGGTTGACATCCTCGTTTTCGAACATATAGTGGTCCTTTGCCTCTGCTTCAGTCACAGCAAGTCCGGAACTCAGAAGGGCTTTTAGCTTATCAGTAAGCAGCCGCTGCCTGACCTGTGCCTCAAAGACAGCAGGTGTCAATCGGGCCCCTCTTAGAGACCTTTCATAGAGTCCCTGATCAAAGACTCCATTGTGTTTAAATGCAGGTATCTCAAGGATAATGTTCTGCACTTCCATGTCGCTGACTAATATGCCCATTTCGTCGGCTGCCTGGCGGATCAGTGTCTCATTTATAAGACCGTTAAGGACCTGCTGCTTGATATCTATCCGGTCCAGAAAACCTTCAGGGATCTGCCCGTCGAACATCTGCTTGTAGTTATCCAGCATGTTGGCATGAGCAAGGCGATAGGATTCCACAAGGATGTCTTCACCATTCACCTTGGTCAGAACATTAAGCCTCTGGGAACGGAAGCTCCCTACACCCCAGAAAACGAATACTATTACAATAACACCGAGTATAAATTTAATAAGCCAGGAGCCTGTACTCTTTCGAATTGTGCTTAGCATTGATTATTAAATCCTTTCTGGTTTCTCTCTGAGAAAACCCAAATTTTGAGTGCAAGACCGTTCAAAACTCACGAAACAACTGCTCAGATTTTCGGTGAATCCTGAACCCTAACCTCTGAACATCGAACCCTTGAATCTTTGAACGCTTGAACGCTTGAACGCTTACAACAAATTAAAGTCTTTTTGCGATTATGACAACAAGTTTAAGGCATCCTTCATTTTGTAGTTTACACTTTTTCAACATAGACGGATGCCAGCCGTTAGCTGTTAGGTATTAGGTAAAAACTTTGTATAAAAACGGATTGTTAAGCTAAAAGCTGGTAACTTCTCAATAAGTCCGGGCAATACACTGTCACCGGCGCCTCCTGTTATTGCGAGGAGCCTTAGCGACGAAGCAATCTCCTTACTATGGAAGAGATTGCTTCGCTTCGCTCGCAATGACAGCCCCGGACTTATTGAGAAGCTACAATTTACATCGACAAAATTGACATCCCGGCAACTGATCACTAATCTTTTTGAAGAGGACTGATGAAACCGGAAATCGATCAAATAATATCCTGTGATGAGGCAGCCGGGGCCACTGTTGATAGTGCAAAAAAAGAGGCGGATGACCTGGTGGTCAGGGCGAAACAAGACGCCGATATCTTGCAATCCGAGCTTGAAGCAAGGCTTGATGAAGTGAGAAAGAGCGAGATTGCCTCTATTCTTGAAGAAAGTCAGATACAGGCCCGGGAGACTATGGCACAGGCAGAGAGATACATCCAGGGGCTTAAAGACAGAGTGGTCCTCAGGAAGCCCCGGATAATCGAAGATTTTATTTCAGAGGCCCTGGGAGATGCCTGGTCCCCAAAAGGAGAATTGTAAAAGGTTCATAAAACAGCAATTATGATCTTCGCAGCAGGCGGATATGCCTATCCAAACGCAAAAGTAAGGGCCCTTCGCAGCAGGCGGCTTACTGCCCAAGACCGCCATTTTCTTCTGGAGGCACGAGATTTCTCTTCCTTTCTGGCATATCTTGTTACCACTCCGTATGGGCGTGTACTTCCAGACCTTGAAGAAGAGAAGACTGATCCAGGGATGCTGGAACGTAGACTTGCCCGGTCCCTTATGGAGGACTATGCTAAAGTTACAAGGTCCTTGCGTGGGCAGAGGGAACAAGAGCTGGTCCTTGCCCTTTTTTCACGATTTGAGTCAGAAAACCTCAAGGTCCTGTTGCGTGCCATGTTCTCCGGCCGTGGGAAACAGGCTGTTTCACACCTCCTTTATCCGCTGGGGAAACTGAGCGCCTTGCCGTGGGATGACCTCTGGGCGTATAACAATCCCGCAAAGATTGCGGACCTCCTGATCCGCAATCCCTTTGGACAGGCGCTTAAACATGCAATTCCCCAGTTTAATGTCCAGGGAAGACTGTTTCCCCTTGAAATGGCCCTGGACCTATCCTGCTTTCAAAGACTCAAACAGGCCATCTCCGGCCTGAGGAGCAGATCTGACAGAAAAGCTGCAAAAAGGATATTGGGACCTTACGTAGATATCCTAAACATCTCGTGGGTAATAAGACTTAAAATTCACTATGGGTTGAGCCATGAAGAGATAGTCAATTATAGTCTTCCCGGGGGTGAGCTGCTCACCCTCTCACACTTGCATCGGTTGGCACTGGCAGAGGACATCTCCTCATTTCTGGAACAGATGCCCCGCTCCCTTCAGAAAGAGGTAGGAGAAGTCCGTGATTGGGAGGATTTTCACACATATCTCGAGACGTGGTTTCTTCGTCTCATTGCTCGGCTCTTTATGGGGCCGCCATTTCATGTCGGCATAGAGATAGCCTTTCTTCTGGAAAAGGAAATGGAACTTACAAGTCTTATCACCTTGCTTGAGGCAAAGGCACAGGGGCTCTCTCCCCGCAGGACAGTAAAAAAGCTACCCAGGCAATTTTCCGGGGTCGCTCATGTTTAGACCGGTCAAGCTTACGAGGCTGACTATCCAGGCCCCTGAAGATCAGATTTCGGCAGTCATGGCTATCCTGGGAGACCTCCGCCTCCTTCATCTGATCAGGGTGGAAGAGACCCACCTTGGTCACCTGGGTTATGTAGCCCATATTGATACATCTCTCCTTGAACACTACGACAGCCTGCTTGCCAGGGCAAACCGGTTGCTCAGAGATCTGGGGCCAACAGGTCCTTCGGCCGGCATCAAAAAAGTACCCCAACCGGACAAGGCCGTCTTTCGCCTGGAGGAGGAGCTTGCGCACATAGAAACTGAGGCATTAGGACCCCTGGAGCGAAAAAAAAAGGCAAAAAATGCCATTTCTGAACATGAAGGTCTGATTGCCAGGTTGCAGCTCCTGGAACCTGCAAAGATAGACCTTGACCGCCTGCATGACCTGAGATACGTGACGTGGAGAGCCGGACTGATTCCTGAAGAGAATCTCAACAAGCTGGAACAAAGCCTTGTGGGTACGTATCACACTCTCATCCCTGTCGGCCGCAAGGAACAAAGGGTAGTCCTGCTGGCCATGTCTCTAAAAGAAGATGAAGAGGCGCTCTTGAGGGCCCTTAAAAGCGCCTTCTGGGACCCTTTGGAGCTGCCTCCTGGGATTCATGGCACTATAGGAAAGGCCCTGGATCGATTATCCGCTGAGCTGGAGCATTTAAAGACCGAGCTTGCCGGTCTTGATACCGAAGGAGCAGAGCTCACCCAAAAATACGGTGCGAGGCTCAAACGTCTGTGTGAGGAGATACTGCTTGCCCGGCAGCTCCTTAAGGCCCAGGCCGAATTCGGGCAGATTGATCACACATATCTCCTTGCGGGGTGGATACCGGTTGCACTCTTTGAGGAATTAAAGAAACGGATACTCAAAGCCACTTCCGGCAAAGTCCTGGTAGACCAGGTGGACCCAAAGGACATAAAAGAAGTCCGGTCCGGCATCCTTAAGATACCTATTCTCTTCAACAACCCCATGCTTATCCGCCCCTTTGAACGGTTGACCACCCTATACGGCACCCCTTCCTATGAAGAATTGGAGCCCACGGTCTTTCTTGCAGTGAGCTTCCTTCTCCTCTTCGGGATGATGTTCGGGGACGTGGGGCACGGGGCCATACTCTGTGCCTTAGGCTACTATGTATTCAGAAAGATGTACCGTTACATAGATTATGGAATTATACTTATGGAGTGTGGGGTATCGTCTATGATTTTCGGTCTCCTTTACGGCAGTGTTTTTGGTCTGGAAGACCTGATTCCCGCGCTCTGGATGCACCCCATGGAGGAGATTAACCGTTTTATGGTGATGTCGGCCTTTCTTGGGATCGGTGTTATCAGCCTGGGACTGGTCCTTAACCTTATAAACGTCATCCGTCAGCACCGTTACGGAGAGCTTCTTTCAACATCCGGTCTGGCTGGTGCCTTGCTCTACTGGCTTGGTGTGGGCCTTGTTGCGCGCTATCTCCTATCAGAAGGGCTTAGCCCCTTTGAGCTAATATTTGCAAAGGTGGCGGCAGGGGCGCTGATCATCCTGATGATCCTCCAGCGGCCGGTCAGGACCGTGCTGGCACAGCGCCGCACCGGGAAAAAATGGAGACACCTCCCGCCGGGCCTTGGGGGCACTATTCTGGAGTCATTTATTGAAATACTTGATGACCTCCTGAGATACCTTGCCAACACTGTATCCTTTGTCCGTGTTGCAGCCTTTGCCCTCACTCATGCGGGCCTCTTTATAGCGGTATTTTCCCTGGCGGACATGGTTCAGAACGTCCACGGCCAAGGCATCTTTTACTGGATCACTATAATACTTGGAAACATTGTGATAATAGCCCTTGAAGGAATAGTGGTCTCCGTCCAGACCTTACGACTTGAGTACTATGAATTTTTCAGCAAGTTTTTCCGGGGAGGGGGAAAGCCTTTTCAGCCCCTCATTGAAGAGGAAGAACTCCCCGGCCATGTTACCAGATCATAAACATTGAGGAGGCATTTACCAATGAGGATTAAAAGGCCTTTGTTGTGGATATCAGGCTGGTTTTTTACCTTACTTCCGTGCATTGTCTGGGCGCAGGAGGCTGTAGCCAAGGCAGGGGCATACCCTGATGCAGCAAAATGGGGATATATCTCTGCTGCCTTGGCTGTTGGGGCCTCCTCCCTTGGCGCGGGAATAGCCGTTGCATTGGTGGGATCTGCCGCAATGGGGGCTGTCAGCGAAAGGCCTGAGATGGCGGGCCGTGCCTTGATTTTCGTAGGCCTGGCAGAGGGAATAGCAATTTATGGACTTATAGTGGCTATCATGATCCTGGGGAAGTTATAGATTTCCATATATCCAATTTCACTGCGTTATCGGTTGTCGGAGTATTACAATACGCCTTCCTCCCTCTGGCCTTGTGAAATTGGATATCTGAAAATCTATTAAGAAGGTACTCGGAATATGCACATCCTGGTCATAGCAGATCATCTGACATGCATGGCCTTTTCCCTGGGAGGCATAGATGCGCGAACGGTCAAGACCAAGGAGGATGCCATGGCTGCCCTGGAGTCTGCACAGAACAGCCCTGACATCGGCCTGGTGTTGATCACCGAAAGGATAGCCAACTCCATTCGGTCAAAGGTAGATGAAATGGTCTTTGAACTCCATAAGCCCCTGGTGGTAGAGATCCCCGATACAGAGGGCCCTTTGCCGGACCGACCATCCACAGGGGAACTTATGGTAACGCTGATAGGACACTGAGAAGGAGAAACGTCGTGCCGCTACCTGACCAAGTATCGCTGCTATGCAGGGCAATTAGAGAAAAGGGGCGGAAAGAGGCCGGGGAGATCCTCTCCAGGGCCAGGGAACAGGCAGATCGCATCTTACTGGAAGCCAGGGAGAATACGCAGAGGGATTTTGAAGAGCGTGTGTCTCAAGAGCGCCAATCTGCATATCAGCATGCCCAACAGGTCGTAAGCGCGGCGGAGCTAAAGGCCGGAAAACAGGTGATGGTCACAAGACAGGCGCTTCTGAGAGAAGTATTCGATAAGGCGGAAAAGAGGCTTTCAGTTCTCCGGAATGAACCGGGGTATCCCAACGTGTTGAGGCTTCTTGCGATCCATGCTGTCTCAAGCCTGCCAGAAGAACATTGCTGGATTCAGGTGAGAAAAAGCGATCAGGATCTGTTTTCTCAAGACATGATCATGGATCTATCAAAAGAGACAGGACAAACTGTAGCACTCCTTCCTGAGCCGGTGGACATCAACGGGGGATGCCTTGCCTTTAGCGCTAATAAAAAAATCCTTGTTGATTTTTCCTTTGATGCCCTGCTTAAAAGGGCGGAGCCGAGACTCAAGGAATTGATGGCTAACATACAGAAATAGCCGTTGAATGTTCGGTATTGGGGGTTTGTTTTTTTATTCGATGTTCGATGTCGGACGTTCATCTTTCAAAACAATTCGTACGGCATAAATGAAAGATGCCTATTCGAGTATTATATTCATGGTTTTTCTGAATTCATCCATGGAGCTTAAACGTAAGGCCTTTTTGAGCAACATCTTCAGTATATCAGGGTCGTTTATCTCTTTGAGCCTCTTGAAAATGGATTGGGGTATTGTTTCAAAACGTGCCTCCAATATGTCAAGAACATTATTTCTTGCAGTTTGGAGCATTCCCTGCTGCATTCCCTGCTGCATTCCCTGCTGCATTCCCTGCTGCATTCCTCTTTCAAATCCTTCTTGAATCCATTCTTCTGCTATTGTTGGCATGATTTCACCTCCTTCAGAGGGAAAAGCGATTTTTAACGCCTCTTTTATGTTTTCCCTATTGATCTTGTCCGTACTCTTTGAAAGGTAAATAAGGACCGTTTGCAGATATTCCATCCCTGACTCCTTGTCGGATAGGTCCTTTAAAAGCTTAAAGATTTCGGGAAGCTGACCCCGGAGTTCTTCAGACATTATATACTTAAAGAGCAGCATGGTGACCTTTAGCAACACCATGCCCCTGATATCATCGTTGCTGTACCTGGTCAGATCGCAGACAAGATAGCTGAAGTCCGGCACAAAAGGCGCTAATGCCCTGGGATGTTCAAACATGCCGGAAAACTTCCTGGATATTTTCCAGTTAACAATTCCATGATACAATACTACCGGGATAATAGGAGGCAGCTTCTTTAACTGTCTCTGCCTACAGGCCTGCTCCCATATCCTTACCATGTACCGCAGAAGTTGAAAGGCAACCTCTGAATCAGGGAAGCTCTTGTGCTCAAAAAGCACATATACATAAGCGCCGGACCCATCATGAAGATCCACTTCATAAAGGAGATCGGAAAAATGGGTGGCAAGCTCATTGTCCACAAAGGAATCTTTTGTAAGATTGATGCTGTTTTCATCCACGCAGGCCAGGACATCCGCAGGGAGATAATTCCTCAGGAAATCAGCAGCCACCTCCTTTCTGGCGAAGACTTCCTTGAAGAAACGGTCATGGGGATTAGTGATCTCAGGCATAAGGTCTGATCCGACATCCGGCATTCAACATTTGTTTTTCCCTCGGTAATGGCACTAATCATATTCTATAAGCAGCGCATCAACAGGTCAATATAAACACGGTGGAAGTGAAACAGTCCCCCAAAGTCGGAGGTCGGAAGGCAGGGGTCACCCCGGTTGAATTTCCCTCAATCAACAATCATCAACCCAAAAAGGGATGCCCCGGTGGGTAATGAAAAATCTCACGCAAAGACGCAAAGTTTTCCAGCATTTAATAAGGCCGAGAATTACCAAAGCCTTTCTAAAATCAATGAGCGAATAGGCCGATATTAATTAAAAATTTAAGGAAAAGATTTATCACGAAAGGACGAAAACACCAAAGGGAAGTCTTTGGATGGGCTAATGAATTGCTAAAAGATGAACATCGAATGTTGAATAGGGGAAAAGACTTATGACCTGGAAGAAAAGCTGGTAATTATTGCAGGAGACGGTATATCAGTATACTTCAGCCTTTAACCTTCGACCTAAATAACCGTTGAATGTTCGGTATTGGATGTTCGTTTTTCATTCGATGTTGGACGTTCCCTGTCTGCGTGCGGACACGCACAGGCAGGGATGTTCGATATTCGACGTTCATCTTTTTTTTGTGTCTTGTTTCGTGTTTTCATACCTTGGTATTTTCGTGATTGATTTTAAGTAGTTTCTTAACCGCACAGATCTAAAAAAACCGGTATTAACCATGGAATCCACCGCACAGCAACCTAGTGTCACCATGATCAGCGGCCCTGTAGTACAGGCACGTCCTGCTCACAAATTTTCGATGAACGAGATGGTGGAGATCGGTGACGAACGGCTGGTGGGTGAAGTCATTGATCTTGACGAGGACCTTGCCACTATCCAGGTCTATGAAGACACAACCGGTCTGCGGCCGGGGGCGGATGTATATGCCAAAGAACTCCCCCTGTATGTGGAACTCGGACCAGGACTTATGTGTGAAATTTTTGACGGGGTCCAGCGTCCCCTTGAAGTGCTTCGAGGGAAACGGGGAGACTTTATACACAGGGGAAAGACAGGAACAGCCCTTCCAAGGGACAGGGTATGGCAATTTACCCCATCTGTAAGGCCCGGCGCCACGATCTCACCAGGCGAAATTCTGGGTGAAGTGCCGGAGTCACAGCTCATTACACACAGGATTCCGGTCCCTCCCGATGTGCAGGGAACTTTGGAACATATCGTGCCCAAAGGGGACTATATACTTGATGATGTCATTGCAGTAATCCGGTCCTCTTCTGATAAAATTCATGAACTCAAACTTTTCCACAGATGGCCGGTAAGAAAAATCCGCCCATACAGGGAACGGCTGGTACCCTCTGAGCCCCTCATAACCGGGCAGAGGGTAATAGACACCTTCTTCCCCCTGGCGAGGGGTGGTACTGCAGGCATACCAGGGGGCTTTGGGACAGGGAAGACCGTCGCCCAGCACCAGCTTTCCAAGTGGGCGGATGCGGACATCATAGTCTACATCGGCTGCGGAGAGCGGGGAAACGAAATGACAGGAGTCCTGGTGGACTTGCCTAAACTGCTGGACCCACGGACCCGGCGCCCTCTCATAGAAAGGACCATTCTTATTGCCAACACTTCGGATATGCCTGTAGCCGCCAGGGAGGCCAGTATTTACACAGGCATCACCATAGCGGAATACTACCGGGACATGGGCTATGACGTTGCCCTTATGGCAGATTCCACTTCAAGGTGGGCCGAGGCCCTGAGGGAGATATCCGGTCGACTGGAGGAGATGCCTGCTGAGGAAGGTTTCCCGGCCTATCTGGCAAGCAGGCTTGCCGCCTTCTATGAACGTGCGGGACAGGTGGTGTCTTTAGCTGGTAAAAGGGGCTCAGTGACCCTCATAGGTGCGGTCTCACCTCCGGGAGGAGATTTCTCTGAACCTGTAACCATGCATACCAAGCGCTTTGTCCAGTGCTTCTGGGCCCTTGATAAAGAGCTTGCAAGCGCCAGATACTTTCCTGCCATAAACTACCTTCAGAGCTATTCCGCCTATATCTCAGCGGTTGAGCCGTGGTGGACTGAGAAGGTGGGGAGCACATGGAAGATCCTGAGGGAAAAGACCATCAACATCCTCCAGGAGGACTCAAGACTGCAAAATATCGTAAAATTACTGGGAGAAGAGGCCCTGCCTGATGATCAGAAAAGGATTGTCGAGGGAGCAAGGCTCTTAAAGAACGACTTCCTGCAACAGAGCGCTTTTGACCCGGTGGATACCTATGCCGGGCCGGAAAAGCAGTTCCTCCTGCTTGATGTCATACTACATTTCATTGAACGCCTGGCCGACGTGGTAAAGGCCCGGATCCCTCTGTTCAGGGCCACGGAGCTTCCTGTGGTAGCCGAAATCCACAAGCTGAAGTTTACCCGGCGGGGTGATGACCCAGGCCCCTTCAAGTCCGTCAGGGAACAGATAGACAAGGAGATCAATGCACTTCTCCATAGGCAGGATAGCTTATAAATATAGGCTTTTAGGCTGAAGGTTGAAGGCTTTCAGCTTTCAGCTGTTAGGGATAAAATAGAACTATGAAAACAGTTACAGGTCCTGCCATGAAGGGAATCCTGGAATACATAGGCATTGACAGGATAAGCGGCCCATTGGTTGTGATAAGCGGCGTTAAAGGTGTCGGTTTTGGTGAAGTTGTGGAAATCGTCCCTTCAGATGGCCGGTCCCGTCAGGGCAGGATACTCTCTATAAGCGAAGACGTTGCCGTGGTGGAGGTATTTGAAGGGACCTCGGGCCTTGCCCAGCCCACCACCAGGGTGCGTTTCCTTGGAAGGCCCTTTGAGATAACCGTATCAAAGGAGGAGGTACTGGGACGGATTTTTGATGGCTTGGGCCGGCCCCTTGATGGCGGGCCTGTGCCGTTCAGAGGGGAGAAACGGAATATAAACGGCCTGCCCATAAACCCGGTGGCCCGGGCCTACCCACAGGACTTCATACAGACAGGCATATCCGCCATAGACGGTATGAATACCATTGTGAGGGGTCAGAAACTGCCCATTTTTTCCGGAAGCGGGTTGCCGCACAATGAGTTTGCGGCCCAGATTGTCAGACAGGCAAGGCTCCTTACTGAGGATGAAGGGTTTGCGGTGATCTTCGGTGCCATGGGAGTATGCCATGACGAGGCACAGACCTTCCGTCGCAGCTTTGAGGAAAGCGGGATACTTAAAAACGTGGCCATGTTCTTGAACCTGGCGGATGACCCGACAGTTGAAAGGCTCATGACTCCCAGGATCGCCCTCACCGTTGCGGAATACCTGGCCTTTGAACAGGGAATGCACGTCCTGGTGATCCTGACTGACATGACAAACTACTGCGAGGCCCTGAGGGAAGTGGCCACTTCCAAGGGCGAGGTGCCGAGCCGCAAGGGCTACCCCGGATACCTCTACAGTGATCTTGCATCTATCTATGAAAGGGCCGGCCATATAATCGACAGACCGGGGTCTATTACTCAGATAGCCATTCTCACCATGCCGGATGATGACATTACTCATCCTATCCCTGACCTGACAGGGTATATCACCGAAGGCCAGATAGTCCTCGATCGTTCTCTGGCCCAGAGGGACATCTATCCCCCGATAAACGTATTACCGTCTCTTTCCCGGCTTATGAGCGATGGTATCGGTGAGGGAAGAACCAGGAAGGACCACGCGAACCTCTCAAGCCAGATCTACGCCGCCTATGCCCGTGCACGGCAGGTACAACGGCTTGCATCCATCATAGGAGAAGAGGACCTTTCTGCAACAGACAAACTCTATCTTGCGTTTGCAAGGGAATTCCACGAACGTTTTTTGCAGCAAGGGACAGACGAAAATCGCACCATAATCCAGACACTGGAACTTGGATGGGAGCTGGTGACGCTCCTTCCGGAGCAGGAACTCACCCGTTTAAAGCCGGAAGAGATCGATCAATATGGTAAAATCTGAATTAAGCGATTAGCTGTCAGCCATTAGCGTTTAGCTTTGAAAAATCATGGAACGTATTCAGATACCCGCAAATAAAAGTAACCTCATTCGCCTGAAGGAAGAATTGGTACTTGCTCAGGAGGGGCTTGAACTCCTGGACCAGAAAAAGGAGATCCTTATCAATCATATAGGCATCCTGGCATCAAAGGCAGACTTGGTGCGAAAAGAAGTAAATCAACGTCTTCTCAGGACTTATGCCTTTCTCAAAGATGCCCTTTTGGAGAATGGCGAATCTTCGGTCCGGGCCACCGGACTTGGAGTAAAGACCGGGGAAAGCGTCATACTGAGGGAACGAAGTCTTATGGGAGTAGTGCTCCCCCTGGTCCGAATAGACCTTCCACCACACAAGCCGGGCTATGGGTTCTATGGAACAGGCAAGTCCATGGACGCCACATCCGAGGCCATTCACAGAGCCATGGAGGTTGTGGCAGAGCTGGCGGAGCTGGAGGTAGGCATTGAGCGCCTCATGGCAGAGCTGAAGAAGACGCTTAAGCGGATAAATGCCTTGGCCCATATCTATGTCCCAACCTACCGGGCAACGATCAAGGCAATGGAAGAAACCCTTGAGGAAAAGGAACGAGAGGCGCTTTTTCAGCTTAAACGTATAAAGAAAAAATCGGCAACCAGCAACCCGAAAAAAGGACACATAGATGATGAAGGAAGATAACAGGCTGTTTTCCAGAATATTGATCCCTGTCGATGGCTCAAAATTCAGCCTGAAGGCAGTGAGACTTGCCAAACAACTGGCAGAAATCCAAGGTTCTGAGCTGCTCTTGCTCCACGCACTGGACACGGCTGTACTCAATCAACTATGCAGGTTTAACTACAAACCCCATAACGAAGTCCGTGCCGACATGGAAGGAAGCGCAAAGGCCTTTCTGGAAGACATGTCCCTGGAAGTCAGTCAATCCGGCGTTTTGGTCTCCATAACCATCAAGGAGGGAACCCCTCACGAGGTAATCCTTGATGAAACAGTCAGTTGGGGGGCTGATCTTATTGTTATGGGAAAACTGGGGAAAAGAGGCGTGAGCAGGATCCTGCTCGGAAGCGTTGCCGAACGCGTGATCGAGTTTGCCGACCTCCCTGTTTTGCTGGTTGCTGGTTGCTAGTTGCTGGTTACTCGTTTCGAGATTCCCCTTATTCAAGTAATTCCTTAACTGCTTTTATCATATCCTGACGCGGGACTGGTTTGGTAAATGTGCGCATCACACCGAGTTTCTTTGCTATTCCCAGATAATTCTTCGGTCCAACGCGGCCGCCTCCTGACATGGCAATAATTTTAACATCCGGGAAGTCTCGCCTGAGTTCTATGATCATCTCAACACCTTCCTTTGCAGGCATGATGATATCTGTGATGACCAGGTCGGTTGGGGCCTCCCGATAGAGTCTCAGCCCCTCCTTGCCGTCAAGAGCATCAACCACCTCGTAACCCTCATGCTCTAACGTCTGTCTGAGCATCTCGAGTATTTGAATGTCGTCGTCTATTACAAGAATGCGTGCCATGTTTCCTCGTTGCTGGTTGCTGGTTGCTGGTTAAGAGACTTTTTCATGGTTCTGTGGATATGGATTGTTTGCGTAATCAGGTTCCTTGATCCGGGGAAGATAGACATGGAATGTGGTGCCTTTACCAGGTTCGCTGTAAACCTGAATATCTCCTCCATAGCTTTTGACAATCCCATGGCTTATGGCAAGGCCCAATCCAGTACCTTCACCAATAGGCTTTGTGGTAAAATATGGATTAAAGATCTTCTCCATTACAGAATGATCCATACCATGACCCGTATCACTTACGGTGAGTTTGAGGTATGTTCCCGGCAACAGATCCGGATTGGGCTTTGAATCATCGGGACCAATTTCCTCTTCCAGAAGGGTTACATCCAGAACTCCTCCTTTCTCCCGCATGGCATGATGGGCATTGGTGCAGAGGTTCATCAGCACCTGGTAAATCTGAGTGGAATCGGCCAGGATGGCGCCACATTCCTTATCTATTTTTTGGCTTATCTGAATGCTTGTTGGTATGGATGACCTCCGCAGTCCGAGCGCTTCTTCTATGATGGGTTGAATCCTGATTAATTTCCTTTCATGCTCACTCTGACGGCTGAAGGTGAGAATCTGCTGAACCAGGTCCTTGGCACGATTCGCAGCCATGAGTATTTCATTAAGATTTTTTTGGACAACGCTACCTTCAGGCACATGATCCATGGTCAAATCTGCATATCCAATAATCGGATAAAGGATGTTGTTGAAGTCATGGGCAATCCCTCCGGCCAATACACCTATAGCCTCCATTTTTTGCGCGCGTTGAAGTTGCGCTTCAAGCTTCTTCTTTTCTTCCTCCGCCCGCTTCAGCTCGGTGATGTCCCTGGAAATTTCTATAACTGTAATAGGTTTTCCATTTTCATCTTTTAACGCTTCATTTGCAGTGCAATGGAAAAATATTGTTTTCCCATCTTTACCTATCACTTCAGTAACATGCTCATGAACCTTCCTGTCCTTAAATGCCTTAAGTGTGATGCAAGGATATGGCTCGCAAGGTTCTTTTCTTTTATGGTAAACTTCATAACACTTTTTGCCGATGATATCGTTTCCGAAGATTTTCTTGGCGATTTTATTCGCCCAGACAATATTTAACTCATCATCCATCATGCTTATATGGTCACCAATAGACTGCAGCATGGCATCAAGTTTTCCTTGAGAGTCTCTTAAAGTCTCCTCAACCTGCTTCAGCTCGGTGATGTCAACCCAGTTTGCCAGGTAATACTTGAACTCACCATCACTTCTGACCGGTCTAGAGGTTATTTTAACCCAGAATCTCTCCCCACCTTTCTTTTGAAAAAGCTGCTTAAGCTTATACGCTCCCTTGCGCATTGCTTCATCAAAGTCTGCGCTCGTTTTCTGTAAAGTTTCTTCCGTCCACCAGGGGTACGGGGCTTTTTTGCCAATAAGCTCTACAGAAGAAAAGCCGGTTAGCCTTTCCAGTGAAGGATTTACATATCTTATTGAAGTATCTTGATTGATAACTATTATAGGATTTGGAGAATTGTCCAGCAGGCTTGAACTGAATTTCTCACTTTCACGCAGCGCCTCTATGCCCTGCTTACGTGAGGTGATGTCACGAGCAATCGCAACACCTATTTTTTGGCCCTTGCTTTTGAAGAAGTTTCCAGTAATCTCTACAGGTAGAAGGCTCCCATCTTTTCTGCGCTGGTTCACCTCGAACGTTAAATTCTCGGCCAGCCCATCCCGAACCTTCAGAAAAGCCTCATATCCTCTGGCATCGGCATCGATTTCCTTGTTGCTCAGTTTCAGCAACTCTTCTTTGCTGTAGTCCAGCGATTTACAAGCCGCCTGATTCGCATCCACGAACCTGCCCGCCTCATCACACAGAAATACGGCATCTTTGGCAGTCTCAAAAAGCACACGGTATTTTTTCTCGGACTCCCAAAGCGCTTCATTCACCCGTTTGTACTCAAGAGCTTCATTTTCTAGATCCTTCACCCTTTTTTCCAATTCTTCATAGGTAGGCTTGTTTGCCATTAGAAAATTCTCCAACTATCATTAAAACGAAAAACACCTATCCCGCACTGGTATATGCAATACCGCGCACGAGCCTTCACGAGTCCCACAAGGATTCTCTCCCTGGTTTTGCAAATAGTATGTTACCTATTCATTTAAAATATCGTAACCGTTCACGGAACGGTGAAATGAGAAATTTGGCCTTCATGATTTTGTACTGTTAATGAACGCATTCAATGATTTGGTTTCTTCAGATAATCGTATTACTCGTAAACTCGTTTCATCTCTCCCCAATTTCTACTTTCCAATTTCAAGTTTCAAGCCGTGAACGGCTACAAAATATCTTATCGGCACATTTGTCGAAATGAATAATTGGTAACCGTTCACAGAACGGTGAAATTGCCAAGACGCAGCAGGGCACTTAGATTGGATGATTCTTGGGAAGTAAGGGCTACCCATACAAAATAGCGAAGAGGCATAAGATGCCTGTGTCAGGGGCAACCTCTTCTTCATTTAGTCATAGGCGTGTGTGCCCAGGACACACTTTACACCGAACTTCTTCTCAACCATTTCCTTAAATTGATCAAAGTCATGGTTTTTACACATGGGTATTGCCTTAATCATACAATTGCTGAGATGCACCGCATCAATCTTGACGTTCTTTTTGACCGCTCCTATATTGGATATCACAGCCCGCCCAGGACACTTGCAGCGCAGAAAGCCGACCACGACAGGATTGTCGTATTGAGCGAATTCCCCGTTCTTTTCCGCCACTGCGTTGATACACTTGTATTCCCCAGGACATGCGTAACCCTGATCCATATACGCACCGCAACCTATAAGTAAGATGTTCATTTACTCCCCCTTTGCTCAAAAAAAAATCCTAAACCGAACTCCAAATACTAAAAACAAATGCCCCTGACACGGCATGACTCGGAGACTTGAATTCTATTCTACCTGTCTGATTAAAAACATTCCAGTCTTATGCTCATTTAAGTTTGGATTAGGTTTTTTCAGCGGAATCATAGATGATACTTGTGTGAATGATAGGAGAGGGTATATTGCCCTGCATTTGAGCGGCAAATATCGTCTCCGTGAATGGGTATGAATGGGGAGGCGGAATGGACAATTAACATATTATGGTTACTTCCTTTTTTAAATTCAAAATTGTGTCTGAACGGTCTTTTCGTTCAGACACCAACTAACCTGCATGCCAAGACGCCGTATTGCAAATCTGTTAGATAGATTGGTCCCCAGAGGAGGGCTGGTCCTGATGGTAATGGCTGTTGTGGTTGGGGCCGGGACCGGACTTGCTGCTGTCTTTTTTATCCGACTCATAGCCTTCATAGAGCACTTTTCTTACACTGAGGCAATGGTCCTTGAACCTTTTCTGGGACGCCTGTGGCTTATCATCATCCCTGTATTGGGCGCGCTCATCGGCGGTCCGATCATTGCCTACTTTGCCGTGGAGGCCAAGGGACACGGCGTACCCGAAGTCATGAAGGCACTGATCTTGCGCGGCGGCCGTATAAGGCCGAGGGTTTCCATAGCAAAGATTTTTGCATCGGCACTTTGCATCGGCTCGGGCGGTTCAGCCGGCAGGGAAGGTCCTATTGTCCAGGTGGGTTCCGCATTGGGATCCACTGTAGGACAGTGGCTGCGTCTTTCAGACGAACGTATCAAAAACCTGGTGGCCTGTGGGGCGGCTGCGGGCATCGCAGCCACATTCAACGCACCTATTGCCGGAGTGGCCTTTTCCTCGGAATTGTTGATGAGCGAACACCAGGTGTCAATGCTTGGTAATGTAGTGATCGCGTCCGTATCCTCCAGCATTATCAGCCAGATTTTTCTTGGGGCTCGTCCGGCCTTTGAGGTGCCCAGCTATGTTATGCACTCGCCGTGGGATCTCCTGTTATATGCTGTACTGGGTTTTCTCGCCGCCCTGGTTGGCATCATGTTTATCAGGATGCTTGACGCCTTTGAAGAGCTGTTTGATAACTGGAATTTTCCTCAGGCTTTTAAACCGGCTGTCGGGGCATTGCTTCTGGGTATTCTGGCTTTTTCATATCCTTATCTGTCCGGGGTCTTTCATGCTTCTGCTGAGGAGTTCCGGCTTGGGCTGCCTTTGATTGAAAACCTGCCGCAGGTTTACGGTTCAGGGTTTCCATTCATGGAAGATGTCTTGCAGGGAAAAGCATCCTTCCTGCTTCTTGCGGTATTGATTTTCCTCAAGCCTCTGGCGACCTCATTCACTCTGGGATCAGGCAATTCAGGCGGTATCTTTGCACCATCCCTGTTCACAGGGGCCGTGCTCGGCGGGGCCTATGGATATGCTGCCGGTGCGCTTTTTCCGAATATCGCAGGAGAAGTCGGTGCCTATGCACTTGTAGGGATGGCCGCGGTCTTTGCTGCAGCGGCAAGGGCCCCGCTCACGTCCATACTTATCGTCTTTGAAATGAGCGGGGACTATCACCTGATCTTGCCCCTCATGACCGCAAGTATTGTGGGATCAAGCCTTACACAATGGTTGCATCCTGATTCGATTTACACCCTAAAGCTGACCAAGAGGGGAATCCGTTTTGATCACGGAAGAGACCTTGACGTCATGCAAGGGGTCCTGGTTGAAGAAGTCATGAATCAGGCACCCATTACGGTTCATAAGGACCGGCCCCTGGCAGAGCTTTTTGCAATTTTCCAGGAGACCCATCTTTATGGGTTCCCTGTCATGGAAAACGACGAAGACCTCTACGGCATAGTCACCCTGCAGGACATGGAGCGCGCGCTTGACAGTGAGGGCGTCATGATACGTGATCTCAAGGTGAGTGACGTGGCCACGACAGATCCTGTCTCGGTCTTTCCGGATGAACCCATCTGGTCTGCCATACGCAAGATGGGACCCAGGGACCTTGCGAGGCTTCCCGTGGTCTCGCGTCATGCCAACCAAAAATTGCTTGGGCTTATCAGTCGAAGCGATATCTTGCGGGCCTATGACGTGGGGCTATTGAAAAAACAACAGGCCCAACACATTCGGGAACGAATGGCGCTCAGGAAAGTCTCAGGTGTTGAATTTATCGAAGTCCGGGTAAACCCCGGTTGCGCCTACGCGGGTAAAAAGTTGGCTGAGATCAAGCTGCCACAGAGCGCTACAGTGGTTTCCGTTGGGCGTAGGGGCAATGTGCTTATACCGGATGGAAATACCAAAATTTTCCCTGAAGACCAGCTCACAATCTTCTGTCAGACAGACCTGGCCCGGGACGTACGCATGAAATTCAATGTTGAATGCTGAATGTTGAATTGTGGAAAAAAATTTGTAACCGTTCACGGAATTACAGCGCACGTTTTACCGCAACCCACCGAAAAGCAAAAACTGCGCGGCTATTCAGCGTCTGTGTCCATACTCTGGTTCGACGTGTCGGCAACCTGATTTCCTTTCATCTTTGTCAGTTCACAATGTAAGATGCCGTATGTCCATCTTCGCCCCGTTCTGGTTTTCAGTCCTTGTTCATTTAGAAGTTGGGCGATCCGCTTCTTTTTGGTCTTTTTCTTCGTCTCGTCGTGTATGAATCGTAAGGCGATCTCGAATTGATCTCTGTAGCTTGCTTTCACAGAGATGACTTGCGCCTCTACGACGTCGGCCGGTCGTGCCAAAGCAGATTCCTTCGACGTTTCGTTCCTTCCGCCGCAAGCCTTGGGTATCATAGCGGCATATGCCGGACAATCCTTACTGCACTGAGCCCTGAAAAAATTATCCTCGTGCTCGCAAGAAAACGGGACATCAGACCTGTATACGTATTTGATGTTGGATTTCGTGCTATGTCGTATTCCAGAGGGCGATGTTCTCGATATTGGAGAAAGCATGGCTACGCAGTATTCAATCAGCCAACTTCGACATTCCTCCTCCCCGAGCCCCACATGCTTTGACCACGCCGCCATGTACTGGGTTATGTCTTGGCGTTGCGGTTTGAACTCACCATCAGAAAATCGAGCCAAGGTAAGACCATTTTCGAGCAAATCCCGAACACAAGGATAGATTACGTCCACCCCTCGCTCTCGAAGTATGGCAGCTAATGTTGTAGCAAACATAGGGTCCTTCATCGTAGTGTTCACCAAGTAACCTGCCTTTCAAACGCCGAGCTGCGCAAATCAGCCACGCGGCTTTTTGCGTCGACTGCATTAGCATGGTTCTGTGTCTTTATCCTGTTTTCGATAAAATTTAAGAAATTCAGAGGGAGAAAAAATATTTACCCCCTTAAAAACTAAAGACGGATAATGTTTTCTATTTCCTGTGACTAAAGATTTTACCATTCCGGCGATGGCAACTTCGAGGAATGGTTCATCGTCGGGATCCGGCAAACGATTCTTAAGCGGCGAACTTGAAGTAAACTGGCCGTATTTCTTTATAAAATCAAGCAATATGCCAATATGGTCCTTATTGAATTTAAAGTTTGGACGGTGAAGAACATCCTTATATTCTGCTAAAATCCTGGCATCTATATATACTATAAGTTCGCCTGAGAATACCATCCGAACAATTTCACCGCTTGGGCCGAAAGGGGTAAGCAGGCCAAAGATAAGAACATTTGTGTCCAATACAATTTTCATCTTTTACGTTTAGACCTTATTACTTCAATTTCAGCATTTATCTCATCCATGGATATCATATCAGTCCCCTTTTGAATGGAATCGTATTGAATTGATGCCAAGGCATTCGTCGCTTGAGCGCGTCTAAAGGCAGTTAAAACTTGTTCAAGATTGTTTTCATTAATAGATGAAAGAAGGGCTATGGGCCGACCGTTGCTTGTCACGACCATTTCCTTTTGCTCCGATAAATCCTTCCAAACTTGTGAAGATTTTGTCTTTAAATCTCTGACACTTAAGAATTTCATAGTCTCGCCTCCGATTGAGACTCAACAATATACCTAATTGAGACTCAAGACAAGTGATTTTTTTCACACAGAATCGCGGCGCTGACCCGCGAGCATCGCAGGAGCCTCATCAGCTGCGCAGGGTGAAGATGGTGGAACTCTTTGTCATCCGGGGATATGCGTTGTGAAAAAGCTCCCAACTTGGGCGCAGTCTGAATGAAAGCGAAGTCAAATCCAGGAATCAACTGTTAGGCCTAACCATAAATCCATTGTTCAAGAATAAAAAAAAGGGGGGGGTAACTCCCCGTTTGACTTTTGTTATACTTCTTGATATTTGAGTTCTGTGTTATTGCCATTGAGAATAGAATATCCGGGCACCTGATATCATGTGATGAACAGGGGCGGGCAGGCTCAAAACACCTTCCTCAGATATAGGCAAGATTACAATACCTTCATTGGGTTACTCAAGGAATCGACGCAAATGTGGAAAGACAGAATGATTCTGAGCAAATCACCCTGTTTTTTGAGAAGAGGACTTTTTAGTACACTATAGTTTAAACTACATTAACAAAGGAATTCAATATGGAAAAGACATGGAAATTTCGATTTTTTCCGGGTTTAGTTGGGCTGATATTCCTGCTAAGTGCCTGTACTCAGCCGACGCAAGAAACGGCAACCGCTTTACCGAAAAACAAGCTTAACCAGTTGAAACTTGAAGCGGCATGTAAGAATGATCCTCTGATTGCTGAGGTCAAGAAGGATTTGAAAGACAAGGTCTCTGTTCTTGAGCTGATGAAAGTTTATCTTCAGGGGTTAGAAGAGGATGCAAGCCCAACTTCCCCTTACATGAAAAAACTGGAAAGGCTTTTTGCCTGTGGATTAGCTGATGATGTGGTTGAAGGGCACCTTTACGGCCTGACCTTAGTGCTTAAAAAGAGGGAGCATCCTTATGGTGGTTTTTTGAATCAAGTCTGGGGAACCACTCTTGGGAGTGTTTCTCCCTGGGATGGAAAGATGCTTCAGCCCATCAGTGCTGAGGAGTTGGAATTTTATAGCCAGGGATTTGAGAAAGGTCATGCTCTTACTTTTTTAGGAATAAATTGCTTTAAAGAATACGAGGAATCACCATTAAATATTGCCGGCATGAAGGTGTTAAGCGTCTGGATGAGGTTAAAAGATGTGCCTGAGGAGGAAAAGCTCAAATATGGTTATGATAAGAAAGGGGGTTTGTTTATTGCGGGAAAGGCCGAATCCGTAAATCCTGAAAATTCCGGCAAAGATATCTTCCAGTTGAACTACCGGTGGAAGAATTTAGAGAATCCAGCCCCGGCCAAGTATCTGATTGACGAAATCGTGCGGATTGCAGACGGACTGTATCTTGGAGAGTTGCTCTTGGCCACTGAATGCCTGTTTGAAGATTATGACCCAGAGGCCGGTCCAGGCAAATATAAGTACGAAGGTTTTGGATACTTCTTACTCCTGGATGATAGGTGGAACAAAGAAAGGGAACGGCTGTTTCCCGCGGTCCAATAAAGAAAGCCCCGGAGTGAGCACCGGAGCTTCCAAATGGTTTCGCCCAGATTCGCGCCGGCTTGGCAGAACTCAGACTGGTAGCCCGGCTTCTTCGTAGAGAGGACGGAGCCTCGCCAGGGCTACTTCGCGGTGCTTCTTGACTGCCTGCAGAAACAGATACCAGGGGGATGTGTAGAAGTCCTCCTTGGCCCAGTACCGATCGAAGATATCTATCTCTAGCTCTTTCCTGTCTATAGCTTGATGTCTCCAGGCATTTTTTTCATAATCAGGTATCTCCGGACAGATCCTCCGATAGGCCCGCTTGCGGGCCCGATCATCTCCTCCCAGCAGATAGCTTTCGTCCATTGCATCGCTGAGCCGGGGCTTTAATTCCTCCCAGTTCTTCGCCATCCCTTCATCCGTCTCGTTTCGGCATGTCCAAAAAATGTTGAAAATACACTCGGTTGCCTTTATGAAGCGCTCGTTGTTGTCAATAATCTCCAGTTCCTTTACCAGCCTCTCATCCTTCCAGCGATTATCCACCCTATCCGGCTCGTGACGAGCATCGGCGTGACCGATATTAGGCACTATCGCCTCCACCAGCCCACTCATGGCGTTGAAATCGTCCTTCAGGCCAACGAAGTTTTGGTGTGCCCACGTATCGGCATAGCCGTGTGTGGCAATGCCGATACGATATAGGTTGTTGCTTTCAAGGGCCCTGGTCATGAAATAGCGGGCGTTTTCATTGTCAGGTGTGGTATTGAAGAGATGTACACGGCCGTCTTTGCGACGAGCACCGGGGCTTTGCGGATCACCTGGTATAAAGTGAAAAAGGGGATAGATCTTTTGCCTCTTGGAAGAAGGTTTGGTGATATCCATGGTCTGAGAAATTTCGGAGACATAAGGGGTGCTGCCGTCTTCGAAATTTACATAATAATGGAAGGTGTTGTCGTCTACGTATTGGCTGGAATAGGCTAAAGTATATGCATCGTCAGGATTGAAGTTCGTTTTTCGGGCCAGGATGTAGGTAATATAATAATGAAATTCTATGTCCATGACTTTCCTCCTTTCGCAAGCAACTCTCCGACGCCCTTAGCGCCTTTTTTTCAGATTTTTTTGGCTGGCCTTTACGGGTCCTAAGGCTCGACCAGCTCAGCCCAGTCAAAGAATTGTCGCCATCTAGCCACCTCCTTCGGTCCTAAGGGTTTTTCAGGCAAGGAGCTGTCTACCGCCAGCCCCACATGTTCGGCCTTCGAAAGGCCATAAGGATGATATGGAAGGAGCGAGCAACGTTTTACGCCCAGTGCCCGGACCCGGTCGGCCAGGGCGGTTATATTCTGCTCTGTAGCAGTATAACCGGGAATGAGGGGCACACGGACAACTACGTCGTCCGGACGGAGTTCGATCAATCTGGCCAGATTGGCCAGGATGACTCCATTGTCCACTCCGATAATACGTCTGTGTTCGGCGGGATCGGCCAGCTTGACATCAAAGAGGACAAGGTCCAAATAATCCAATAAGATACCGGCAAAGACCGACCAGGGGAAATACCCGTTGGTCTCAATTGCCGTATTAATGCCTTCTCCTTTTAGTCGACCCAAGAGCAAACCGACAAAGTCCATTTGTGCAGTCGGCTCACCACCCGAGAGGGTGATCCCTCCTCCTGAAATCTCATAGAACAAACGGTCTCTGAGCAGGATCTCCAGCAGGGACTCCACCTCGTATTCTTGCCCCACCAACTCCAGTGCCCTTCCAGGACAGACCTGGACACAAATCCCGCAACCGTTGCACAGGTTACGATCTATAAGCCCTGGTCTTTCCATATCAATGGCCCCTTCGGGACAGGCAGGCATGCAGTCTCCGCAGCCAATGCAGCGGCTCGCATAAAAGGCCACCTCGGGAAAAGGAGAACGAAATTCCGGGTTGTGGCACCAGGGACAGCACAGCGGGCAACCCTTGAAGAAGACCGTTGTCCTGATGCCTGGTCCATCGTGAAGGGCGTAGCGCCCGATATCGCCGACAAGGGCAATCCTCATAACCGGGGCATCATGAGCTGTAATTGCTTGGCCAGATGACCCAATTTGTACAGATAGTTGAGGTTCCCTTCAGTCTCCACATCATGTCGCAATATGGAGCCAAGGATGTCAGGTCGCGGGGAGATTATGTAGTTGAGCAGGGCCCGGCCATCCCGGAAAGTGATAGTGATGTGCGGGTTCTCTATAATCCCCTCCTTGACCTCCATCTTTCCGTCATCAAACACGGCTGCCATGGTTATCTGGCCGTCCTTGCTGAAAAACTGGTAACGGCCGCGGAACCCCTTGATGTTGCGTCGATATTCCGGATTGAGGATGAACATGATCGTCATGAGGGTCAGGAGGATCTGCAGGAATTCCTCTGCTGCCTCTGATTCGAGGCAGCGCTGAAACTCTTTCCAGAGCCTTGCCGTAGCCCTATCGGTAAAGACGTCCAACATGGTAACCTCCTTCAGCTCATGCCGGGGAAGGGAACCGCCTTCCCTGTAGTCAGATCGTACTGGGTCCGGATGATCAGTTCGTCCTTCATCTTCTCATTAAGGTCCTTGAAGTATGCCGAATAGCCGGAGACCCGGACCATAAGTTCCGGATACTTCTGAGGATCCTTCTTGGCCTCGATTAACATCTCGTAGGTCATGATATTGAACTGGACCTGGTGGCCACCTGCCCGGAAGTAAGCCTCCACTGTCTGGGCAAAGCGCTCGGTCATCCTTTCAATATTGGCCTCAGGGGTGTACTTCAGGTTAAGCGCCCAGCCGCCAGGCACCTCGCGACCGCCAAGGGCCGCTACGCTATTGAGACAGGCCGTCAGTTCCGGAGCCGCCCCGGAGACAGGGGTGATGCCACTGGCAAAGACCTCCCCGGTCCGGCGCCCGTGAGGCAGGGCTCCACAGATGCCCCCCAGACCGGCGTGGTTGGTCATGGTCCAGTAGGCCGGCCGATAAGGACCGCCCCGGTAGTTGATGTGTGCCTGGTAGACCTCAAAGAGGTGGCGGATGAGGTTGCGGGAATTCTTCAGGGCTATCCGGTCCTCTGTACCATATTTTGGGGTGCGGTGCTGTAGATAAAGACGCATCTTCTCACCTTCCACACCTGAAAAGTTGGACTTTATGGCCTCCAACATATCGGCAAAGCCGAACTTTCGATCCATGAAGACAGCCTTCTCTATTGCATTGAGCGAGTCGACTACATCGGCAAATCCGATATGTGTTGCGCCGGAGGAATTGTAAAGTGCCCCGCCCTGGATCAGGTCGCGCCCCTTGGCAATCGGTCCCTCAAAGAAGACCGAAAGCAACGGAGAGGGCATCATTTCCTGGTGTACGGCCCCAAAATTCTCATTCAACTGAATCGCCTGCTCGATCAGCCAATCGAGCTGGGTCTTGAATGCCTCCCAGAACTCCTCAAAGCTGTTCATCCCGACAGGGTCCCCGCTTGAAGGACCGATCTGTTCCTCGCCAGTGATGGGACGTTTGCCGTTAAACAGGGCCATCTCCAAGGGGGCTACCAGGTTGAGCATAATGGAACTCGATGAGGGATAGTCTCGACCAGTGCTGACCAGTTCAACACATCCAACGACGGCGTAGTCCCTGGCATGCTCGGTGCTTTCCCCCAGTCCTTCAAGGGCGGCTATGTTAGCCACGTCGTTATACATGGCAGGCACTGCCTTTGTACTGAGAATTACCTCCGAAACCCGGCGCAGGTAGTCAGGCGGGTTCTTTTTATAGTGATAGCGGGCATTGACGTTGGGGTCGCGGATTCCCAGAAGCTCCGTTATCCGGAGCATGAGGTATGTAAGGTCATTTACTGCGTCCTCGCCCTGGCTATCCACCCCTCCCAGGGTAATGGCCGGGACAGTGCCCGCACCGCCGAACATCTCTTCCGATGCCTCAGGGACCATGGTTACATTATCAGCCACCTTGAACCACAGGCAGCCGAGCAACTCTATGGCTCCAGCTATGTCCAGCCGGCCGGCCTCTATGTCGCGGCGATAAACGGGTACAGAATCTGGTCCAGGCGCCCCGGGCTCATAGCCATGTTGATATTCTCTGCGTGGATACCTACCTGACATATCCAGATGGCATTAATTGCCTCCCTGAATGTGGTCGCTGGATGAGCCGGAACACGGCGAGAGACAGCGGCTATTTCTTCCAACTCCTTTTTCAGCTCGGGATCACTGGCCACCCGGGCGAGAAGTTCAGCCTTCTCTGCCAGATGGACGGCATATTCCATGATCCCTTCCAGGGCTATACATACAGCCTGGTAAAAATCGGCTTTTCGACAACTCTCCTGGTCCCCGGCGCCTTTAAGGGCCTCCTTTCGCTCAGCTGCTTGTTCGACAATACCCAGAAGACCCTTTTCCAGTACAGGGGCGTACGTCGGCACGCAATGGGAGACCGTGCCGGCCTTACTGGCGATGAAGAAGACCAGGTCCTCAAATAACTGCAGCCCTTTTGTATATCCGAACTTTTTTCTGGTTACCTCAAGGACGTTTCTCTCCATCCAGAATGGGAAAATCTCGAAATTGAGTTCCCTGGAATCCTCAGGTAAAAGGATCTGAGGGTTCTTGGGCCGTGTGCTGACAGTATCCAGCTCAGGCCAGAGAGTCAGAGCAAAGAATTCTGGAAAGAGAGGTGCCCCCATGGGCTTGCTGGTGGTGCTTCCGGCAAGGAGATTCCGGTCGTGAAAGACGGGCTCCCTATTCCTGAGAAAGTGGCGGATCTTTTTTGCCTGACGCACCTCCGGGGCATCGGCGAGGTCATCCATATCCCGTAGATATTCCGTTACATAGCGGGCCCGCTCTATACAGATCTCTGGCCGTCGGCTGAAGTAGGCCCGGCGGAGTTCCTTGAGGCGAGGTAAGTTCTCCAATGTGTAATTCTTAAGCTTGATATCATTTAGTGTGACCATGTCCCTATCCTTCTCCTTGGCTGAGTAAGTGATGGGACATCGCTTCCGGGACGATGGGGTGAGATGATTTCTCTATTCTAAATAAATGATATACACCTGGTGCACCCAGTCAAGAACTTTTCAGGAGGGCGGCAAATTCTCAGGTGCGATAATCCGCATTGATTCGCACATAATCGGTTGAAAAATCGCCGGTCAGCATACTGGCCTCTTCTTGCCCAAGACCTAAGTCCAAAACAACTGTGAATTCTCCGGCAGCCATGGCCTTCTTGGCCAGGTCCTCGACCTCTTTACCAACGCCCATGCCCCTTTTCACGATTTCGATGTCATCAAAGGACAAACTGATGAGCCCCTGATTCAGGGGGAAACCCGCACGGCCTGCTGCAGCAAGTATTCGACCCCAGTTAGGGTCTTCGCCGAAAAAGGCCGTCTTCACGAGCGGGGATTCAGCAACAGTCCGGGCTATTCCGTCTGCCTCTTCTCCGGTCCTTGCTCCTTTTACGACCAAGGTTACACACTTGGTGACACCTTCGCCGTCCACGACAATCTGCCGGGCCAGGTCTTGTAGCAGATCTTTTAATACAGCCCCAATGGTCCCTCCGTAATGAACTTCATTAATCTCCATATTTCCGGCAAGACCGTTGGCCAGGGCCAGGACGGTGTCATTCGTACTGGTATCTCCGTCTATGGTAATCCGGTTAAACGTGTCTGATACGGTCCTTTCAAGCGCACCCTGCCACCAGGCCGGGGCCACCTTTGCGTCTGACAGGACAAAGGAGAGCATTGTGGCCCGGGGTGGACCAATGTTCGGCCCTATCATTCCGGCGCCCTTTGCCATACCGGCAACAGTCACTTCTACACCCCCAACATCAATGCGCCTGACGGCTGTCTTACGAACCGTATCCGTAGTGAGAATGGCGTCCGCCACAGCTTCCAGCCCATTTTCAGAAAGGCCCCTCACAAGTGCCGGTACGGCATCTGTTATCCGTCCCATGGGGAGAGGTTGGCCGATCACACCTGTTGAAGAGACCATCACATCATCAGGGGTTATGCCCATCTCCTTGGCCACGAGAGAGCATATCTTGTGGACATCGGCTATACCATCATTGCCTGTGCAGGCATTTGCATTACCGCTGTTCACCACAACGGCCCTGGCATAAGACCCGCCCCTGCTGAGATGATCAAGCCCTGCAAGGACCGGGGCGGCCTTTACCTCGTTTCTGGTAAATACGGCTGCCAACACCGCGGAGTCGTTAGAGGCTATCAGACCCAGGTCGGGGCGTCCCTTATACTTGATGTTGGCTGAAACGGCTGAACCCTTAAAACCAGGGACCAACAAGTTCATTTCCTTCCGCAACATTTCTTATACTTTTTCCCGCTGCCACAGGGACACGGATCATTACGACCTACTTTCTGCCCCTTGCGCTTAACAGTCTTTGGCTTGTCATCGCCATCTCCACGGCCATAGCTCATGCTCTGCTGTTGCTTTCTGCGCCGTGTTTCCAGTTCTTCAGTTTCTCTTTCCCGCATGGGACGAATCCGAAGCAAGAGGCTTATAGACTCTTCTCTAAAGCGCTGGATCATGGCCATAAACATGTCATAACCCTCGCGCCTGTACTCCTGAAGCGGGTCCTTCTGTCCGTAGCCCCTCAGCCCTATACCCTCTCTTAAATGGTCCATATTGAGGAGATGATCCTTCCACAAGTTGTCCAGGGTCTGGAGAACTATGAACCTCTCCACCCGGGCCATTTCTTCATCGCCGAACAGGGTCGCCTGGTTCTCATAGGCTTGTCTTGCGACCGCGGCTATTTTTTCTTCCAGTGCCGCCTGATCAAGATCCTCTCTTTCTTCCTTGGGAATGTCCAGACGAACAGAAAACTGGCCAAGCAGACGTTCCTCCAGGGCTTTCCAGTCCCATTCTTCCGAAGGCCCTTTTTCATCCGTATAGGTATCCACCAACTCTGTTGTTATATCATCAATAAAACCATAGAGCTCCTCCCGCATATCCTCGCCGGCAAGTATCTGCCTCCGCTGGCTGTAAATCACCTCTCTCTGCTTGTTCATTACGTCATCGTAATCAAGTAGGTGCTTTCTTATCTCAAAGTTGTGGGCCTCAACTTTTCGCTGGGCGTTCTCTATAGCCTTGCTCAACATGGAATGTTCAATAGGCTCTCCTTCATCCATGCCCAGCTTATCCATGATCCCGGAGATGCGGTCTGATCCGAAGATGCGCAGCAGGTCGTCCTCCAGGGACAGGTAAAACCTGGAAGAACCAAGGTCGCCCTGGCGGCCGGACCTACCCCTGAGCTGATTGTCTATCCGCCTTGATTCGTGGCGTTCGATACTGAGGATATGCAGCCCGCCCATATCAGCTACTCCATCGCCCAGGACTATGTCCGTCCCCCGGCCTGCCATGTTGGTGGCAATGGTAATCCTGCCTCCCTCTCCAGCATGGGCCACGATTTCCGCCTCCCTCTCGTGATGCTTTGCGTTCAAGACTTCATGTCTAACTCCCTGGCGCTTCAACATCTTTGAAAGCCGTTCGGAATTATCCACACTGGAGCTACCCACCAGGACAGGCCGGCCCTGATCATGAAGGGATTTAATTTCCCTGGCTGCAGCCTCAAATTTTTCGCTCTCTGTCCTGAAGACCACATCCGGATAGTCCTTGCGAATCATTTGCATATGGGTGGGGACTACAACCACCTCCAGGTTGTAAATCTTCTGAAACTCCGCTGCCTCTGTCTCGGCAGTACCCGTCATGCCGGCGAGCTTTTCATACATGCGGAAAAAGTTCTGGAAGGTTATGGAGGCCAAGGTCTGGTTTTCACTCTCTATCTTTACGCCTTCTTTGGCCTCAAGGGCCTGGTGCAGCCCTTCACTGTAACGTCTTCCCGGCATAATGCGGCCTGTGAACTCGTCAACTATCACCACCTGTCCGTCTTTGACCAGATAATCTACATCCCTCTTGAACAGGGCATGGGCCTTGAGGGCCTGTTGTACGTGGTGAAGGAGCTCGGCCTGGGCAGGATCATAGAGATTTTTCACTCCCAAAAGCTTTTCACACTTTGCCACACCCTCTTCAGTCAGACTGACAGCCCTGGCCTTTTCATCCACTGCAAAATCAGTTTCCCTGTTCAGGTGCGGGCTGATTTGATTGACCCTGTAGTAAAGATCCGTAGAATCTTCGGATGGGCCGGATATAATGAGTGGGGTCCGGGCCTCATCAATGAGGATGCTGTCCACTTCGTCCACTATGGCATAATGAAATTCCCGCTGGACCATGTCCTCAAGGGAATACTTCATGTTGTCTCTAAGGTAGTCGAATCCGAACTCGTTATTAGTGCCGTAAGTCACATCGGCATTATAGGCTGCTTTACTCTCTGCATTCTGAAGACCATGGACTATTACCCCAACATCCAGACCAAGAAAGCGATATACCTGTCCCATCCACTCCGAGTCACGGGTTGCCAGATAGTCATTGACAGTCACCACATGGACCCCGCGACCGGTAAGCGCATTTAGATAAACCGGCATTGTGGCCACTAAAGTCTTTCCTTCACCGGTCTTCATCTCGGCGATTTTGCCCTGATGCAGCACAATCCCGCCCATAAGCTGTACGTCAAAGGGCCTGAGCCCCAATGCCCTGCGAGCCGCCTCCCGTGTAACGGCAAAGGCCTCCGGAAGCAATTCATCCAGAGACTCTCCCTGTTCAAGCCGTCCCTTGAACTCAGGGGTCTTTGCCTTGAGTTCTGCGTCAGACAAGGCCTTTATTCCTGATTCAAGAGAATTTATGCGATCTACAAGGGGCTGTAGCTTCTTGACCTCCCTGTCGTGTTTGGTGCCAAATACCTTTGCTACTATATTTCCAATCATATAATCAAAGCTCCACCAGCAGTGCTATTTCGTCACAATCCGGAAATTTTGGGCACTTCAAACAGTCTGCCCAGATTTTGTGGGGAAGTGAACTCTTGTCCACTAATTTGAACCCCAATTTCTCAAAGAATTTTGGTTGATATGTGAGGGTAAAGACCCGGTAAATTCCGAGGACAACGGCCTCTGAAAGACAATGTTCCACGAGCTGTCTTCCCATACCCTTGGCCTGGTAGTCTTCGCGTACCGCCAAAGACTTCACCTCAGCCAAATCTTCCCAACATATATTAAGTGCCACCACACCCACGATATTATCATCGGATGTCTGCATTACAGTATAATCCCGCAGATGATCATATATCTCGCTGAGAGAACGCGGCAACAGCAGACCCTGGTCTGCAAAGTGAGCAAGTAAGGCATGAATAGACCTTACATCTGATATCTTGGCTTTCCGTATCACTATTTTCTACCTAAATTGAGCGATTAGCCTTTAGCTGTTAGCTATTAGTTTAATGATTACAGGATGTTCTTCTATTACAAATTTTCACCCGTTGGGTGTTATTTCTAATTAACGTAATACCGTGATTTTTCAAAGCTAAACGCTAATCGCTAACAGCTAATCGCTTAACTTAGACACTAGTCACGTACGGGCACGACATAAGATCTCAAGTTATGTTTTTGGGCCAATTTTTTTGCAGAGATGGTGGCCCCCTCAACAGAACCGTACTCCCCGAGATGGACCCGGTACCAGATCCCCTTTTCCGGACCGAGATCAGCCCTCCTGACTTTAGCTCGATAGCCCTTATCTCTCCACCTTCGGGCCTCTTTATTTGCCCGCTCCCTCTCTCTATAAGAAGCTATTTGCAACACAAAGTATGTGGTCTTCTTCTTTGCCTTTTTGATCTGGTGACCTGACCGCTTAACATCACCCGTGCCACGCACCTTCTTTGTAACTGACTCTTTCCTTGGCTCTGGCTGCTCTTTTTCCTTAGTATCCAATGGAGTTACCTGAGTTGAGGGAGCAACTTCCTCTGCTTCAGGTACTGCCCTTGCGACAACCTGGGTCTGGAGTGATTCATCCAGGCTGCGTCCAACCAGCTTCTGACCAACCCAGAAACCTAAGATAAACACCCAAAGAAAAACACAAACAGTAGATACAGTGAGGGCGATAAGCCCTCCCCAGCTTAACTGGAACTGTATTTTTCGACTTTTTTTTCTGGTTCGAGCCATCTCTAAACCTCATGCTCAGCCCATAGAGACACCGGGGTATAGGGCAGACACGTAGGTCTGCCCCTACGGGCCTACATTTTTTCAGGTGCTGATACTCCCAGTAGCCCCAGGCCCTTGCGAAAAACCCTTCTTGTCACATCTGCCAAGAGAAGTCTGGCCTGGGTCAAATCCGGATCATCGGTTATAAACCGATGCCGTGTATAGTAGCCATGCAGTTGACCTGCCAACTCGGTAAGATAATAACTGACGCGATATGGCTCAAGGGCAAGGGCGGCGTCAGCCACGAGACAGGGAAATATATCCAGTTGCTTCAAAAGCTTAATATCCTCCAGAGTGCTGAGGAGTGAGACATCAATATCCTGTGGCTCTGCGAGAGAAATTCCCTGCTCTCCAGCATTCCTGAAAACGCTTGAAAGCCTGGCATGGGCATATTGTACATAATAAACAGGGTTTTCCTGGCTCTGGCTCCTGGCAAGATCCAGGTCAAAGTCCAGGTGACTGTCACATCTGCGGGTCAAGAATATGAACCGCGCAGCGTCGCTACCCACGTCATCCAGCACTTCCCTCAAGGTCACAAACTCACCGGCCCTGGTTGACATGGCCTTAATCTTCCCTCCTTCCAGAAGATTGACAAGCTGCACAAGAAGGACCTGTAATTTATCTTCCTTATAACCCAGTGCCTTTATTGCCGCCTTTACTCTTGCTACATATCCATGGTGATCAGCGCCCCAGATGTCAACCAGAAGGTCATATCCCCTCTCCAGCTTGTGTCTGTGGTAGGCTATGTCTGATGCAAAATAGGTAAGAACTCCATTTGAACGCTTAACCACTCTGTCTTTTTCATCTCCAAGGGCAGTGGCCCTGAACCACAAAGCCCCCTCCTCCTCGAACATGTAGCCTTTATCCTGTAACTCCGAGATGGTTCTGTCAACCAGCCCGCTCTCGTAAAGGGTCTTCTCACTAAACCAATTATCATAATGGACCCTGAATTCCTCAAGATCTTTGCGGATGTCAGAAGCTATGACCTTGACAGCAGTATCAATAAAAAATGTCAGGCAAGATTCCTGGGGCATGTCTAAATATCTTTCCCCTTCTCCAGAGGCAATGCCTGAGGCAATATCACGGATATAGTCCCCTTGATAATACTCTTCGGGAAATTCGACCTCTTGCCCAAAATATTCCAAATATCGCAAGTAAACAGAGGCCCCAAGGGTCCTCATCTGATTTCCTATGTCATTGATGTAATACTCCCTTTCCACACTGAAACCAGCGGCCTTTAAGACCCTGGCCAGGGAGTCACCAACAGCTGCGCCTCTGCCGTGGCCTACATGTAGCGGCCCTGTCGGATTAGCACTTACAAACTCCACCTGAACCAACCGGCCGTTACCAGCCCCGGACTCGCCGTAGGAATCCCCAGCCTTCCAAATGGTACACAGGTTCTCCTGCCACCAGGTAGTAGCTACAAAAAAATTGAGAAAGCCCGGCCCAGCCACCTCAACCTTATGAAATATAGGGTTGGCCTCTAATATTTTAGCCAGACAACCAGCTAACTCCCGTGGTGACCTCTTGGCCTCTGAGGCGGTTATCATGGCCAAATTACTGGCGAAATCGCCATGGACTTCCTGTTTTGGAGGTACAATTTGATGTGATGCCGGCAGAGACACATCAGGAAGCACTCCTTCAGCAACACCCTGTCTATAGGCCTCCTCTACAGCATCCTGTATCCTGTTACGTAACACCTTTTCCCCTTTTTCCGGATCGCTTTTCAGCATCCTTCACGACAAGTCAAAAGTGGTTTACACTTTGTAGATCTTGTGTTTTGGCAGTGAAATTTGAAACTTGAAATTAGAAATTGGGGGAAACACAAGGACGTAGATGAGTTACCTAATTTCTAATTTCCAGTTTCGACATCGGCATTCAATTCGATAATACACGCTTTTTCGAAAAAGTGTAAACTGGTGAATGAAGGATGCCAAATTAACTCATGGAAATAATTTATATGGAAGAACAAGCAACTGGATTTTTTCGAGAAATTGTGCGATAAACCCCGGCTTTTTATTTATTACTGACTTTGTTGCAATATATGCCACACAGAAGGGGAGAATAGGCGCCGGCACAAGGACAATTTGTTAAAGGACAGGTACGCTCTTTTTGACCGTCTATCCAGAAAGTGGCATGTTTACAAAAGCTGTAATCATTTCCGGGAAGGACGGGCTCAAAGTCTTGACAAATCCCTTCTGATGATTCTTGGATTTGACTGGGGAAAGCAAGGGACATATTCAATTCTCCCTTGCTATAATTATCGATCACTTTCCCTTGCACCTCAAACTTTAAGTATTAGGCTCGCAAAGTTGCGATAAATGCCTTTTTCTTAAATAACTAGCAAGAATTATTCAGGCATTTAATCATTAATGAGCGCTGCAAAACCATACTTATCTCCTCGAAAAAGAGATATAAGAGAAACATGTTGCCATTGCAAGGTTTTTTTTCTTTACATTATGGAAAACTTTTTCTCAAATGAATGAGCAAATAACAAACGTGAGAATGGGTATCCAAAAGGCGGTGTTTTTTCTTCCATTTCAACGGATCCTTCCTGGTTTTTATAGCTGGTTTTAGATTTTTGGAGTAGAAGTTTCTTAAACATTAGATAAGGTGTAACTATTCAGGTGGATAGACTGAAGGTAGAAGGCTTTTAGGGAGGAACTTAGGGCATTCGATCGTTGCGAGATGGTTGGAATACTTCAGCCTTCAGCCTAGATTGTCACAATTTAATAAAACCGGTTCAATTATTTGGGTAATAACAACGTGATACTGAAAAACATGAATGACAAGGTGGGTCGAAACGATCCGTGCCCTTGCGGGAGCGGGCTGAAGTATAAAAAATGTTGTCTTCTCAAAAAGGGATCAAAACACAGTGATCTCAAAAATCTATATTTACAGAAATACAGAATTCGACTCAAGGAAAAGGAGGATATCGAAGGCATCAGGAAGGCCGGACAGTTAGTCCTGGAGCTCCTGCGATTGGTGAAGGATGAGATTAGGCCGGGAATAACCACCGATGATATTAACACCCTGGTTCATGAATTCACCATTAAAAATAATGCCGTCTCAGCACCCCTGAACTACAGGGGTTTTCCCAAAAGCGTTTGTGTCTCGGTAAATGAAGTTGTCTGCCACGGAATCCCCGGCAAACGGATATTAAAGGACGGGGATATTGTGAACGTGGACGTAACTCCCATCTTGAATGGATATTATGCCGATGCAAACCGGACTTTTTTCGTTGGCTCGCCCAGTTCCGAGGCCCGGAAAATCGTCAAGGTTGCCCGCAACAGTCTAAAGGCCGGTATGTCCATGGTACGTCCAGGAAATACAATAGGAGATATTGGATGGGCCATACAGAAATATGCTGAAGGGGAAGGGTGCTCAGTGGTCAGAGAATTTGTTGGTCATGGTGTTGGGTTTGAATTCCATGAACCTCCGGAGGTCCCCCATTATGGCCTTCGAGGGCAGGGTGTGGGCCTTGTTCCCGGTATGGTCTTTACAATTGAACCCATGATAAATCTGGGGAGAAAAAATATTCTGATATTGGGAGATAAGTGGACAGTAGTAACAGCGGACGGATCGCTTTCTGCTCAATTTGAACAAACATTTGCTGTTACTGAAAATGGTTATGAGAGCTTAACACCTTTTGATCTGTGAACCAGACCCGCAGTTGTCACCAGGAGTAATCCGGCTCGATTGACAAGTCTAGCTCATAGCTGGTAGCCGTGAACTCTGAGCTACCAGCCATGAACTAATCCGTGAACAATTTTGAATACAAGAAACTCGAAGTTATGAAATAATCTCTTGTTTGGAAATTATTACATGTAAAGGCCTTAAGTAGATCTGTTGTCCAAAAAAGAACTCTTTCAAAAAAATTCCTGTATTTACATGGTCGTTCGAATGCTCTTGCCTGCAAGAGGATTGTAGAGCTTGGTTATTGCAACCTTCATAACATCCAGGGTTCCCATGTCCCCAATAATACCCATCAGGGTGTTCTCTGCATCTTCAGGAAGTACACAGGCATCCGAAGAGTCGAATGCTAAGTCGGTGAAGCCCTTACAGAGTTTCTTTTTGTCTTTCTTGTTCATTCCTACCTGAATCACCTTTTTGCCGTCAATTTCCTGAACTTGATCAGCCAATCCGGCAGCTTCAATCTTTTTAAGTTTTTCGTCATCCATAAGGACATTGATGTAGAAATCAGCCATAAATAACCTCCTGTTAATAAATTACTTGGGATATAATTTTTGGGCAGAAAACATATAATATGTTTTCTGCCCAAAGTACGCGAATTCTTGATTTTCCTTCAAAAAATACCTTACACACAGCAAATTTTTATATCATGACACCTGTTTTGTGTCAAGAAGCTTGGCTGTTTTTGGGTATTACAAGAGGCTCCAACTAGTGTCTGAACGAAAAGGCTGTTCAGGCACAATTTTGAATTCTAAATTTTGAATTTAAAACAGCAAGTAACCTTTCAACGGTTCAGATTTTCGTTAAACTCTAAACTTTTGAACCCTGAACCTCTGAACCCGTGAACGGCTACCTAGACTTTATGTTGTTTGATTGCAATCTCATAGAAATCCGCACCTGTTATATCGTTAATCACAATGGCAGGAAAATCCTTAACCTTCATCCGGTACAGGGCCTCAGGACCCAATTCGGGAAATGCAATCAGCTCGCAGGACTCTATGCAGCTCGCCAGATAGGCCCCTGCACCCCCTGTTGTCGCAAAATACACGGCCCCGTATTCTTTCAGGGCGGCCTTCACCTCAGGGGAGCGCCTTCCCTTTCCCATTGTGGCAAGCACGCCTTCAGCCAGCATGCGGGGGGTATAGGCATCCATTCGATAGCTGGTGGTGGGCCCTGCGGAACCCACCGGCCTTCCCGGCGGGGCTGGAGAGGGACCCACATAGTATATTAACTGGCCCCTGAGGTCTACAGGCAAAAAATCCCCCCTGTCTAACATTTCCACCAATCGACGATGGGTCTGGTCCCGCCCGGTATAAATAACACCGTTAAGCAACACCCAATCACCAGCCCGAAGGTCCCGTATAGCCGATTTTGACAGTGGGAGCTCGATCCGAACTACTCCTTGCGCAAAAGACTGGGGGTAGTGACCCATGACCCTTGACCCTTGACTCATAACCCATGATCCATCGCTCCACTTTGCAGTGCAATGCCTGGCAGCATGACATTGGATGTTTATTGCTACCGGGAGGCTTGCTATATGACAGGGAAAGACCTCCACTGCCACACCAAGAGACGTAACAGACCCGCCAAGTCCCAGGGGACCAATCCCCAGGCCATTTATTCGGACAAATATCCGGTCCTCCAGCTCTGCCAAATCATCCCTTGGATTTCTCGAACCCACAGGTCTCAACAGGGCCTTTTTGGCAAGCAGCGCCGCCTTTTCCATGGTGCCGCCGATGCCGATGCCTATTATCCCGGGAGGACAGGGGTTCGGTCCGGCCTTTAGCACCTGATTTGCTACCGCCCCCACAATGCCATCCTCGCCTGCCGAAGGCGGGAGCATCACCGTGGCACTCATATTTTCGCTTCCGCAGCCCTTTGGTAATACGGAAATCTCCAGGCTGTCACCTGCCACCGGCTCTACATGGATAACCGCAGGGGTGTTGTCCCCTGTGTTTTTCCTGGTAATAGGATCGCAAACAGAGCATCTCAGATAGCCTTCTCTTGTACCTTGGGCAATCCCCTCATTTATGGCCCTAATCAGGTCGCCCTCAACTTTAAACTCCTGACCTATTTGCACAGATACAACATCAATACCTGTATCCTGACATATCGGAAGGCCGGTCTGCCTGGCAAGACCTGCATTTTCTACTATAATATCAAGCAGCAGCCTGCCGGTCTGTGATTCCTCTCTCTCCCTTGCAGCCAGAAGAGCTGTCTCGACATCCTGTGGCAGTTCACGGTTTGCGGTCTGTACCAGCCTGCTTACTATTGAAACGATGTCTCGTTCTGATAGTTTCATAGTTCGAGTTTAGACTCTCAGATACACAAAACTAACTGCTTGTCTTTGATTTCTTCCTCGATAATATCAATAAGTTCAAGACTATTTATCGGTCTGGAAGGTTGTACATTGTCCTCCCGGCCAAGATGGATATGACAAGGAAATCCAGGCAAACCGGGAAAGTGTTCGGCATTATCCCATCGCTTTATCAATTGTTTTTGCTCTTTGTCCATCCATTGATATCTATATGCCTTTGGAAAACATTCCTCATCTTCACACACAAAATATTCTGAAATTTCCAGAAAATCACTATTTGCCAAAATAAGCCGTGCCCTAAAATAACCCCGGTCGGAAAGAACGATTCTCTCATCAATGATTTCAACTGATTGGATGAAACTGCTAACTGTAAGCTTAATCTTGAGGTCCATCAAATACGTTTCAGCGTTCATCAAGAGCTTTCTTCCTGCAGAAGTCTAATTCTCTGGAAAAGCGCCGTCCGCATATCAAGAAAAGATATCCATTCGATATTATCCGCCGAATCATCCGCCAAACCGGCATGAAATTTTTCAGCAAACTCCTCGGAATTCATATCGTATTTTGCTTCTAGTCTTTCTATTCCGGTTTCAATTTCTGTCAGTTCACGTTTTAATTTGGCAAGCTCAAGCTCCACTAATTTGTTAAGAGCCTTTCCGACAAGATCACTCTTATATCCTTTCTGCAAAAGGGCCTCAAGGATATGTAATTTAGTCAAGCTGGCAGTGTCACTCTGCATGGTATCTTTCTCCTTTAAAACCCTCGCCCCCCTCTTTATACATTAAAAGCTACGAAAACCCAGCCAATCTCAAGACCTTGTCCACCACTTCCAATGGATCGTGTCCCAGGACTCGAATAATCGGCTCTTTTCCTATATCTCATGCATAGCGTATAGAGCGCATTCACTGGTTGGGGAACCCCTTCGATTCGAACAACCAGTCGAACAGTGAGTTGATCCAGGCAGGCATCAGATGGAGCAGATGTGGGTCTATCTATAGAGCTCAAAATTCGTAGCCGCGCGCTACCCAATAATGCCAATCGGCTATCGCTTCTTGGGTGTCTTCATCCACTTCAAGGGGCTGCAACTGTGCCAGAGGGACTCCAAAAGTGCGTTTTTGCCACTCAATTTCCACAAATATCTCCCGCATACATTCATCTTCAGGAACCATTTGGATAACTCTAACTCGTTCGCCTGCTTTTAATGGGGAAATGGGTCTTGTTGCAATGCAACGAGCTTCAAACGGAAACTGTATTTTGTCGTCAAGATAGTAGTACCAGCCCATTGCCTGTTCCTCTGGGCCATAAGCATCCACTATCGCTTCCATTGCAATGCGGTATTCGCGTGGTTCATGCTTTTTCACTTTGGCCATACTATACCTGTTTCTCTGCCGTTTTCAAAAGTGTGGGCTCTTATACGGCACGCGCATAATGTAGATTAGATCCGGGGTTCGCTATTGTGAGAGATCCGCCGGACCTTCCCGCCCGCCTCGCAAGCGAGAGCGTTGCGGGCAGGTTGCAGGAGCCGTTACAGGCCTAAGGAACTTGCGCTTTTTAGACACCCAAATGTTCAACTAGCTGTTTTTAAAAAAGAAGTTTTTTAGCTTGACAGGGAAATATAAGATGTCCCATAGATCACATATATCCGCCTGTCATGTCAGATAATTACAGCCGCTTACTTGCCATCCGGCATCGCCACTTTAACACTATAATATTGTAATATAAGCATGTTAATCGATTCCGGTTGACTTTACTTCAATTTGATGGTAATCGATTAAAAAATAGACCCAAAAATTTTAATTCGTTTGACCTCATTAAAATTGATTTTAGTTTATGGATGTGTCGAAGTTCACAGAGGAGAAAACCGGGAAATTAGTCCCGGTTAACGTCCCGGAGAAAGACTGGGCTTTCACTCCAGACCCGCTACCACCAAAATGGCAATTTCCCGCTTCGCTTTGGCCTCTTTTATCCAAGGCGCGAGAAAGCCTTGCTCGATTGGATGGCATTGGTCGTACGCTTCCCAACCCTGAGTTGCTTCTCCATCCACTCCAGAGCCGGGAAGCTCTCCGTTCCTCAAGTCTCGAAGGCACATACGCTTCACCTCAGCAGCTGCTGCTTTTTGAGCTTGAGCCTCGTGAACCAAAATCCGAAAGCGACCCAGCTAATGCATGGTTGGAAGTCTCGAACTACGGTCGGGCCCTACGTCAGGGGATGCACTTTCTCCAGAGACTTCCTCTCTGCCTACGACTCATTCGAGAACTTCACAAAACTCTTTTGACTGGAGTACGCGGCAAAGATAAAGCGCCAGGAGAGTTTCGCAAATTGCAGGTCCAGATTGGTTCAGATAGACGATTCATCCCCCCTCCCGCTAATTACTTACCGGCTTGTCTCGACGCCTTTGAGAAAAGGCTAAATCAAGAAGACCTGAACTACGATCCATTGGTCCGATGCTATATGCTACACTATCAATTCGAGGCAATCCATCCCTTCATTGACGGCAACGGTCGGGTTGGTCGTGTGCTTCTGTCGCTCATGGTTTATAAGTGGTGCGACCTCACAATGCCGTGGCTATACATGAGCGCGTTCTTTGAACAGTACAAGGATGAATACATTGACAATCTATTTCGAGTAAGTTCGCGCGGAGAGTGGGAAAGATGGATTGAATTCTGCCTGCGAGGCACGGTTGCCCATGCTGAGGATTCTGTGCGCCGTTGCGATGCCTTGCGAATTCTGAAAGAGCGATATATCCAAAAGGCCGGCGGACTAAGTGTACGTGCGCATACGATAATCGACGACTTGTTCACCTCACCTGTTTTGAGGATTCCGGATGTGGCGAAGAAGTACTCAATTACGTATCCCACCGCGAAAACTGATGTCCAAGGACTGGTCAAGGAGGACGTCTTGCAGGAGATCGAAGACATAAGACCTAGGACATTTTTCTCACCGGACATATTCGAGATTGCGTATGGTGAGTAAATAAATGTGCGGTATAGAACGAGTTCATGCAGCGGATGGGGAAAATGTTTGGTTTCCTAAAATCCCCTGCTATGCATAGTTCCGGCCCCGCTGCTGATGATTCTGATAGGAGTGGAAAGAATGAATTATCCACTTCGAATTGTTACTTCTAGCATTCCCATAATAATTGGAGTATGTGGAATACTTTATTCCGTCTACAGACTATTTATAATAAAAATTTCGAGGGGTTGGCCATATACTCCAGGAAAAATTGTGACCTCACACATTGAGACCTACTACCATGGTGAGCGTTGTATAGAAAGAGCTGTTATTGAATACGAGTATGAAGTAGAAGGAAAGCTTTTTCGTGGAAGTAAGATAAGCTCGGGTATGGATTTTGGCATTTCAAGTTCGGCACCAAGTTTGAGCCCTGCTGAGTATGTTGTTAAAAAATATGGACGGGGAGATGAGGTTAGAGTTTTCTATAACCCAAATCGACCGAAAAGCTCTTTTTTGGAGAAGGGCGGGTATATTGGACTGGCTATGAGCATAATCTTTTCTGTGGTTTCGATTAGTTTTGGTATAATCTGGTATAAATACTCCTAATCCGGACAAGCCGGAACAGTGCCTAAAGTGAACTAAAGTTTGAAGTGCCTAAAGTTAAGGTATCGCTTCGCTCCATCTATTTATATTAACCGCGCTGAAAGCGCGCACCACAACTTTAGGCACTTTAGCTCACTTTAGGCACTTCAAACTCAATTAACTTGAAAATATTCTGCCATAAAATGCACGAAATTTAGAACTAAGGTACTAACAAATATAATGCCCAGGCATATATAACCGTCTCGGTCTCATGGGCAACCTGCTCCTGCCAATCAGCTATTTGCACACACCGTTATCATACTTATTCAATATAGTCTATTACGCCCCGCAATTCCGGGCCTTGGAAAAACCGCCACGCTGTTTGCGGTCTGGTTGACCCCATTTTTATGTCATTTCGCTTTCTGTGCTTGGAAATAAAGTACGCCCCCATTTGTGTCGTAACGACTATACGTCAGACCATTATGAGAACAGACCTGTTCAATGTCCTCTTCAGTAAAAGAATGAAGGCCTCGCTTATCTGAAATTTTCTTCCATGTAGCATCAAAATCCTTGCTGATTCCAACGACAGGCGTACTGCATACAAATACGCCGCCATTCTTTAGCACCCTCGCCGCTTCTGCAATGGCCAGTTGATATTTCGGGATCATATGCAGGGCGGTGTCCATTAAAACGAACTCAAAAGATTCATCTCCTAAAAGAAGCTCTTCGGCGTTTCCCTGAATAAATCTGGATTTTCGAAAAGATTTCTTTTTCGCCTTTTTAACAGCCTGCTTAAGCATGGAATATGACAAATCGAGGCCAGTATATTTGTTACTGTTATCAAAAAGAGGGATTGCGCCTCCTGTACCACAGGCAATGTCAAGAACACGGGACTCTTTTACCGGTGAAATTAGGTTGTTCAGTATTTGACGGTGCCGTTGTGAATCGGCCTTATGAAGTCGCGGCCGAACAAAATGATCTTGAGCAAAGTCATACAAAATCATTAAGAAGCCAAACTTTTTAAGCCGCAGCAAGTTTTCTTCGGATAGTTCAGGAGGCAGTGCTTTTATTATGCCATTTTTATCAGGCGAAATAAGAGCCTCTTTCTTCATGTAATTCTCTTGTATTTTCCCTTCGTATAGGAGCACAGCTTTGATATTAGGGCAAATACTCAACTTCTCACTGCTGCAAACGGTAGAAAACATAAGGTGCTACAGTGATCCATACAAGCAATAAGCCCCAAATACGCCCAGCCAAAATGTCGTAGTCATGAAACAGCCGACTCCAAGGATGCCCGGCTACGTAGTGCCCAAAAAAGAACTCAAAGCAAACTGTCATAGCCAGCCAGATAAATCCAACTGAAAGTGACTGCACCCCTGACTCAAGCTGCCAGATTCGACTGATTACCCAAATGTAAAGTCCAAAAAGAATTGCTCCCGTAACAGTGGATACCTGATGGGCGCGCAACTCGCTAAAGTAGTTGCCATACCATTGCTCCCGAATAACGCCATTAAGAATACCGATCGCTATCATCGGAAGCCATGCAATAACGTATCTGACGATCATCCATTTCGTCTCCGAGCTGTGATTGCTGACATGACGCTTGGCATCAGCCGCGGCCTTTGGGGCGTCGGCTGGATGCCTTGGTTGGGTTTATATCAGATTGCCTCTGTGTGTTCAATCATGGGCCTATCCGTAGTGTTCTTTCAGAAAGCTGGCAGCGTTCTCCGGTCCATTCCATTCTGCAAGTTGTCCCCGGAACTTTTCCACTGCCGTTTTCGCCTTCTTGTCTCGGAGCAGTTTGTCGACTGCGGCCAAGACGTCGGAAGCCTTTGCTCTTTTCTTGCTCAGGCGAATGGCAAACCCCTTTCGTACACAAGCATCCAGATTGGCTTGCTGCTCGGGGTGCATTCCTATTCCGACGATTG
>PQXE01000001.1:77076-78160 GCA_003194495.1 Deltaproteobacteria bacterium
CCCTTCCCACCTGAACTCGGTATGTTTCTTTAGTCTTTCCGATCTCATGGTGGAAGAACTCTTCAATGTTGCACTTTTGAACTATATTTTCAACGGCTTCTTGAATAGCCTCCTTGGTTTTCAACTTGCCCGTGTTTATCCTTGCATTGAGTACCGTCAGATTCTGTTCGGCCTCTTTCAGATACTTCTCACGAGTTCCCCTGTCTCGCTTACGCTTTTCACTGGAATATATCCAATGGATTTTGTATCCTCGCTTAGTTGTCAAATATTCTCCTTTGAAAATTGAGAAATACTCCTTTTCATTAAGGCTCCCAGGCTTTCGTCTTCGCCAGATTATCTCTTTTACTTTTCGCTTTTTCCTAAGATCTTCCTTGAATGATTTTACCTCATCCCAGGTTTCCGGAATGATAGTGATCGCCCGCCCGCCCTTTCCCACAATGTAGCTGAGTTGGTCGTCTGTACACAGCTTTGAGTCGCCCACATAGAGAAAACCTGGAGTTGATACTATCCGTTGGAGAGTATCCCAAGTTTCAATGTGAGTTGTATCATCCGTTCGATTCCCAGCGTAACATTTATGATGAACAGGCACACATCCGTCAGATGAAACACTGAGACAAAAAACCAACTGTTTCAGGTCCGGACGATGATCCTTGCTGTGACCGCGTTTCAGTTCTAACCCGGTCATAGTCTTGCCCGAAATTTTGCCATAAGCCTTTACGCTCGTTGAGTCGTTATGAATTCGATCCAAATTGATGTCAAATAACTTGACGACTCTCACAACGATGCCTGTCATCAATGATGCCCGATCGGCCTTATACAGCTTGTCAAGAGCCCTGCCAAATCTGTCGTCGGTAAACTTCACCTTTCGAAATTCTTCTATGCCAAGGCATCTGAAGTCAATAGACCGGACCCATTGATCAAGTTCGTAAAGAGGCGCTTTCCCAAGGGTGAGATTGAAGATAAGCAGCATCAGCGTCTCCACTGCTGGGACGTCTTCATTCCCATGACAACGAATGTGGTTGTACAAAATTTCTCTTAACCCCATTCGCTCAACTATGCCATGAATTAGAGGAAGTGCCCCCAC
>PQXE01000001.1:79247-141776 GCA_003194495.1 Deltaproteobacteria bacterium
ATCAGGCGAAATAAGAGCCTCTTTCTTCATGTAATTCTCTTGTATTTTCCCTTCGTATAGGAGCACAGCTTTGATATTAGGGCAAATACTCAACTTCTCACTGCTGCAAACGGTAGAAAACATAAGGCGCAACAGTGATCCATACAAGCAATAAGCCCCAAATACGCCCAGCCAAAATGTTATAGTCATGAAACAGCCGACTCCAAGGATGCCCGGCTACGTAGTGCCCAAAAAAGAACTCAAAGCAAACTGTCATAGCCAGCCAGATAAATCCAACTGAAAGTGACTGCACCCCCGACTCAAGCTGCCAGATTCGACTGATTGCCCAAATGTAAAGTCCAAAAAGAACTGCTCCCGTAACAGTGGATACTTGATGGGCGCGCAACTCGCTAAGGTAGTTGCCATACCATTGCTCCCGAATAACGCCATTAATAATACCGACCACTACCATCGGAAGCCATGCAATAACGTATCTGACGATCATGTATTTCGTCTCCGAGTTGTGATTGCTGACATGACGGTGCAAATCAGCGGTGAGTTTACGAATCCGCTGAATTTGCTTGGTTATGTGCTTTTATATACCTCTCGATATCTTTTGTTTTAAATAGCCATTGCTCTATAAGTTCTTCTGCTTGATCCGGCCACTCTTCTAAAGCAACTAAATCACGGTCTTTATCAAGCGGCCTTGTTTTATCAGTTCCAAGGATTTTAATATGACCGGGTAGGCCATTTTCAATGTGCTGCTTTAGCTTGTTAAGACCAATGTTATAGTCTTTTTCGATATCTTTCACGGTTAGCCATATAACATTAGGAAATTCTAAAACATCAACCTCATCATTTTTTTGGGTTGCTGTAGATAATTGGTTTTTTAATAGATTAATAGTTTTTTCTTGTTCCGTTATAGATTCTTTTTGTTGGTCTATGATTTTATTAAATACTCGTCTATTTTTTCGTGTAATAAAATACAAAATCCCGACGTTCAGAATGGTAACAAAAATCATATAATAGAAATTGATATCAACATACTGTGAAAATATTTGTTCCAATCTGGGTGACTCCGTAATTATTTTTTCAATTAATTTTGCCAAAAAATAGGAGGCTATGTTTAAAACTACAACCCAACATACTTGGATTTTTGCCATACCATCCCCCACGAGATAGCCCCACAGAATAATAGAGGGGAAGCCGTTGTGGGATACGGTTTTCGGGAGCTACCCTATCCCCTCGTATTATTTATCTCTTGCACATAACGCTACGGCTCAGGGGCGGCAAACAAGGCGGAGCAATCAGCCTTGGAAATACCACCAGACTTCTTGCGGGGCACTGATTTTGAAAAAGCCCGACGCTGTTTGCCGTCCCTTGCAGCCGATTGTTGTGCCAATTTAAATATTCAGTTTCGCAACGTGTGATTTCATAGATTTTTCAAGCCGTATCATGGCGTCTACCATTGCTTCATGGATATTTGGCCAATTTTCTTCAGGATCACGGTAGCCACCGATATTTATTCGCTTGCTTATTCTGCAAGCTCTTTTTCCTTCTAATCTCTCCCATTCAAGTGGTTCTCCAAAATCTTTTTCAATTTTTTCCTTATTGGCATGTATTTTTTCAAAAATGGCTTTGTTCTCAGAGTCCTTTCCCTTACCTCGATCAATATACAATTCTACTTGAGCACTATCTTTTCTTAGAACATAATTGTATCCAAGCCCCTGTTTGCCTGCACTTGTTCCCAACCAGTTATGTTGCGTTGGAGAAATATTACTGTGCAATTTTGTTTTTTGTTTTGCTAAATCAAGTAATTGAGTCCAGAATTTTTCTCTTATAATATAACGTTCTGCTATTTCCTTTTTGGCTTTTCCGACCTCTTTTCCTTCTTCACTCGGCCCAACAATGACTGTAAGCAACGGGGCAGGTGGTGAATTTTCAATTTTTATTGCTTCGATTTTGAGCAAGTAAAAATTCGCTGCTGACGATTCATTTAACCAACTGATGGCTGCAATATGCTCTGGACGTGGATTTGATACAATCCATATCGCTGATTTTGCCCCCATTGCAACCAGGTATGTTAAAATTTTACCGAGATGATCATGATCACTTTTTTCCAGTTGATTTTCTATTATTACCGGATTACCAGCGTCATCTTCGGCCACGATATCAATACTAAACGATCCAGCAGCTTGCTCTCGTTCTGGATTAGATAAATTCAGATCAATAACATTATTCAATACGTCGATATTATCTTGAAGCCATTGAGTAAAATCAAAAGCTTCATGTCGCCAGACTTCCCGCAAAGGCACCCTTTCTATTTTACCTATCATTAGGATTACTCTTTATCTCCCTTCCACTTTGGCCATTGATTATAGCCGATGGCAGGATTATTCGATTGGAACTTAAGAATAAATTCTACCTCTTTTTTGGTTACCTCTGAATGTGATGCGGTTTTTGATTCCCACAAAATCTCTTTCCGAATCGTGAAATCACGGCGTTGTTCACGAGTAAAATCTTTGGCAATTAGTTCACTGCCGGCACTACCGAAATAGTTAATACTATCAGTGCAATCCTGCCCAATATAGATCTTGCCATTTGGATATGTAATTTTGTAAATGACGTTCATTTTAGGGGGCACAATGCCGAGTTGACGGGCAAATTTTAGCGGCATAATGGGTGCGGAGCATCCGATTATGCAGGAAAATTTGCCGGTCGAACGATTGGTTCGCAAGGCGCTTCGCGCCGAAGAACCAATCGGACGGCCGGGTATCCGGCAACTCGGCATTCCTCAAGGTGCGAAGCGCCTTGAGGAACGTTCAAAATCAGCGGCTCTTTTCTGTCCGCTGAATTTTGTGGTTGGCGAAAATTATTCAAAAACAAGCTCGATCTTGACAGATCTGGTATTCTATTCATTATCTCGTTCTCTCCAATTACTAGCTCTATAATCTTCAACACAAATATCATTTCCATCACACGTAAATGATATTTTGTCATATTTATTATTTAGATGGAAAAGAGCTTGCATCTTCAAATAATTGGTTGGCTCAACAATAACATCTATATCATTTGATGCAGATCTAAGTTCAATTTTATCACCAAGAGATAAACCATATATTCTTTTTAAATGGCCAACCTTCTCATTATTTTCAGTGCTTATGAGGTACCGTCCCGACCCTGATAAATGAATTGCATTTGATGATAATGTAACTGATTTTAATTTTGTATCATTATTCTGTGAATCTTGTTTGTTTTTAAGTGATGATATTTGCGCCTCATAGTTTTCCTTTTGTGATTTTAATGCGCTTTCAAGATTATCATTAGTAGTGCCATATCTCCAATCTCCAAGATAATAAAAACCAACGAAAATACCGATAAAAAAAATTACAGTAGATGCTATTTTCGCACTTAATACCTTTTTTACATCATCACTTATCAAATTAAATAACCATTCCCACATAGCCATCCTCCGCCAGATGGTCCGCATTTAGTATAAGGGGGAAACCGTTGCGGATTACGGCTTTCGGGTGGCCGCCCTATCCCCCATGCTTTTTATCTCGGCGCGCCTGACCAGCGGGCGCGGTTTTTAGCCCGTCTGCGTCCAGGCGTTGGTTATACAAACTTTAATTAGAAAAAATCTCCTTAAAGCGCTGGCAACAAGATAATAAAAAGTGCAAGGGCTATCCATAGAATTAAAACAGTCCTTTTCGTTACACCATAGTTGAAAAACACACTTCCCAAGGTACGTATAAAGCAAACAAACAGAATTGCAATTGCCAATATACCAAAAACAGGTAAAAAAGATTTTAAGTTTAAATGCCCGAATATTAGGAACGGGCTTACGAATAGTAAAAGAAGGAATAAGTACCAACCAGCAATAATATACTTAAGCACCCACTTTGAAGAAAAAGCAATAATATTGTCCTCAAATGCTTCAAGTGTTAAAAAACAAACAATTGAAAATAGACCAAGAATAAATGAGAAAAGCTCTCCAAAGGAGAGTGATAGAGTTAGGCATTTGTTTACGATAAATGCAAAAAGAAATGCATAGATAGCACCGAATCCGCCTATCAGAAGTTTTGAGCCAGCAGGTTTTGGAATGTATGTGGTGAAGATGTGATGTAAATCCTTTGACAAAGATTTTGGCTCTTTATCAGGAAAGAAAAAAACGTCAAGTATAGTTTTAAATTGAGAAATTGCTTTTTCAAAATTCCCAATAATGAATATTTTATGATAAGAAAAGTCAATTATTGTGTTAACTAAGGCACCGCTCTCGTTTTTTCCTGTAGAGAACTTTATTTCCAGTGGTCTGTGGAGTCTGAGTGACTGTATATCGACTTTTAAAGGTTTTGGAATATTTGGTGCTAAAAATGATTTCACTCCGCCAATTATAGGGTCTATATCTCCGATACAATAAACGGGCAGTATTAGTTCGTTTTCATGTGTACCCTGCAATTTATCTGCAACATTTGATAGTTCAACGACTGACTCATAAAAAGAATAGCTTTTAGCATTATTTAATCTTTGTATTTCAGCTAAATATGGTCGCCCACTAGAGTCTTCAAACAATCCCCAAAGAGAAAGTCTATTGATTTTAAAGTGTTTTGGTTCCATTATGTTGAGTATGCATTTGATTTTGTATGTATAACAGAGTAATAAATGGAAACATTCCATGATATTAAATCATATAGATAGACATGTTTTCCATTTATTCCTATATCAAGCAGATCAATATGGAAAAAGTGGTCCACTTATTAAATATTGCCTGTAAATTTCCATATATTGTGAGATTATTAAATCCACCATGGAAAATAAACCAAAATTTCGACCAGACCCGGATGCCAAATTAATGGACCAGGTACGGGAGGTACTCCGTTACTATCATTATGCTTATCGCACCGAGTCCACTTACTGCCAATGGATTCTCCGCTATATTCAGTTTTTCGGAGGTAAAACTCACCCCCGGAAACTTGATGCGAAGCATATTGAAAAATTTCTATCACACTTGGCGACCAAAGGCAATGTTGCTGCCTCCACACAGCGCCAGGCCTTGAATGCTCTCGTCTTTCTCTATCGTGATGTCCTTAATCAGCCCCTTGATGGCAAGATCGCCCCTGTCCGTTCAAAACGAAAACCGAGCCCTCCAACCGTCCTGACCCAAGAGGAAGTTCAACAGATGCTCCGGATGATAAGCGGCACCCATGGACTAATGGCAAAACTGCTTTATGGGGCTGGCTTGCGCCTCATGGAATATGCATTTGGGGAATGTCCTGGATTAAGTGGACTTTTGCCTATCACGCCGGCTAAGAGATTTGGTAACTGTAAATGAAATGATGTGGGGTTCCCGGTATATCCAGCCCGGCTTGTATTGGACTGCAGGCTCATTATAAAAGCTACGAAAAACCAGCCAATTTCAAGGCCTTGTCCACCACTTCTAAGGGATCGTGTCCCAGGACTCGAATAATCGGCTCTTTTCCTATATCTCCTGCATCATGTATGATATCCGGCACCATATCTGCCCCATCAATAGCCCTCTTTACGCCCCATACCAAGGTAGAGCCTTCCTTTGCTTTCACGTCCTCGGGTTCATCCTTTCTGGAGAACTCAGCCGTTGAGTAACCAAAGTCCTGTGCCCGCTCAAGATACCAGAGATCATTGCGGATATTCATGGCCGACCTGTATCCACGATCATGGCCCATCGCGGTCAATATTATCCTGGCCACATGGCTTGAGACCCCATATGCAGGACCCCTTATCCTTGCTACACCTTCTTCCAGGCCTACAATCCTTCCGGGAAAAGCAGCCACATCTTGCACAGAACTTGCCCACGGAAGGGCATAGCCAAGATTCATTTGGACCTCTGGGACCAAAGAGCGACACGGGACTGACAAAAGACGCTTCCACGCCTTCTCAAGGGCTTGGATTACGGGGTAACGGGCAATATCGTCTTCGATTACACTCAAAGGATTGGTAGGCCCTATACCCTTGCCGACAGGCACTGCCCCCTTGATTGCCCGGATCACAAATTCTTTGGCCTCCTGAGCGGCTTTTACTATTCCCAGTCCACGAGCCAGAAACACCAACAGGGCGGCAGAAAAGGTACAGCCTGTGCCATGAGTGTGTCGTGTGGGAATGCGGGTCCCTGTTATCTCTAAAACCCCTTCTTCATGAGCAAGAACATCCACAGGATCATGGTTACGGAGATGGCCTCCTTTCAGAATGACACAAGGGCAATCTGCGAGCTTGAGGAGATCCGTGGCACCTCGTCGCACCTCGTCCAGTGTCTGGATGTGCCGGCCGAGAAGGACTTCAGCCTCCGGGATATTGGGTGTAAATACGTCCGCAAGAGGAAGAAGCCTGGTCCTTAGGACATCCACTGCATCTTGTTCCAGAAGTCCATGCCCGTTTTTAGAAACCATGACAGGATCTACCACCAGTATGGTATCTTTATTAATATACCGACCCAGACGATCCGCAACAATCTCCACAATAGCTGTGTTGGCCAGCATACCGATCTTGATGGCTGTTGGGCGGATGTCTTCAAGCACGGCATCAAGCTGCTTCCCAACAAAATCAGGATCTACGGGCTCAACAGCATGGACCCCAAGGGTGTTCTGAGCAGTCAGTGCGGTAACAACGCTTGAGCCATAGGACCCAAGGACCGTAAAGACTTTCAGGTCTTGTTGGAGACCGGCGCCACCACCTGAGTCAGAGCCGGCAATAGTAAGAACCGGACCAGAATTCATTTCCACAGGACCAAAGTAAAATCGGCATAAACCGGGGTTAGAAAACAGGAAGCGGCGGACTTAAAATCACTCTGAGATACGCCCCAGTACCTTAAGGATCTCTTTTTCATCGCCCCTTGCCTCCCGGCCTTTTCTCATCGCCCTTTGATAGGTCTTGATTGCGCAGTATTCCCCGCACATCGTACAGGTTGGTCCGTTGTATTCCCCACCCTCCTCACGATATAGGCGGGCCTTTTCAGGATCTATGGAAAGCTCTATCTGGGTCTTCCAGTCAAGGCGGTGTCTGGCCTCGGCCATCATTCGATCTTTTTCTATGGCACCGGGGACTTCCTTCACTATGTCAGCCGAATGAGCCGCAACGCGACAAGCGATCACCCCTTCTTTCACATCGTCCAGTGACGGCAGCTTCAGGTGTTCGGCAGGCGTCACGTAACAGAGAAAATCAGCCCCGGCGGCTGCTGCAATGGCCCCGCCTATGGCACTGGTAATATGGTCGTACCCTGGGGCAATATCAGTCGCCAAGGGACCAAGTACATAAAACGGGGCCCCGTGGCAGAGCCTCTTTTCCAAAAGAACATTGGCCGCTATCTGGTCCATTGACATATGACCAGGCCCTTCAATTATTACCTGTACACCCGCGTCCCATGCCCTCTGCGTGAGCTCACCCAGGACTATCAGCTCATGCACCTGTGCGCCGTCTGTTGCGTCCATTAGGCACCCGGGCCTGAGGCCGTCACCAAGGCTCAAAGTGAGCTCGTGCTCCCGAGCTATTGCCAGGATATCATCAAAACGCTCAAAGAGGGGGTTTTCCTTCCGGTTGTACATCATCCACTCCAGGATGAAGGAACCTCCTCTGCTGACCACCCCCATTACGCGTTCCCTCAACCGGAGATGCTCCGCAGCCTTGAGAGTCAGCCCGCAGTGAATTGTCACGAAGTCAACTCCCTCCTGACCATGTTCCTCAATTACCCTAAGCAGGTCGTCTACATCCATTTCGCAAATTGAGCACTTGCGCCGTTCCACGGTCTCAACTGCAGCCTGATATATAGGAACTGTGCCAAGGGGTACGGGACAGGCATTTCTGATAGCCTGGCGGATATCCTTTATCGGACCTCCGGTGGAAAGATCCATTATCGTGTGGGCACCTGCCTCCAGGGCCACCTTGAGTTTTTCCAGTTCAGCTTTCAGCTCAGGATGATCCTTTGAAGTGCCTATGTTTGCATTAACCTTGGTGGAAATCCCTTTTCCCACTGCCATGGGACGGCTAAGCTCCACATGCCTGTTGTGCGGTATTACCACTTCCCCTGCCCCCACGGCTTGAACCAGAATCTGCGGATCCAGACCCTCGTCCAGGGCACAACGCTCAACAATTTGGGATATTATACCTTGTTTTGCTTGATCTTTTATAGTCATAAGAGAACTCTAATGATGACACAAAGGGTTTTCAAGATGATTTTCATGGGTTATTAAGTAATAATGACCTTATCCCCTTAGATCAGGATTGTCACTAAGATCAATCGTAAGCGTTCATATGACACCGCATCTGCTTTGTTGTCGGGCACTTGAAGTATAGGGAGTACGTCTGCGTACCCGTACGCCTCACATCTGCAGCACCCTGTGAACGCTTACAGTAATGTAGGATCAGGATGTCTATGAAATTCAGATCGCTGCAAGGAGTAATCTACCTGTCACTCCTTGCCTTTATTATCATAATTGCCCAGGCACTACTAATAGTATTCAAGGGAGAGGCCTTCTGTGTTAATGAAGGATGTAGAATAGTAGAAGCCCTGACACTTATTCCACCTTTTTATTTCAATCTGTTGGGTGCTGCATATTTCTTTTCCATATTCTGTATTGCCATAACAACAAAATACAGGTCAAGGACAGAGACCCTGCTCCGCATCGTACTTATTTCCGGTCTTGCAGCCGAGGGGATATTGCTGGGATACCAGATTTTTGTCGCCAACGCATTCTGTTCTTACTGCCTGCTTATTCTTCTTCTGATGGTAATCCTGAACAGCTTGATGGACTTGCGACAATTAACATTTGGATTGGTAACAATTGTAGCGCAGCTGGTCATGTTCTCTCTATTAAATTTTGATACCGCAAAAGACCCCCTGCGCGGACTCACCCTGGACAATGGGACATATGCTGTAAGAAGATGCTCAGACCCGCTTAAACAACTCTATCTAATCTTTTCAGAAGACTGCCCCCATTGCTACAAGGTCATAGAGACCCTGGAAGGATGCACACGGTGCGAATTTCACTTTAACCCAATCAAGAAAATACGTGCTGACCTGCTTCCGGGATTAAACCCAAATGAAAATTTTTTACCTGAAATAAACACTGCCGCCCTGAGAATATTCGGCATTGACACCGTTCCGGTACTGATAGCCAAGGATCATGATGGATTGACCTTTATCCAGGGTGATCGGAATATCATAAACTACATTCAGAATACCTGTTTTCGTGAAATGCCCTTACTGGACGGAAACCTGGGAGATCCCTTCGAAACAGAAGGAGGTGCATGTTCCATAAATGAAAATTATTAACTCTATATCCGGCATGAGAAAATTGGCCCTCAAGTGGAAACAGGAGGGGTTGTCTGTGGCCCTGGTTCCCACTATGGGCTTTTTCCATGAAGGCCACCTTTCCCTAATGAAAGCGGCTGGAAGCAAGGCAGACCATGTGGTAGTAAGCCTGTTTGTAAACCCTGCCCAGTTCGGCTCGAATGAAGACCTGAACCACTATCCAAGAGACCTTGAGCATGATGCAAAGCTGGCTGAAGACAAAGGGGTTAGCTGCCTGTTTTGTCCGGATGCCAAAGATATCTATCCACCCGGTTTCCAGACATGGGTTCGGGTCGAAGGCGTAAGTCAGAGACTTTGTGGCACATCAAGGCCTGAACACTTCCGCGGTGTCGCCACAATAGTTGCCAAGCTCCTCATTATTGTACAGCCGGACATGGCAATCTTCGGTCAAAAGGATTTTCAACAACTCCAGGTCATTCGCCGTATGGTGAGCGACCTGAATATACCGGTTAATATAATAGCCCATCCTATAGTCAGAGAACCCGACGGTCTGGCAATGAGCTCCCGCAACACCTATCTTGATGCACAAGAGCGCGAATCGGCCCTTTCCCTTGTTCAGGCCATCCGGCTGGCTGAGAAAATGGTGGCCCTGGGCAACCGGTCCGGTCCGGAAGTTATCCAAGCTATCAGAAACCACATCCAATCCTTTGGCAACACAAAGATTGACTATGTGTTTATCGGGGATCCTGAGAGCCTGAAGCCGTGCCGGGAAATTGTTGACGAAACCCTTCTCGCCCTGGCTGTATGGGTTGGAAAGACTCGTCTGATCGACAACACCTTGCTTAAACAGTAAAATACAAGTAAAGATACTTGCTTGCATATTAAATTGAGGAATTGAGGAATTAACGGACTAAAAATATGTTACGATCAATGCTTAAATCAAAAATCCATAAGACTACAATTACCGAGGCAGACCTCAACTACGAGGGAAGCATTACTATAGACTCCTGCTTGATGGAGGCTGCTGACCTTTTACCTTTTGAGCGGATAATGGTCTATAATATTTCAAATGGTAGCAGGTTTGACACCTATGTAATAGAAGGAGAAAGAGGCTCCGGCTCTATATGCCTTAATGGGGCTGCTGCCAGAAAAGGATCACCCGGCGACCTGATAATTATAGCATCCTATGGTTTGTATTCTAAAGACGAAATAGCCGGGGGCAAAAGCATTCTGGTCTGGGTAGATGCGAAAAACAAGCTGAAAGAGCGAACTGAAGTGCCGTGGCAATCTCCCTGATGTTTTTTTCCTCTTCCCCTGCTCTTTTTTCATAATGAAAGTCTTTGCCATAAGCCTTGGTTGCCCCAAGAATACCATAGACACCGAGATAGCTCTGGGCTCTCTTGGTTCAACAAACTCAGGACTAAAGCTCACAAATAATCCTAAAGAAGCTGATTTGCTGATAGTAAACACCTGCGGATTCATAGAAGAGGCTGTGTCCGAATCCATAGATACAATTCTGGCAGTGGCAAGGGAAAAAACGGCAGGTCAGGTCCTTGTGGTTATGGGATGTATGGTTCAGAGATACGGCGACGATCTAAAAAAGGAACTGCCTGAGGTTGACATCTTTCTCGGCACAGGATCACCCCAATCACTCGTAACGCTTATCGAAGACCGGACTGCACAACACCAGGTACAATCGCCGGACCCCAGGGTATTGACAACCCCTCCATGGAGGGCCTACGTCAAGATCTCGGAAGGTTGCTCAAATCGATGCACTTACTGCCTGATTCCCATGTTAAGAGGCAATGAAACATCCCGTTCTGTTACGGAAATAGTGTCGGAGGTTAACTCGCTAGGCACAAAAGGGGTTAAGGAAATAACACTGGTGGCCCAGGATCTCACAGCTTACAGGAATGACGGAAAGACTCTTCCTGATCTGTTGGAAACTCTGGCCGGAGAAACGGATTTGCCGTGGTTTCGATTGCTCTATCTGCACCCGGGCAAAGTAAATATCAGACTTCTTGAGACCATTGCTGCAAATACTGCCATTTGTCCTTATCTGGATATTCCCATTCAACATGCAAGCACTAATGTTCTCAGGTCTATGGGAAGAAGATATGACATCAAGGTCCTTGAGGATTTAATGTCTCGGATAAGCAACTTGCTCCCCCATGCTGCTGTTAGAACAACGGTTATGGTGGGGTTTCCCGGGGAAACCGAAGAAAATTTTCAAAAATTAAGGGGTTTTGTGGAAAAGTGGGAGTTTGAGCACCTTGGTTGTTTTGTATATTCTGATGAAAAAGAGTGTATGGCAAACAAATTACCTGGAAAAGTAACTCCAGAAACAGCAATGGCCCGAAAAGATGATATTATGAATATTCAAGCCGGGATATCCAGAGATAAAAATTCATGTATGGTCGGCAGGGTTGAACAAGTACTTGTTGAAGGACAAAGCTCTGAAACAGAGCTTCTTTTAGCTGGGAGAACCAGACATCAAGCCCCTGAGATTGACGGGATAGTATATATAAACGAAGGGACCGCTGGTTGCGGAGAGATAGTATCTGTTAGAATAACAGATTCTCATATCTATGACCTGGTGGGTAAAATTATATAGTTCCCTCCTTTACGAGCTTTGCAAACAACTCAAAGCTCCTGTCATAGGTACGCTCTGCCTCTGATGGAAAACAGCAGGCCGGGAGCTGACGCCTTTTTAGGTGATATTGTATACACTCGCAACAGATACCCTTTTTAGGACAGGGTTCATATGTACAGTTGCACCTTTTTATGTTTTCTTCCTTTTGACACTCCATCAAAATATCCCTTTATGAACCTCTCATGATTTATATATCCAACTCCCGAACCTCCAGTGCATGAGTCTGAATAAACTCCCTGCGTGGTTCAATCTTTTCGCCCATAAGAGTGGTAAACAGGCTTTCTGCTTCATCTGCGTCCCTGATGGTCACCTTAAGCAAGGTCCGTTTTTCCGGATTCATGGTCGTATCCCACAACTGAATGGGATTCATTTCTCCTAATCCTTTATATCTCTGGGTCGAGATACCCCTTCTCCCTTCGTTTCGGAAAAAACCAAGAAGTTCATCAAGCCTGTTTAATCTCTTGACAGGTTTATCTTCGGAGTAGACCTCAAAGGATGTATTAACCATTAATTCCACTTTGTTATACGCCTTTACAAGACGACGGAATTCCGCCTGCTGTGCCAAATCAGGTCCGACCTTACCGGTCAAATAGGCCAGGTCTTCCACCCCGACAATGAATTCATAGCCTGAAATCTCAGAACCTGAGGGCTTGATCCGTCCCACCCTATATCCCTTTTTGGTGAGTTTTTCTGCCAGACTTCTTACAAAAGACTCTTCGTAAAACTGACTCGGACTCTTAACCCCAAAGACCAGTAAATCCTGACTCAATTTCCTCCACAGACCCTTTCTGGACATTACCTCCAAAGCATCTTCATAAGAGACGATGTTTTCCAGAAATATTTTAAGTTTTTCTCCTTTAATGGAACGTTCTCTGTTTTCAGGCCTTATAGCCATGTTTTTTGTAGCCCTTTCAAAGAGATAGTTGTCGAGTTCTGCTTCATCCTTAAAGAAAAACTCCTTTTTTTTCCCAAAAGCCATCCTGTATAAAGGGGGTTGGGCTACATAAAGCATGCCGTCTTCCACGAGTGTTATCATCTGACGATAAAAAAAGGTCAACAGGAGTGTCCTTATATGGGCACCGTCTACATCCGCATCTGTCATAATAATGATCTTATGATACCTCACCTTTGATGAATCAAACTCGTCAACGCCTATACCCGTACCAATGGAGGCAATGAGATTGCGTATCTCTTCGCTGCCAAGCATCTTGTCAAATCTTGCCTTTTCCACATTCATAATTTTTCCGCGAAGAGGCAGAATTGCCTGAAAGCGCCTGTCTCTTCCCTGTTTTGCACTACCTCCTGCGGAATCGCCCTCCACAATAAAAATTTCTCTCCTTTCAGGGTCCTTTTCCTGACATTCAGCTAATTTCCCGGCCATAAGCATATCCTGGCCACCCTTCTTTCTGGTAAGTTCTTTTGCCCTTTTGGCTGCCTCTCTTGCCCTTGCTGCATCCACAGCCTTAGTAAGGATCTTCTTGGCCACAGAAGGATTCTCTTCCAAATAACTTGAAATTTTTTCATGGGCTATTGAAGACACTATTGACCTTACTTCACTGTTTCCCAGTTTTGTCTTGGTCTGGCCTTCAAACTGAGGATTTGGGACCTTGGCTGATATAACACATATAAGGCCTTCTCTTACATCTTCACCCTCCAGCTTCTCCCTCAATTTCTTGGGTACAATATCATCACTGGCGTACTTATTAATACATTTTGTCAAGGCCAATCTGAATCCTGCCACATGAGTACCGCCCTCTTTGGTACGTATATTATTTACATAGCTTAAGATTCTCTCTGAATACGCCTGGTTGTATTGAAAGGCTATCTCCAACTGTATCTGGTTCCGCTCGCCTTCAATATAAACTGGTGTTTCGTGAATCAGTTCTTTGTTTTTGTTAAGATACTCTACGAATGAAGTGACCCCACCCTTAAAGTGATATTCCTTATTATTTCCGGTCTTCTCATCTTCCAGATAGATTTTCACAGATGGATTTAGAAAAGCTAATTCCCTCATTCTGGCCTGTAATATCTCGTACTGATACTCCGTTGTTTCTTGAAATATTTGAGGATCCGGTTTGAATGTTATTTTTGTACCTTGCTTTTCAGTAGATCCAAGAAGCTCTATTGGACCCGCAGGATCTCCTTTTTTGTAAGTCTGCCTGTAAACCTTTCCATCCCTGTAAACTTCTGCTTCCAAAAATTCAGAAAGGCCATTGACTACAGACACTCCTACCCCATGAAGACCTCCGGAGACCTTGTAGGTCTGGTGATCAAATTTGCCACCAGCGTGTAAACGGGTCATTACCAACTCCAGACCTGGTATCCCTTCTGTTGGATGAATATCTACAGGTATGCCGCGGCCATTATCCTCAACTACAATGCTTCCATCTTCCTGAATTATGACTTTTATAGAGGTGCAATATCCAACCATGGCCTCGTCAATACTATTATCCACTACTTCATATACAAGGTGATGAAGGCCCTCTATTGAGGTATTTCCTATATACATAGCAGGCCTTTTACGAACTGCTGTAAGTCCGGAAAGTACCTTTATCTGTTTAGAGGCATACTCTTGTTCATTCTTATTGATTTTGTTGTTATTTTCCATATACTAAATTGATAATCCTCTTTACTGTAAGCGTTCACAGAACACCGCATCTGAGCAGTAATTCCGTGAACGGTTAGGCATCCTTCACGACAAGTCAAAAGTAGTTTACACTTTGTTGATCTTATATATTGGCAGTGAAATTTGAAACTCGAAATTGGGAAAAATACAAAGATGTAGATGCGTTACCTAATTTCTAATTTTCAGTTTCAATATCGGCATTCAATTTGATAATAAACGTTTTTTCGAAAAAAGTTTAAACTGGTGAATGAAGGATACCAACGATTACTATTTATTTTCTTCATTAACAAGATTCATAGGCATTATTAATCCTAAAAATCCAACATCTTCATTACCTCTCAGCAGACATGGAGATTCCGGGTTATTGGCAGTTAATTCTACCCTGTCCGAATCCATTACAGATAAGGCATCCATAAGATATTTTGCATTAAAAGCCATTTCAAATGGTTCTCCATGATAATTTATATCAATAGTTTCTTTTGCTTCCCCAATCTCCTTATATAATGACTCTATTTCAATTAATTCTGGTGTAACACTAGCTTTAACTCCTCTGAAAGTAGTATCGGAAGAGAGAATTGATATACGCTTTAGTGCATTAAATACCTCTAATCTATCAAAGGTTAAGTAACGGTCTTTACTTTTTGGTATTATATCACGATAATCTGGAAATTTGCCTTCGACCAATCTTATTACCAGATAATCATTACCACACGTAACAAAACAGAAGTTATTATCAATACCCCAAACCATTCTTTCTTGACCTTCTATAATTTTCCTTATTTCTTGAGCCCCTTTTCTTGGAATAATGACTCCTTGCGCAAGGCCCAGTCCCTTTTCCGGAATATGTTTTTCCATCAGGCTGAGCCTGTGGCCATCCGAACTTACCATACGTATTTGCGATTTTCCTTCTTCATCCTGTTCTTCCTCAAAATATATACCAGAAAGACTGTATTTACGATCATCATAAGATGAAGAAAATATTGTCTTTTCGATCATCTCTTTTACAATTGAAGCTTCTAAATCAATGGCGTTTTCATTGCTTATATGTCTAAATCTCGGAAAATCATCAGGAGCTAGTCCTCCAATCTTGTATTCGGCTTTCTCATTAGCTCCAATTTTCAACCAAGTATTTTTATATTCTTCAAAAAATATCTCTTCAGATGGAAATTCTTTGACTATTTCATAAAATTTTCGTGCATTAATAGTAATAGCCCCTTGATCTGTAACTAAACAAGGAATTTTACTCTTGTAACTTATTTCTAAATCAGTAGCTTCAATAAATAAATGATCTTCGTCCGTATAAATAAATACGTTATTAATAATAGTCATTGTAGTTTTTTTATCTACAATAGTCTGAATATTGGAAAGAGGATTCAGAAAATCAGATTTTTTAACTGAAAATTTTAGCATATTATTACTCCATTTATAGAAAAAAAGATAAAGTTAATAAGTGCTGTTATTTTTGTTTAAAAAGAATTTAATTAATTGATATTATATGAAAATAATATGTAAAAAAACTTTTTTATAATTATTATTAAATGTTTAAAAAAATGATATGATTATTTATTAAAGAAAAACTAACAATTTTTTAACAAGAAACTAACAAAACCAATTTTGCATATTTGAAAAAGATGCTTTATCCTGGTTAGCTACCCAGCGGGTTTATCCTGTTGAATCCCCAAGGGGGGCAGCAAAGCTGCATCAATAGGGTAATGTCGTAATAGCAAATGTCACAAAGGTACCATAAAATGAAAGATTTTTCCAATGAATTGATCAAAATTATTCGTAATAAAGTAAAGGACTCTGGGCCAATAACATTCAAGGATTTCATGGAGATGGCCCTCTATCATGAGAAGTATGGATATTATTCCGGATCGTATTTTCCTATCGGGAAAAAGGGGGATTTTATCACAAGTCCGCATACACATTGTCTCTATGGTGCATTACATGCGAAACAAATAGAGGAATTCTGGGAGATATTAGGTCGTACGCCTTTTACAATTGTAGAGATGGGAGCTGGAGCCGGATATCTTGCAAAAGATATTTTATCTTATTTGTCAAACAGGGAAATTTTTAATTTGATTAATTATATAATAGTAGAACATAAGTCCGAAACAGCCTCTTACCAGCGAGAGCTTTTGAAACCATTTATTAATAAAATCAGTTGGGTAAGCAAACTTTCAGATTTGGATTCTGTTAAAGGTTGTATTATTTCAAATGAGCTTTTAGATGCTTTTCCTGTCCATCTTATTCAAAAGGAGGCGTCAGGTTTTAAGGAAATATGTTTAGACTTCAAGGAAGATGGTAGTCTTATTGAGATGTTCGCAGACTTGAGCAGTCCCAAACTGGTAGAATACGCAAAGGCGCTTCCTTTAGATCTTCCTGATGGTTACCATACAGAAGCAAATCTTGGTATCATGAAATGGATTTCAGAATTAGCGGGTATAATTTCTGAGGGATTTGTGGTTACAATAGATTATGGACATACGAGAAAAGAGTATTTCCATCCAGGAAGAAACAGAGGGACCCTTTTGGCGTATATGAATCATAGTGTAAACGAAGAGTTATATGAAAGGGTGGGTGAGCAGGATTTAACAGCACATGTTAACTTCAGTGATTTACATAGATGGGGAAAGGAAGTCGGTTTTTCTACTCTTGGATATGCCCCTCAGTGGGCTTTTTTGGCCGGACTCGATTTTGAGGAGACCTTTCTGGAACTTTCAGATGGAAAATTTGATCCGTTTTCTCCAGAGTTGGCTGCGGTAAAAATGTTATTATTGCCTCAGGGAATGGGAGAGTCCCATAAGGTTCTGGTGCAAGGAAAAGGAATTCCTTCAAATTTGGTTTTAAAAGGATTTTCTTTAAAGAATATTATGAAGAGGCTTTAAAAAAAATGAGTCGGTTTGATCTAGCCATATTTGATTGCGACGGGGTACTCCTGGATTCCAGAGAGGCTAATAGGGCATATTATGATGCAATACTTGAGGAATTCGGTCGCGGGTCAATGAATGATAAAGAACTATCCATTGTACATATGCGCACGGCCGAGGAATCTGTAAAATATTTATTCAGAGATGATTTGGCAGTTCAGAAAGAAGCCTTGGTTTATACTCAGACCCTGGATTACACCAGTTTTCTTGATTGTTTGATTATGGAGCCCGGAGTCGGCAACACAATAGAATCCATTAGACCACCAATGTTGACTGCTGTATCTACAAACCGTAGCACCACAATGTCAGCGGTTATCGAGATGTTCGGATTGGATAAATGGTTTGATATTATTGTTTGTGCCATTGATGTGAATAATCCCAAACCAGACCCGGAAGGCGTATTTAAAATATTAGAGACATTGGGGGTTGAAAAAGATCGAGCTATCTATATAGGGGATTCTGTTGTGGATGAAATGGTTGCTTATAGAGCTGAAATTCCCTTAATTGCCTATAAAAACAGGAACCTAAGAGCAATGTTTCACGTGGAACATTTTGATCAGATAAAAACAATCCTCTCTGATTAGGAAATTGGAAATTGGAAATTTGGCTTTCATGTTTTTGTACTCAGATAATACGATCATCCGATAGCCGCGGTTGTTCTGAACCTTTTTATTAATCTCTTAAACCTTCAGCTATGCTGATGTAACCGTTCACACTCCCTGGCAGCCGACAGGCTTTTGCAGGGTTTCAACTGCGGACAAGGTTGCACCAAAAGGCGTATTCTCAATGGATTGTGCTTTGAAACCCGAAAAAGGCTGTTGGCTGTCAGGAGGGGGAAGTGAATGATTACATGCTGATAGTCCCAGCTTTGCTATGCGGGTAAGTGGGAGTATTTTTTCACCTTATCCGAATTTCCAATTTCAGGTTTCAAGTTTCAAGGCGCTAACGCTCACTAGTCTTGTCTCGTAATTCTTTCAACACCCCGCATATATTTGACCAAGGCCTCTGGAACCAAAACACTACCGTCTTTCTGCTGGTAGTTTTCCAATATGGCAACAAGAGTACGTCCTACTGCCAGTCCGGAGCCATTTAGCGTGTGCAATAAACGGGTTTTTGTCTGTCCTTTGGGGCGATAACGTATATTTGCACGCCTTGCCTGAAAGGCCTCAAAATTACTACAGGAAGAAATTTCGCAGAACCTGTTTTGCCCAGGGAGCCAAACCTCTATGTCATAGGTTTTTGCAGCGGAAAAACCAAGATCTCCAGTACATAACTCAATGGTCCTATATGGAAGATTAAGTTTTTGCAGGACCTCTTCAGCGTCCAAAAGCAATAATTCTAACTCAGTATAAGAATTTTCCGGCCGGCAAAATTTAACGAGTTCTACTTTGTTGAACTGGTGTTGCCGCACTATGCCTCTGGTGTCTTTACCATATGATCCTGCCTCTGATCGAAAACAGGGCGTGTAGGCCATATAGTGAATTGGTAACATCTCCTCGTCGAGGATTTCGTCACGATGCAAGTTCGTAATGGGTACTTCCGCAGTTGGTATTAGATAGTAGTTCCAGTTTTCCAGTTTGAATAGATCGTCAGCAAACTTTGGAAGTTGGCCTGTGCCTAGGAGCGAATTTTCGTTTACAATGAATGGTGGAAGGATTTCTGTGTAACCGTGGAGGTCCTGGTGCAAATCCAACATAAAATTGATTAAGGCCCTTTCGATCTTTGCTCCCTGTCCACGGTAAACCGCGAATCTCGCACCTGCGATCTTTGCAGCCCTTTCAAAGTCGATAATATTCAGCCTTTCTCCTATCTCCCAGTGTGGAACCGGTTTGAAATCAAATTCCAATATGTCTCCCCAGGTCCTTATGGCCGGATTTTCTGTCTCATCCTTACCTACCGGCACAGAAGGATGGGGGATGTTGGGCATTAAAAAAAGATATTCGTTAAGAGATGTCTCTTTTTTTTCAAGAAGTTTGTCTAGTTCCTTGATTCTGGAAGCAACTTCTTTCATTTGGGTTATGAGTCCTTCAGCGTCCTTTTTTTCTTTTTTTTGTCTCCCTATTTCCTCTGATACCCTATTTCTGAGGTTTCTAAGGTCTTCTACCTCTTGAAGTAGCTTCCTCCTTTGGGAGTCGACCTCAAGCAGAGACTCAAGGTCGAGATCGTTGCCTCGGGCCTTGAGGGCTTTTCCAATTAAGTCGCTGTTTTCCCTAATGAATTTTATTTCTAACATATGATTATCCTTACTCAATAAGTGTCTAAAGTGAGCTAAAATTGAAGAATTGGTCTTGGGTACCATAAATAGCTAACCGCTCAACTGTGGGCTCACAGTTTCCCTTTCTGGTCAAAAATATCCGTTTAGAGATTAACCCCAACAATAAGTCTGTCAGGGTTTTCCATGGAGCCTCTGTTATTAAATGCATCCAACCACAAATGTGTACATGATGTATGCCTGTTCTTGAAGAAGGTCCGGGATTCAGCAACCCGTTTTCATGAATACTTCTAATCCTGCGCGCAAGAGTTTTTTCTCTTTTCTCCCCAAATCTGTCGGAGAGCCAAGTCAGGTGATGCATGTTTGGTAAATGGTTTGGTGTGGTAAGTACAATTTTTGCCAGGGAATGACATTCACTAAAGTGGTTATCCAGATCAAAATCCGGTTCATCTGTAATTTTGAGAAGGTTTTTCCTTGAAAGAAGCTCACTTTTCCACAAAGGTAATTCATTTCGTGCGAGATGGCCGCTGTCAATCGCAAAACATGGAACATTATTAGCCTTACTGTATTTATGGGCCACATCCCATTCAAATGGTGTGTGGAGTTGGAGTTTAAGTAGTTTGAGCCCTGGGTGGTTCCTTCTTTCTTCAGGGAGTTTATATTTTAGGTCCCGGAGACGAAGCAACCATTTCTCTTGGTTAGATAATCGGTATCTGACGGAAAATTTACTGATTTCTACGGTTAAAATACTCGGCCTGAGATTTTCAATTATATTATAAAGACCGCCTCTACCTTCTGGATCAAGATGCACTGTACCAACAAGTATAAGCTTAAACATTTCGTAACCGTTTACGGGTTCAGGGTTATTTTTCTTCTAGCGAAGCTGCATTCAACAGGGTGAAATGTAATAAGCAGAACATCCTGTAATCATTAAACTAATCGCTTAATTTACGACATACTAAATGTCATTGTGTAAGGTTAACCAAAAACGCAGATTCTCTCACGATCAAGGCTTTTATATTGTACAGCTTCCGACAAATGAGCCATGGTTACGGTAGTTGATTCCTCAAGATCCGCAATAGTTCTTCCTATCCTATGGAATGCTCTTGCGCTCAAGGCCGGTTTGTTTGCGACCGTCTCCAGAAACGACCTGTTTTCTTCTGACAATTGGGAAAATAATAGACATGAACCGAATATTCAACACCATCCGAATATTCTGGAATTTTTAGGGTATTGCCCTTACGACTTTATCGCATCCACCAAGGACGTTCCTATGAAAAACTGGGCAACCTTCATTAGTTCCTTTCACGGCCGGAGTGTTTCCTCGCCCGCATCTCGTACGCCGCGAGATATCAAATAACCCAATGGAGTTGCGATCACGACTGCAATGAGTGCAGAAACCTTCCAACCCCATGGGAAAGCGTGCGGAAGTGCCAGTGGAAAAGGAGCGATAAACAATGAAGTTGCATGTCGCCAGAATCATAAAAACGGAGGCGACCATGTTCAGTTACGGCTCAAAAGCTGGTTCGGGCTTCCAGGGCTTTTTGCAATGTCATTTGATCTGCGTATTTTAAATCCATACCCATAGGTATGCCGCAGGCGATCCGGGCAACTTGTACCCCGCACTTTTTCAGGCTGTCAGCCAGAAATGCCGACGTGGCCTCTCCGGCAACAGTGCTGCTTGTTGCAAGTATTACCTCTTTTATACCTTCTTTTTGTATACGTTCGAGGAGTTGCCCAATTTTAAGCTGATCCGGTCCAATCCCTTCCATTGGTGCAAGGACCCCGTGCAGCACATGGTAGCGCCCCCTGAAGGCCCCTGCCTTTTCCAGGGCCAGCAAGTCTCCAGGGTCTTCCACTACACAGACCACAGAGGTATCCCTTTTGGGGTCGGCACAAACAGGACATGGGTCCTGCTCGGAAAAAGTAAAACAGACAGAGCATAATCCTATCTTGTCGTGAAGCTCTGCAATGGACCTCACCAGTTCCTGGGCTTGGGCCTTTGGCCACCTCAATATCTGAAGGGCAAAGCGTATGGCAGTCTTTTCACCGACTCCTGGAAGTCTTTCCAGGTTCTTAATAAGCCTGCTAAGGGCAGGTGGAAAAGCAGAGGACATCTAAAAATATCAGAACATCCCAGGCAACTTGAGGCCGCCTGTCAGCTTTGCCATTTCTCCTTCTACCATCTCTTTAGACCGGGACAGTGCGTCATTTACCGCTGCCACTACAAGATCCTGCAACATTTCCACATCTTCAGGGTCCACCACTTCTTTTTCAATGGCTATTGATACTATTTCCGGCTTTCCGTTAGCAACGGCCTTAACCATTCCGCCTCCTACAGAGGCTTCTATCTCCTTTGTGGCCAGCTCACTTTGGAGTTGTCCCATCTTGGCCTGGAGGCGTTGGGCCTGCCTCATCATTTCCTTCATGTTTGGCTGCATTATATAACTCCTTTCACTTCTGCCTTTTATTAGAAAAGACTCTCACGTCGGAAATCCGCGCATGAAAGACCTTGACCGCTTCCTGGACCAGGGATGATCGAATAAGTTCATCCCGTAGGCTATAAGTCTTCCCGGTCCCTCCGGCGTTACCATTGTTTGTAACACGGATTTCTTCTATTACGACGTCGATTGCGCGACTAAAAAACTTTTTTGTCAGCTCTCTCAGCCGTTGCTGATGGTCCACTTCGCAGAGCATGTCATACTGCATACCTGACCGGCACTTGAGTTGGATCCAATCCCCGTTGTTCTCTGTCTCAACCTCCTCGCAACTGGCCAGTAGCGACCCAAGAACAGGGTGTTGCTCTTTAACAAAATCTACAAAATCAGTCCATGTCTCCGGGCTGCATTCTTTGGGCGTCAGGGTAACAGAATCGGTTTCAGGGGCTGCGCTTATCTTTTCCTGAGGTCCTTCAGAAAAATTCTCTTTCCCGATTCGTCCTGAAGATAGAAGCTTATCTACTTTTCCCAGGAGGTCATCTATCCCCACGACCTCTTTCATGCTACACAGCCGGATCACCAGCATTTCAAGAGAGAGCTTGGGAGTGGTACTCCTGTATATTGCCTCCTGCCCCTTCATCAAGGCGTCCAGTACCTGGAAAAGGCTATAGGCGGTATACTTTGAAATGACCGGAGAAAACTCCTTTACATCTTCCCTGCTCAAGTCCATCAAAGTTACCGCCCTCTCCGGACCAAGGTTTTTCAGCACCACAAGGTTTCTGAAAAAAAACACCAGGTCTGTAGTGAATTTCTGGATGTTTCCCCCAAAGCCGTAGACATCGTCAATAAGCCTGAGGGCCTTGGCCACATCATTTTCAAGGATAGCAACGGCAAGTTCCTTGAGCACTTGGGTCCCCACAACACCCAGGACCTCACAGACCTCTTTCAGTGAAGTCGCGCCATAAGCAGCCACCTGGTCGAGAAGGCTCAGGCTGTCCCTTACGCTGCCCTCGGCCTCTCTTGCCAACAAGAGCATTGCATCCTGCCGGAGGCCCATGCCCTCTGTCTGGACTATTTTGCACAAGTGATCCGCCAACTCCGCAGTACCCAGTCTGCGGAATTCATAATGCTGACACCTTGAATGTATGGTGGCTGGAATTTTCTCCGGTTCAGTGGTTGCAAATATAAAGTACACATGGGAGGGGGGCTCCTCCAAGGTCTTTAAAAGGGCGTTAAAAGCCTCCTTGGTCAGCATGTGCACTTCGTCGATAATATAGATCCTGTGCCTGCAACGAGTTGGAAGAAACTGTATATTTTCCCTCAGTTGACGGATCTCATCAATACCACGGTTAGAAGCCCCGTCTATCTCCTGCACGTCAATAGAAGATCCGGCGGTTATTTCCCTGCACACTCCACACTTATTACACGGATTAGGGGCCGGACCGGACTCACAATTCACGGCCTTTGCCAGTATCCTGGCCACAGAAGTCTTGCCGACCCCTCTTGGCCCGCTGAAGAGCAGAGCATGGGCAAGACAGTCGTTTTTTAACGCATTTTGAAGGGTCTTGGTCACATGTGACTGACCAATTACATCTCCAAATGTCTGAGGGCGCCATTTTCTGGCAAGGACTAGATAGGACATGAATTAAGCTGAGTTGCTCTCTGAAAAAAAATGATAGCCAGGCACCCCTGCGACACACGAAGGGCCCTACTGCCGTTGCTTCCTTCCGGACCTGGCGGGATTCGCAGGGTTTCGTTGCGCAGGACCCGGCTATCAAACTGTTGTATTCTTAAAATATATCTGGCGGAGAGGGTGGGATTCGAACCCACGGTACACCTTTTGGGCGTACACACGATTTCCAGTCGAGCCCCTTCGGCCTCTCGGGCACCTCTCCATATCATCCCAACCATGGCTCCTCATAGCTGAACCGACATATCTATACTATTATGGAGCTTTGCAAGTCAATATTTGAATTATGCCTATTTAAATCACCAAATCACTAAATTCCCTGGCGGAGAGGGTGGGATTCGAACCCACGTTACGCCTTTTGGGCGTATAGACGATTTCGAGTCGCCCCCGTTATGACCACTTCGGTACCTCTCCGAAATAAGCGCCTTAAGTGAACTAAAGTTTTAAGTGTCTAAAGTTAAGGTATCGCTTCGCTCCATCTATTTGGTGCCTGAACGGAAAGGCTATTCAGACACAATTTTGAATTAAAAAAGGATATAATCTTAATATGTTAATGGTCCCCGACCTAAATTGAAAAAACAAAATTTGAGGTTTCCGTTCAGGCACTACTTGCGCTTTTTCTGAAAAAAGGCTTGGATCAGCGATCTGCACTCCTTTGCGAGTATGCCTTGGCTCACCTCCATGTGGTGGTTCAACCTTGAGTCTTGAACAATATTATAAAGCGTACCACACGCACCAGCCTTAGGATCCTGGGCACCGTAAACCAGCCGCTTTATCCTGGCAAGGACCATGGCCCCGGCACACATGAAACATGGTTCTATTGTAACATACAGAGTGGTGCCGGTCAGCCTGTAGCTGCCGACTTTTTTTGCACCTTGTCTCAAGACCAGAATCTCGGCATGCGCCGTAGGATCGCACTGTTTCACGGGCATATTGCCAGCCTTGGCCAGTATTTTGCCCCTTTCATCAACAAGCACTGCGCCCACAGGTACTTCACCCTGCCTAGCTGCCACCCTAGCCTGCTCAAGGGCCAATTCCATGTATTTCACATCATCAGGCATAACAGTGAATGGCTAAGCCTCCGTAGAAGGTTAACCGCATACTACACGACAGAAAAAAACAGGGGGCATGGGCTCAAACTGAAACAGCAATTGAAACTTCAAATTTCTTTATTGGGTCTTGATTTTTGCCCAGGAATTTAAGTGTTTGCCTCCGGCAACAAGGGTTCCGGTTCCACAAGCTCAAATCCGGCATCAGCAAGAATAGAATGGACTGCGCTTATGTTATAAGTCTGAACTCTGATATAAACTATTCCAGGGCTTTTTTCATCTTCGGTCATCTTGGTCCTGCTAAGTCTTGTAAGAGGAATTCCTTTCTGCTCAAGGATATTGACTATCCTTGCCAGGACATCAGGCTCTCCATCGTCTTTTATGGTAATAAGTGAACCGCCCTTTTCTGCCAGTCCGAATATTCTACTGTATGCTCTCATCAAGTCCCGCACGGAGAAAATCCCAACGACCACACCCTTTTCGTCCAATACAGGGATTGCCCCAACCCTTTTTTTTTCCAGGAGCAGGAGCGCATCATCTATGGTTGAATAAGGAAAGAGATTTACGAGATCAGTGCTCATGATCTCGCTGACCGGGGTCTTGGACACCTGTTCCAACTCGTGTCTCCGATCTTCCCCGGACAATACGGATGACGGGTAAGCAGATCTTATATCCCTGTCTGTCACCATTCCCACAAGGCGCCAGTCTTTGTCTATTACCGGCAAGTGACGAAAACGGTTAGAGCGCAGGATTTCACGGGCCTCGGAAATCAGGATATCCTGTTCCACAGTCAATGGGGCAGGAGTCATATGACGTGATATGTACATTCTAAGCTCCTTTCAATCTATACAAACGGAAAGACCGGCGAGATAGGCTTCCACACTGGCCGGTAAAGCCTCAAGATGATAACCGCCTTCTAAAATGGACAAAACTTTTCCTTTACAATATCGTTCCGCCCAGAAAGCCATGAAGGTGCCAAGGTAACCATAGAGTTTAGTCGTATATGCAAGGCCTGACATATCGTCCATTACATGGGCATCAAAGCCGGCAGCTACAATAATGGCTTCCGGCCTGAACTCTTTGACAGTTTCTCCTACACGCCCCTTCAAGGCCTTAAGGATTGCCTCATCTCCTGAACCCGGAGGCAAAGGAATGTTCAAGGTTGCCCCCTCACCTGCCCCGGTTCCTGTTTCGTTTGAATAACCAGTCCCGGGGAAACTAAACGTAGGGTGCTCGTGGATACTGATGTAAAATACATCGGGATCATATTCAAAGACTTCCTGTATGCCGTTTCCATGATGGGCATCCCAGTCAATAACAAGGATTCTCTCTTTACCGTAAACATCTTTCCAGTACCTGGCGGCAATAGCTACGTTGTTAAGAAAACAGAACCCGAGCGCTTGCGCTGTCTCTGCATGGTGTCCAGGAGGCCGACAGCAACAAAACACGAACTCCGACTCACCATTTTCAATAATATCTATTCCGCTGAGACATCCTCCTGCAGCCAGAAGTGCTATTTCATAGGAATCATATCCGAGACGGTTGTCCGGATGTCCAAAAAACTCGCGACCGGAAACACAGGTCCCTTCAAAGCTGGAGAGATAGTCCTCGTCATGGACAGCCAGCACCCTATTCATCTCAGCCTTTCTTGGGGTTATCTTTTTTAAATGTGGTGCCAAAGGACTGGACTCAAGACGTTTGAGTATAGCTTCCAGCCGAGCAGGAATCTCAGGATGAAGGGAATTTGCCGTATCGTGATCAAGATATCTTGGATCTGTTACTAAGGCAATTGTACGAAAACGTGACACCTTGTCCACCTTTTATCATTCTATTTACAGATACTTAACGGAGCGTTGAAATTGGAAAATAGAAATTGGAAATTTGGCTTTCATGCTTTTGTATTGTTTCAGAGCGTTCTGTATCTGCAATTTGCCATATCGGTTTTGGAGTAAAATTGATTCTGTAATCACGGTTTGATCAAATAGTTGATAGCCTCCAGCCAAACACGCCTGAAATCTCTATGGTTAAACGTTAAAATTTGATCTACACCAGCTTTTTGTGCAGATTTTGCGATTAGTGCATCATAAATGCCTCCGCCTCGCAATCCCAAGGTAGTCATTTTGCTAATCACTGAAATGTAGTCAGCTTGAGAGAGAGAGATACAATTTTAGCTTGAGATTCTATATTTTCCAATATTAAATACTTGGCCGTTGCGGGTGAAATTTTTGGACTCAGTGGAAGCGTAGTCAAAACAGCATAGAGTTCTGCCAGTGTATGGCAGGCTACATGAAAATCAAGCTCCTGTGCCTTTGCACGCTTGAGCCATGGCAAAGCGCGGCTATGCATAGGGTGAGGCTCAACTATAGCGGCGATGAGAACAGAAGTATCAAAAGGGGTTTTCACTATGACTCCCAGGCAGCACTTTTTCTCAGACGTGCTTGACGATGACTTTCTACTGCCCAGGTAATATCTTCAGACAATGAGCCTGAAAAAACTAAAACCCCATCTTTATTTACTATGTGCGATTTTTTATCTACAAGTTTCAGACATATCTCTTGATCTGATTCCTGTATTTGGAATATGGTTCCAGGCTTTAGCCCAAGATCATTACGCACTTTTTTGGGAATGAGGATTCTTCCCAATTTATCCAGTGCTATTTCCATAACAATTTCCTCTTTTGGTAAAAGTATAAACCAATTACCACAAATTAATGCCAATTATTTAACAAAGCAACTCTTATCATTAGTATGACAGAATATTATGTGACAAGCTTGATTTAATAAATTACCCATAATCGTTACGAGGATTCTCAAAATGACACCAATCTTGACATTCATCGGCCGGCACAATTCCGGTAAAACCACTGTAATCAGAGAAGTAGTACGAAGACTGCGCGACAGGGGATATAAAATAGCTGTGATTAAATCAACCAAGCATAGAGGGCTAAATCTTGATTCCCCTGGTTCGGACTCTTATTTATATGGAAAAGATGGCATAGAATCCGTAGCCTTAATATGTCCTGATGAGCTGATCCTGTTTCAAAACAATACCGTAGAGAATCTGAAACACCTGGCCTTTCGACTTTTTCCTGATGCGGATATGGTGATTGGCGAAGGATTCAAGCACGCATCAGGGATACCGAAGATTGAGGTCACCAGGGCTGACGCGTCTAAAGAACCACTTCGCGAGTCGGTTTCCGATGTAAGGGCTGTGGTGTCAGATTATGAGATATCATTTGATAAGGTTTTTAAAACCAGCCGGATTGCAGAACTCACAGATTTTATAGAAAACAGCTTTTTGAACGATAAGAAAGATGATGTGTGCCTATTCGTAGATAGTCGTGAGATCTCTTTAAATAACTTTGTCCGCAACTCACTAAAGGGTATCATCTTCGGCTTTATTAACTGCCTGAAATTTATCCAAGGTGCACAAAAACTGGAGATCCGCATAAAAGGGCCTGGCTAAAAACCGAATTTGATTTTGCTTAAAAAGCCCAATCTGATGCACAATAAATTTTGAATGTTGAATTAAAGTAAAGGTATATGTCTTTAAAATTTTCTTCCACAATTCAGCATTCAAAACTCAGCATTGTCTGTAAAAGGGTGCATAAGATGCAGGACAACGGATGGCATCGACAACCAAACAGGAATATGGAGCCCCTGACAATTCGACCTTTTTCAGATTTGGGGCGACTGATCTCAAAGGCGAAAAGGCACGCTCTTTTGAAAAAGGAGAGCTCTTCAGTCAATAACAGACATTCGAAATATCCGGAGAAGGAAACCCCATTGCCGGAGCTGACTCATGAATATCAAGAAACAAAACTTTTCCTCCAGGCCACAACAGACGTAAAACCGCTGGATTCGACCAAAATCAAAGAGGCTTCAAATCCATCCCCAAAGAAATCCGCCCTTATGCATGAGGATGAACAAACCTTGATATTCAAGGAGCTTAAGGCCCTTGTTGATGGCAAAAAACCTTTGCCGGTTCATCACACTCCTGAATATGTGGAATGGACCTGGACCGGTGATAATCCTGAACTTACGAGCAGACTTCACAAGGGGGGCTTTGCAGTTCAGGCCTATTGTGAATTGCATGGCATGGACTCAGTCGCGGCTCTTTCAGCATGTGAGGATTTTTTTGCTCAGGCCCTTTTAGAAAACAAGAGATGCGTTGCCTTTGTTCACGGAAGGGGACTATCATCCCCAAGGGAACCTGTCCTAAAGGGAGTCGTGATAAAATGGCTCACCAACGGGCCTTACAGACGCTTTATTCTGTCCTTTAGCAGTGCGCCCATCTGGGATGGCGGTGCAGGCGTTACCTATGTGCTTCTGAGGAGGCGTCCGGCAAAGCGCGGACGCAAAAAAACAGGCAGGAAGGTATGGTGATGTCTCGTAGGCAAAACCCACACGGATTCTTTGTTGTGGTGGAGGGTATTGACGGCACAGGTAAGACCACGCTGGCCCGCAATATATATCTCCGCCTTAAAAACAAAGGATTTCCTGCCATCTTCACCTTTGAGCCCACAGACGGTTCCTGGGGAAAGAAGTTGCGCCGGAGTTTTTCCGCACCCGGTCGGCTGACACCGCAGGAAGAGTTGGAACTCTTCCTCAAAGACAGAAAAGAGCATGTGGAAAAGATTATCCGTCCGTCTCTCGAACAGGAAAAAATCGTTGTCTGTGACCGCTACTACTTTTCTACAATGGCATATCAGGGGGCCAGGGGTCTTGATCCTGAAGCAATTAGAAAAATAAATGAGACATTTGCGCCGATTCCTGACCTTGTACTTCTGCTGGAACTTGATCCGGAAGCGGCAATTAAGCGGATAAAGGAAAGCCGCAGCGAAGTACCTGACAATTTTGAACAGCTTGAATATCTGAAAAAGGTGGCCGGTATTTTCAAGGGCATCTCCGCCTCCTTTGTAGCACGTATTGATGCCGCCCTTCCACCGGAGAAATTACTGAACTCAGCGTGGGACAGGATGTCAGGTTTGAAATTAGAAATTTGGGAAAGATGAAACAAAGAGTAAACTACTTTTGACTTGTCGTGAAGGATGTCACGCACAACAAGTGTCTCCCAGTCCTTTAGCCCTGCTGCTTTTCCCTTTCGGGCTCGGAATTGCTGCCGCCCACACCAGGTATCCGGAGTTGTCCGGCTGTTTTCTGTGCATCATTGGCGCATTCGGATCCGGATTGCTCCTATTTGGTGTATGCTCAAAGGGTGCATCCAAGAGGATTTTAAGAGTCTTTTTACCTTGGATCGGGGCAGCCCTGGTACTTTTTGCCATGGGGTTTTGGCATCTGGATTTGTCCTGCAGGTCCATGGAAGACAGATCTCAGGATCTCCTCGGCCTTGCAAACGCACCGGGAAAACACATAATTACCGGCCAAGTGATACGTGCCCCACTCCCTGCAAATGATGGAGTGAGGCTCTTGGTGGCTGCTTATGAAAGTCATACCCCCTCAGGCGATCTTTCCGTCTCGGGCATCATAAGCCTCTCTGTGCTGGGAATACGTGCCCGGGACGTCTCTCCGGGAGACTGGATACGTTTTGCCGCAAGCCTTCGCCCTGTAAGAAACTTCAAGACGCCGGGGGCCTTTGATCAGGAGAACTGGTGGGCCATAAGGGGGGTGATGGTAAAGGGTTTTGTAAATCATCCCCTCAGGTTTTCCCAGGTTGGGCACAGCCAAAGTTCAAGTGACATGTCTTTGCCCCGGTACTGGCTGGAATCAGGACGAAGAGCAATCATGCTGGGCATAGACCGCAGTCTTGAAGGATCTGCCAGGGGTATTGCCATGGCCCTGTTACTTGGCGAGAGGGCATGGTTGTCCAACAATTTCAAGGAGGCGTTTGCCAGGGCAGGAATCGGCCACCTACTGGCTGTATCAGGCATACACATGGCCCTGGCCGCCCTGTTAATCGGCGGCCTTGCAAGGGCCTTACTTCTCTGGTCGGAGTGGATTACCCTCAGGTTCCCTGTGAAAAAACTTGCCACATCCCTGGCACTGATAGGGGCGGTGACTTATGCGGGTCTGGCCGGTTTTTCGCCTTCCGCCGTGCGGGCAATGGTAATGATCCTTGCATTCGGTACGGCCTTTCTGATTGACAGGCCGCAGACGCCTCTTAATTCTCTCGCCTTGGCGGCATGGGCTTTGCTCATCTTCAATCCCCTGTACCTTTTTGGCATATCTTTTCAGCTCTCCTTCACAGCAGTCTTTTTTCTGATCATATTTTCTTTATACCTGAGATCAGTGCCAAAGGAGAAAAAACAGGATGGTCAAAAGACTTTTTGGATCTATATAAGAGGCTTTATCCTGGTAACCCTGATTGCAACACTTGCTACAACACCTTTTGTGGCATGGCACTTTCAGCGGGTATGCTTCGTTGGATTACTGACCAACCTTTTGGTAGTGCCGATGACAAGTTTTGTCATTCTCCCCGGTTTGTTGTGTGGAACAATCCTGCTGCCCTTCTTTCCGGAATTGACATCAGGTCTATGGCAAGGGGTGGGCCGGCTTCTGGATTATCTGGTTATTTTCATAAATTTTGTTTCAGCATGGAGCTGGTCTGCTGTATGGGTCCCAAGGCCAAGTGTTTTGCAGGTATCTCTGTTCTATCTCTTTATGGGATCTCTCGCCCTGATGAAACAATGGAAGATTTCCAGGGCCTTGGCCGTAATGTTCTTTGCTCTCCTTTTGTCAGCTTCTGCATACAGGGAGTGGGGCCTTTCCCATCAGGAAAGCCTGAAACTTCACGTACTGGATATCGGCCAGGGGACATCACAGGTAGTGGAGCTTCCGGAAGGCAAACTCATGGTAATGGATGGTGGAGGTCTGAGAAGCCCGTATTTTGATGTAGGAGCAAGGATAGTTGCGCCGTTTATCAGACACCTTGGCTACAGAAAAATAGACGTTATTGTATTGTCACACCCTGAGCAGGATCACATGGGCGGCCTTGCCGCCCTTGTGAGACAGTTTCCCGTGGGAGAGCTCTGGACCAATGAAGATATTTCAGAAAACCTTTCCTGGAAACAACTACTTGAGGCCTGCGCTCAGCGCGGGGTCAGGCACAGGGTGTGGCGAAAAGGCGGGACCGAGTATATGGGAGACGTTATGGTAAAGGTCTGGCCTTCCACAGGGTGCGAGGGCGCCCGCGGCAAAAATGGCAGGTCCCTGGTAGTTGAATTGGACTATGGAAAGCGTTCGATACTCCTTACAGGGGATATAGGCAGGACCCGGGAGCAATGCCTGTTGAAACAGGGAATTGGACCTATGGATGTATTAGTGGTGCCACATCACGGCAGCAAAACATCCAGCAGCAGTGAATTTGTTGGGCAAGTTCAGCCTGAAATAGCGATTGTGCCCGTTGGGTGGAGGAACAGTCTGAAACTTCCAAACCCTCAGGTTCTGGGAAGATACAGGAATGCCGGAAGTAATCTCCTGAGGACTGATCTGGACGGGACAGTGTATGTGGAAACAAATGGTGATGAGATTTCGGTTGATACTTACCTGAGTCAAGTTGAGCGTTTAGCTGTTAGCCATTAGCGTTTAGCTTTGAAAAATCAGGACATTGCGTTAATTAGAAATAACACCAATGGGTTCACCCTTGAATCCCCAAAGGGGGCAGCGAAGCTGCATTCAACAGGGTAAAAATTTGTAATAGCAAAACATCCTGCTTGTCAGGGCGCCTAGATCGATAATCATTAAGCTAATAGCTAACGGCTAACAGCTCAATTTTGGTGGAAAGTAAATTGACAGAGACAAATTCAAATAAGGATTCAGAGCTCAAGACCGCACGACGGAGGGCAGCTCTTTCTGTAGGACTTAACTTTTTGCTATCTGTGGTAAAAGGCATGGCAGGGGTTTTTGCAAACAGCTCGGCCCTGATTAGTGATGCCATACACTCTGCCACGGATGTACTCGCCTCCGGAGCGGCGTATGTCGGCCTATGGGTGGCAGGGAAGCGTCATCCCTCATTTCCTTACGGTCTTTACAAGGCGGAGACCGTGGCCACACTGGTGATCTCTATGGCTGTGCTGTTGGCGGCCTATGAGATTGGGCGAAACGCAATATTCGGCCCTGACAGAATCCCGGATGTCTCTCTGGCCCTTCCGGTTGCTGCAGGTTCTCTGGTGGTGTCGTGGCTGTTTGGTTTTTCCCAGCTCCGTGCCGGTAGAAGGCTGAACTCTCCCGCCCTGATTGCAGATGCCAGGGATTATCTGGCAGACAGTCTTTCTACAGGAGTGGTGCTTTTGGGTCTGATAGGTGCCCATTTCGGATATGCTCTAGATAGATGGGCCGCAGCCATTGTGTCTATTTTTGTCTTCAGGTCTGGTGGACAGCTTTTGATAATGGCATTAAAAGACCTTTTAGACGCCTCAATAGATAGGGACACAGAGCGGGCAATCATAAAGCTGGTGGAATCGCATCCACTGATTTCAAAAGTTGATCGATGTCTCAGCAGGACCGCCGGCGGGCGTTTTATTGTAGATCTTGACGTGGTTCTCGGGACCAAGTCACATGAGATTGCCGACCGGGTATCAGACCACCTGGAAGATGACATATTGAGTCAGTTTCCAAGGGTGGTTATGTCAAGAATCAGGCCCCATTACGGCCACTCCCCCATTTTACATTCTGTTATGCCCGTTACCAGTCCGGAAGGAAAGATGGCTGAAAATATCGCCAAGGCTCCATGGTTTCTGATCAAGACAAGTGAACGAGAAACAGGAAAGGTCCTTGAACGGAAATTTATAGAAAATCCATATTGGCGTAAAGAAAGAAAGCGCGGATATTTGGTGGGGAAATGGTTGCTTTCTCTCAAACCGGATCAGATAACAGTGTCCGGCAAGCGTGAAGGTACAGCAATAGCCCTGTTGAAAGAGGCCGGGGTCGAGATAAATGGAATTTGATTTCGAATATCCTCTAAATCTTTTGCAAAGGTTTCTGCATCTTCCCCAAGCGAAGGTAGTTCTGAAAACAACTGTTTAGATTTTTGACTTTTAATGGTGACTCAGAGGAAACCGGAGATATTCGAGCAATGACCTTATTTCCTCGCTCTAATTCCACACTTATTCCCTGGTAGAAAACCCGATTAAGTATATCTGAGAATTGACGTACTGCTTGAGTTACAGTAATGCGCTCCATTTCCATTTCCTTATTGCAAAATATACACATTACAGAATTGCAAAGCCTTTTTGCAATGCAAAATGTTTCTTGGTGGCTCTGTGGTCTCTGTGGTCTCTAGCGACTGTAAGGAGCGGGCGAGAGAAAAAAATATCTCTCACAGAGTTCACAGAGTTCTTGTCCCAAAACGCAAGAATTATCTTCGCGGTCAATTTTGGTATGGATAGACACTGGGTAAGCGATTACCCAAAGTGGGTAACGGCATACCCCTTCTAATTCTGTTCTTTTTTATGAATATTTAATAATAACAGAGAGATAAGATCCTGCCTTGTTATGGCATAACCAGTGCATAAGCTGATAATGATGCGAAAATATTATGGCTGTTTTCCATTTAACAAAAATAACTGGAATTAATATTAAATTAAAAAATGAGCAAATCAAGCAAATCAAATGGTTTTACTTTAGTTGAGCTCCTCATAACCATGGCAGTTTCTGGTTTCATCATGTCGGCAATTTACGCAACCTATCTGCTCAACCAGAAATCTTATCATGTGCAGGACGACGTAGCTGAAATGCAGCAGAATTTGAGGACAGTGTTTTATCACTTGAGTCGTGAAATCAGGATGGCAGGTTTTGATCCTACCAATATGGCAAATGCAGGGATAATTACAGCTACGGCATCTCGAATCAGCTTCAGTGTGGATATTACAGACAATACCGGAAATGGCGGCAGCGATGGAGATACTGATGACACTGATGAACTTATAGATTTCGGTTTTGAACCCGATGATGATACTGATGACAACGGCATTGCTGATTCAGGAGCCGCGTCTTTAGGCAGACAGACCGGTGGAGCAGGAGGATATCAACCGGTTACAGAGAATATTCAGGCCATTGAATTTAACTATGTTCTTTCAGACGGCACCCGGACATTAAACCCATCCCCTGCTCTTCTAAATTCAATTCGAGCCGTCGAGATATCTATTCTCGCCAGGTCTGCCAGGCGCGACAGGGATTTTACCAATACTGCCACTTATACTACAGGTGCCGGGACAACATGGGGACCTTTTAACGACAATTACAGGCGTCGACTGATAATCACTAATGTGCAATGCAGAAACATGGGGCTTTATCAAAAAGTTACCAGTTGAGGAAATACCATGAGAAGGTATCCGGACAATCAGGAAAAGGGTTTTACGCTCATAGAGACGATGATTGCAATTTTGATCTTCTCAATAGGCATCCTTGGTGTTGCCAAGATGCAGATCCATGCGATTGTGGGTAACAGCGACGCTGCATGGCGCAACAGTGCCAACAGCGTAGCCACGGCATTCCTTGAAGATTTCAAGAGAATGTCATTTGATGATGCCCTGTTCGAAGATAACGATGCAGATGGAATTGCCGGTCTTGATGACGGCCGAGCTACTTCTGGTACCCCTCACGCCTCTCCTTCCTCAGCAGATCAATTTAATGGCACAATCAGCCTGACTTACGACGGGTTTAACAATGGTAATCTGGTCGATGCAATCGGCAGGCAATATCAGGTTTTCTGGAACGTAGCTGATAACACCATGCCATCAGGGGAAGTAGCATCAAAGGTTATAAGGCTGTTTGTTTACTGGCAATCCCAAATGGGCAGCAGATCCCTAATAATGACAACTGTAAAATATAACAACGTTTCCTTATAAACTGAAAAAATATGAGGAGTATCCATGGAACATATTAAAAATGAAGAAGGTTTTACGCTGATTCTAAGCCTGGTGGTTTTGATTACACTGAGCTTTATGGGGCTGTGGGCACTCAATACCAGTGACATGGAAATCGGTATATCGGGAAACGAACAAAGATATCAGGAGAATTTTAATATAGCAGAAGGTGGAACATATCAGGAAGCATCAGCCATAGGCTTTGTTACAAATCCTTATTATGCAGTCACAGATCCATCAAATTTTATCCAAAAGCTTGGGCCAAACCCGTCAGATACAGCAAATTATGATCCAGGCGATGACATGGATCCCACTGTTCTTGGAAACTTGAGTACACTGTCAGCCATTGATGTCAAAAAGCCTGAAGAATGGCCTCATCAAAATCTCTTGGGTGACACATCTGATAACATCTGTGATTACAGCTACCTTGTAACATACTTGTATCCGGACTTTCCTCCCAAGGGCTACGATGCTGACAGCTTTTCCGCATATAAATTCAAAATAAATGGGGCAAGAAATACTGAAATTGAAATAGGCGGAGTTAAGGTTGGTCCCAAGGCAACCATCTAGAATTGAGCGCTTAGCCATTAGCGCTTAGCTTTGAAAAATCAAGGTATTACGTTAATTAGAAATAACATCCAACGGGTGAAAGTTTGTAATAGCAGAATATCCTGCTTGCCAGGGCGGCAGACTGATAATCATTAAGCTAATAGCTAACCGCTAAAGGCCGACCGCTCAATTTATGTTTAATGGAGGTCTTAAAATGAAGATATCAAGGCAGTTAAATATTAAAACAATAATGCTGTCTGCAGTACTTGTCGCCATGATGTTTTCTCCGGCCATGGCTAAAGATACTGATATATACTCTCTGAATGTCAAGCAAAACTGTTACATCTTGATGGATAGTTCCGGCAGCATGGATTTCGGAGTATATGAGTATACAATAGACTATGGCGCAATGTTTGATTATCTCTTTACTCTGAATGAGTCGGGCACCCCATATAATACTTATATATATGATACTGTAAACAATAGTAATTTGTTTTATCAAAATCACCGAGAGCGCCAAAAGATTTTTCTTTGGAAAGGAAATTTCGGTGTAACGTTAGCAACAGTAAATGGCCAGCAGGTTGCCTTTACGGGTGATGCTGCCGATCCGTCTTACCAATGGTCTCCGGATGACCTTGTAGATACCCACACGCTGTTAAATAAAAATGGAGATATTACAGATGAGGGCGGAACTGTAATTGATAGTAACTACATCTGTTCCGTGAGTAATTGCCCCAGGATAACGGTTGACTCTGGTGGATATATTCTTCTGGATGGCCAACAGCTTCCCCTGGGCCTCAATATCAAATTTCATGATTTTGCCAACCTTTATGATGGAACGTGTGTAGATAATGGCTTTGGGGGCCTGCTTAACGCTCCAGGCTATTATTTCAGCGGCTATGAAGGAGTATCTACTGGCAATTTGGATATCGCAGAGGATGGAGACAATGATATATACTTTTTCCTGACAGGTAACTGGGCCAATATGCAGGCCGTGTACAATCTCTATTATATCACTAACAATCCAGACCCGCAGGGTGCAAGCACAGGTGATCCGGCATGGAAGTTTGAATTGTTTCCACTTAGTTCATCGGAATGGTCCCTCTCACCTCACAGCCTAAAGTATCCCGATCCTAATGCTGACGATGACTATTATTATAATAATAATGGTGTTATTGAATATGAAAATAATATACGGGAAACGGACTCAAGAAAAACAATTATCCATCCCGGCACAACGCAGATTCAAGTGCATTTTAGCTCTTTTGATGTTAATCCTCAAAAAAATGATGAGGTCTGTACAAGGTATAAACCTAATGGAACTTGTCAAATCCGGGGGACGGACACCCAAGACTTTCTACATTTATACGACGCCGATGGAAATGAAATTGCAAGTTACAACAACGATAACTTCCCTTCTGACGGCTGGTCGCCTGTCATCACTGGAGACACCGTTGACCTGAGACTTTCATCCGGAGTAGAAGAGCAAGGCCAGGGTTATGAAATTGATAAAATCCGTGTAACTTACCACACAAATTCCTATCTTATGCAGACTCGTCTTGATATTGCCAAGGACGCTATAAGCTATGTGATTGATGAACTTCGCGGAAAAATGAACTGGGGCTTTGCCAGCTTCGCGGCAAATGGCGCAAAGATCGGGCCGTCATTGAACCCGAATGATACTGATGACGCCAACAGGGCCGCAATCAAGCAACAGATAGCAGGTGTAATGCCAACGGGCGGCACTCCTCTTGGTGAGGCTTTACAGGACATTTTTGAGGTTGGATATTATATACACAAAAGTTCCCTCGATAACCTTCTTTGCCGGAAGAATTACACCATAGTCATGACCGACGGGTTCCCATCAGGTGACGATGACTGGTCAAGAATAAGTGACGTAGGGCCTTTCACAGATGCCGACGGTGATGGCTGGACACAGGATCCACATCAGTATTCCAGTCCGCCGGGGGATTATTATGACGATGTGGCCCACTGGATGTACACTCACAGTTGGATGGACAAGTCTGAGGTTTTAGATCCGGAAAGCTCCTATGTAAATGTCATAACACATCATATAGCTTTTGGAGCAAAGCATCCTCTCCTGCAGGATGCTGCAGGAGAATCTGGTGGAGAGTATATTACCGCCTATAATAAGGGGCAGCTTATAGCAGCTTTTTACTCACTTGCTCTCTTGATGTCAGAAGCGGTATCCTTTACAGCACCTGTTGTCTCCGTGGATGCCGCCAATAAAATTCAAAATGGTGACGATCTTTACATGGGTTTGTTCATGCCAAAGGACAGCAACTATTGGGTTGGAAATTTAAAAAAGTTCCGTTTTGGGGATGGAAGCACTGAACGGCCTGACATGTGGATGATTTACGATGGTGCCGACAAGCCCGCCATAGATAGCTCAGGCGCTTTTCTTGATAATACGGCAGCTATCTGGGCCGATGATAATGATGCCAATGACAGGGACAGCTATGGAGCAGCCGATGTCCAGGAAGATGGAGCCGGTGAAGTCCTTACGAAAAGGGTTGCTGCAGATTTTCTTAGCAAGACTTATTATGAACGTTCCATCTACACCTGCAAAAGTGGTAATTTAACGGATTTTACCAGGAATAATATCACCCCTTCCGACTTGGGCATCAACAGTGGAAATACCACGGCAGATAATACTACGAGAGACAAAATTGTTAATTTCATTTATGGCTATATATGTGACGCTGATGCCACTACGGGGGATCCTGTAGGGGTAAGGGAATGGGTACTTGGAGCTATTGTTCACTCAAGGCCGGTGATAATTGACTACTATGATCCAAATGATCCGGCCATACTTCAGAAACGGTATATTGCAGTAGGCGCTAATGACGGCATGCTGCATATTTTTGATGACGCGGACGGACAGGAAGTTTTTGCCTTTGTCCCTGAAGATCTGTTGGGAAAACTTCAAGATATATCAGCAAATGATTTCTTTGACTCGGTTGATGGCCATATAACCCTTTATCGGAGAAATAAACAACCAAAGTATCTGATCTTTGGAGAAAGACGTGGAGGCCGCAAATATTGGTGTCTTGATATTTCAGACAACAATCCTGCCAACTGGACCGTTGCATGGGACTATTCAAACCCTGAAATCATGCAAAGCTGGTCCGAGGCAAAAGTGGCCAAGATTCAGGTCGGGGCGGAAAATTTCAAAGATGTCCTGATCTTTACCGGCGGCTACGACGAGGAAGAAGATAGTTATCCGGAACCCTTTGACGATGAAGACAATAGTGGTTCACCTTTCAGCAGCAGTGGAAACATTGATCCCAATGAATGGAAAAGCAACAATAGCGACCAAGACGTCAATGGCAATGGTCAGTACGACAAATATAATCCTGATCAAAATGAATATGGACGAGGCGTGTTTGTGGTAGATATTGACAACCCCTTTGCCGGCCCTCAGGACATACTTCCATTCTCAGTGACCTATGGTGCCGCCAATGTTGCTACAGGCCTGGTCCAAACCCTGGCGGATATGAAATATTGTTTTCCTGCATCACCATCCATTGTAACAAGTACATTGCGTTATAAGGATGCAAACGGCCATCTGCAACTGGCGACAAATATCCTGCAGGCGATTTATACGATTGATATTTATGGAAACATATACAAAATTACCTATGATTACTGTTCAGGGAGCCCGGCATGGACGGCAAGAAAGATCTTTTCCGCCAATCCTGGCAGCTCAAGCTCCAGCGGTACAACGGGAGGGGGAGATGATGCCGGCGATCAGGGACGTAAGGCCTTTTATTCCCCTGCCATGTCATGGGGCGGTGCAGGTTCTTTTTTTGATGCTGGAAACTATCGTTTTAGAAATACAAGGTTTGAAGGCACGGACAAAATAGCATCACTCTTTGTAGGAACAGGTGATCGCGAACATCCACAGTATTCCATTATTCGAAATCGTTTTTATGCCATATATGACGATTCTTCTTTAACAGCAGAAACTGCGCGCCTTGACTCCAATGGCGATCCTGTTACTGATACAAATGGCGACTATGTTTATGATCCGGTTGATGTATCATCATATCCTTATACAGAAGACGATTTTTTGAATCTCACCTGTGACGAACTGGGCGCTGATACCACTATTGATGCAAACGCAGGATTTACTAAAGATGATTTGCTTGTTCTTTTAAGAGATGACCCAATATATGATGCTGATACTACCGGAAATAATCCGGACTGGAGGTTAGAAGCCGGTGGTACTCATGAAAATGATGCCAAAGGATGGTATATAATCCTTGAGAACCAGGGAGATAGTTCTGCTTGTTCCCACTGTACCTATGATGCCGCCATAGATGCATACGGTAGAGATAACCATTTTGGGGAAAAGGTGCTCGGACAGCCTACCCTTTATTACAGAACCATCTACTTCACTACATATCAGCCTGCTTTTGATGACCCTTGTAACCCCCAGGGTAATAGCTTCAATTATGCACTGAATTATGAGATTGGGGCGGCATCGCTTAATCTTAACGGCGGCAATTCTTACAGCCAGGATATTACTGATCGCTACCGGAAGCACACCAATATCTATGGTATTCCCTCGGGCTTTGAAGTCGTGACCAGAAATGGCCATGCCGCAGCGTTGGCAAGTATGGGTGGAGCCATTGTAGGCGGCGGAGAAGGTGGAGGCAACGCTTTTGAGATTCCCTCGCCGGGTTTTGGTTTGGAACTGTTTTACTGGCTTGAAGGAAACAGCGAGAAATAATTTGGTAACCGTTCACGGGATTATAACTCCGTTTTACCGCAACCCACCGAACTGTAAGCGTTTACAGGGTGCTGCAGATGCGAGGCGTACGGGTACGCAGACGTACTCCCTGTACTTCAAGTGCCCGACAACAAAGCAGATGCGGTGCCCTGTGAACGCTTACATAATTTGTAAGGAGGTTTTAGCACATATGAGATCAATTTTAAAAATATATATTGGGTCTTTCTGTATCCCATTGATTCTTCTCGGGTTATTGACTTTCATAACTGTGGACGCGGTAGTTGCTAAGGTAGCAATCATTACAGAAACAGTATCCGGCAAGATCACACATGTCGGCAGAGGTAATACGATTACCCTTGATGGGCGGGAAATTTATTATCCTGTCCGTCCCGGTGGTCAAGAGTTACAGAATATAGGGTTAAACAGTACTGTAACCGTTGAATATTATACTCAAGGGGACAAAAAAATTTATATGCGTGTAGCGCCGGGACTGAATAGTATTATATCGCAACCCCCTGACCTAAATCACAATACAAGATTGCCGGGGTTGAAATAATCCATACGTCATACGCAATTTTTATTTGCAATTTCAATGTGCCCACTTTTCCAAAAAGCGGCGAAGCTTTAGAACTAATTGATTTTACAATATAAAAAGTCCGGTACGCAAAAATCGGAAGAACCACATTTTTTTTAGCATGGGTACTCAGTTCCTCGATTTCCAAATCAGAAAATAATACTTCGGGAGGCAACTCCGGATTTCTCAGCGTCCTTGGTGTCTCTGCGATCTCAGCGTCCTTGAGCGACTGTAAGGAGCGGGCGAGAGAAAAAAATATCTCTCACAGAGTTCACAGAGCACACAGAGTTCTTGTCCCACAACGCGCGAATTATCTTCGCGGTTCATGTTGGTATGGATAGACACTGGGTAAGCGATTACCCAATGTGGGTAACGGCATACCCATTCTGACCCCGTTGTTTTGATGAATATTCAATAATAACAAAAGGATAAGGTTCCACCTTATCATGGCATAGCCAGTGCATAAACTGATAATGAAACGGAGAATATAACGTATGGAAATATCGAGCAAGACAACAATGCACGGCCTTTATTGCAGAGCCGGCCGTCATGATCAAGCTGGATTTACCATGCTTGAGCTGATAATGGTCACTGTTGTTATTGGTGTTCTTGCTGCTTTCGCGCTGCCTAATATTATTGATTGGTTGCCCAATTACAGGCTGAAGGCGGCGGCGAGGGATCTGGTGTCGAATATGCAGAAAGCAAGGATGCAAGCTGTGAAGGAGAATAGCAATATTGTTGTAAGATTTAATGACGGTATAAAACCAGGATTTTATTATTTTGATACAAATAATGATGCTGCCTTTACAACAGGTGAAAATAGAATCGACTTTTCTTCATACGGTAGTGACGTTGATTATGGAACCGGTAATGCCGCATCAAACTGGAATGGAGATAATTGTGCGCAAGCCGTTTCTATAACTTACAACAGTAGAGGGACCTCTAACGCAGGGACCATTTATATTCAAAATCAAGACAATGATATTTGTTATGCAATAACTACAAGATCAACCGGATCAATAAAAATGCGAAAATATAATGGTGATCTTCCATTTAATAAGAATAATTGGAATTAGTGTTGGATTATAAAAAAATGAGCAAATCAAGTAACTCAAAGGGTATTACCTTAATCGAATTAGTTGTTGCCATGTTCATAGTAGGTATAGTCTCAATCGCTATATTCATGGCATTCAAGTCTCAACAAAGAAGCTACCTCATCCAGAATCAGGTTGCTGAAATGCAACAGAACATCAGGGCATCAATGGATATCATTACCAGGGATATAAGGATGGCTGGTTTTGGCTTCAAAGCGGGAAAAGTTTCCTATTGGGATGGTAATGGAAAAGCATTTATTAATGCCTTTTCGATCATCAATAATAATCCGGATCGTATTGACGTACTTTTTGCAGATGCATCTGTTAATACCACTATTAGAGACGAAATGCCCAAACCGAGTGCAATATTTAAGGTTGATTCCACAGCCGGTTTCGAGCCAAACGATCTAGCAATTATTACAGATGGAGATAACACCACCCTTATACAAATAACACAAGTACAGACCAAACATCTAGTACACGCCCCTAGCTCTCCAGTCAATCCCCCGGGAGGTCATAATATATTTCCCGACGATGGATATGGCATAGGAGACAAAATATATAAACTTAAATACATATCATATGATGTGGATAGTTCTGACCCTGATCATCCAACACTGAGAGTGGACTCTGATGGTCCTGGAGTTGGAGCCTATCAGCCTCTTGCTGATAATATTGAAGATTTACAAGTTGTCATAATTTTTGCCGATGGTCATGAAGCGAATACTTATGATGACACTGATGGAGATGATACAAATGATTATGATGATATAAGATCGATCAGAATCACTATACTTGCTCGCACCGACAGGCAGGACCCGGATTTTAATGGACAAAGACCGGCAATAGAAGACCATGCCGGCGGCGGCTCGGATCATTATCGAAGGCGGCTGCTCAGTTCGATAATCAGAGTGAGGAATTTGGGACTGTAACAGAAAGGGGCAAATGAGACATGAAGGTGTAAGGATGCTGGACGAGAAAGGCTTTACCCTAATAGAAATATTGATAGCCATGGCGATATTCGCTTTTGGAATACTTGCCGTAGCCGCGATGCAGATAAAGACCATCCAGGGAAATTCGTTTGCCGGAGGAATTACCGGGGCATCAAGCGTTGCTCAGAATAAGATGGAAGAGCTTATAACATTACCTTTTACTGACGCTCAGCTTGATGACATAAATGGAGATGGAGATGCAGGGCTGGATAAACCGACAAAAAACGAAGTGCTTGCCGCCGGCAACGTTCTCATTGCAGCGGATGGAGTAGCCGGGTCACCAGATTATGCACAACAGATAACAGGCCCTGACGGCATCAGAAACTACTATGTCTACTGGAATGTGAGTCCGGTAGGGAATAGCAGAAAGTCAATCAAAGTGATTGTAATCTGGAACGAAAGGGGTATGCATCGGGTTGCTCTTAGCTATGTTAAATTTTAGATCATTGGATTTCCTAAAAGGTTGACAGGCTATGACCGATAAGCTCAACGGTTATTAGGTAAAATCCCGTCTGAAGCACGCCAGGTCTGGATTGAGGTATGGTCCATGAAAAAACCGAATTTTCGATTAAGAGATAAAGACGGTTCCGCATTGGTTATAGCTTTAATGATATTGGTAATACTTACTCTTATAGGTATAGCAGCAACAAATACATCCATAATAGAGATGCAGATTGCCGGCAATGAAAAAGCTTATAAGGAGGCATTTTATAAGGCCGACGCAGGAGTTTCTTATGTAGTGGCAACATATCCATCGGTGAGTTCCTATCCCATCTCTGTAGACATTGATAATGACGGAAATGATGATTTTAAGGTGGACAAGGGTCCATCCGGTATTATTGACTTCGGTCCCCCCAAAGAAATCGAGATACAATCAGATTCTTTAGGTGGCCCGGGAAATGTATCTATCATCGCCGGTGTCCGTTATCCTACACAGGGAGGCGCGCTTGAGGGGACCGGGGAAGAAGGCGAGTATTGATGTAACCTAAATTGAGCGATTAGCCTTTAGCTATTAGCTATTAGTTTAATGATTATAGGATGTTTTGCTATTACAAACTTTCACCCAGTTGAATGCAGCTTCGCTGCCCCCTTTGGGGGATTCAACAGGGTAAACCCGTTGGGTGTTATTTCTAATTAACGTAATGTCTTGATTTTTCAAAGCTAAACGCTAACAGCTAAACGCTTAGCTTAGGTGTAATGGACTGAAATTTTGACAAACATATAAAACATAAATCGGGCGCATCTAGAGGTTGGGGGAGAGGCTTCTGAACGCCATTTTGTCAGCTGATGAGGTTTACGTAGGTCCCTCAAATCGGCCTTTTGTGATAGCTGACCAACCCTCAAATCGGCCTAAAATCCTAGGTCCCCCAACGCGTAAATGCGCCCACATAAATCCACCTCTCAGGAGGAAACCATGAAAACAAAAAATCCTAAATGCCGGTCTATTGCTATTGGTCATATTGCAAATCATTGTTCGATCATCCCCCCATCTCCTGACAGAAGGTGGTCAGGGGGAGGAAAGATATCGTGTGCTATGATCACAGGCGTATGCATGATAATGGCTCTTTTGGTGTTCGTGGGCGACTCAAGGGCGGCTGATGACGACATACCTTTTTTTGCAGGGGAAACAGGCCTTCCAAATGTGATGTTTATATTTGACAACTCAGATTCCATGCAGGATGTCCCCTACTTGAGAAAGAATGGAAATACACTGCGTCCTTCAAAGCCGTGGCGATACGGGGTGAAAGATGAAAACGGTGACGGGTTCATAGATGAAAAAGAAAACGGGGATGTTGATTACGACTATAACAAATATACCAGTACAGATGTTGAGGTGCCTATGCCGGGAAAGATACCACCTCCACTTCCGAGAATTGATGGAGGCCCTGCCGGCCTGTCAAGCACTGTGACAAAGATCAATAGAAACCGATATTGGTACCTGATTTATGATGAAAATCTCGACTGGGATGCTATCGAAGCAGGCTGGCCTGAAAACTATCGGTACAACAAGATCCAGATAGAGGACCCGGGTGGAGGAAATCCTCAAGTTAGGACCATAAATAGCTATAGTAAGAGTGGTAAATATTGGACCGTCTACAGACATGATAGTGATGAAAGCTACAACATTGATTACCTTGCGGGCGTGGATACTGAAGACCCATGCTACGCGAATAACAGCGGCTGGTGCAATACCTATGACAACAGCGATCCTTTTACTTATACAATATTGACAGGGGTACCGGGTGAAGTGACTTACCCATATATTAAAACAGGTAGTAATCATGGCCGTTATATACGTGATGCCAATGTGGACTGGTCTGCAATTGACGAGGATACATGGAAAACAAACTATGCCAACCGTCTTCTGGTAGTGACAGCGGGAACAAACGAAGGAGAAAGCAGGAGACTCTCATGGAGAAGCACCAGCGGAAAGTACTGGGGGGTTACTCCGGGTTTCCCTGAAGACTCAGATTACACAACCAGGTATAAAATCGTCGGTGATCCCGATGATAACAGATATGCCTCCGGTGGGAATCACCCGGCCAGCAAGCTCTTTCAGGCTAAGCAGGCTCTTAATGCCTTCCTTGATAGTAACGAAATAAAACACTGTGCAAAAAAAGACGAAGAAGGCAATTGCATAGAAGAAGAGTATAGTCTCAATATGGGATTTGCCACATATATGTCGGCAAGGATTCCCCGTGTCAGGGCGAAGTATTACCGGAAGACATCATTTGACATCAATGACCGCTGTCGCGCGTATTACTGGAGGGTCAGGGATACATATTCGGATTTCTATGACGCTAATGGTCCTGAAGATGGGTATGATATTACTGCATGGGGAACAGCGTATGACAATGTGGCAGAGGGAAATTCAATTGACCGGTTATACCATGAAGGCCGGTGTGATGAGCAGACAATTCACTATACGGTAACTGATATCAGCCCCAGCCCCACGGATTCTCTACCGAATCGCTATCGTATAAGACTTTCAGGTGTATATGATTACTATACCTGGCAGTATTTTGATGTCAGTGACTGTAGTGAGTGCGAGGGTTACCCGTATCCCGCCACCTTCAATGATGGAGATTATACATGGACCAGGGCCGGCGGATGCGATGCAGAGCATCCGCCGGATTGCGTGGCGGGAGGACAGGGCTCATACTACGAGACCACCCCCAAAGATACATACGGAGATTATGGCATAACAGATCCATCAACACCAAGATATATTAATAAAGATACACTCTTGGTGACGCCATACAAAGGAAAATGCAGTATTCCGGGTGACGATTGGCTTTGCACCAATCCGGATCCTGACTCAATTGACCCTGACTCAGGGGCAGGGGAGTGGACCTTAGCCGAAGAAACGATTGAGAACGTACCTATAAATATTAATGGTGACTTGGGCGATATCGAGCCTAACACCTTTGATTATTCCTATTTCAGATACCCTGGTGAGGGGACAGATGACAGACCTCATGCATGGAGCTACAGAACGGCGTATTACAATGTCCCGGAGAACGCGTGGATCTATCAGTACTCATCGTGGAAAAATAAGTCTAAATGGGGTGATGCAATACAGAACGATCCATTTTTTCCGGCTACCGTTGGTGATGAGCAGGCAAATCATGCCGGAGACGACCAGGTGGTTTTTGTAAATCTTCCGGCATATGATGCTGCTGATGCTCATAAAGGTGATGATGTAACCGGTCAGAATATAGCCAAGGCATTGAATTACATCAGCCTTGCCAGGGTACCATATCCCAGGGACACGCGGTACGATCGTACAATGATGCCGTATACCGGGTCTTTAGCCCCCAATACCAGCACAGCCCTTACAGGAAAGGGTACGCCCCTTGGGGCCTCTCTGGAAAACGCAAAGGAATATTATGAAAGCTATTTGGACCAGGATGTTTATACCCAGGGGGGATGCCGGAAGAATTATGTAATTCTTCTGACAGATGGTCTCGAGACCTGCGATGGAGACCCTGTTGCCGCGGCTGAGGCCCTGAATACTCCCCTGATTCCTGACTCTGCTAATTCTACAGTTAAAACATACGTGATCGGTTTTGGATTGGATGATGCCAGCAAGGAGACTTTAGATAATATAGCTGAAGCCGGAGGTACGACACAGGCTTATTTTGCCGCTGATGTAGAGGAACTGACAGAAGTGCTTGTCTCGGACATTTGGTCTGATATCTCCGAAGATTCATATACCCGTTCAGCTCCGGTAGTTACCCGCATTCTCGAAGAAGGCGATGAACTCAAGATATATTATGCATATTTTGATCATCCGGTATGGCGCGGGCATTTGAAGGCATATAATCTAAATGAAGATGGAACCATGGGTGATCCTGTTGCGCAATGGTTGAGCGATTGCGATGGAGATTTTGAATTCGATGCAGATGCCGGGTGCGAAATAGCAAGCCAATTCGGCCGCACCATATATACAATGGACAACAATGGAACCAGGATCGATTTCTCTCCAGCAAACATCTCTGATCTGAAAACCCTCGTGAACCCAAATGGTGAAGATATTAACGGCAACAATGTTACTGACGAAAATGCGGATGCAGAAGTTGTAATAGAATACGCCATTGACCCAGGGTATGATAACGGCGAGTATGCAGGGACCCGTGACCCGTACTGGCCCTTGGGAGACATATACAACTCGGTCCCCGTGGTGGTCACAGAACCAAAATTTAATATCTGCTACAAAAAGGGGTATTGCGATGAGGTTGACGACGACAACGTCACCCATGATGGATTCAAGACTACTCATGCATCCAGAGATACAATCATCTATGTTGGCGCAAATGACGGGATGTTGCACGCCATAAATGAGAGCAACGGCCGGGAAAGATGGGGCTGGGTTCCGAATTGTGTACTGGGAACCCTGCATGAGTTTAAGGATGGGCACAGGTTTACAGTGGATCTGTCTGTCAAGGCCGCGGACATTGATGTATCCGACAATTGTACAGGGACAGGCTGGAAAACGGTCCTTGTCGAAGGCCTGAGAAAGGGTGGAAATCACTATTTTGCCCTTGATGTGACAGACCCGGATGACCCGCAGCCGATGTGGGAGATGACAGACGACAACATGGGCAAGACTTGGTCGGTCCCGTCATTCGGTTGTGTCGACATCAACGGTATGGCCACAAACGTTGTGTTTGTCGGAGGAGGTTATTCTACCACGGAGAACGTTGGGAGCAGGGTCTATATCTTAAATGCCGGCACAGGAGAAATTTTATCGGAAATTGATGTGGGCGGTGCCGCTAATAACGTGCCGTCGCAAATTCTAGTCATGAGATATCTTCTGGACAAACAAGGCAATCCTGTGGACTATGTCAACAGAGAGCCGGTTGATCCCAAGCTCAAGGGTTTTATTGAGGTTGCCTATTTTGGAGACACAAGTGGGACCCTTTATAAAATTACAGGCCTTAATGCGGACAGCGATTGGTCTCCTGAGGCAGAAGTGCTTTATAAGCCAGAAAACCCTCGGCCCATATATCATAAACCTGCTATAGCGGATGTCTGTAAGAACTGTACCAGGCGGTTTGTCCTTTTCGGAACCGGGGATGAGAATGATCCCATAGACGGATCATCGCAGAATTACTTCTATGAGATTGAAGACCGTGCATACGATGGTAGTGCAAATGGACCGGATCATGGCTCACACTGGACTAAGAGCCAGAAAGATGACGGATTATTTCGCATGACCTGGATGTCTACCTTGCCGCTAGGGGAAAAGGTGTTTTCCGATCCTGTTACCTATCGGAATGTGGTGTACTTCACTACCTACCAGCCTCAGGGTGGATGCGCAATGGGGTTTAGTTACTTATATGGATTGACTACGACCCAATGTGGGTCTGAAGGTGGAGAAGGAGGTCTGGAGTATAGTTTTGGTGATGAGCCGCTTGATCCGCACGAAAGGAAACTGGATTTGGGAATAGGCATTGCCACCTCCCCGGTAATAGCTCCTCCCAGGATGTATATCCAGATACCAAGAGGAGGTGGAGGCGACATGGAACCTCCTGCTGCAATCCAAGTTCCTGTAGATCCCGGGACCCTTTTATACTGGCGCGAGGATTATTAATGTTACTATTTCTTGCGGGCGGGGCAAACCCCCGCCCTTTGTTTTTTTCTCACCTAATCCTAAAGAAGCACTAAACCTGATATTGTCATAAAGAATTCTGAATGCTAGTCTTACAATCATGGAATTTATACCCAAATGGCTGGCATGGGAAATAACCAGACGCTGTAACCTTCACTGTGTACATTGTCGATCTTCATCAGAGCTGGAAGCAAAAGAGCATCCTGACTTTTCCACCTCAGAGGCCTTCAGGGTCCTGGATGATATAGCAAGCTATGCCAAGCCGGTGGTAGTCCTCTCAGGCGGAGAACCGCTGTTGAGACAAGACGTGTTTGACATTGCCCGGTATGGCACAAAAAAGGCCCTGAGGATGTGCCTTGCCACCAACGGCACCTTTGTAACCCCGGAGGTCTGCACCAAGATCAAGGATTCCGGCATATGCATGGTCTCTCTCAGTCTTGACGGAGCCACGGCCGGGGTCCATGACGATTTCCGCCAACAGCCGGGCGCCTTTGAATACGCCATCAATGCCGCCAGGCTTTTCAGGGAGCATGGCATAAGCTTTCTGATCAATTCTTCCTTTACTCGCAGGAACCAGGACGAAATTCCCAAAGTTTACAAATTGGCCAAGCAGATAGGGGCTACTGCGTGGTATATGTTCATGATTGTCCCAACCGGGCGGGGAAAGGAAATCATGGAAGAGCTTATCTCCCCTGAAGACTATGAGACCCTGCTCAACTGGCATTACGAGATGGAAAAGAAAGAAAAAGATATTCTTGTCAGGCCTACCTGCGCGCCGCATTACTACCGGATTCGTCTCCAAAAGGCCAAGGAACAGGGCGAAAGGGTAGAGCACAGGAGCCTTAAATTTTCCACCGGCGGTTCCAAGGGCTGCCTGGCAGGTCAGTTGATTTCACTTATCGACGTAGACGGAAACGTGCTTCCTTGCAGTTACTTCCCTTTACCGGCGGGAAATATCAAAGAACACTCTTTCAAGGAGATTTGGGAAGAGAGCACTCTTTTCAAGGAACTAAGAGATTTTTCTTCCTACAAGGGACGTTGCGGCGCATGTGAGTATATCCGGGTTTGCGGAGGATGCAGGGCCAGGGCCCTTGCAGTCCACGGTGATTATCTTGCTGAAGAGCCTTTCTGTAACTACGTGCCGAGAAAAATGAGAAAGAAGGCTTCTGCAGTTACAGGAGGACAGGATGAATGAAGGCTTTCTAAGGGCCTGTAATGGCGAGGCCGTCAGGCCGGTGCCTATCTGGCTTATGAGGCAGGCCGGGAGATACCTCCCTGCCTACCAGGAGATCAGAAAAAAAACAGACTTTCTCACCCTCTGTAAGACCCCGGAGCTTGCGGCAGAAGTTACTATCCAGCCGGTTGATATCCTGGGGGTTGACGCAGCCATACTCTTTTCCGATATACTGATCCCCCTTGAGTGTATGGGAATAGGGCTTGATTTCCACGAGGGAAAGGGGCCTGTCCTGAATCCTCCGGTAAGGACCGGGCAGGACCTTGAAAGGCTTCATCCTATAGATCCGGATACCGATGTGTCATTCGTACTTGAGACCATCAGGATCTTGAGGAAAGAACTTAGCGGCAAGGTCCCGTTGATAGGTTTTTCAGGGGCGCCCTTTACCCTTGCGACTTATATGATAGAAGGAGGTACCTCCAAGAGCTTTGTAAATACAAAGAGGATGCTGTTTGAGTCTCCGCATCTATTTTCACGCCTCATGGATCTCCTGACCGGAGTGGTCCTTTCTTACATCAAGGCCCAGATCAAGGCAGGGGCCCAGGCCATACAGGTATTTGATACCTGGGCGGGGACACTGACCAGAGAGGATTACAAAAGACACGCCCTCCCATATGTAACCCGCATCTTTAAAGGACTTGAGGGCTCAGGAGTGCCTTTTATCTACTTTGTCTATGACGGAGGACATGTCCTTGAAATCATACGTGATTCAGGTGCCGAAGTCATAGGGCTGGACTGGCGTACGGACATCAAAACCGCCATATCAAGACTTGGACCCGATGCTGTAGTTCAAGGAAATCTGGACCCATCTACCCTGTTTCTTCCTGAGCATGAGCTAAGGTCCAGGGTGGATTCCGTATTGCGCCAAGGACGTGAAGCCAAGGCCCATATCTTTAATCTGGGGCATGGTATCCTACCTGAAATACCTCCTGAGAAGGCAAGGCTTCTGGTAGAACTGGTCCACGAGTTGTCTTCCTGATGATAGGTATAGTTTTTCTTAACATGGGAGGGCCTGATTCCCTGGCTACGGTGAGGCCCTTTCTTTATAACCTCTTTTCAGACCGGGAAATTATTCAACTGGGCCCGCGATTTTTGCAGCCCCTTATTGCATGGGCAATATCCATGCGGCGGGCCCCGAAGAGCCGGGCTGCATATGCAAAGATCGGGGGCATGAGTCCGCTTGCCGCAACAACCAGAGTACAGGCCAAGGCTGTTGAACAATTGCTTAATAATAAACTGAGGGAAAAGGTGTTTTGCCTTGCAGGAATGAGGTACTGGAACCCCCGGACCCCGGATGTCTTACATAATATGCAAGACAGGGGTATCTCTAAGATACTGGGGCTTTCTCTTTATCCACACTATAGCAGGGCCACAAGCGGTTCTTCCATAGGGGAATTTAAAAGATGCGCAGGAAAGCTTGGGCTTGAGACCCATGTCATTGACAGTTTCCCGGATCATCCGGGCTATGTCGCGGCCCTGGCGGATATTGTGCAAGAGGGTCTGAAAAAGGTAAAAGACAAAAAGAATTTCGTCCTGGTGTACAGCGCCCACAGCCTGCCAAAAAGCATGGTAGAGGAAGGTGACCCCTATGTGGAGCATCTTTACCGTACTATTATGGCCCTTGAGGAACTGACCGGTATTAAGGGCCATCTGTGCTATCAAAGCAGGAGCGGTCCTGTGGAATGGCTTGAGCCCGGGACCGATGTTTTGTTGAGCGAGCTTGCGGAAAAGGGTTTTCATAACCTTTTGGTCCTTCCTATAAGTTTTGTGTCGGATCATGTGGAGACTCTTTATGAGATAGACATGCTTTACGCAGAGATGATGGCCGAAAAGGGAGTAAACCTTGTCCGAACGCCATCCCTTAATGACAGGCCTTTGTTTATCAGTGCGCTTTCCAATCTGGTGGAACAGGGTCTTAAGAAGGCAGGATGGCTAGAATAATAATAGCTGGAGGCGGATTGTCAGGTCTATCCCTTGCCTGGTTCCTCAAGGAACTCAGGCCTGGCTGGGAAGTCCTGGTGCTTGAGGCGGATGCCAGGGCCGGGGGCAAGGCGTGGACCATAAAAGAAGATGGCTTTGTGTGCGAAAAGGGCGTAAACGGCGTCCTTGACAACAAGCCTTCAACTATTGCCCTTGCCGCCAGGCTCGGACTTGATCCCATGAGGAGCAATGACGCCGCCAGGCGCCGTTTTGTGATAAAGAACGGGCATTTGGTTCAACTCCCTGTATCACCCGCGCAGTTCTTAAGCTCGAAATTACTCTCTCTGCCCGGACGATTGAGGGTCCTGGCCGAGGCCCTTGTGTCAAAAGGTGATCTCTCCAAGGACGAATCCCTGGCTGATTTTGCGAAAAGGCGCCTTGGTAAGGAGGCCTTTAAATATCTCATAGATCCCATGGCTACTGGGATTTATGCCGGAGACCCGGAACGACTGTCTCTCCGGAGCTGTTTTCCCAGGATCCACGAACTTGAGCGTGACTACGGCAGCTTGATCAGGGCAATGATCAAGCTACAGAGAGATGCAAGGAAAAAGGGTAAAAAGGGGCCGGGTGCCGGTCCCGGCGGTGTCCTTACTTCCTTTGCTACAGGCATGAATGAGCTTGTAGATGCCCTTGTCCGGGCATTGGGTCCTGCGGTACGGCTAAACTCTTCCGTAGCTTCGATTTCAAGGCAGAATACCGGCTGGCGTGTCTTTTTAAAAGACGGGGAGGAGTTTGATGCCGGCCATGTGGTGCTGGCATGTCCTGTTAAGGCGGTTTCTGAAGCCCTTAAAGAAACCGCCCCGGACATTGTAAAACTTGCAGTGAAAATAAATTATCCCCCTGTGAGTATCGTGTGCATGGGCATTAAGCAGGGGACCACTGAGAATCCCATGAATGGATTCGGGTTTCTTGCACCTGGCAGTGAGAGGCGCTCGATCCTTGGGTCTCTCTGGGATTCATCCATTTTTCCCAACAGGGCCCCCGAAGGTTATCAACTGATAAGGACCCTGGTAGGTGGCGCAAGGGCCCCGGACCTGGCCGGACTCCCTGACTCATCTCTCCTGGACCTGGTCGTAAAGGAATTTTCAGAGCTTGTCGGGTTAAAGGGTACCCCGGAGTTTGTGAAGATTTTCCGGTGGGAGGAGGCCATTCCACAGTACGAGAAGGGACACCAGGCCCTTGCTTCTGAAATCGATTCCACCCTGAAGTCTTATCCCGGTCTCTATATCAGGTGTAATTGGCTTGGGGGTGTGAGTCTCAATGATTCTATCGCAAATTCAGAAAGGCTTGCTAGACAGCTCGCAAGCTGATTGAAAATTTAACCTATTGAGAGGTTACGGTTTTATGTCCTTTTTGCGCCCTTCAACATGGGAGATATCCCCTTCACCAGGCTGCGCCTTTGTTTCGTGGCCACAATGACAAACGGCTGGATTGTCGAGATTAATATTATTGATCTTGATCAAAAAATGGGTATTCTATAGATGTATCATTAAATTGACCGGTTCTGTTTGATCCGGTATAAACCGGCGAAACGGAAGGGGCTTTATGGGCAAGGAACGTGTATTAATAGCAAACCGCGGAGAGATCGCCATCCGTATTATTCAGGCATGCAGGGACCTTGGTCTGGATTACGTGGTCCTATATACAAAGGAGGACGAATTCTCATTGCACGTTCGAATCGCGCAGCAGGAAGAAAGCGGTTTTAAGAAGGCTTATCGCGTAGCTAACTACAAGGACCCCAATGAAATTTTCTCCGTGGCGGATGAGTCTGAATGTACTGCTATTCATCCCGGGTACGGTTTTTTTTCCGAGAATTACGGTTTTGCCAGAAGGGCCGCCATGAGGACCAGGCCCTTGACTTTTATAGGCCCTAAATGGGATGTCATAAGGGATCTTGGTAGTAAGATAAACACCAAGCGTCTGGCAAAGGACCTCAAGGTGCCGGTGATTCCAGGGTCTGATGGATCGATCTATAATGAATTGGAGGCTGAAGGAGTGGCGGAGGATCTTTTTTTTCTCCAGAAAGAACAGGGCATTCATCATCCATCTATTCTGGTAAAGGCCTCTGCCGGTGGTGGAGGTATGGGTATTGAAGAGGTCAGTCACCTTGATGCCTTCAGGAGAACCTACCGGCGGATACAAAACTATGCCAAGCGACAGTTCGGGGATGAGGGAGTCCTGATTGAACAGTGTCTAAGAGATTATCAGCACCTTGAAGTTCAGCTTTTGTGCAGTTCCCATGGTGAGGTGGTGCACTTCGGGACCAGAAACTGCACTATACAGAGTGCAGGCAGGCAAAAGAGGGTAGAAGTGGCCCCTGGCTTTGATCCTGCTGTATGTGAGTATCCTTTTGATGCAAGAGCGGTCCTGGACCGGATCGTGAAGTATTCCGTACGTCTGGCAAAACACGCGGGTTATGACAATATAGGGACATGGGAGTGGATAGTATCCAGAGATGGCAGTCCCTACCTTATGGAGGTTAATACCCGCATACAGGTTGAAAACGAGATTTCAGCATGTATTTCAAGGCTAAACAAGAGTAATGAGCCTCCGAATTTGATCAGGGACCAGATAAGAGTGGCCCTTGGAGATAGACTGGGTTTTACTCAAAAAGATATATCCTTTAAAGGGACCAGTATAGAGATGAGGATTGTTGCTGAAGATACCAAAAGAGGTTTTGCGCCATGGTGTGGTACCATCACACGCTTTGATTATCCGGACGAGCCCTGGGCGAGGCTTTATTCTCATGTGCCCAGAGATACGCCCTACAAGATCCCTACAGAGTATGATCCCAACTTTGCTCTTGCTATTATCTGGGGCCGGGATACGGAACAGGCCAAGGAAAGGGCCAGGCAGTTTCGGAATAGGACTATTATAGAAGGTAAAGGGGCCAAAGACGAAAGTATTATCACTAATCTGGAATACCTCAATGATCGGATTGATGACGTGCTTCAATTTTAATTACCGACAATACATGAATGCGCACAGACCAGGTACATATGGCGGATAGCGGCAAGTTATTGAGTCAACTCGCTGATCGGATCTCATATCTTATTGATATCAAGGGCAACAGTGAGTATGGCAATATCGGTGATCTTCTTAGACAAATCCAAGGGCTTCGTCAGTCTCTTTTTGAGATAAAAGAGGCGGATCTTTTTGAGGAAATCGACCGGATCGAGGACAGGGTCTCCTTTCTTGAGGATAGAGTTTCTGAGAAGCTCAGTCCTGCGGAAATTGTGAATATCGTCCGGAGCCCCCAGCGTTTTACCCTTATGGATGTCCTGGAGAATGTGTACGACTCCTATACCGAGTTGGGCGGGGAGGGAGACTGTAATATTGATCCTGCGATAATAGTCGCCAGGGCTACCATATCGAGGAGAGTAAAGAACAAGCTCTATAGCCATCAAGTCATGGTCATAGGTCATGAAAAGGGTAGAGGAGAGGAATACAGAAACGGAGGATGTGCCAGGCCCTGGGGAAATGATAAGGCCCTGAGGTATATGATGGTAGCTGAAACCGAAGGCATTCCCATACATTTCTATATTTTTACCCCCGGGTCCTATCCCATTGAAGATTACCCCGGAGCTGCGCAGCAGATAGCCCGCAATCTATACGTAATGGCAAAGTTAAAGGTCCCCATGGTATCTTTTATCTCTGAAGGTGGCTCCGGTGGCGCTGAGGCAATAGGGGTTTCAGGCCTCAGGCTCATGAGTTCAAGGGGCTATTACTCGGTCATTTCTCCTGAAGGCGCGGCTGCAATAGAAGGAAAGATAAGAGAGGGCGAAAAGGTTCCTAGAGAGCTTGTGGAATACTGCGCCGCTCAGTTAAAGATAACTGCTGAGAACAACCTGAAACTCGGAACTGTTGATCGTATTATAGAGGAGCCCCTTCTTGGAGCCAAGCGGGATGATTTCCCCTTTTTCCGCAGACTTCGCTATGAGATGCTTCGTGCTACCGACGAAGTAGTATTGAAAACCAAGAACTTTCGGGCCTTTCGGGCCTATGCCTTGAAAAGGCGGGAAGAGGAGGGGAAGGAGATCCCGGAGGACTTTGATCTATTCATCAGCTGGAATCTCACAGACCTTGAGATAGAACGACTTCTTGAATTCAGGCTCAAGAAGTATATGGAGTTGGGCAAGGGGTATTTTCTCGAGGACAGAAATGTTTTAACCGAGGGGATCAGGAAGACAAAGATCTTTGCCAGCAAGACATACTATGATCTAAGGTATGGCCTTCTGCGGCCGCACCACCGAAACGTTCAGAAAGTGATAGAAGAGGTCTCAAGTGAAGGTTCAGTGTTTCTCCGAAAGGTCACTGAGCCCGTAAGGGCGGCCTATGACTTTGTTTTTCCTCAGCCGGAGCGCCCGGGTAAGGTCGTACATTCCGAGGGGCCTGATGAGCGCAAATCGATTTTTGCAGAAGAGTGGGAGTCTTACGTCAGCCCGCTTGCCAACGAAGACTGTACTGTTACCTGTCCCAATGCCGCAAAATATGGATGTCTGGACTTGTGGGTTCCTGACCTCTATGGGGAATTCTGCGGAGTGTGTCCCAACTGCGGCCACCATTTTCCACTTGAGTATCAGTGGTATCTTGAGAATCTTTTTGATAAAAATTCAGTCCATGAATTTAACGATCATATAGCCTCATGCAATCCACTTGGTTTTCAGGGTTATAATGCCCGTCTTAAGAAAGACATCAAGCATACCGGTCGCAATTCCAGCATGATAACCTTTGATGCCGAAGTGTGGGGGCTAAGGCTTGTAGTGGCCATGCTCTTCAGCAACTTCAGGGGCGGGACGGTTGGAGTTGCCGAGGGAGAGAAGTTCGTAAGGGCATGCGATGTGGCCGGTACTACCCGAAGGCCCCTTTTGGCTTATATACACAGCACCGGCGGGATCCGTATTCATGAAGGGACACTTGGTGTGGTTCAGATGCCTAAATGTACCCTTGCAGTGAGGGAATATAATGACAACGGTGGTCTTTATATAGTTGTCTATGACAACAATTCTTATGCCGGTCCTGTAGCGAGTTTTTTGGGGTGTTCACTCTATCAGTTCGGAATGCGTTCTTCGAGAATCGGCTTTGCCGGCCCAAGGGTCATAAGGGAGACCACCGGTCAGGACGTTCCCCCTGATTATCACAGCGCCAAGAATGCCCTCAAACGGGGCCACATTCAGGGAATTTGGGACAGACGCGAGTTTAAAAAAAATCTCCACGATGCTTTGACGACATTGGGGGGCCCTAACCTTTATTATAAATGAGCTTTTTGCAAAATTTATGGATATCAATCTAAACGACCTATTAAGGCGCTATCGTTCTCATCCCTTTGAGGACTATCCTGTAGTGACACCCCATACAGGGGTCGTATTCCTTAAGGTGAAGGAAGGCCAGACAGTCAAAGGGCCTGGTGGCGAATGGCTCCATCGACCCGGGACCCTGTTATATGTCATTGAGAGGGAACGGAACGTGAAGAGGATGACCGCCCTCTGGAGTGGACAGGTCAGTGGAATTCGTCTTGATATCGAGGGTCAATTTGTAGAAGCAGGTGAACTGCTTTTTTCTATCCGGCACCAACTGGATAAGGAAGAAATTATTGATCGCATTCTGACCCAGGTTCTCTACATCCTTCCTGCCCCCCAGCGGGCCAGGTACTTCCTCGCACCTGAGATTTCAGCAAAGCTGGAACAGAAGCCCAAAGAGGGCGTATCCGTGGAATCCGGGGATGATGTGTTGATCATGTCCCTGATGAAAAGGGACACTGTTATCAGCTATGAAGGCGTCCCGGGGGCACTTTACAAGGTCTGTTTCAAATCAGGGGATACGGTGGAACAGGGATCTCCTCTCTTAGGGATCTGTTCTCCTGATAAGCTCCGGTATGTGCAGAAAGTGATCCAGAGGATCCGCACGGAGTGGGAGAAGTAGGAGTCGCCGGTATTAAAAGTATCCTGTTTGCCCTTCAATTTCTAACCATAATTCCCCTGGCTCCCGGTTTGTCATTTAAAGACTCGGAGTTGAGGGCATCCCTTGCATTCTTCCCGTCGGTCGGCCTATTACTCGGTTGCCTGCTTGAAGGTTTTGACAGCACAGCAAGGAACCTATGGTCTCCATCTGTTGTGGGCGTAATGGATGTGGCCTTGCTGGCCTTTCTTACCAGGGGATTGCACCTGGATGGACTGGCTGATACGTCTGACGCCTTAGGAAGCGGGGCAGGGCCGGAAAAGGCATTGAGTATCATGAGGGACAGCCACAGCGGGGCATTGGGAATCCTGGTCCTTATACTCGTATTATTACTTAAGTCATCAGCCCTTGTAGTATTGTCCGGCAGGGGGGCCTGGGAGGTAATGTTGCTGTGTCCCTGTCTGTCCCGTTGGGCTTTGAATGTTATGGCGTCATCGTCAATCTACGCCCGGCCTGAAGGGGGCCTTGGCAAGGCCTTTGTGGGGTCTGGTACCAGGTGGACCCTGGCCCTGGCCGGTCCGACGGCCCTTGGTGCTGCGTGGTTTATCCGGGGACTATGGGGCATCTGCTTTTTTGCCGGGGTAGTAGTCTGGAGTCTGCTGGTATCTTTATGGTTTAAAAAAAGGCTTGGAGGTGTCACAGGGGATGTGATGGGAGCCCATCTGGAAATATCCGAGACCTTGTTGTTCCTCGGTGCAGCAGCGATTTACGGAATTAATTTCTGATTTCAAACGTTCATGACGGGGTCTTTCGTCACCCCAACGCATGAAAATATCAGCCACCCGCTCGCTACACTCGCTCGACACACACGGACGAACACAGACAAAAGACCTTATCCGCTGGTGTGTTCACCAGCGGATAAATTGTCTGTGTGTGTCTGTGGCTAATAAATGTATTTTCACGGCAAAATAGACTCAATGAAAAAACCAACTCGCATTATCCTCTTGAGACATGGAGAAGTAGAAAATCCGGGAAGTGTTTTCTACAGCCAACAAGACGTATCTCTTTCAGACTCCGGCAGGAAACAAAGCCTTGCCTTGGCAGATAGACTGAAAGACGTCCCTTTCAGCATGGTCTTTAGCAGCGATCTCAGCCGCTGTCTCTTTCTGGCAGAAGCAATTGCCGAGAAAAGGGGACTCGTAGTGGATGTCAGGTCAGAGTTAAAGGAAGTGGATTTTGGCCGCTGGTCCGGTCTTAGCTGGGATGTTGTGGAAGCAAGATATCCCGGTGCCCTGTCAGAACGTATGGAAACATTGGAGTCTTTCAGGCCACCGCAGGGAGAGAATCTGGCAGAAGTCGCCTTACGAGTATGGTGCATCATAGATGAGGTTCTCAAGAAGTGCAAGGAAGAAGCGGTAGCAATCGTAAGTCATGGTGGTGTGAACAGGGTCTTGATTGCAAGGGCGACAGGTCTCCCCCTCAACAATATATTTTCCCTTGAGCAGGATTTCGCTTGTGTCAACGTCCTGGATTTTTACCCGGATGGTCCGATGGTCCTGCGTTTACTGAACTGGTCAGCAGATAAGGAGATCACAGGGGTTTAGGAACTACCAACTACGGACCTCTAGACACCGACCTTCTCTCAGTCGAGGCCTTATCCAGGTCAATGATATCGCTGTTGCCGGGGTAATCCCTGGTTACATAATGGGTAATATTACTGATCTTTGTAATCAGATCACCAAGTTTTTCAATCTCCTGGCATATGGACTGCAGTATTGAAAAGTTTGGATCATTTTCACTTACACGATTCTTCAACAGCTCACCCCATCCCAGAATAGACTGCATAGGTTGGCTCAACTCATGGGCTGCTGATCCCGCCATTTCAAAGGCGCCCTTAAGCCTTTCTTGCTTGAGAAGTACATCCTGTGCCTGTTTGATTTTAGTGATATCCAGTGACAGTTCCGCGACCTGTACGATATTCCCTTGGAGATCCTGAAGAGGGATTGCAGTCACCAGAAGTTGGCGATCTGTTGTCGAATTATAGTGTTCTACAGACTGGGTTTTGCCGGACGACAATGCTGTTTTGGCCGGACAGTGGGCACAAGGAAGACAATCCTGGGGAATAATCTCAGTGCAGAGCTGTCCTTGAGAAAAATCTTCTACTTTATACAGGTCTTGGGCTATTGAATTCATCCAGACCAAGGTACGGTCTGAGTTTAGCAGGAGCAGAGCAGCTTTCATGCTCTCCGCAACCCTTTCCCATGTACACCTTTCTTGAGTCAGCTTTTGCTCCATGGCCCCCTTTCCCATGGCCCTTTTTATATGCAGTTCCAACTCTTGGATGTCAACCGGCTTCTCAAGATAGGAATATGCCCCTTGTTGTACTGATTTGACCGCATCTTTCACTGTTGCATATGCGGTCATGATGATAATTGGGACGTGTGGATTTCTGAGATGGATTTTTCTTATAAGATCTGAGCCTTTCAGGCCTTCCATGTGCTGTTCAGTGAGCACTATTGAAAAGTTGCTTTGTTCAAAAACAGACAGGGCCTCTTGGGGATCTATACAGGTTACCACACGGTATCCCATAAGCCTTAAGCGGATCTGCATTACCTGCAAGATGTCACGGTCGTCGTCTACTACCAATATTTGTGGAGGAGTAGCATTAACCATTTTAAAATTGATGGCTGATGCCGGCAGGAATCCGTTTTTGTCTTAAGGATAAGTCGGCAGCGCCCAAAAGGTATATCTAAATGCAAGATTAATACCGTTTGAGTCAATGGATAAATGCTGGTTGTGTTTAAACCACTTTCAGCTTTCGGCTTTCAGCTCCTATGCAACGCAGCAGATGGGCTGTTTTCAACGGAATCAGAAATGATATCTGCTCTGTGAACTATACTTTGAGCAACAGGGGGCGGGGGTGGGTTGAATAAGACTTTTTCGGCATCCTTCATTCACCAGTTTACACTTTTCCCAAAAAAGCGTGTATTATCGAATTGAATGTCGATGTCGAAACTGGAAATTAGAAATTAGGTAATGCACCTCTATATCTTTGTTTTTTTCCAATTTCCAGTTTCAAAATTCACTGCCAAAATACAAGACCAACAAAGTGTAAACTACTTTTGACTTGTCGTGAAGCATATCCAAAACTTTACTATAGACTTCGCCATCTTTCGATAGTACCCTATGCTATTAATAATTTGAGCATAGGGGGAGAAAATGCCTGGATCTAAATTCAGTTCTTTAAAATCTCATAATTTAAAAAAACCAAACATGATACCCCATGGCAATAAATTTGTGAGACGTCATGACCTAACAGCTTCATTACGGCTATATATAGCATTCATGGCACTCACGGCTAGAGCGATGGGCACCTGGGGGAAAATAACCGAACTATCACGACAGTTTATGATTTCCCGCACGTTCGTTTATATGCTGGCGAATACGTTACACGAAACAAGTTTAACCGTTTTCGGGGATAACGTTTCCAAACCTGCCATCGTTGAAGAACTGCCATATCATTACATGTTGTCCCTGAGGTTGGAGGGTAGATGCAGTATTGAAGCAGTATCCACGATCATGAAACGTTTCGAGATACCTAATGCCTCTATAGGATCAATTAGTCAATATTTACAGCATGTTGGTTCCTTATTGC
>PQXE01000001.1:143093-155469 GCA_003194495.1 Deltaproteobacteria bacterium
TACCCAATAATTTTTCTTTAAAGTATCCGCATAAAGAAAAGGCACTTTGATTGACTCTATAGGTTTGTCCTAAAAACCTTCGTCGAAAAGTGTAAACTACTTTTATGCCTATATGAAGGATGCCACTTTTTCCTTCAATAAGTAGTAAAATCCATACACTTTTTATTCTAATCTTGAAAACCTGGTCCTCTGGGTCGGGATTATTTACTACTTCAGGACACGGAGACTCAAATCACTTGCCCCGGCAGAGTGGGTAAGCAGCCCTACTGAGATTACGTCTGCTTCTGTTGCGGCGGTTTTCCGAAAATCTTCAGGTGAAACCCTGCAAAAGTCTGTCGGCTGTATGGGGGGAGTGTGAGGGTGCAGATCTGCACATTGGAAAATTTATCAAATATGTAGATCTGCCCCCTATTATGTGACACCATTACGGTATCTATGCATAGCTATGCTTTTTCCTTTGGCGCATTAGACCAACACCAGCAAGACCGGTTCCAAACAGGAGTAAGGTTGCCGGCTCTGGGACTGGAGCCGCAGCTTCATGGATGGTGATGTCGGTCGCGGCATCTATGTTGTAACCATAGTCAGTCCAATTTGACATGTCTGTATAAAACAGGCCATAGAACAAATTATCGTAAACGCCGTTTACTGCCAGGTCAGAATACGTACCGGCAGTAGAACCGGCTGTAAAAGAAAGGGTTGCCAGGTGGACTAAGTTGGGCGCAGGATTCCAATCCTGCCACGCTCCGGACACATTATTAGTACCAGAAGATGCGTCCCACCAGGTAGAATCAAGAGTATAACCATCATAAGAAAAATTTGATTCTGTTGTAATCACATCAAACCCGAAGGACGTCAAATCATAACCCAAATTATCACTATCTGCCCATACTCCCACATCAAAACTTTCCCCGATTTCAATGTAACTATCCAGTAGGTTCAAGCTGACACTTGGTATGGCCAGGGCCTGACCAATATTAATGAAAAAAATCGCCGCCAGAGACACAAGTAGCACTATTTTTTTTCTCATTTCGTTTACTCCTTTTTTATGCGTATAAAATTTCAAGTCCATTGATTGGGGCCGGAGAAACAATCTTCTCCGGTCCCATATCTTATTCGTCTAACCAGGCTGACCGCTGAGAAATGCCCTCCAGTGCTTATACCACTGGCGGTAATCATTGAAGGTAACGCATCCGTCGCTATCATAATCGGCATCAGAGTTATATCCAGGATCACCTACACATGTGCGCATGGAGGCAAACAGGATACTTCTGTCATCGAAATCAACGTCGCAGTCACCATCTAGGTCGCCCAGGATCTCATTTATTTCGCAACCGATAGGTTCATGTACACATTCCCCGGTATCCGGATCACAGTAGTCATTAGTGTTGGGATCACCGTCATCGCAGTCTACCGGCTCGAATACACATTGGCCGTCAACGCACGAGTCAATGGTGCACAAATTACTGTCGTCACACACCATAGGTTCATGCTGGCATCCGGTTTCCGGATCACACGAGTCTACTGTGCAGGGATCACCATCATCGCAGTCTACCGGCTCAAATACACATTCACCGTCAACACACGAGTCAGTTGTACACAGATCACCGTCGTCACAGTCTTCATCTATCTCGCATTCACCAGCAACTTCTATGTATTCAACCTTTCCCTCAACGTCCGTATCGTCATCATCCTCCATAACTGTCAGGGTGACCGCATAGATACCAGGAACGTTATAGATATGTGTTGGGTTTTGTTCCGTGATCGGCCCTGAGCTGTCGCCAAAATTCCAGACCCAACCGGTTATGCCGTCATAGCTGTCGGTCAGATCTGTAAAATTGACATCCAGAGGTGCAGGACCTGATGTTGTGTCGGCTGAGAAGTCAGCCACAGGGTCGATATCCGTTACGTTTGCTGAGACGGTATTTGTGCCATTGAGGTCTGCCTCGTCATATACAGTAAGTCTTACTGTAAAGACGCCACCAGGTTGTTCTTCAGAATCCTGGGGATAGGTATACCAGGGATTCTCAGCAGTGTTGTCTATTACACCGTCGTCATTGAAATCCCAGGCATAAGTAATCTCGCCGCCATTGGGATCATAGGATCCGGAGCCGTCAAAATTGATGGGCTGTCCTTCAATTTCGCTGTATGGGCCTCCTGGATCGGCCACCGGGTTTTCATCACTTACGAATATATAGTCCTCCTTGGTCTCAGTATCGTTATCTCCGTCATTATCTGTTACTTCCAGGCTGACTGTGTAGTGGCCGGCAGCAAGGAACTCTATGGTTGGTTCTGGAGTGGTGCTGTCGATCTCACCATTACTATCAAAATCCCATGCCCATGCAGTAATGGTATCGTTTCCGCACATGGTTGATAGATCAGTGAAGTCAACTGTAAGGGGCGGTGTACCTGCAAGTAAAGGCCCGCCGCTGAATTCCGCTGTGGGAACGGATTCGGTTACAGTGATGTAGTCTTCTTTGACCTCAGTACCCGTATTTTCCTCTTCTTCATATACAATGAGAGTAACCGTATAGGTGCCTGGTTCGGTATAGGTGTGTACCGGGTTTTGTTCGTTGCTGTACGAGTCGTCGCCGAAGTCCCAATCCCAGTAAGTAACCGCTCCGGTGGAGCCGTCGGTGAAGTTTACAGTCAGCTCTTCACAGCCCTCAGTAGGCCCTGCGGCAAAATCAGCGTTCAAGGGAACCGTGCATGGGACTGATTCCGTGGCAAATGGGGCGTAGAGAACATTGACTGTAATCGCATCCCCGGTTCCAAGTCCCTCGCCGCTTGGTCCGTCGGCGGCTCCCCAGTAGTTATCCGAGGCGTCAACAACCTGTGATGAGTTTAGATTCCGAACGCCATAAGTTGTATTACCTCTGATGTCGTTGTCATTGATTTGAGGGTTTGCATTACCGCTGACGTAAATTCCTACATCATTGGCTGTGATGGTGTTGCAGTTGATGGCCGGTTCTGCACCTGAACCGTTCACTCGAACGCCGTATGTGCTTGAGTGGCGGATCGTGCAACTGTCTATGGTGGGGCTTGGTCCGTCAATATAGATTCCATAGTTGCTAAGACCAGCATACTCGACAATAGTGTGTCCCAACATGCTGCCATCGCCTGTTAAACTGGTAAAGTACACACCATACCAATCACCCGGGGCCGGGGTTTCCGAGCCTGAGGTGAACTTAATGTTGTCCTCGTCCGTGCCCTTAGCAACCAAAGTCCCTGTACTATAATTGCCGACCTGAAGGAGGGTATTAGGGTCGAACCGCAACTCAACACCAGGTTCAATGGTGAGCGTAGCGTTGTTGTTTATATATACGCTTTGGTCAACCCTGTAAGGGATTCCGGGATCGGCAATGGAGGTGTCAGAGCCGACTGTGCCGCCGTAATAATACACCCGGTTGTCGCCGTTTCCGGAAAAGGTGCTGGTGTCGTCTACAGCAGAGACGGAAAGGGCACCGTGAACATAAATTGGATAACTATTGTTTCCGACATAGTTATTGTCCGCAAGTGCGGGAAGAGCGTTTGATCTCAGTTGCAGGCCGCTGCCCGCGCTGTTCTGAATGGTGCAATTCTGTATTGTGACGTCGGAATCGTAAACATATACAAGTGAACTTACTCCACCCCCACCGTTTTCAATAATCGCGTGGCTGAGGCTGGTGCCCGCACCGGTTAAATTGGAAAAATTGATATAATACCAGGGATGTTCACTGTCGCCGGTAAAGAGGATCTCATTGTCCTCCGTTCCATTAGCAATCAAAATTCCTGTACTATAATTGCCGACCTGAAGGAGGGTATTAGGGTCGAACCGCAACTCAACACCAGGTTCAATGGTGAGCGTGGCGTTGTTGTTTATATATACGCTTTGGTCAACCCTGTAAGGGATTCCGGGATCGGCAATGGAGGTGTCAGAGCTGATTGTGCCGCCTAAATAATACACACGGTTGTCGCCGTTTCCAGAAAAGGTGCTTGTATTGTCCACGGCAGAGACGGAAAGGGCGCCGTGAACATAAATTGGATAACTATTGTTTCCGACATAGTTATTGTCCGCAAGTGCGGGAAGAGCGTTTAAGTCTATCCTCAGACCGGTACCCGCGCTGTTCTGAATGGTGCAATTCTGTATGGAAACGTCGGAATCGCTAACCCGTACAAGTGCATTTCCTCCACCCCCACCGTTTTCAATAATCGCGTGGCTGAGGTTGGTGCCCGCACCGGTTAAATAGGAAAAATTGATATAATACCAGGGATGTTCACTGTCGCCGGTAAAGAGGATCTCATTTCCCTCCGTGCCCTCAGCAACCAAGGTTCCTGGATTGTAGTGGCCGACCTGGAGATAGGTGTTAGGGTTGAACCGCACCTGCACACCGGGATCAATGGTGAGCGTGGCGCTGCCGTTTATAAATACGCTACTCGTTACAATATAGGGACTTCCGCTTATATCCCACGTGGTATCACTTGATATAGTCCCGCCAACATCAGTATCTGCCAGGACTACCTGCCCCGGCGCTAAAAAAAGCGCCAAAAAGGAAAGCAACCAAAACATTACCGCCAAAGGTCTCAAACTTGTTCGTCTTTTTTTTCTCATGTTTTTCTCCTCATGTTTTTCTTCTCTATTCTTAAAACGAAAAAATCAAATAAAAACATGCTTTAACTTACCCATAGGTAGTATCTAAAGAGCAATAATGATGCCATGCCACCAACTTACTGTTTTTCCACATATTTTTAGACAAGGCTAAACCCCAGACCACCCCCTGTGTAAAATTTCCCGACACTTCTGAAAAGCAACAAGTATTACTACAAATCTCACATAATATACTGTAATTAATGGTAAATAAGATTTCTGCAGAGAACAATACGAAAAATTCAGAAGAAGAACCTACCCAAAATGGTGTCGAGATATTTTACATGTTTTGGCAATATGCACTGAACGACGATTCAATAAATGGGGTCGTTACGGATTGCTTCGTCGCTGAGGCTCCTTGCAATGACAGAAGGCGCCAGTGACAGTATATTACCCAAACGTTCATGATGTGATGATGGCAATGACCCTTGGTCATATCTCTAAAAAGAGGGTCGAAAAGCTCAAATGCGTTCGTTGGTCAGGCCGTTGTTAAAAGCGGCCTGGCAGAGAATCTCAAAAATATTTCATGGAAATGGAATCAAAAAGATTCTGAAGGGAGAGCTGTTTTCAATGAATGCCATTTATTGCGAATAATTTGCAACAAGGCAATCTAATCGTTGCATTCATTAAATTTCCAGCTTCCTATATTGCCGGAGGCATCGTCGGCCTGGTCCGGGAGCATAAAAAAGCGGCGCAGCGCAAATGCCTCTTTGTTGATTTTGTATTTTGGCAGTGAAATTTGAAATTGGGAAAAACACAAGGATGTAGATGTGTTACATTTCAAATTTCGAATTTCCAGTTTCGACATCGGCATTTAATTCGATAATACACGCTTTTTTGAAAAAAAGGATGTAACCGTTCATGTTCATACACCTTGGCGGGGAGTAAATAATTACTTCAGAATCTTGAGGCTCAAATCACTTGCCCTGGCAGAGTGGGTAAGCAGTCCTACTGATACTATGTCCACCCCGGTTTCGGCGATTTCCCGGACATTTTCAAGGCGTATTCCACCCGATGCCTCAAGAATTATCCGGGGTTTGAGCCTTCTTGCAAGGGATACTGCATCCTTGAGTGTTGCCGGGTCCATGTTATCCAGAAGCACTGCATCCGCCCCGGCATCTATGGCCTCCTTAAGTTCTTTAATTCCTGTAACCTCTATTTCCAGTAAAAGCGTGTGCGGCGCCCTGGCCCTGGCCCGGGTTATGCTCTCTTTTATAGAACCGCATGCCGTGATGTGATTGTCTTTTATAAGAAGGCCGTCTGAGAGACCATAGCGATGGTTATGGCCTCCTCCTACCCTTACTGCATACTTCTGAAGTAGTCTTATTCCGGGTGTAGTCTTCCTTGTGTCCACCAATCTACAGGGGATGCCTGAGAGTTCCTTGACAAAATCTCTGGTAAGGGTGGCAATACCACACAGGCGTTGAAGAAAATTAAGTGCCACCCGTTCTGCTTGGAGAATAACGGCAAGCTTCCCGTAAAGCCCCATGACCGCATCCCCGCTGGAGACCTCTGAGCCCTCTTCTCTTATTTCTTTAAACCGGATGTCCGGGTCCATTTGCATAAAGGCCTCTTGGGCCACAAATGTCCCTGCAATTACGGCGGCTTCCTTGGCAACAATAACGGCTGAGCCAGAGGCATCATGGGGCACTATGGCGTCGGTGGTTATGTCGCCGTGTTCAAGGTCCTCTGCCAGAGCTGCGGACACCTGCTGATTGTATAAAAAGCGGTGAGGCGGATAAATGTGTGAAGCCATTGTCTAGCTCCTAACCCGGACAAGCCGGAAAAGTGCCTTAAGTGAACTAAAGTTTTAAGTGCCTAAAGTTAAGGTATCGCTTCGTCTATTTATAGTAACTGCGCTGAAAACGCGCACCGCAACTTTAGGCACTTTAGCTCACTTTAGGCACTTAAAACTCAATACTTTCAAGGGTCTCTTTGTGGGAGACAATTTTTTTCAATTTGGTCTGAAACTTGTTGATCTTGTCGCGTTCCTTTTGCACGATCTCTTGAGGCGCCCTGGAAAGAAAATTTTCATTCTTGAGCTTGGCCTCTGTCTTGGCAAGCTCCTTGCCGAGCTTTTTTTCCTCTTTGGTAAGCTTTCGAAGTTCTTCCTCAATATCCACAAATCCCTCAAGAGGTATGAAAATCTCAAGGTCTTCAAGTATGACCGTAGCTGCACCCTCAGGACGTAGTTCTCCTTCTTTCAGGAGGTTCAAGGTCTCCACCCCGGCAAGGGTATTTATGGCCTTTTCCTGAGAATCCAGAAAATCGTAGGCATTCTCAGAGTGTGGCAGGGCGATGATAATAATTTTGGCTCCAGGGTGTATTCCAAGTTCGGATCTTGCGTTTCGGGTAGAACTTACCACCTCCATAACTTGTTTGATTATGTCTTCCGCCCGGGCATCGTTCCAGGCATCAACAGGCTTGGGGAAGGGGGAGACCATGATATGATCTCTTTGCCCCGGCAGATGGTGCCAGAGTTCCTCTGTCACAAAGGGTATAAAGGGATGAAAGAGCCTGAGGCTGTGATCAAGCACACTGAGTGTTACCCATCTGGCTGCGTCCTGTCGATCAGGCTCAGCTCCGGTAAGCGCGGGCTTTGCAAGCTCAAGATACCAGTCGCAGTACTCATGCCAGAAAAATTGATATAGTTCTTTTGCAGCAACATCAAAGTCAAATTCATCCAGGGCCTTCCGAACAGTGCCGGTTACCTGGTTGAGGCGTGAGAGTATCCACCTTTCTGATGGATCGGAAAAAGAATCAGGCTCAGGAGGCTCGGCCACGCCATCTTCTCCGGTTTTCAGATTAAGAAGTACAAACCGGGCTGCGTTCCAGATTTTGTTGACAAAGTGACGGTAACCCTCGATCCTCTCTTCTGCCAGCTTTATGTCCCTGCCCTGGGCTGCAAAGGCCGCCAGAGTGAAGCGTACTGCATCGGTTCCGTATTTCTCCATGATGGTCAAAGGATCAATTACATTCCCCCTTGACTTGCTCATTTTTTTCCCCTCGATGTCCCTGATAAGGGCATGTAGATATACATGCTTAAACGGGACATCCCCCATGAAGTGAAGACCCATCATCATCATCTTGGCCACCCAGAAGAACAGGATGTCAAAGCTTGTTATAAGTACTGACGTAGGATAAAAGGTCTCAAGTTCAGGGGTCTTGTCGGGCCATCCTAATGTAGAGAAGGGCCAGATGGCTGAACTGAACCAGGTATCAAGTACATCGCTTTCCTGCTCAAGGTCGGTGTTCCCGCACTTGGGACATGCTTTAGGTCCCTCCCTTACCACAATGACTTCGCCGCAGGCTGCGCAGGTCCAGGCAGGGATACGGTGCCCCCACCAGATCTGGCGGGATATGCACCAGTCACGGATAGTGGTCATCCACTCATCATATGTCCTTTCCCAGGAGGCCGGGACCAGGATGGTCTGCTTATCCTTCACTGCCTTGAGGGCAGGTTTTGCCAGGGGCGCAACCTTTACAAACCACTGTTTTGAAAGTCTGGGTTCCACTACTGTCTTGCAGCGATAACATATGCCCACTGCAAGGTCGTAGGCCTCTTCCTTTTCCAGCAGGCCTTGTTTCTTCAGGTCAGCAATGACCTGCTTCCTGGCCTTATATCGGTCGAGACCGGCATATTGGCCGGCAGCTTCAGTGAGTATTGCGTTTTCATCAAAGATATTGATGGATTGGAGCCCCTGTCTTTTTGCTATCTCAAAGTCGTTCAGGTCGTGGGCAGGGGTGACCTTTACTGCGCCTGTGCCGAATTCAGGCTCTACCGCCGCATCTGCAACCACCGGTATGCGCCTGTTTAACAGCGGAAGCATAAGGTCTTTGCCGATGAAATCCTTGTAACGGGGGTCTTCCGGATGTACGGCCACTGCCGTATCTCCAAGCATGGTCTCCGGTCTTGTGGTGGCAACGGTTATGAATTTGGTGATTTGGTGATTTGGTGATTTGGTGATTTCCTCTGCGTTTTCCGCAAGCGGATAGCGCATGTACCACAGTCGTCCTTCTGTCTCTTTATGCTCCACCTCAATGTCGGCAAGAGCAGTGTGACACCTCGGGCACCAGTTGATTATATAATTCCCTCTGTATATAAGGCCCTCTTCATACAGGCGTACAAAGACCTCTCTTACAGCCCTTGAAAGGCCCTTATCCATTGTAAATCTTTCCCTTGACCAGTCACAGGAACAGCCAAGGCCCTTTAGTTGCTCGATGATTCTGCCGCCGCTTGAGGCCTTCCATTCCCAGACCTTCTCTATGAACTTCTCTCGTCCGAAGTCGTGGCGGGACTGACCTTCTGCATCCAGGCGGCGCTCCACCACAATCTGTGTGGCAATACCGGCATGATCTGTTCCCGGGACCCAAAGGGTGTTATATCCATCCATCCTTTTGTATCGAACAAGGATATCCTGAAGAGTATTGTTAAGGGCGTGGCCGATATGCAGTACACCCGTGACATTGGGAGGCGGTATCACCATGGAGAAGTATGGACGCTCAGGGTCAAACGTGGCTGTGAAAAGACCTTTCTCTGTCCACTCTTTATACCAGTGCGGCTCTACGTCACGGAAATCATAGGCCTTGGGAAGTGCTTTATTGGATGCCTCATCAGGCATTAGCATTGAACTCCTTTTTTAGAAATTACGGACCAGAATAGCCTTGGTCCGGGAAAAAGACAACAGGCAGATGGTACTGGGGCGGGAGGCTAAAAAAGACATATCACAGAATTTATGGAATTAGTGTAAAGCCTGCTGTTGCAAAATGTTTATCAAAGGAGAAGGCCTCTGTAATTCCATATTGTTTCATGACAGCAAAGCTCACCGCATCTGTGTAACTGAAATCTTGATCTTGATATTGCCGTAAGATTGATTCTGCTCTTTCTTCAAGCATACTGTCAGAATAGATTTTGAAGACCCGTGGACTTGATGCGATGTTCTCCAGGAAGGCAATAGCCGCCTGATATCCAATATAGCGGCGTATCAAGATGTGTGTTTCAGCGACAACAAGATTTGTTGTTTTTAGAGGGTGATAGTTACCAAGCAGCTTGGGATAGATCTTAACAGCCTCATCGTGGTATTGATCAGAACTGTCTGCCAGAGCATACCAGGCGCCTGTATCAACAAATAATGTATTCCGGTCCATGTAATAGCTCTATTTTTCTAATGAAACCAAATAGTCATCATGCTTTTCAGCGACGTCTTTTTTCCCCGAGGCTCCAAGATTTATGATGTTGAGGGCCGGATCTTTTTCCAGCGGAAGTCCGGCGATAAAATTAGAGATACATAAGCGGATGATGGCAGCCTTGGACTTTCCGCTGGTCTTGGACAAAAGACCAATAATTTTTTGCTGTTCCGGCTCTAAATAGACCTGAACAGGTATTTTCTTGAGTTTTTTCATTGTACAAGCTCCAGATATTATATGTTGTAATATATATAATGATGATATATAAAAAAGTGATTGTCAAGCAGAAAAAATAACAAATCCCCATAATTATATAGACTCTGCATAATTCCCAAATAAGCACGAAAAAGCAGACTTCTGGGCTTCATTTGAAAAAAAAGCATGCCTTCAAGAAGCACATGCCCTTTTTTACCTTATCGGCCGTATCAACCCGATATTTAACCAAAAATGCCATCTTCTTGATTTTCCCCTTGTATTCGTGTATGGATTTCTTGGTTTTTGGCATTTTTTAAAAATTCAAAAAGCAGACTTTGCTTAATATATAATGTTATGCATTAAATACAAAAAGGATTATCAATGTTTGACCAACTAATTGCAGTCGGACGGTTATTAGTATCGGGATTATCAAGTCTTCCTCTTCAGCCGAACAAAAAGAGTGCTGTTGGAAAAAAATTGAGCACACTCCATCATGATCTAACTCTCCTTTGCGGAAATGGAAATACAATTCTTGATTTATTTACGGAGTATAACAATGGCAAAGATGTAAATATTGACGAAATCAAATCTTTATTATTAGAGCAACACGTTTTAATCCCTTGTTTGTTGCAATTCTTTGAAAACAAAGACATTCAAACTGTTCTAACCATAAAAACTTCTGAGATCAAACCGTTGCAATTTTTGCTATTCGCTAAAGGATCGAGAGTTAAATTTTACCTTGATGAAATTGATGAGAAAGAAAAGCGTAGGTCTGAAGGTGATCGCATTGAATGGCTCCGTCCGAAAGCGAGGGTGGATTTGCCTGAGCAAAACTCAATTAATCGTTCAAGAGAGCAATTAGATAAAATTGGAGCCATTACCGAAGAATTAAGACAATTCATCATAGAGCAGTTTGAGATCAATGAGATAATATAATTTTTGCATAACCAATCAGTTCAGCGGACTAGAATAAGCGCGGCGCCTTGCGGGCAGGCTCGATGACCAGCCGCTGACTTCAACGTTCTCGGCGGCTACGCCGCCGAGAATCGCGGCGCTGACTTCGTCCAGCACCTTGTTCTGTCGTCTTGCGCCAGAACAAGGCACTGGACCCGACTCCGCTTCTCGGAGCCTCATGGTGCAAGCACCCTGAGGCTCCTGCGATGCTCGCGGGTCAGAGCCGCGATTGTCCTGAGAGTGAAAATCAGTAAATCGATTACGTGATAGAAAGGACACATCAATGTTGAAAGTTAATGAAATCAAGGCAGCTATTGAGTCTCTTCCGGAAAACCAATTTATCGAACTCAGACATTGGTTCTCGGAAAAAGACTGGCAAAAATGGAACAGACAGATCGAGGCCGATTCAGAGTCTGGAAAACTGGATTTTCTGGTCAGGGAAGCTCTTGAAGAAAAGCATGCAGGGAAGCTGAAAGGCCTTTAGATGCACCGAACAACGAGTCGTTTCTGGAAGTGTTTTGAGAAACTCCCATACCACATCCAGAGGATTGCAGAAGAGAACTTCAGCCTTTTGAAGGAAAATCCTCGGCATCCCTCATTGCATTTCAAGAAAGTAGGTAAGCTATGGTCTGCCAGAGCCGGACTCAGCTACAGGGCTCTTGCAGTCGAGGATGGCACAGATTTCATTTGGATGTGGATTGGTACCCACGACGAATATGAACGAATGATCACACAAATGGGCTAAAATACAAATGAAGCTGACGTGATAAGCTGGGCGGTTTACCGTAAAGACCGTGCAGGTTCGAAAGGCGTTTAAAACGCAGCTTATTTGCAGACGTATGGCATAGAAATATCACAAGTACTAATAAAAATGTCTAAGACAAAGAAAACCGCATGGAGAGATGTAAAAGCAATACTATCCAAAAAGGATAAAGGAGAGTTATTGAAACTCGTTGGTGATCTATACTCATTGACCCAAGATAACAAAGCATTTATCCATTCGAGATTCCGGATTGGAAAAGAGCAATTAGAACCATATAAAAAGGTAATATCTGACGTCCTATATCCTGATATATATAAAAATAAATCAATAAGATTATCCGCAGGAAGAAAGGCAATTAGCGAATATAGGAAAGCAACAAAGGATACAATCGGATCTATAGAATTAATGGTTCATTATTTGGAGTGTGGCAATCAATTCACAGTTAATTTCGGTGATATAGATGAACAGTTTTATTCAAGCCTTGCGTCGATGTTTAAAAGGGGCGCATCTAGAGGTTGGGGGAGAGGCTTCTGAACGCCATTTTGTCAGCTGATGAGGTTTACGTAGGTCCCTCAAATCGGCCTTTTGTGATAGCTGACCAACCCTCAAATCGGCCTAAAATCCTAGGTCCCCCAACGCGTAAATGCGCCCGT
>PQXE01000001.1:155571-162706 GCA_003194495.1 Deltaproteobacteria bacterium
TTCTGAACGCCATTTTGTCAGCTGATGAGGTTTACGTAGGTCCCTCAAATCGGCCTTTTGTGATAGCTGACCAACCCTCAAATCGGCCTAAAATCCTAGGTCCCCCAACGCGTAAATGCGCCCGTTTAAAAGCATTCTTCACGCATTGATAAAGGAACCCACAGAAGTTCAAGAGCAGTATTTCTCACGTTTGAAGAGGGTAGTAGATTCTGCATCTGATATTGGCTGGGGATACTATGATTACATTTCAGATTTACTTGAAGAGTATTTTCCAGATAAAAGCACCTGACAACAGTTTCAACACGGCAAACGGCGCGGCGGTTTTTCAAACTCACTGCCACGCTCAACGCTCAGAGGTTTTACCAAGCTTACCGCCAAAGATGCTATTCATGTGGCCTGCGCAGTTGAGATCGAGGCTGACTATTTCATAACCTGTGATGACAGACTGATGAGACAGGCGAAAAAATTGGACCTGGCACTCGTATTGATGAATCCAGTCGACTTTATCAGACAGGAGAAAAGATAATGGAAAAGATAATGGATGACACAGAAATCAGAGTGAGTGGGATAGAGGTCTTAAATAAGGCTCTCGGCCCTGGCAGCCCTTAGATTTCTCACTTTGCTACACCATGAACCTACTGATTATGTAGAGGTTTCCCGGCGACTTTATGAAGGCCAAACGATAGAAGAAATATTTGAAAGGGCTAAACAGCACTGGGAAGGATAGATGAACATTGTGCTTGCTATCAACATCGCCTAACCAGAGGCGTATTACCATCCGATAGTAAGCTATCTTGCCGCTCGTCGTTGCAGCACATCAGCAAATCACCCAAGACTGGTGGCTAGAACGGAGTTAGGAATTTGACTATTATATTTCGCAGGTTGTAATCGAAGAAGCATCTGTCGGCGACCCGGAGCAAACGAAGAAAAGGATTGAGAGCATAGAATCGTTTTCCGTCTTGGAAGTGACCGAAGTTGCCGAGAACTTGACTCGGGCTATACTCGCCAACGGTGTCACTCCAATCAGGCCTACTTCAGTATAGCCCTTCTAAATCGCCTGACATTCATTGAGAAAGACGCTCTGAGCGGTATGGTTCCCGAGATAATTAACGCTTTACCGCATGATGCTGATTACGAACCGGAGCCGGACAGTACGGGCGAATCCCTTCAATCCTGGGAGGCATTGCGGAGCTTTTAAACTCGAAAAAGTCTGCCGATGCCGGGTGGGGGTGAACAATTACGGCAGCAGATAGGGTTTTTTTCAGCATAATCAGCTATTGGTTTTACCCTTGATCTTGACATAATGATCAATTAGCGGATAGGTTTGATGATCATCAAGGATGTCTATGGTTTTAGTTAAGAGTTAAAAGTCAGAAATTGGGAAAAGCAAATGCCTGAAGGCAATAATAAAAAATCCGGTGCGGTTATGGTGCTGGGCGGTGGGATCGCAGGGGTACAAACAACTTTGGATCTTGCCGACCTGGGTTACTACGTTTACCTGGTGGAAAAAAAGGCCTCTATCGGTGGGGTCATGGCCCAGTTGGACAAGACCTTCCCTACCAATGACTGCTCGTTGTGAATACTGGCACCGAAGTTGGTTGAGGCCGGTCGGTCTCCAAACATCGAGATCCTGACAAGTGCCAGGCTGGAAACCCTGGAGGGAGAGCCGGGGCGGTTCACGGCTGGAGTACATCAGGAACCGCGTTTCATTGACGAGGACAAGTGCACGGCCTGTGGTACGTGTACAATGTATTGCCCCAGGCCGATTGTCGACCTGTACAATGAAAGACTGAATATAACCAGTGCACCTCACATAGACTATATCCAGGCCATTCCATCCAGCTACTACATAGATCCCAAGGCCTGCCTGAGAATAAACTATGAGACCTGTAATCTCTGTGCCCAGACATGCACGGCTCAGGCTATAGATTTCAGTCAGAAACCCAGGGAACTGAGCCTGGACATCGGAGCGGTGGTCCTGGCCCCGGGTTTTGGCAGGATAGATCAATCTGTTTTGGAAAAGTACGGTTATGGACGTTTCCTCGATGTGGTCACAAGCATGGAGTTTGAACGATTGACCTGCGCGTCGGGGCCGACAGAGGGCCACATAGTCCGCCTCTCCGACAAGAAGCCTCTTAAGAAAATCGCATTTCTCCAGTGCGTGGGCTCCAGGGACGAAATATGCGGAAACGGCTACTGCTCCTCAGTCTGCTGCATGTATGCCATAAAAGAGGCCTCTGTTGCAAAGGAGCATGATCCGGACCTTGACATCGCCCTTTTCTTCATTGATGTCCGGACCCAGGGAAAAGGCTTTGATGCTGCAAGGGAGCGGGCTGAGGATAAGTGCGGACTCAGGGTCATAAGGGCACGGATTCCCAGGGTAGACCAAGTAGACGGTCAGCTTGCCCTTACCTGGACGACAGATGACGGAAAGTCCGGTTCAGAACTATTTGACATGGTGGTCCTCTCAGAAGGACTCAATGCCCCGAAGGACGCAAAGGTAATTGCGGAGATTGCCGGTATAGAGCTTAATCACTATGGATTCTGTAAGACATCTGTGGATTCACCCCTTGTTGCAAGCCGTGACGGGGTCTATGTGGCAGGGGCCTTTCAGGGACCCAAGGACATCCCGGAGAGTGTCACCCAGGCCTCCGGTGTGGCAGCTATGGCTTCGGAACTCCTGTCAGAAGCCCGGAATACCCGCACTGTCACCATATCATACCCTGAAGAGGACAAGGCCCTTGCGTCTGAAGGAGCCAGGATAGGTGTATTTGTCTGTCACTGCGGGTCCAATATTGCCGGTGTTGTGGATATTAATGCGGTCAGAGATTATGCAGGTACGCTGCCGGGTGTAGTGTTTTGCAACGACACTCTCTACTCCTGTTCCCAGGATGCCCTGAAGGGCATAGCTGATAAAATAAAGGAAAACCGGCTTAACCGTGTCGTCATTGCCGCCTGTTCCCCCCGCACCCATGAACCCCTTTTCCAGGAGACTTTAAAGTCAATTAGTTTAAACCCGGCGCTCATCGAGATGGCCAACATCAGGGATCAGTGTTCCTGGGTCCATTCACAGGAACCAAAGGCCGCAACTGAAAAGGCCAAGGACGTTGTCCGGATGGCAGTGGCCAAGGCAGGGCTCCTGGAACCTCTGGAACAGACAACTGTGGACGTGTCGCCCAGTGCCTTGGTGATAGGAGGCGGTGCAGCAGGTATGACGGCGGCACTCAGCATTGCAGACCAGGGCTTTGAGTGTGTGCTGGTGGAACGAAGCGATCAACTGGGAGGTAATCTGAGGCGGCTTGTCTGGACCATGGACGGGGAAAAGGCGTCGAAAGTCCTGGATGACCTGATAAAGAGGGTGAACGGACATCCCGGGATTCGGGTAATGCTGCAGGCTCAGGTGGAGGATGTCTCCGGTTATGTGGGTAACTTTACCTCTTCCATTGTTCAGGGGGAACAGGCCGTGGTTGTTGATCACGGCGTGATAGTCCTTGCCACCGGAGGCAAGGAATACAGCCCTAAGTCTTACCAATATGGCAAGAATAACCGGGTAGTTACCCAGCTTGAACTCGAGGCAAATTTAGCTAAGGGTAAGGGCATACTGAAGAATGTAAAAAATGTTGTCATGATTCAATGCGTGGGCAGCCGCGGGGAAGACATGAGTCACTGCAGCCGGTTGTGCTGTACCCAGGCCATTAAAAATGCGCTTAAACTCAAAGAGATTAAACCAAACCTCAGGATCTATTGCCTCTACAGAGATATGCGCACCTATGGTTTTTCTGAAGATCTGTTCCGGGAAGCCAGAAAAAAAGGCGTAATATTCATAAGATATCAGCCGGACCGCAGACCTCAGGTAATAGAGAAGGACCGGAAGATTAAGGTCCGGGTCTTTGACCGTCTCTTAGAAGATGAGATTGATATATCCGCCTGCCTTGTGGTGCTATCCGTCGGCATTGCTCCAGGGGGCAATGAGGCCCTGGCCAAGGTCATAAAGACCCCTCTGACTCCGGAAGGTTTTTTCCTTGAGGCCCATGTGAAACTGCAGCCGGTTGAACTGGCTTCAGAAGGCATTTATTTTTGCGGATTGGCCCATGGCCCTAAATGCCTTGATGAATCAATAGCCCAGGCAAAAGCAGCCGCAGCAAAGGCAGCCATACCCATGGCAAAAGGGAAGGCAGCGGTTGCTCCCATAGTCTCAAAAGTTGACAAAGACACCTGTATCGGGTGTGGAATTTGCGAGAGCCTTTGTCCCTTTAATGCCATTCGTCTTTTCAAGGTAAACAAGCGGCGCAAGGCAGAGACCATAACCGCATCCTGTAAGGGTTGTGGAATATGTGCATCACATTGTCCTACACTTGCCATCAGTATGGGCGGATTTACGGACGAGGCCATCATGGCCCAGATTCATGCCTTTGCAGGAGAAAAATGTGTTTGAAAAAAGGGGACCGTTCAGGTGCTCTGCAGATGCGAGGCGTACGGGTACGCAGACGTACTCCCTGTACTTCAAATGCCCGACAACAAAGCAGATGCGGTGCCCTGTGAACGCTTACGAAATATTTTAGAAAATAAACCACTATTCCGATGTAGTAAGTGAAGCCCCAGTACCCTTTTGTTCCATAAAAGACGTGTACAGCTTGGAAAGATCGGCAAGAATTTGAATCACAGTGAGGTTATCCTGTTCTCTGTTTATCCTGCCCGAATGATATCCGGCTAAAAACAACGTAACATGGGAGGAAATCCGTTATTAACTATTTTAGATAATGGTAGATATCAGGAAATCATATAATCACTTGGGTTATGTGATTAAAGATATCCGTATCTCCAAGAGTTGAAGTAAAATATATGCCAATTCAATATACGAATAGAAAAAAGAAAATATATTTCATTCACCAAGGCAAAACCAAAAAGGGTAATCCTAACTACACCCTCTCTCAATCAATGTATAAAGCATTAGATACCATTCCGGAAGGATATGAAATATATGAAAATCCTAATGCCCAAGTATTCTTGAGAAGAATCAAACCTAGACTAATTAATAAACATGAAGAGTTATTGGTTCAAGAAGTGTTAAAGGAACTTATCGAAAAGAAATATTGTAAAATAATCATTGAGCAAAAGACAATAACGATATATTTGGCAGATCAAAATGTAGACAGGATGAGGGAGCTTCTAAAAGACTCACCCAAAGCTCAAGAAGAAGAATTAGAGGTTATTATTGATCAAATAATCACTTACTCCCCTGTAATCCAGTTAATCCTATTCTCACCAGAGGAAAGGCTATTTATTATCAAAATGGTGGATTATAAAGAAGGAGAGAGAATATGGGAAATTGTTGAAGATCCTGGTGATTTAGAATCATTACTATCTATTATCTGTCAAGAAATAGACATTGAAGCATATTATCAACTATTTCCATTTTAAAAAAAGTCCGAGAACAATAGCCCCGATGAATTGGAGGCAAAAAAACACAGAACAATATTGATGCACCGTAGCTAGGGTTTGCGTTTTTTTCCAAGGTTTGTGGTAGAATTACGACTCATTGCTTTTAATCACATTGGTCATCATCCCCAGCACGGTAATCATGGCGTTATGTGTGGAAATATACGAAATGGGGTCAAAAATGGGGTCTGCTCTTGCCTTGAATTCATAAAAGTCAAGAGCAGATTTGACCCCACGCCCCGTGACCCCACGCCCTCGATCTTGACAATACACCGGAGGCAAACCATGCCTTGACCCATATTTTCTAAAGCTCCATTATCTGTCACAGACTATAATTCTTCATCAGAAAACAACGAAGAAATTCTGACATACAGGATACATGAGATCTCGGTTTTCTTCATCACTTTATAGGTCTGAAGAGAGAGGAAATCGACGATGACAGAGAAATGTGAAGGTACAGGACGAGAAAAGGAAGGCGACCGGGAGAAGAAGGGCTGCCCTGCCCGGGGCAAGCGCTATTCTCCTGCTCAGAAACAGGAGATTCTGGAATATGCCGTTGCCCATGATGTCCAGGCTGCGGCAGAGAAATTTCAATTGACGGGGGCAAGCATCTATGAATGGCGCCGTTGCCTGAAACGTCGTGGAGTGGAGGATGCCTCTGACAAAGAAGGAGGCAAGATCGTAATTGAAGATTCCAGGGCGGAGCGTGACCGGAAAATTCTTGCCATGTGGCGTCAGCATCCGGGCTATGGACCAAGCCAGATCCGCAACATGCTCAAGCGGGGAGGGTTCAAGGTTTCGGTCGGGACTGCACGGCATGTGATGGAAGAGAATGGCTATCTTCCTCCGAGTTTGAAACGCAAAGAGCATGTAGGCCGTTACGAGGCGGCCCGTCCCAGAGAGCTGTATCACCTGGATTTCTATCATTTTTACTGCCACAAGCAGAAGCAGTGCGTACTTTTTATTGAAGACGATTATTCTCGATTCATTGCTGGTTGGGCGATGGTGCCGGTAGAGGCAGCCGATCCAGTGATCGAGAGTTTCGATCGGGCAGTCGAGCGTTATGGCCGTCCGGAGGGGGTGATGACTGACCGGGGTTCAGCATTTCATTCATGGAAAGGGCTGTCTCGCTTTGAGGCCCTGCTGGAAGACTACGATATCAACTATTTTCTGGCCCGGGAGGCGGCGGTGAACGGCAAAATAGAGGCGCTTAACGCCAGCTTTCAAAAGGAGTGCGTAGAGCAACAGGAGTTTATGGACCTGACCGACGCTGCTCGTGGAATCGGACGCTGGGTGGAACATTACAACCACCGCCGTACCCATCATGGTCTTGGCGGACTGTTGGTGCCGGCGGACCGGTTCTATGGGATAGCGGAGCAGACCTTGAAACGGATCGAACAGGGGCTGGGGGCGGATACGGAGCTGACCCATCCTGACAGCCGGGGTCTGGAACTGTTTCGGGTAGTCTCTCACGGGGGAAGGCCTCAGGTCTGGCTGATGGGGGAAAAGATTCTTGGATAAAGATTGAAAGTGGGTGGTTGATTCGCAATAATGTAGGTGTCCAAAAACCAGACATAGCGAAGGAACCACCCACACCATGAATGTAAAGGAAGAATGCCAAAAAGACAAGTTGACGATGATAGCTTTGCACAAATTTATAGAGGAAAGCGCTGTGGCAATCGGACTCTGTTTAGAC
>PQXE01000001.1:164007-200649 GCA_003194495.1 Deltaproteobacteria bacterium
ATTTGTCCATAGTCTTGGCTCCTTCTGATGGTCAGTTGGAGTCAGACAATTCGAGGAGAGACTGAGACTCTTTTGTATCTCTCAGTGTCAGGAAATTGTTGATGAAAGTGTTTGACAAGGACAATTATCTCAAAAGAGACGTGGAGTTTTTTATTTATTTTGACCGGATTTGACAAAAAAGTATGGTATGCTTTGTTGAACATTGAAAGCTTAACTTAGTCCATTTTTTTGGGGAGTTGCGCACGTTCTGTACAATGTCCCCCTCGACAAAAACCAGAAAACGAGAGTCATAATGGCCCGCCTCGAAGAACTGAAACGTGGAGTAACTGTAAAAGGCATCCTACCCGACGGGTTCATCACCGTTGTCGATGTGTCATGGATTGGCTCTGTCGCCATCGAACTCACGTATAAAGACAGCAAAGGAAAACTGGCGAACGAACTGATCTACCGGGATCGCGAGGGTGATCTCGAAATCTTGGAATCCGGCAAGCCGTGGAGCTTCGACGGTGATCCCGATCTGTTTCGCCTTGTTTCCGAGGCGCACCGCATCCGCCTTGCCTACCTCTTTGACCCGCTTCTAGCCGTTCACATCTCGCTCGTTGATCCTTTGCCGCACCAGATTACCGCCGTGTACGAGTCGATGCTTCCGCGCCAGCCGCTTCGATTCCTGCTCGCCGACGATCCTGGTGCCGGGAAAACCATCATGACCGGGTTGCTGATCAAGGAGTTGATTGCGCGCGGTGACCTGCAACGGTGCCTGATCGTTTGCCCTGGTAATCTTGTCGAACAGTGGCAGGACGAACTCTATCGGCGCTTCTATCTATCCTTCGAGATCATGACGAACGACAAGTACGAGGCGGACCGGGAACTGGTTCTCGGAGAATCCGCTCTTGATCTGTCGTCTCGACAAGCTCAGCCGCAATGAGGACGTGCAGGAAAAACTCAAGACCACCGATTGGGACGTCGTGGTCTGCGACGAAGCCCACAAAATGAGTGCCTCGTTCTGGGGCGGTGAAATTCGCCGGACCAAACGCTACCAGTTGGGGCAACTGCTCTCCAAGCTGACGAGGCATTTCCTACTTCTGACGGCTACGCCACACAACGGCAAGGAAGAAGACTTCCAACTGTTCATGGCTCTGATTGATGGCGACCGGTTCGAGGGTAAATTCCGGGATGGCGTTCACTCCGTAAATGCATCAGACCTGATGCGCCGGATGGTTAAGGAGGACCTGCGGAAGTTCGATGGACGTCCACTATTTCCTGAACGGAAAGCCTACACCGTCGAATACGAACTCTCCGATGGTGAGGCTGATCTGTATCAGCGTGTCACGGAATACGTACGCGAGGAATTCAACCGGGCCGAACAACTCTCAAGCGATGGGCGTAGGGGCACGGTCGGCTTTGCTCTCACCGTCCTTCAACGCCGTCTCGCCTCCTCGCCCGAGGCCATTTATCAATCGCTCCGGCGACGTAAAGAACGACTTGAGAAGCGGTGTCGCGAAGAAGAGCTTCTCAAGCGGGGCGCGGAGGTCCGTATCGATTGTCTGAAGGACGTCCCTGCACTGTCCGAAGACGACCTTGAGGACCTGGAAGACGCGCCGGATGAAGAGGTTGATGACACCGAAAAACGTGTCGTCGATCTGGCGTCGGCAGCCCAGACCATCACTGAACTAAAGGCGGAAATCGCGATCCTGAAGGACTTGGAGCAGGCCGCGCTACGTTCCGCCAGTCGCACTCAGACCGTAAATGGGATGAATTATCCAGGCTTCTGCAAAACCAGACCGAGATGTTCGATGCCCATGGTCACCGGCGGAAACTCATCATCTTCACCGAGCACTGCGACACCTTGAGTTACCTTCAGGAACGCGTTGGCTCCCTGATCGGGAAGCCGGAAGCGGTGATGACTATTCACGGCGGATTAGGGCGGGAGGAACGTAAAAAGGCAGAGACGTTGTTTACGCAAGACAAGGATACGGTGGTACTGCTGGCCACGGATGCCGCCGGAGAAGGCATCAATCTCCAGCGCGCCCACTTGATGGTCAATTACGACCTACCCTGGAATCCCAATCGTCTCGAACAGCGCTTTGGGTGTATCCATCGAATCGGTCAGACCGAAGTTTGCCATTGCTGGAACCTCGTTGCATCCAAGACGCGAGAAGGCGACGTTTATCGCCGCCTACTGGAAAAGCTGGACGAGGAACGTAAGGCCCTCGGCGGCAAAGTCTTCAATATTCTGGGCAAGCTCACCTTCGACGAAAAACCTCTTCGGAAACTGCTGATGGAGGCCATTCGCTATGGAGACCGGCCGGAGGTGCGCGCTCGGCTTAATGAAGTCGTCGATAACGCGATGGATCGTAACAAACTTCGTGATCTGATCGAAGAACATGCGCTTGCCCATGACTCGATGGATGCCTCACGCGTTCAGGAGATACGGGAAGATATGGAACGTGCTGAAGCGCGAAGGCTCCAGCCACATTTCGTTGCCGCGTTCTTTAATGATGCGTTCAAGCGGCTTGGTGGCACGGCACGGGAAAGAGAGCCTAAACGATATGAGGCAACCCACGTCCCTGCGGTTATACGGAACAGGGACCGCATCATCGGCATGCGCGACCCAGTACTCACGAGGTACGAACGATTGTCCTTTGAAAAAGACCTGATCAGCATACCCGGCAAGCCCATGGCGGAGTTCGTCTGTCCGGGCCATCCGCTGCTCGATGCTACGCTTGATCTGATCCTTGAAAGGCACCGCGACCTCCTTAAACAAGGCACGATCCTGATTGATGAGGGTGACCCCGGCGAGGAAGTTCGTGCGCTCGTCTACCTCGAGCACTCCATTCAGGACGCTCGAACCGACCGCACCGGCAACCGGCGGGTTGTCTCGCGTCAGGTCCAGTTCGCCGAAGTGACAGAAGGTGGTCAGGTTCTCGGAGCCGGATACGCACCTTATCTCGATTACCGGCCTCCCACTGATTCGGAATGTAAGCTGATCCAGGAGATGGAACAGCCGGGTTGGCTGCGCGACGAGATCGAAACGCGCGCGCTGGAGTATGCTGTTCAGAATTTGGTACCGAACCACCTTCAGGAAATGAAATCTCGCAAAGAGGAACTGGTCGAAAAAACGATGGCAGCCGTCAAGGAGCGCCTTACCGTCGAAATAAATCATTGGGACCATCGCGCCGAGCAGCTCAAGCAGCAGGAACTTGCGGGAAAGTTGAATGCCAGGATCAATTCCGGAAAGGCGCGCCGGCGTGCCGACGATCTGACGACTCGCCTTCAGAAGCGCATGGAAGACCTGCAGCAGGAACGCCGGATATCCCCATTACCCCCTAACGTAATTGCTGGTGCGATGATCATTCCGATCGGTTTGCTTAATAAGCTCACTGGTTCATCCACTACACCTTCTCTCCATGCGAGGGAGACCATGCGTGTTGAAATGATCGCAATGAAAGCCGTTATGGAGATTGAGCAGGAATTGGGATTCGATCCCCATGATGTATCGATGGACAAGTGTGGCTACGACGTGGAGTCCCGCGATCCCAACGGGGAGGCCCGACTTCGCTTTATCGAGGTGAAGGGGCGAGCCCTGGGAGCCGATACCGTCACCATCACCAAGAACGAAATTCTCACTGCCTTGAACAAGCCGGAACAATTCATTTTGGTAGTCGTGGAAGTTGATGGCGAAAAAACGGCAAAGGCTACCTATGTACGAAAGCCTTTCGTCCGCGAACCCGATTTTTGCGTAACCAGTGTAAATTACAAACTGGCAGATCTCCTTGCCAAGGGGGAACAGCCGCGATGATTCTGACGATTGAGAAACCTGTATTTTTTTGCAGCATAACGATGTTGCGGGGGCATCATGCTCATCATGAAAAAATCTGAACTCATAAACCTCGCATCCGGCGGAGAAGACAGTCATCTGCAATTTAAAGCGGATGTTCGTAATGTGGACGCATTGGCGGCGGAAATGGTGGCGTTTGCCAACAGCGAGGGCGGACGTATTCTGATCGGAGTGACCGATGCCGGCGAAATTAAGGGCGTCTCCCGCATCGACGTTGGCAGACTCAACCAGTTAATCAGCAATGCGGCCAGCCAGCATATCCGAAGCCCCATCTCCCCCCTGACGGAAAACGTGGTTGTGAGCGAAGACCGGATTGTCATTGTGGTGACCGTTCCCAAAGGAATCGACAAACCTTATTTTGATAACAATGGAGTTATCTGGCTCAAGGTTGGCGCTGATAAACGCCGAATCAACTCCAAGGAAGAGCTGCGGCGCATTTTTCAAATGGCCGATCAATTCCACGCGGATGAACTGCCGACAAAGGCGGGGATCGATGCTTTGGACAAGTTGCGGTTTCGCGACTTCCTGCGTGACGTCTATAAGCGTGAATTCCCTGACAATGCCGCTGAACTGACCCGATTGTTGCAGAATCTGAACCTCGCAACCGACAACGGAATGTTGAACTTGGCCGGCGTTTTGATGTTTGCCGAACGCCCGGAATGGATCAAACCCCAGTTTGTGGTCAAGGCCATCCGTTATCCGGGCAACGAAATTCATGCCACTGGCTATGTGGATACAGAAGATTTTTCCGGACCGCTACAGAAGGTTTTTGATGATGCACTGGCTTTTATCATGCGGAATCTTCACAAAGTCCAGGCCGGGCGCGGCGTGAATGCCCCTGGACTGCCTGAGATTCCGGAAAGTGTGTTTGAGGAACTGCTGGTCAACGCCCTGGTACATCGTGATTACCTGATAAGCGCAGCGATCCGCCTGTTCATCTATGATAACCGTATCGAGATTATCAGCCCCGGCCACCTGCCTGACAACCTTACTGTAGAAAAGATCCTCACAGGTAACTCGAATATCCGCAATCCGATTTTGGTCTCCTATGTTGCCAAGGGGCTGTTGCCCTACCACGGCCTGGGTTCCGGCATCAAACGGGCGCTGAATGCCTGGCCGGAAATTGATTTTACAGACTACCATGATGGTTGTCTGTTTACCGCCACGGTCCACCGAAAGGCGGTAGAACAACTCAAATTTGCAGGTTCGGAATCAAAAACGCCGGTAAAAACGCCGGTAAAAACGCCGGTAAAAACGCCGGACTTGGTTTTTCAGCTTTTCAAGGAACATCCGGGTTTGACATTGGCAGAGGTGGCGGAAACCATCGGCAAGTCTCTCAGCGCCGTCGAGCGTGCCAGCTCCAAACTGGTGAAAGCCGGTCGTCTGAAATATGTCGGCCCCAGAAAAGGTGGCCACTGGGAAGTTATCGAATGACAAACCGACGCAAAAAACTCATCGAAGTAGCTTTACCACTGAAAAAGATCAATGAGCAATCGGCCCGAGAAAAGTCGATCCGCCATGGCCATCCCTCGACGCTGCATCTGTGGTGGGCCAGGCGGCCTCTGGCGGCGTGCCGGGCTGTGCTTTTTGCTCAACTGGTAGACGATCCTTCCAGTGATCCCACTTACCGGAAACCTGACGGCAGTGTGGACGAGGAGCGGGCCGGCATAAAGCGGGCCGAATTGTTCAATCTTATCGAAGAACTGGTGCGATGGGAGAATTCCAATGAGCCAAGGGTGATCAACAAGGCCCGGGCGGAGATCGCCCGTTGTATTGCCTCCAGCAGGATCGAACTGAGTGAACTGAAGAAGGAGGCGATTATTTTCGGGCGCGATGAAGGGAAGACACACCCGGACGGGCCGCTCCCCAATGATGGCCGCTATACCGCATGGCAGGTTAACTGCCGTATTGCTCCTCCGAGGGCAGTGGATCATTTCCTGGCGGAATACGGGCCACCGGTGCTTGATCCCTTTGCAGGGGGTGGATCGATTCCGCTGGAAGCGCAACGGTTAGGGCTGCGAGCACACGCATCTGATCTGAACCCTGTTCCTGTGTTAATCAACAAAGCGCTGATCGAGATTCCTCCGAAGTTTGCCGGGCAACCGCCGGTGAATCGGAGTTGGCAAGGCAAGCCGGATAACGAAAAGGCTATAAATGTCTGGTCTGGTGCACAAGGGCTGGCCGAGGATGTCCGCTACTATGGCGAGTGGATGCGCGACGAAGCGAAAAAACGCATCGGCCATCTGTATCCTAAGGTAAAAATTACGCAGGAATTGGTCGACGCGGGTCGGGATGATTTGAAGCCCTATCTTGGCAAGGAACTGACTGTTATCGCCTGGCTGTGGGCGCGGACAGTTGCCAGTCCTGACCCTTCTGTTGGCGGAAAACATGTGCCCCTGGTACGTTCCTTCTGGCTGAGCAAGAAGAAAGGCAGAGAGGCTTATGTTCAGCCGGTTGTAGATCGGATCAACGGAACCTATGAGTTCAAAGTGAAAATTGGGGAACCATCTGATGGCTTTGATCCGAATGAGGGGACGAAGCTTTCAAGAGGTGCAAGTTTCATTTGCATTCTTTCAGATAGTAATGTTGAAAAGCAACATGTTCATCGTGAGTTTCAGGAACACCGAGATAGTAATACTCTGATGGCTGTTGTTTGTGAAGGAACTAAAGGACGTGTCTATGTTTCTCCAGGCAAAAAAATAGAGGACACCGCTCGGATAGCATTACCGGAAGATATACCACAGGAACCAATCCCGACAAATTGCCCTGACTTGGTCAGCGGTCGTGGTTATGGTATTACCCGATGGAACGAGTTCTTCACCCCTCGCCAGCTCACCGCGTTGACGACATTCAGCGATCTTGTCGGCGAAGCGAGAGAACAGGTCCTCAAGGACGCGCAGATTGCCGGGATGGCCGATGACGACAAATCACTCGAAGAAGGAGGCTCCGGCGCGAAAGCTTACGCCGATGCCGTAGCGACATATTTGGGACTATCTTTAGACCGACTTGCTATGTCAGGGAACAATTTGGTGCGGTGGAATCCGGTTGGTCCCAAGGCGCAGCACTGTTTTGGGCGTCAGGCACTGCCTATGTTATGGGATTTTGCAGAAGTTAATTTCTTTGCCTCTGCCACTGGCTCACTTTCAGCCGCGATTAAGTGTTCGGCAGATCCCCTGAGTCTTTTGGGGATTGGCGCAAAGGGGAAAACGCGCCAACTGGATGCAACAGGGGATGCAATCTATTCCGGAGAGGTTATCTCCACTGATCCTCCATATTACGACAACATTGGCTATGCTGATCTCAGCGACTTTTTCTACGTTTGGCTAAGACGTGCTTTAAAAGGTGTTTGTTTATCCCAGCCTATTGGCAACGATGTTAACTCCAAAAACGGATGAATTAATCGCCAGTCCCTTTCGACATGATGGGGATAAAGATAAAGCAGCATGGTTCTTCGAAAAGGGTCTTGGCAGTGCAATCGGCAAGTGGCGTAAACATGGCCATCATGATTACCCGGTGACTATTTTCTACGTTTTTAAGCAGGCTGAGACGAGTACACACGGAACCGCATCTACCGGATGGGAGACGTTTTTGAGTGGTGTTATTGAACATGGCCTCACAATCACCGCAACTTGGCCCATGCGCACAGAAATGAAAACGCGACAAGTTGCCATGGGCACCAACGCCCTCGCATCTTCCGTCGTCCTTGCCTGCATCCCCCGTTCCCCGGACGCAACCCTTGCAACGCGCCGTGAATTTCTGAACGCGCTCAAACGCGAGTTGCCGGATTCCCTGCGAAATTTGCAATCCGGCAGTATTGCGCCGGTAGATCTGGCTCAGGCGGCCATTGGCCCGGGCATGGCAGTCTTTAGCCGCTATGCCAAGGTGATCGAGGCCGATGGTAAACCGATGACCGTTCGTGCGGCACTGTCGCTCATCAATCAAGTGCTCGACGAGGTCCTGGCCGAGCAGGAAGGCGAGTTCGATGCCGATACCCGCTGGGCCGTGGCCTGGTTCGAGCAGCACGCTATGGACGAAGGCGATTTCGGCATTGCCGAGACGCTTTCCAAGGCCAAGAACACATCAGTGCAGGGGCTTGCTGAAGCCGGTATCGTGAAGAGTCGATCCGGATCGGTTCAACTCCTTAAGCGCGAGGAGATGCCCCCGGATTGGGACCCCGCCACCGATCAGCGTCTGACCGAATGGGAGGCTGCGCAGCATCTTATCCGGGCACTTGACCATGAGGGTGAAATCGGAGCGGCTGATCTGCTGCGCAGACTGGGCGGGGATTACGGCGAGAAAGCGCGTGACCTTGCTTATCGTCTTTACAATATCTGCGAGCGTAAGAAATGGGCTTCGGAGGCAACTGCATACAACACCATCGTTCTCGCACGGCCCGAGATTTCCAAGTTGGCCCAGGCCGCTCCACGAGCCGATCAACAGTCTTTGTTCGAGTAAAATGAAATCAATCGTGAGGATACGTTATGGCAAAAACCAATCACGGAAGAGTTGGCGAGGCTCTGGATCTGCTTAATAAAGGGCTGCGGCCTTTCGTCGAGCGGGAGCTTGAGGCTGTCTACAAAGACAAATGGCAGGAAACCGTCCAGCAATCAATTCGGGATGATCGAGGTGCTGTCAAAAAGGCCCAAAAGGGTGAGGTTAACTGGGACACACATAACCTGTTGACGGTTATGTGGAACCAGTGGAACGCTGTTTTCCGCAACACTCTCGGACATGCCGAACGATCCATGGTCAGCGAATTGCGGGACATTCGTAACCGCTGGGCGCATCAAACGCCGTTTAGCAGCGATGACACCTATCGTGCCCTTGACACCATCGGTCGTCTGCTTACTGCTGTTTCCGCACCTGAGGCCAAGGAAGTCGAGAAACATAAGATGGCGCTGCTTCGGGTGCGCTTTGACGAACAACGGCGGAACGAAATGCGTAAAATTGCCGTTACCCCCACCGAAGGCAGCCCACAGAGCGGGCTCAAACCCTGGAGAGAAATCGTTACGCCGCACCGGGACGTAGCCAGTGGAAAATATCAGCAGGCAGAGTTCGCAGCGGATTTATGGCAGGTCTATCTCGGCGAGGCAGCATCCGAATATCAGCACCCCACGGAGTTCTTCCGGCGCACCTTCATCACCGAAGGGCTTCAAAAACTGTTGAGCAACGGAGCGCAGCGCATCGGCGGCATGGGCGGCGATCCGGTTATTGAGCTACAGACCAACTTTGGAGGCGGTAAGACGCACAGCATGTTGGCGCTCTACCACCTGTTCTCTGGTACGCCTGTGTCGGATCTGCCTGGAGTAGACCAGGTTTTGAAGGATGCCGGGTGTGAGGTCGCCGCAAAGATCAATCGTGCCATCGTGGTAGGCACAAAGATTTCATCGGGTAATCCGAGCAAAAAGAATGATGGCACGGTTGTCAACACGATATGGGGTGAGATTGCCTGGCAACTTGGCGGTAAGAAGGGCTATGAGATGGTCCGGGCCGATGACGAAAACGCCACCAATCCCGGCGATAAAATGAAGGAGTTGTTCAACAAATTCTCGCCTTGTCTGATCCTGATCGATGAATGGGTGGCTTACGCACGACAGCTCCACGAAGGCAGTGTTCTTCCCGCAGGAACCTTCGATACCCAGTTTACCTTTACCCAGGCATTGAGCGAGTCGGCCAAGTCTGCCAAAAACACATTGCTGGTGGTCAGCATTCCGGCATCCGACAACGAGATCGGCGGCGAATGGGGACAGCGTGCGCTCTCACGGCTTAAAAACGCAATCGGCCGTGTTGAATCGAGCTGGCGTCCGGCCAGCCCTGACGAAGGTTTCGAAATCGTGCGACGCCGCCTGTTCGAGCCACTGCACGACAAAAATGCTTTCGTGGCACGGGATGCGGTGGCCCGCGCCTTTGTGGATATCTACAGTACACAGCACAACGAGTTCCCCTCGGAGTGTCGCGAGGCCGAATACGAACGGCGCATCAAGCTGGCATATCCAATCCACCCGGAACTTTTTGACCGCCTTTATAACGACTGGTCAACACTCGATAAGTTCCAGCGCACGCGTGGCGTACTGAGGTTGATGGCGGCGGTAATCCATTCTCTGTGGGAGCGTCAGGACGGCAACCTGCTGATCATGCCCGCTACTATTCCTGTCGACGACTCGGCAGTGCAGTTCGAGCTGACCCGATACCTTGACGACCAGTGGACACCGGTCATTGCAAAGGATGTGGATGGGGAACATTCCCTACCGCTCACGCTCGACCGAGAGGTACCAAATCTTGGTCGGTATTCGGCCTGCCGGCGCGTGGCTCGGACTATCTACGTTGGTTCCGCTCCCACCCAGCGGGCCGCCAATCGTGGAATCGACGACCGGCAAGTGAAGTTGGGATGCGTTCAACCTGGTGAAACCACGGCGACGTTTGGTGATGCCATACGCCGTCTCACTGATAGAGCAACCTATCTATATGTGGACGGCAGTCGATATTGGTATTCGACCCAGCCCACTGTTACGCGCCTTGCCGAGGATCGAGCAAGCCAGCTTCACGAGCACGATGCTCTCGACGAGATTATCCGACGGCTTCGGGAAGAAGCGCGCAGTCGGGGCGATTTCCATCGCGTGCACGCATGCCTTGGAAGCAGTGACATCCCAGACGAGCATGAGACACGTCTGATCATTCTCGGTCCGGAACATCCTCATACGAAAGGACAGGCCGACAGCGCGGCCCGGGTAGAAGCCCAGAACATTTTAGACAACCGGGGCAATAGTCCACGAAACTATAAGAACACGCTCGTTTTCCTTTCGGGAGATTCGACACGCCTCAAAGAATTGCACCGGGTCATTCGACAGTATTTGGCATGGAAGTCCATCTGGGATGAGCGGGAGCAGCTTAACCTCGACCCGTTTCAATCAAAGCAGGCAGACACAAAACGCAAGAACGCGGACGATACCGTAAGGGCCAGAATCCCCGAAACCTATCATTGGATGCTCGTACCGAGTCAACCCGACCTCAAGGGTGCACTTGAATGGACGGAGATTCGTTTACAGGGATCGAATTCCCTCGCCCTGCGTGCATCCAAAAAACTCAAAAGCGAAGAGATGCTCCTCGTTCAGATGGGCGGTGTACGTCTCCGCTTGGAACTCGACCGAGTTCCGCTTTGGCGTGGTGATGACGTCCCTGTAAAACAACTCATCGAAGATTTCGCAACGTACATGTACCTGCCGCGTCTGCGTGACCCTGACGTGCTGATTGCCGCCATCAGGGAAGGGCTTCCCTTGCTGACATGGCTGTCGGAAACATTCGGCTATGCGCAGTCCAAAGACGCATCCGGTCGTTACCTTGGCCTTATAGGAGGAAATGCCGCCGCAATTCAGGTTGAAGGCGGCACGCTCGTTGTCAAGCCCGATGTGGTCGCGGCACAACTGCGTAAAGATGCTGAGGCCCAACAGCAGGCGGGTGCAACGGAAACTGGTACGACGCCGACAGATCAGGCAGGTGACCAGGATCAAACTACAGGAGGAGGATGGACCGGTGGCGATAGTGCTGTAGGCCTAACGCCACCTGTTGCACCGGCTTATCGCCGGTTCCATGGGGCGATTCAGTTGGATTCCATCCGGGTTGGCCGAGATGCCGGACGCATAGCAGATGAGGTTATCCAGCATCTTACCAAACTCGTTGGATCAGACGTCCAAGTGACACTCGAAATCCAAGCTCGATTACAGGAAGGTGCATCCGACAAAACGATTCGTGACGTCACTGAAAACTGCCGAACGCTCAGATTCGACTCGTTTGGATTTGAGGAGAAATAGATGCATGAAAGGAACGATAAGGGGAATTGGGCCCCTTTCAGCAGCGAATCGGCTACCTGTTCGGGCCTCTGCCGCCTGAAATGCAAGCGGAGCAAATCAACAAAGTCATAAATGACGAGTAATTCCAGACTGAGATTTTATCTGAGCTTCATGAAAAACAAATTGATGAGGATAGCGCATGACTGATAGATGGCCTTGTCCATGTAATTCCGGCAAACCTTATTCTAATTGTTGTGAGCCTTTACTGACCGGGGATAAAAATGCAATTACCGCAGAGGCTCTGATGCGGTCAAGATACACAGCTTACGTTGAGCGGAATACAAATTATCTTCTTAAAACTTGGCATTCATCAACTAGACCGGCAAATATTGATCCTGCAACTATTCCTGAATGGTACGGTCTTCATATTATTAATACGGAAGCAGGTGGTGAAACCGACAATAAAGGTCTTGTTGAGTTTAAAGCCATATCCCTTTCACACAAAAAAATATGGCAGCTCCATGAAACAAACCGTTTTGTCAAGGAAGATGGGCAGTGGTTTTATGTTGATGGAGATATTCTCGGAGATTCCCCACCAATTAGGAAAAATAAAAAGGTTGGCAGAAATGAACCTTGTCCCTGCGGTAGTGGCAAGAAATTCAAAAAATGTTGTGGGCCATAGTTGATTATGAAAGATCGAAAGCGTCTACAGGAATTAGAAAACAGAGTAAAAGCAATTTGGTATAGTTTTCAACTTTTTCGGCCTTGTATGTTCAAAGTTAAGACCTGTACGGTTAGCTTTTCGGCTTACGCCCAATAGTTGGGATCGCCATTGATTTCAACAAGATAGAAATGGCTTTTCTTGTGCATAGGCAAACAATAAAATGCGTAGTTTCAGCCGGTTACAAAAATCGTTAATTTAACCGCACAGTGGATTGCGGTAAAACGGGCGTTGTAATCCCGTGAACTGTTACCAAAAATCTTTGGGACAGTTTCTTGTGACTTCAACCAAAGGAACATTCCGCATGATTACCGGCGCTATTTCTCACCACTTTCCTGACAGAGTTAAGATTAATACCCCAGTTGCAACCATAGGAATTCGCGGCTGCTTCCTTACCTGGTCTTTGGAAGACGACGGCCAATCTCTTACCCTTATCTATCTGGGAGATAGGGAAGGAAGGGAAAGGGGCATTTATGCGCAAAACACATATGGGACTACTGAGCTGACAGAAGCGGAATATGGTTTGGAAGTACAATCTCCTAAAGTAGCACCATCACCTCCGATAGAATTCGATTTAGGATCTATTAGGAATTTGACTGATTTGACGGAAATCGGCGCTGCCATGCCAACGCACGTTCCTCCGGCATCGTCAGAAAAATCTGTTTTAGAATTAGATGTTAAAGAAGAAATGGCAGATACTGATATATATACTGACTCTGATGCGGATATGGATACGGATGCTGATATTGATATAGACTCTTATATAGATGGCGATAACGATAACGATTCAGACTTAGACTCAGATACGGATGACGATACCGACTCTGACACTGACGATGATTCGGACGATAACGATGATTCGGATACCGACGACGATGACGATTAGGAAATGCGGCGATCATGCTACACGATACCTTGTGTTAGGTACGTCGCTATCGCTCCTTTGCCCAACATGAGACCCTCGATATTTATAAGATGTATACTGCGCAAGACAATAAACAGCGCTTTTCTCAGTCTGGCCATTAGTTGCAGGTTACGGGTTGAGGGTTAAAACTCATCACTCATCACTGCATAGTTCTGTATGGTGAGGGCGGAAAATTTTTCCAGGATTATCGGCTTTTTTTTCGCTGGTACGATTATTCTGTTGAGCCTGTGGAATCCTCTTTTTATTCAGAGTTTACGCCTTCAAGCCTATGATGCTTACCTACGACAGTCACTTGGCGCACCGGCAGAACACACCAACATTAATAGTTGATATTGACGACAGGAGTTTATCCATTTTGGGCCAATGGCCATGGCCGCGGACAATAATGGCAAGTATTCTTTCGTTGATTAATCAAGGACATCCTAAGGCCATCGGTCTCGACATTGTCTACCCGGAACCCGACCGTTCGTCCCCCCGTCAGATAGCGGAATTCCTGGCTTCAGGAAATTTGAAACTGCCTGATGAAATAGACAAATGTCTCCTCTCTCTGCCTGATCACGATCAAATACTTGCTAAAGCTTTATTGAAAACCCCCACTGTTCTTGGTTATCCTTTTGCGTTTACCAAGTCTGTCAAAAGTTTTAATCTGAAGTTCCCTGGGCAAAACAACAGTAATCTATTGATTTCAAAATAAATTTTTAAAATCTTGGTGTGCAATTACTGACTACACTTAATTTCTCAATATTGTTAGCAAGTTATTTAATTTAGAAATACACACATTTTTTTATTAAGTCAATCTTTCTTGGCCCCAATTTGAGCGATATTCCTCCCAATTTGAGTAAGTTACATGACTACAAAATTGCACGCCAAAAAGGATGATAAGCCATATAACCTATTGCAATAATAACTCTTTTTGGCTTTTTTTTAGGAAAATTCTACAGGAACTTCAGTTTAATTCATACAAACCGGAAAGACGATCTGGCCGATTTGCACTAATCGGAGACGACCCTGCACCATGGCTCTTTGAAGCCGTTTCATCCGACGCAAATTTGCCGCTGTTGGAAAAATCCGCCAAATGCAGTGGTTTTCTTAATGTATTGGCCAATGAGGCGCTATCTCTTCGATAAGGGCAACCAGTCATTATCCCATTTCTGTTCAATATCAAAATCAGGCAACCAGGACAAGAGCAATCTCAATATATTAAAAAATTTATGAACTACGTCATTTCTGAATAAACTTATGGGCATTTCTGAACCTTTTTGAGTTCTTCAGTCTTAACAGCCCATACTGTGTGCCTGGCAGCACACATTTCAGGTGGGTTAAAGTTTCACTCGACCCGAGGCCCATGGTCGATATCCAACAAATGTGGGTAATGCCTGATGACGACGGCATTGTTCGCAACATTCCCTTGGTTATGAGTTATGCGGATAAGCTGTATCCTTCGTTAGCTCTTGAGATGTTGAGAGTGGGTGAAGGGATATCAACTATTCAGGTACGTTCCACCAAGAACGGCATTGAGGTCGTTAGGATCGGTTCACATATTGTTCCCACTGATGCCTATGGACAAATGTTGACATCTTTCGAGACGCCTACGTCTTAATAGGCTCTTCTGCCCCATGTCTTGTGGATATAATGGCGACACCTACTTCTGGCCAAAGGACCGCAAGGCACATTATACCAACTGTACATGAAGCGCTGCCGTACTTATCTCAAAAACCCGCCTCCACAACCCTGGAATGGAATAACCACCCTCAAAACCAAGTAGAGCAAAATGGCCGGAATTCCATAACATGACCGTTTGCAGTCCTTGGTGCGGCGTGACATGCTATTGACACTCCCTTAAATATCTGATTAATTCATAAAAAAGTAAAGAAATTTTAGAATGATTGAATGCGCAGGGAAAGGCCTTTTTGAGCGGCTATCCTGAAAAAGCTGTATAAGTTTTGTATACGTAACTTATAAATTACGAATACGTTTATATTATGTATTCAGCTTGATTGGCACATCTTTTAAGATAATCAGTAAAAGTATCTTTAGATTATTTTAAGGATCAATATTCTTTACTTTTTGTAAATACAGAAGCGGAGATCCATTAAGAATGGATTGTTTCTAGTTGAGAGTACCTCAACTTATTGAAAAGTTGCGATAATTATTGTTAAATGAGCTACAATCTACAAAGGAGAAAATCATGACCGCGGAGGTTTTTAATCCGCACATCTTGGGCTTTTTCTGTCACTGGTGCTGCTATGCCGCAGCCGATGCGGCAGGCGTGTCACGATACCAGTATCCACCCAATGTCAGGGTTATCAGGGTTATGTGCACAGGCAGGATAGATGTCAGGTTTATCCTGGAAGCCTTTGGATGCGGTGCTGACGGCGTTTTTACCGGCGGCTGACACCTGGGAGAGTGTCATTACCAGTCTGGTAATTACGAAGCGATGATAATAGCAGAGACCTGCCGTCAAGCACTCAAAGATGCAGGGGTGAATCCTGACCGCATGGCCCTTGAGTGGGCCTCGGCTGCTGAAGCTCCCAGATTTGTAGAACTTATTACAGGATATGTGTCAGGTATAAAATCCATGGGGCCGTTAGGTACTGCTGAGGGTGAAAGTGAAAAAGATGTAATTCGCATGCATTTAAAGGCCGGGATCAAAGCGGCATCAGCACGGAAGGTGCGCACTGCCCTTGGTAAATTAGCTAAAGATATGAACAAGTCGAATGACTACAGCCCTCAGGTCATTTCAGAGGGAGTGGCAAACAAGGTCCTTCCTGCTTTCCGCAAGGAAAGACTCACCCAGGAAATACAGCTTTGCCTTGCAGAACAGGGCCCATGTAAAAGTGCCGACCTGTGTGAAAAAACCGGTGGTGGCAACAAGGAGATAGAAAAAATCCTGGAGACCCTTTCCAAGAAGAAATTGGTGAAAAAGAAAGGGTCGAGCTGGTATTAAATTATGGCCATACAGTCTTCGAAATTGAATAATTCATTTGTGTCAGAGCTGTCCAATTTAAAAGGATGCTCTTCCCTGGCCCAATGTTATGCATGTGGCTCATGCAGCGGCGTGTGCCCGGTGGAAAAGGTAGTGCCGGGATTTGATCCCAGGAAGATAGTACACATGGTGGTCCTTGGGCTTGAAAAACAGCTCTTGAGTTCGGATATAATCTGGGCATGTTCCCAGTGTCAGAGCTGCGTAGAGGTCTGTCCCCAGGGAGTTCGTTGCAGTGATGTGATCAAGGCCCTGCGGGATGAGGCCCTCAAACAGGGACTGATGGATCAGGAGCGTCTGGCGAATCTGGGACTCCTGGCGAAAGTAGATCCTGAGAAATGTGTGGCATGCCTCACATGCGTCAGGTTCTGTCCCTTTGGCGCACCCCATATAACTGATATCGGACAAGCGTATATTGAACCGGAGCTTTGCAAGGCCTGTGGTATATGCGTCATGGAGTGTCCTGCCGGGGCCATTACCCTGGCCCCATCACTTGAACAGAGGGGACTGAATAATTTGGTGATTTAGTGATTGGGTGGGCGAAGAAATGTTGAAGGTTAAAGGTTGAAGGCCAACTATTAATTGTCAGCCTTTCTCTACCTTCAACCTAAACACTAAATAAAAATGAGCAAACATATGAATAACAATCATCAAATCGGAAGGATCGTGGCCTTTTGCTGCAACTATACGGCCAGTGTTGCGACTGACACGTTGAGGGATGCAGGTCTTATTCCGGAAAGTCTGGATGTAAGGAAGCTGCCATGTACCGGCCGTATCGAGGTGCCTGCACTGCTGGATGCCTTTGAACAAGGGGCTGAGGCAGTATTTGTGGCAGGTTGCCGCGTAGATGAATGCCATAATCTGTCCGGTAGCAGGCGGGCTGAAAAAAGAGTTGGTTATACAAAAAAGATCCTCAAGGAACTGGATATTGATCCGGATCGGATTGAGATGTTCTTTGTTCACTATGGTGAGACCCAGCCCATTGTGGAGGCGGTCAGGGAGATGACAGCACGGATCTCAAAATTAGAGCGACTGCATAGTATTTAAAATCAGCGGTTAGCTATTAGTTTAATGATTACACGATGTTTTGCTATTACAACCATTTTCCAAAACTAATTGCTAACGGCTAATTGCTGAATTTAGGTAGTACCTAGGTCTGGAGAGATATAACTATGATAATTGCTGAACAAAAGCCCTTAGATGAAATCCTGGAGATGATTTCCGGGGTGGAAAGGCTGCTCGTCCTTGGATGCAGAGGTTGCGTGGCGGTATGTTCTACCGGTGGTGATAAGGAGGTGGGTGTTCTTGCCTCTGCGCTGCGCCTCGGGAGAAATAAGGCTGGAAAACCGATAAAGATTGATGAAGAAACTTATGTTAGACAGTGCGATCCGGAGTATTTGGAGCCGCTGAAGCAAGATGGAGAAAACTACGACGCAGTGCTTTCAATGGCCTGCGGGGTCGGTGTAAATTTTATCGCTGACCGTTGCCCTGACATCAATGTGTTGCCTGCACTTGATACATCATTTTACGGTGCCAATCTGAGCAGCGGCGAATGGGCCGAGATGTGTGCCGGTTGTGGGGCCTGCGTATTACACTTGACCGGCGGACTTTGCCCTGTCGCAAGGTGTGCCAAGAGCCTGTCCAACGGGCCTTGTGGAGGATCTGTGGGAGGTAGCTGTGAAATCAATAAGGATCTGCCTTGCATATGGCACCAGATCTGTGAAAAACTGACCGGTCGAAATCAAGACCAACTACTCAGAGAGATCGTGCCCATTCGCGACTGGAGACCGTCTGGTCATGGCGGGCCGCGTCGCAGGATCAGGGAGGACTTGCTACCGTGATATCAGGAAGCAATCTAGAACAGGTTTTAACATCAGGTCAGTTCACCGTGACAGGAGAACTCGGCCCGCCCCAAAACGGCAATTTTGATGTAGTCCGTGATAAGGCCCGTATTCTCAGGGGCCATGTAGACGCTGTTAATATAACAGACTGTCAGACAGCTATAGTAAGGATGGCCAGCCTGACCGCAGGGCTTATTGCATTGGCGGAAGGTGTGGAACCTGTGATGCAGATGACGTGCAGGGACAGAAACCGCATCGGCATACAATCAGATATTCTGGGGGCCTCGGCACTTGGTATAAAGAATCTCTTGTGCCTTACCGGAGATCACCAGAAGTTTGGAAACCATCCCCATGCAAAGGGTGTCTTTGACATGGACTCCATACAGCTCCTGGGCATGGTCAAGGCCATGCGGGATGATAAAAAATTCCAGTGCGGTGATGAAATCAAGTCTCATGAACCAAGGCTTTTTCTCGGCGCGGCGGCAAATCCCTTTGCCGACCCATTTGAGTATAGGCCCATAAGAGTGGCCAAGAAGGTAGAGGCAGGCGCAAGCTTCATACAGACCCAGATCATTTACAATGTCGAGAAATTTGCCAGGTTCATGGAGATCGTGAGAGACCTTGGTCTGCATGAAAAAGTCTATATCCTTGCAGGGGTAACGCCCCCCAAGTCGGTTGGCATGGCGCGATATATGAAAAAATTCGTGCCGGGCCTTGATGTTACGGATGATGTTATCGAACGTCTGAAGGGCGCAAAGGACCCAAAGGAAGAAGGTATCAATATCTGCGTAGATATCATAAAGCAGGTCCGTGAAATACCAGGAGTGGCCGGTGTCCATGTTATGGCCATTGAATGGGAACAGGCGGTCCCGGAGATAGTCTCTCTTGCAGGTCTTTCTCCAAGACCAGGGGCAAAGTCAGTTGAACCGAGACTGAGAAGCTCAGAGGCCATAGAACTGATAGTGTCCGAGGCAAAGGAAGGTGCAAGAGCGGAGACAGAGAAGGCACTTGAGCAGGCCAAGGCTGAGGCCCAGGCATCAAGGGATCTTGTCGTAAAGGAGAAAGAGAAGGTAACCTCGGAGATCTCCGGTCTCAAAAGGCAGGCAGAGGAAGCAAAGGCAATTGCCGGCGAAAAGGCAACGGAAATAGAACGGCTTACTGCAGAACTTGCTAAGGCCATGGCCGGGCAGGGACATGCCCAGGCTGTAAGTGGATTGGCCGAGAAGGGGGAAAGCAGTATGCTTTCAAGCCGCGAGAGGAGCGTATTGACCTCCCTCAGGTCCGGGCTTGAGGCCCTGCGCAAAGGTTTGGGCATAAATGAGGATCAGCTTGAGGCCCTGAGACGATTTTTTGAGGCGGAATTCCTTCTGCGTATGGATACAGTGCCTTCCAAGGAGGCTGTTGCCCCTGGGGAAAAGCCGGCAAAACCGGAGGCAGAGGCCAGGCACAAGGAGGTAGTTAACCTTGTCGCCAAAGGCAATGTACTCCTCCATAAAAATGATGCAGCCAAAGCACTTGATGCCTTTTCAAAGGCATTGGCAATTGAGCCAAAGGACCAAAAGGCCGGGGAAGGACTGAAAAAGGCCAGGGAGGCCCTTGAAATTGCTGTACCGGCAGAGGAGGCGGCAGGGCCGGCCGTGCCGGAAGGAGTCCCGCCGTGTCCTGAGGGATTGAGTCCCGAAGAGTGGCAGCAAAAATGGGTAATACGCCTTGTCGCCAAAGGCAATGTCTGCCTGCATAAAGGTGATGTAGATGGGGCTTTGAAGGCCTTCATGCAGGCCCTGGAGCTAAAGCTGGACGATGAAAAGGCAAAGGCCGGTCTTCTGAAGGCAGAGTCCGGGGAAGTAACCCCTGTGTTGGTCCCTGTCGAGCCGGAGGTTCCGGAGAAAGAAGTAATCCCGCCCTTTCCTGAACCCAAAGCTGTTCCGGTGACTGAGGAGGTAAAGGCCGAGGCAAAAAAAGAGGCCCCTGTTCCGACTGCACCGACCGGAATAAAGGATATCTCTGTTGCTAAGCTTCCAAAGGAAACCATGTCTCTTTCCGAGAGGGCAGGCCCTGTGCAAAAGGACCAGTTTACAGAATCCTATACCGGCATCATCCGTGAGGTGAGCCTGGATGAGGGTGAAAAGGCGCTGACAGTCGGCGGGGCATCTACCCTGCCCTTTCATCTGTTTGAAGGAGATATGCCCCATGTGCCCAGAGTTGCCTATGAGGTCCTGGACTCAGAGCCGGAAGACTGGCCTGATGTATTGGGCAAGTATTATTCCGATGTATCTTCGGATCCGGTTGCATGGGCAAGGAAATGCACAGACGACTATGGTGCAGAGGCCATTTGTCTTTCCCTTATCAGCACTGATCCCAATGGCATGAACCGGCCTTCAAGCGAGGCAGCCAAAAAGGCCCAGTCAGTTATAGAAGGAATAGATGTGCCTGTGATCCTCTGGGGTTGCGGAAATGCTGAAAAAGATACCGAGACCTTGAGAGAGGTAACCAATCTTGTGGGCAATCGCAAGGTATGCCTGGGTCCGCTGAGTGACGCAAACTATCGTTCTCTGGGGGCCACAGCCATGGCCTTTCAGCTTCCGGTTGTGGCATCTACGCCCATTGACGTAAATCTTGCAAAGCAACTGAATATTTTGCTGGTGAACCTTGGATTATCCCTGGATCAGATCTTGATGGATCCCTCTATAGGGGCGATAGGTTACGGCATTGAATACTCTTACTCAGTCATGGAGCGTATAAGGTTGGCAGCCCTGACCCAGCAGGATGAGAAGCTCCAGGTACCCTTCATCTGCAATCTCGGAAGGGAAGTCTGGAAAACCAAGGAGTGTCGTTTACCAAGTGATGCCATTTTGGGGGATCAAGAGCGCCGGGGAGTGCTTATGGAGGCCGTAACCGCCTCAACCTTGCTGCTTGCCGGAGGCGAACTCATGGTAATGATGCACCCGAAAGCAGTTGCCCTGACAGAGGCACTGATAAAGGGAATGATGTAACCTAAATTGAGCGATTAGCCTTTAGCGGTTAGCTATTAGCTTAATGATTACAGGATGTTCTGGTAATATCTTGATTTTTCAAAGCTAAGTGCTAATGGCTAACAGCTAATCGCTCAACCGAGGTGTAAAAAATTTTCTATGAGAGGATTGTAATGTCGAAGATTATATGTTCAGCCGCGATTCGAGGGGCCCACAAGATAGTGGACATGGCTGAAGAAAAATATGAAAAAGCCCTGAAACAATTTGGGCCTGAACAAAAAGTCGGCTTTCCCAATACCGGTTATTACCTGCCGGTAATTTACAGCGTTCTAGGGGCCCCTGTAAAACAACTGGGGGACATGAAGGAAATCTTTCAGGAATGTCGAAAGTTGCTTCCTGCACAGGTTAGTGACCAAGCATGGCTGCCGTATCTGGCACCGGCCCTGGATGCCGGGATGGCTACTTTTTTTGCCGAAGAAATGCATGAGGCCATGCGTTACGTTGAGGAACCCGGCCTTTATGCAAAGACCGAGGACCCCACTGTTGATTGCCTATGGCTTGGGGCAGCGGATGACGTGATTTTCCGTAAGCGGGGCGTAGAGTTCGTGGATGGTACTGCCCCGGGATTTGCAGCAATACTCGGCACTCCTTCGGATCCGGAGGTGGCTGAAAAAATTGCCTTGGAGTTGCAGCAAAAGAACCTCTATATATTCATGCATGATCAGACCGATGGGATATCCATGCCGGATCAACTGGCAAAGCAGAACGTACAGATCGGTTGGTCCACACGCCTTGTGCCCTTTGGGCCCACATATACCTCTGCAGTGTTTGCCATGGGCTTTGCCTGCCGCGTTGCCCTTGCCTTTGGCGGCATAAAACCTGGTGATTTCAAGGGAAACCTGATCTACAACAAGGACCGGACATTTGCCTTTGTTATTGCCTTTGGTCCGGTCTCGGATGAATGGTATGCCAATGCAGCCGGTGCAATAAACTGGGGTTTTCCAACCATATCCGACTGGGATATACCGCAGGTTCTACCCACTGGTATCTGTACTTACGAGCATGTGGTCAGCCAGGTCCCGCACGATGAAATTGTCCAGAAGGCCATAGAGGTAAGGGGACTCAAAGTTACTGTTTCCAAGATCGACATTCCAATGGCTTACGGTCCTGCCTTTGAAGGGGAGCGTGTACGGAAAGACGACCTGTATCTTGAGTGTGGTGGTGGAAGGAGCCTGGGAGTGGAACTTCTGGTCTCCAAAGAAATGGATGAGGTACAGGACGGGCTGGTCACCGTGGAAGGACCGGAAATAACAGACGTGGAAGAGGGTGCAAAGCTCCCGCTTGCCATACTGGCCGAGGTTGCGGGCCGGCAGATGCAGTCTGACTTCGAGCCTATCCTTGAGCGGCAGTTTCATCACCTGATCAACTATGCCCAGGGAGTCATGCACATCGGGCAGAGGAACATAATGTGGTTCAGGGCCGGCAAAGCGGCCATAGAAAAGGGCTTCAAATTCGAGCATATCGGGCGTATCCTCCACGGAAAGCTCCATCAGGATTTTGGTGCTATTGTGGATAAGATACAGGTGAAAATCTATACAGAGGAGAACAAGGTAAAGGAAGTCATCGAGATGGCAAAGGCGGTCTATGCCGCCAGGGACGAACGCCTGGGCTCCATGACGGACGAGAGTGAAGAGATTTTCTATTCCTGTACTCTCTGCCAGTCTTTTGCCCCGAGCCACGTGTGTGTAATCACCCCTGAGCGTGTGGGCATGTGCGGTGCGTATAACTGGCTGGATGGTAAGGCCTCCTTTGAAATCAATCCCACAGGTCCGAACCAGCCCATACCCAAGGGAGACCTCATCGATGCCGACCTCGGTCAGTGGAAAGGCATAAATGAATTCGTTGATAAGGCGTCCAGGGGTAAAGTTGAGCGTGTCAGTGCCTATAGCCTGATGGTAGATCCAATGACCGCCTGCGGCTGCTTTGAATGTATCGCCAGCATGCTTCCCATGTGTAACGGCATAATGATTGTAAACAGGGATTACATGGGCATGACCCCGAGCGGAATGAAGTTTACCACTCTGGCTGGAATGGTTGGTGGAGGACAGGTTACTCCCGGCTTTCTCGGTGTTTCCAAACATTACATCTGTAGCCGGCAGTTTATGAAGGCTGAAGGCGGGCTCAAGCGTGTAGTGTGGATGCCTAAAATACTGAAAGAAGAGATCAGAGATCGCCTCCAGGAAAGGGCTGAGGAAGAAAATGCCCCTGATCTGGTTGATATGATGGCAGATGATGAAGTGGGTATCACAGAAGACGAAGTGCTCCGTTATATTAAGGAGAAGGAGCACCCGGCGCTGAGTATGGAAAAAGTGATGTAAGGAGAAGGATAACTAATGGCACTCACTGGGATAGGAATCCTGAAGATGCTTCCCAAGACGAACTGCGGGGAGTGTGATGTACCCACCTGCCTGGCATTTGCCATGAAGGTGGCAGCCGGTCAGGTAGATATAGGCGCATGCCCGTATGTCTCTGATGAGGTAAAAGAAAAGGTGGGAGAGGCATCTGCTCCGCCCATCCGGCCTATAACCCTTGGCAGTGGTGATAACATCTTTGAGATGGGAGGAGAGACCTGTCTGTACCGGCATGAAAAGAGGTTTGAACACCCAACAGGTATTGCAGTCCTGGTCAGGACCGATATGGACGAGGATGATATCGCAGGGCGTCTACAGCGTTTTAATGATCTGCGCTATGATCGTGTAGGATTGGTGCTCAAGGCCGACCTGATAGCTGTAAGTGACGACACCGGGGATGAGGGGGCATTTACTTCTCTGGTGGAACGTGTCCGGAACGAGTGCCCTGATGCCGCCATTATCCTTATGAGCGATCAGGCCGGCTGTCTTGCGGCGGGCGCCAAGGTCTGCGGAGACCACAAGCCCCTTCTTTACTGTGCCACAAAGGAAAATTCAGAGATTATGGCAGAGACAGCCAGGGAAACCGGTTGTCCTTTGACAGTAAAGGGTAAGACCCTGGGAGAGGCTGCGGAGATCTCAGAGCAGTTACAAAAGGCAGGGATTAAAGACCTTGTCCTGGATACAGGTGCCGGTACTGTAAAGGCTGCATTTGAAGATCAGGTGGCCATACGCAGGGCCTCTACAAAACACAAGTACAAGGCCCTTGGATTTCCCACCATCTCTTTTACATGTAAGATGACCCTGGACCCTATGCTTGAGACAATGATTGCATCGGTCCTGGTAGCCAAGTACGCCGGCATCATAGTTATGTCTGACTTGCAGGGAGATACCCTGTTCCCGCTCCTGCTTGAGCGGCTTAATATCTTTACTGATCCTCAGCGGCCCATGGTGGTCGAGGAGGATATTTATCCAATAAACGGACCGGACGAAAACTCTCCTGTACTTATTACATGCAACTTCTCCCTGACTTACTTTATTGTCTCAGGAGAAGTCGAAGGCAGCAAAATCCCTTCCTGGCTCCTAATCAAAGATACAGAGGGCCTTTCAGTGCTTACTGCCTGGGCCGCAGGAAAATTCAGTGCGGATCTAATAGGTGTGTTTGTCAAAAAATCAAACATAGAAGACAGGATCAAACACAGGAACCTGATTATCCCGGGATATCTGGCATCTATAAAAGGGGAGCTGGAGGAGGAACTTCCGGATTGGAAAATCCAGATCGGCCCCAGAGAGGCAAGCCATATACCTCCCTTTCTCAGGGATTGGCAGGCTGAGGTGTAATCATGTATGTCCAATGCATAGCTGAAAGCATAAATATTATGGGTACCCGGATTGGAAAGGCCATGAAGGAGCGTGATCCAGGGCCGATTCAGTTAATGGCCAATGAAGAAGTGGCGGACGAGGCGGATTTTCTGGATCTGAACATCGGGCCTGCCAGAAAGGAAGGGCATAAGTTAATGCCCTGGATAGTCAATGTTACAGAGGAAATAACTGATTGCCCTCTATCCCTTGACACTACAAATGTCGATGCATTGATTGCCGGCATGAAGGCAGCCAAGAATCCCCGGATCCATGTGATGAATTCTATCTCGCTTCAGCCTGAGAGAATGAAAAAGCTTATACCTGTAGCTGCTGAGACAGGCTGTAATGTTGTGGGCCTGCTCTGGGGAGTAGACGGCATGCCCAGGGATTCCAACGAGAGGGCGGCCATGACTGTAGACCTCTCCATGGCCATGAACGAGGCCGGAATACCAAACGAGAAGATTCTGATAGATCCGATTGCCACCCCGATAACCCTGGGATCAGACCAGGTATTGAGCGGATTGGAGTTCATGGGCATGTTGCCTGAGATCGCTCCGGGCGTAAAGTCCATAATAGGCCTCTCAAATGTCTCAAACGGTGTTTCTGCTGAGAAACGCCCATATCTCAACCGGGCTTTTCTGGCCATGTTAATGAAGCATGGATTATGGTCGGCCATTGTCGACACGTACGATCATGAGTTAATTAAACTGGCCCATGGGCAAATGCCTGAACTGCTGAAGCTGGTTCACGATATAATGGACGAAAACGAACCTGACCCCGGCACCCTTTCTCCCAAGGAAATGGAATACTACAAGACAACCAGGGTCCTGATGGGAAAGACCATATTCTCCGAGTCCTGGCTGGAACTATAATTGAAAATAATGAAACGCCATGGTACAGGACATTATCATCAAGCTTCTGAGAAAAGCTATTTTCACGGTTTGACACAATGAAATAGAATCAGGGGTCTAATACTCAAAAAAGGTGGATTTAAAATGGCCAAAGGGATAACTGTTACTGAGTTTATCTTGTCCAGTCAAAAAGAGCAGCCGGAGGCAACGGGTGCCTTTACATCTATTCTGTCAGAGCTGACAATTGCAGCCAAGATCATTGCGCAAAAAGTGGGCAAGGCAAACTTATCTGATGCACTTGATACCATTGAGTCAGTGAGTGGTGACGAAGGAGTAGTGCAAAAGTTACACGAATTTGCCAACTCTACAATTGTGAACCGCCTCAGTCACGTGGGATGCTTGAGTTGTATGGCATCCAAGATGAATACGGATTTGATACCTATCCCTAAAAAGTATGCCAAGGGTAATTATGTATTGATCTTTGATCCCCTGGGGGGCATTACAAATATTGACGTACCTGTTGCGATCGGCTCGATTTTCTCACTCTTCAAAAAACGGGGCATTGGAGAATTCGGCATGATGGCGGACGCCCTGCAGCCCGGTTGTGAGCAGGTGGCGGCAGGTTATTGTATTTATGGATCAAGCACTATGATGGTCTACACAACAGGGGATGGGGTTCATGGGTTTACGCTGCAACCAAGTATCGGGGAGTTTCTTCTTTCCCATGAGAACATTCGCATACCCAAAACAGGCAAGACCTACAGCGTCAATGAGGGGAACTATTGTTTCTGGGAGGAGAATGTCCAGGACGCGATCGAGTACTTTAAGACGCCTGATTTAAAGACAGGCCGTCCTTACACAGGGCGTTATACAGGCTCTTTTGTAACGGATTTTCACCGTAATCTCCTGAAAGGTGGAATCTACATGTATCCGGAGAACTCAAAGGATCCTTCAAAGCCTCATGGAAAACTGATGCTCACGTGCGAAGTCAATCCCCTGGCGTATATAGTCGAACAGGCAGGAGGACATGCAAGCACCGGTACTGAACGTATACTCAATATTGAGCCGAAGCATCTTCATCAGAGGGTGCCTGTGTTCATCGGCGGCATGGACGATGTGCGGATGGCTGAAGACATCATTCAGGGAAAGCGTTAAGAGAGGAATTTAGAACCTAAATTGAGCGATTAGCCTTTAGCGGTTAGCTATTAGTTTAATGATTACAGGATGTTTTGCTATTACAAAATTAGGTATTAGCTGTTAGCGGTTAATTTGCTGCTGTTTTCCAAATAGGTTACTAATACCTAAAACCTAAATGCTAATAGCTGTTCATCACGGATTACCACACTAATCCGTGATGAACCATTTTTCAAAGCTAAACGCTAATGGCTAACAGCTAATTGCTCAATTCAGGTAGAACAAAGGATCTTGCAATTGTATGGATATTGAAAGACTTAATAAGATACTTGCAGTTTTTGAAGGAGAAAGGGGAGGATTGATCTCCATCCTGCAAAGGGTTCAGGAGGAGTTTGGGTATCTGCCCGAGGCCGCTTTGTCTTTAATTGCAGATTTCTTAAAGTTGCCGCCGAGCCAGGTATTCAGCGTGGCAACGTTCTATGACCATTTCTATTTGACTCGCCGGGGTGATCATCTTGTCTCAGTGTGCCAGGGGACTGCCTGTCATGTATTGGGAGCGCGTGACATCCTGGAAACAGCGGAAAATTGCCTTGGGATCAAGACAGGTCAGACTAGTTCGGATTACAAATACAGCCTTGAACGAGTGGCCTGCCTGGGGTCATGTGCTTTGGCTCCGGTTGTCCTTGTAGATGACGAAGTCCATTCGAAAATGACAGTGAGAAAGGTCAAGAAAATACTGACAGAGGACCTTGATGATACAGAGACCCGGACATGATTCTGCTCGAAATGCTCCAAATGCATCCCTTTATAGATAATGCTGAATTGTGAATGCTGAATTATGGAAAAATCGATCTCAATACAATCACTAGAAGACTACAAAATAGGTAGCGTGGAATCGTTAAGGCTCCTGAGGGAAACCATCTTTGCCGATCAGCAGACAACGGGGAAACTGGTCAGTGTCTGCTGTGGAAGCGGTTGCATGTCGTCTGGGAGTGAACATGTCAGGGATGCCTTTGTCAGGAAAATCAAAGACCATGAACTTGAAGATGAAATAACGGTAAAGAAGACAGGTTGTCATGGATTTTGCGAGAGGGGTCCGATTGTGGTTGCGGGCCCGGAAAAGATATTTTACCAGCACGTAACAAAAGAGGACGTGCCGGAAATCATTTCTGAGACATTGATTGAAAACCGGGTAGTTGAAAGGCTCTTATACGAAGACCCTGTCACCGGCCAAAAATGTTTTCATGAAAATGATATTCCCTTTTACCAGAAACAGAGAAGGATTGTACTGAAAAACTGTGGCATTATAGATCCTACAAGCATTGAGGACTATATCAAGGTCGACGGCTTTCGTGCCCTTGCTAAAATCATATCTCAAATGACACCTGAAGGAGTCATTGAAGAAATCAAACTCAGCGGTCTGAGGGGAAGAGGAGGGGCCGGATTCCCAGCCGGTATCAAGTGGGAAACAGCACGCAACGCCCCTGGTGAAGAAAAGTACATCATCTGTAACGGCGACGAGGGTGATCCGGGCGCCTTTATGGACCGAAGCGTGATGGAAGGCGATCCTTACAGCGTGCTGGAAGGAATGATGATCGCCGGATATGCAGTCGGGGCCTCTCAAGGGATTATATATGTGCGGGCAGAGTATCCCCTGGCTGTCCATCATCTGTCTACAGCCATAGCTCGGGCTACTGATATGAGACTCCTCGGGCACAATATCATGGGGACCGGGTTTAATTTTGAAATCAAGATTGTAAAGGGAGCGGGTGCGTTTGTATGTGGAGAGGAAACAGCGCTTATAGCCTCAATCGAAGGAAAAAGCGGCCGGCCAAAACCAAAACCTCCCTTCCCTGCCATACAGGGACTATGGGGTAAGCCTACTATCATAAATAACGTGGAGACACTTGCAAACGTCTCCAGGATTGCTCTGAATGGGGGCAAGTGGTATTCGGAAATAGGCACTCCCACTGATAAAGGGACGAAGATATTCTCACTTGTGGGAAAGGTCCGGAATGTGGGCCTGGTCGAAGTGGAGATGGGTACGACGCTTCGCGAGATTATCTTTGATATAGGCGGGGGGATCCCGAAAGGGAAACGTTTCAAAGCGGTCCAGACCGGCGGGCCTTCCGGCGGATGTATCCCTGAAGAACTCCTGGATTTGCCCGTGGGCTATGAATCGCTGGCCAAGGCCGGGTCGATTATCGGTTCCGGGGGCATGCTTGTCATGGATGAGGACACGTGTATTGTAAATATCGCCCGGTACTTTCTCGATTTCGCTCAGAATGAATCCTGTGGGCAGTGTACTCCGTGCCGGCTTGGCACAAAGCAGATGTTCAAGATCTTACAGGACATTACAAGAGGAAGGGGAAAGCCCGGAGATATTGAGATCCTGCTCGAATTGTCCGATGCCGTCAAGCAGGCTTCCATATGCGGCCTTGGAATGACAGTCCCCAATCCGGTTATCTCTACCATACAGTACTTCCGCAAGGAGTATGAGGAGCATATCCATGAGAGGCGCTGCCAGGCCCTTGTGTGTAGATCTCTTATTTTCTATCGTATCAAGGATTACAGGTGTAAGGCCTGCTTAAAGTGTCTGCAGGCCTGTCCGGTTGATGCCATTATAGGTGCGAAATGGCAGGTCCACGAGATTGACCAGAGTAAGTGTATCAAATGCGGGACCTGCATGGAGGTCTGTCCCAAGCGGTTTAACGCGGTAGAGTGTGTTACAGGTCTGACAGAAGTTTTGAGGGATCAGAGTGAGTGATGTTACATTGAACATAAACGGAATTACGGTAAGGGCTGATTATGGTGCTACGATCCTCACAGCGGCCCATGACGCGGGTATCTATATCCCCACCCTGTGCCATTGCCCTGATGTCTCATCCATAGGCGTATGTCGCCTGTGTCTGGTCAGGATCGAAAGCCGAAGAAGACCTGAACCGGCCTGCCGGACCATTGCAGAAGAAGGTATGGTGGTTGTTACGGACGATCCTGAAATTGAACGATTGCGCCGGGTGATCCTTGAACTCATCTTGAGTGATCATGACTTCAACTGCCTTCTCTGTCCCAAGAGCGGGCAGTGCCGCCTTCAGGAACTGGTGAACCGTATAGGTTTCAAAGAGCATCGGTTTAATCGTCTTGATCGTGTGGCCAAGGACCTTCCCATTGACACCAGCAACCCGTTTTTCGATTTCAATCCCAACAAGTGTGTGCAGTGCACAATATGCGTCCGCACCTGCCATGAGATTGTAGGTAATGACGCAATCGACATGGCATACCGGAGTTACGACATTAGGGTCAGTACATTTGCTGACCAACCCTTGAATGAGTCTGCCTGTATGTCTTGCGGGGAATGTATGGAGCGTTGCCCTGTAGGTGCCCTGGTACCCAAAAAGGCTGAATATCCAAACCGTGAAGTAAAAACCACCTGCCCATACTGTGGTGTAGGGTGCGGACTTTACCTGGGCGTGCGCGGAAACACCATCGTAAGGGCCAGGGGCGATGACGAAAGTCCTGTCAACAAAGGCAATCTCTGTATTCGAGGACGCTTTGGTTATAATTTCGTTGATAGTCCGGACAGGCTGTCTCTTCCACTCATGCGTGCATACGATGAATTTACACAGCCGTCCTCTGTAGTTGAAGTAACAGAAGAAGGCAGACCGGTTACATTGCCCCTTGTGAAAAGAGAAGGCAAGTTTGTAGAAATCAACTGGGACCAGGCAATCAAATATGTGGCAAGCAGTCTGGCCCATTACAAAGGAGAGGAGATCGCTGCCGTTTCCTCGGCCAGATGCACAAACGAAGAAAACTACCTCTTCCAAAAATTTACCCGGTCGGTCTTAAAAACCAATAATATTGACCATTGTGCCCGTCTCTGACACGCGCCCACGGTGGCCGGTCTGGCCGCCAGCTTCGGTAGCGGTGCCATGACGAACTCTGTCAATGAAATCAGTGATGCGGCTTGTATATTTGCCATCGGCACCAACACAACAGCTAATCACCCCATTATAGGCAGACAGGTTACCAGGGCTGTACAAAAGGGTGCAAAGCTCATTGTAGTTGATCCCCGGCGAATACCTCTTTGCCGTATAGCCGATATCTGGCTCAGGCTTCGTCCCGGGACCGACATAGCACTCCTGAATGGGATAATGAGGGTCATTATCGAAGAAAATTTAAATTTACTGAACACATCCTTTATTGTGGAACGATGCGAGGATTATGAGGCCTTTGAGGCCTCCATTATGGAGAATGACCTGGCAACCGCTGAGAGAATTACCGGCGTTCCCGCACAGGACATAGTCAGGGCAGCCAGGATGTTCGGCTCATATATACCCGCTACGATCCTTTATACCCTTGGTATCACCGAACACTCGCACGGGACGGATAATGTGCGGGCTTTGGCCAACCTGGCGCTACTCACAGGTAATATCGGTAAACTCTCAAGCGGTGTAAATCCCTTAAGGGGGCAGAATAACGTTCAGGGCGCCTGTGATATGGGAGCGCTTCCCAACGTATACACCGGTTATCAAAAGGTGGAAAATGAAAAGGTGCGGAGAAAATTTGAAAAGGCATGGAATTGTAAGCTCAGTCCATCAAACGGGCTCACATTGACCGAGATGTTTGAAGCTGCCCATGATGGTAAAATCAAAGCATTCTATCTGAAGGGCGAAGACCCGGTAGTCACGGACGCGGACACAACTTTCATCAAAAAGGCCATATCACACCTGGAACTGTTCGTTGTGCAGGATATCTTCCTCACAGAGACAGCGCGATTGGCAGACGTTGTGCTTCCGGCTGCCAGTTTTGCTGAAAAAGACGGGACTTTTACAAACACTGAACGGCGGGTGCAACGGGTCCGCAAAGCAATAGAGCCTAAAGGCAATTCACGTCCCGACTGGATGATTATATGCGATATTGCAAAAAGTATGGGAGCCAAAGGTTTTGATTTCAGCAGTCCTCAAGAAATTTTCGAGGAAATGCGCGACCTGACTCCGAGTTACGCAGGCATTACTTATCAACGTATTGAGAAATCCGGGCTCCAATGGCCCTGCCCTGATCACGAACATCCAGGGACGCAGTATCTTTATAGCGAGCGCTTCAATACACCGAATGGGCGCGCAAAATTCGCACCCATTTCATATCGGCCTTCGGCAGAGACTACCAGCCACGAGTATCCATTTGTCCTTGTCACCAGCCGGTGCGCCTTCCATTATCACGCAGTCATGACACATAAGGCAGAAGGCTTTGATGAGCTGCGGAGCGAGGAGCATGTTGAGATACATCCGGCTGATGCAGCTACTCTGGAGATCCGGGACGGAGAAGTCATAAAAGTAACCTCAAGGAGAGGGAGCATAAAGGCCAAGACAAAGGTAACGGAAATTGTACCTGCCGGTGTTGTCTGCATGACATTCAATTTTGCTGAGACAAGGACAAATATCTTGACCAGCAGGGCCCTGGACCCGATCACCAAGACACCTGAATTCAAGGTATGCGCAGTCAAAATCGAACGGGAAGAGTCTGCCTATCTTATGAAAGACCGCATGAGGTGGGGTACTGGGAAAACAGTTCATAGTTCGTAGTTGATGGTTGCTGAATACCTATTTTATCCAATGAGCTACAAACTGTAAACTACGAACTATAACCTACGAACTAACTATCACAAATCTATAAAAGGAAGGGATTAGCATCTATGGACGTCAGCAACATCAGAAATTTCGCTCTGGTCGCCCAAAGTGGGAACGGCAAGACTTCTCTGGCAGAGGCCATGCTTTTCACTGCCAAGTCAACTACGCGCATGGGCAAGGTCGATGACGGATCCTCAGTATTGGACTTTGAGCCGGAAGAGATCAAACGCAACATGTCCGTTAGCACAGCGTTTCATCATCTGACCTGGAAAAAGGCCAAAGTCTATCTTATGGACGCACCAGGGGAAGACAACTTCATCTCTGAAGCCAAGGCGGCCATCAGGGCGGCTGATAATGTATTGTTCGTGGTAGATGCTGTAAATCCGGTAAAACCACAGACTCAGAAGGTGTGGTCCATTATCAAAGACTCAGGCCTTCCTGTTATTATGTGTGTTAACAAAATGGATAAGGAGAGAGCAGACTTCCAAAAGGCCATGGATGCAATAAAGCAAGCCCTGGACCTGAGACTGGTTCCGGTTTCTCTGCCGCTGGGGAAACAGGAGGATTTCAGAGGTATTGTAGATCTTATACAAATGAAGGCATTTGAGTTCAGCAATGATGGAAGCGGCAATGCCGACTCTGTTGATATCCCGGCTGATCGGCGGGACGAAGTTGAAAATTCGAGGAACAATTTGATCGAGTTTGCCGCAGAATCTGATGATGTGCTGCTGGAAAAATTTTTAGAAGGCGAAGAACTTACTCCTGATGAAATCGTTTCCGGCCTGAAACAAGGCATAATGAGCGAGGGTTTTATCCCTGTGAGCTGCTGTTCCGCCACAAAAAATATAGCCGGTAGCACCTTACTTGACCTAATTGTACAGTTTTTGCCTTCGCCTGATGAGCTTGGTGGTGCCTCCGGCACTGATCCCAAAAGCGGGGATGAGACAACACGCGATCCGTCTCCTGACGCCCCGATATCCGGCCTTGTCTTTAAGACCCTTACAGATCCCTATACAGGGCGTCTTTCCATTATTCGGATCTATTCCGGCACCCTAAAACCTGACGGCTCGCTCTATAACTCCAACAAAGAAAAAGCCGAGCGTTATGGTCAGATATTTGCCCTTGAAGGTAAAACACAAAAGCCTTTGGAAGAGGCTGGACCAGGTGAGATAGTAGCAATAGCAAAGCTAAAGGAAACAGCCACAGGTGACACCCTTTGTGATCCTGCGAATGCGATAACCTATCCATTTGTGGCTCTTCCCTTGCCGGTCCTGACCTATGCCCTCAAACCCAGGAGTCGAGGAGATGAGGAGAAGATAACCCAGTCCCTCTCACGACTCCAGGAGGAAGATCCAACAATTGATGTGAAGCGCGATCAACAGACAAAGGAACTCCTGCTCTCAGGAAACGGACAGATTCACATAGATGCCACTGTGGAAAAGATGGCAAGGAAATTCGGCGTACAGGTGGACCTTGCTATTCCGCGTATTCCCTATCATGAAACCATAAAGACATCGAAAAAGGCCGTTATTTATCGACATAAAAAGCAATCCGGCGGAGCAGGGCAGTTCGCAGAGGTCCACTTTGACATCTCACCACGCCCAAGAGGTAAGGGTTTTGAGTTTGAAGAGGCACTTGTGGGAATGAATGTTCCAAGAAATTTCGTTCCGGGAGTGGAAAAGGGACTAAGGGAAGCCACAGGGTCCGGTCCACTTGCCGGATACCCGGTTGTTGATGTAAAGGTACGCTTCTATGACGGTAAATCCCACGAGGTTGATTCCTCTGAAATAGCTTTCAAAATAGCATCCATCAATTGTTTCAAGAAAGGCATGCTGGAAGCCAGGCCTACCCTGCTCGAACCCATTGTGAAACTCACCATAACCGTGCCTGATGACGCTGTCGGAGATATAATCGGTGACATAAACAGCAGACGGGGCAAGATTATGGGCATGGAACCAGGCCAAGCTGGACAGGCCATTGTAGCAGTTGTTCCTCTGGCAGAGGTACAACGCTATATGCTGGACCTTAATGCCATGACCGCCGGCCGCGGGACATTTACCATGGAGCAATCTCACTACGAAGAAGTGCCGCCGAATCTAACTGAAAAGATTATTTCCCAGGCAAAAGAAGAAAAGGCTTAGAAGGACAACCAGTGTATACTGCCGGTGTTCTCACTGTGAGTGACAGCGCTGCCAGGGGAGATGCGAGCGATGAATCAGGGCCTGTAATCCGTCACCTGCTCGAACAGCATGGTTACAATGTGCTCTTACTCAAAACAGTCCCTGACGAAGCGCCGGATGTCAGAGACATATTGATCACATGGATAGATAGAACTTCTGTAGATATCATAGTTACAACAGGCGGCACTGGATTGTTCCCCAGGGATATCACGCCTGAAGCTACAAAATCCGTAATAGAGCTGGAGGTCCCAGGGATCGCGGAGGCGATCCGCATCAAGGGCCTTGATTCCACACCAAGGGCCATGCTCTCAAGAGGAATTGCCGGAGTGCGGGGCAAAACACTTATCATCAATTTGCCCGGAAGCCCTTTGGCCGTGGCCCAGGGAATGGAGGTGATACTTCCGGTGCTTAAACATGCCTTGGATAAAATCAAGGGAGATACTACTCCGTGCCGGCAGGGAGGTTCTGTGTTCAAGGGTTCAAGGTACGGGGTTAGTGAAGGTCAACAAAAGAAAAGCAACCCTGAACGGTGAACCCTGAACCCGTGAACGGTTACCCATGAAGATAGGAATAGTCGGAATATCAGGTTCTGGTAAGACCACTATATTTAATGCCCTTACAGAAAGCGTTGCGGAGGTCTCTGCCTACCAAAAGGGCAAAAAGGACCCAAACCTTGCAGTAGTCAGGGTGCCGGACAGCCGTTTGGATAAGCTCTCATCCATGTACAAGCCCAAAAAGACCACTTATGCCAGGGTACAGTATGTGGATATAGGTGGGACTGTCTCTGCAAAAGAGGGTATGGAGTCTTCAATGGACGAACTTCTTAAACTCCTTCATCCTGTGGACGCCCTGGTTCATGTGGTTCGAAACTTCGATCGGTCCGGCGAGCCTCCCAGACCACAGAAGGATCTGGAAGCCTTGGAATCCGAGCTTATTCTCACAGATCTTATCATCCTGGAAAAAAAGATTGAGAGACTGGAAAAGGAAATTACTAAAGCCGGGAAAGGAAATCCCGAGGAACTGGGATTCCTTAAAAAGGCCGGGGAGATCCTGGAAAAGGGGGAAGCCTTAAGGGGATATCCGGAAATAGCTCAATCCCCGATTCTTAAGGGCTATGCCCTTCTCTCGGCAAAACCCTGTATTGTGGTCCTTAACACCGGAGATGAAGTAGAGCTTGGTATTACGGAGCTGCAGATCCCCGATGCCATTGTCCTTGTAGAACTTAAAGGAAGGCTTGAGATGGAACTGGCACAGCTTTCGCCTGAGGAAGCAGAACTCTTCAGGGAAGAAATGGGCCTTGAAGAACCCGCCACCTTCCGTTTAATCAAAGAATCTTATCAACTCCTTGGTTTCATTTCTCTCTTTACTGTGGGAACAGATGAGGTCCGTGCCTGGGCAATCCGGCAGGACACCCCTGCTCAGCGAGCTGCCGGGGCTATCCATTCCGACATGGAAAAGGGCTTTATCAGGGCAGAGGTTGTATCCTACGATGATCTCATGGCCTGCGGCAACCATTTCGCTGCCCAGAAGGCCGGGAAAGTGAGGCTTGAAGGCAAAAACTACCTTGTGCAGGATGGCGATATTGTAGATATACGCTTTAATGTGTAGTGGGGATTGAGGGATTGAGAGATTATAATCAATCAATACCGTTCGGCACGTTTATTGCTTCAGTGGGCTATGGATAGGCTGCAAGGTTTTGGACTATGTTGTCGTTGAAGGTTTCCAGCAAATAATTCTTTACTGCAATCAGCCAATGAATGCCTATTCTCCAATATTTTTTTAGCCTTCCTCCAAGCAATGAAACTAAACCACGCACATAGAATCTTCCTGCTTGCGGATTGTTATCAGAATTTGAACAAGTTGCTTGATGTTCCTCTTCTATAGACAGATTTTCTGAAGCTGGAGTTTTCTGTATTTCGCATTCTTGTTTGAATGACAGTAGCAAAAGGTATGCAATCATGTACAAGTAAAATTGTATTTGAATGCCACAAGGATCATAAGACATCAGATGTA
>PQXE01000132.1 GCA_003194495.1 Deltaproteobacteria bacterium
TCTAAATTAAATAACTTGCTGACAATATTGAGAAATTAAGTGTAGTCAGTAATTGCACACCAAGATTTTAAAAATTTATTTTGAAATCAATAGATTACTGTTGTTTTGCCCAGGGAACTTCAGATTAGGCCGGCTCACCAAGAGCTGAGGGCCGCGAGTTTAAGGGCATGCCTTAGGAACGGGAGATAAATAAGCGGAGTTCTGCTAATCAGGCCTTTTTTCTTTTCGCGCCCACCAACCATACCAGTAAGATACTAAATTCGTACAAGACCAGAAGAGGTCCGGCCAGGAGTATCTGGTTGAGGACATCAGGTGTCGGTGTAAGGATTGCTGCCGTAAGGAATATTATGAGAATGGCATACTTGCGGTGCTTCCTGAGTGTATGTGCATCCAACAGGCCCAACAGGCCCAGAAATACTATGAAAACCGGTAGCTCGAATGCGAGTCCAAAGCCCAGAAGAAGGCGGATCGTCAGCGTGAAATATTCGCAGACACTTGGCAAAAGGCGCAGGCTCTCACCTGAATAACCGGCAAGAAACTTGAAAGCAGTGGGAAATACCACCATATATCCAAAGATTGCGCCCCCAATGAACAGGAATGACGAGCATACGACAAAGGGCAGGGTCCAGCGTTTTTCATGTTCATACAGCCCAGGTGTCACAAATGCCCATATCTGATATAGAATAACAGGACTTCCTACAAAAATTCCGCACGTGAGAGCCAGCTTGAGATAGGTGAAAAAGGCCTCGGGATATGATGTAAAGATCAGGCTTGTTTCAGGAGGCAGGACTGCCTCAAGGGGTTTTGAGAGCATGGCAAAGATCGGCTCAATCACCGCGTAGCAAATGCCAAAGCCCACACATGCCGCAACAAAGCAAATGATCAGACGCCGGCGTAATTCCGTAAGGTGCTCTGTAAGACCTGTTTTTTCCTGGACAGCAAGCAGCAGGCAATAAGCAGGCAGTGCGGTCGCTTTATCAAAATTCATAGAACCAGTCATTTTTGCTGAGTATTGTGGCCCCATCGGCCTCTACAAGTGCCATATTTTCAAGACGAACTCCGCCCTGGTCCGGGAGATATATCCCAGGCTCAACAGTCACTATCATCCCGGGCCTTAGTTTTTTCCGTGATCGTTGTGAGAGGGTCGGGGCCTCATGGACCGCAAGCCCCACTCCGTGCCCAAGGGAATGGACGAATCTTGGGCCGTAGCCCGCATCCTTGATCACATTTCTGGCTACTTGATCCACCTGTTTGCCTGTAAGCCCGGCTTTAAGGGCTTCCTGGGCGGCAATTTGGGCCTTGCGGACTATAGCGTATACTTCCCTGAAGGGCGACTTTGGTTCACCAAGAAAAATAGTCCTTGTCATGTCCGAGCAATATCCTCCAAGCCTGGCCCCCATATCTATGAGTATGGGCTCGCCCTCTCCGATCGGCCTGTCTGTGGGAACGGCATGGGGCAGGGCTGCATTGGGTCCGGAGGCCACGATGGGAGAAAAGGAAGGGCCTTCCGCATGTTGCCATAGCCCCTCGATGATACGCCAGGCAATATCCTTCTCAGTCATGCCGGGTTTAATGTCTCTCAATATGCCTCCAAGCACTTTCTCGGCCGCAGAGATGGCCTTTTTAAGGGACTCAACCTCTGAAGACGATTTAATTGAACGCATAGTCTCGATCCGGCCCCTAAGTGAGACAAACTCTGTTTCAGGCAGGGCTTTTTTTTTGGCCTCAAAGCGCCGGCAGGACAAAAAATCAGGTTCATAAGCAAGATTATGTATACTGCAATCATGCATCAAATTTTTCAGGGCATGGGGCAGACCGCGTCTGTATATGACCAAACGCCAGTCAGGGGCCTCATCCCTTGCCTGGACCTCGTAGCGTCCGTCTGTGAGCAAAATGGCCTCTTTGCGAAGAACTAATAGCGCACCTGCTGATTCGGAGATGCCCATGTCCTCTGCGGTAAACCCGCTTAAATATCGACGGTTTTCAGGACACGTTACAAGAAACGCGTCCAAGCCCAGGGCGGCCAGGACGGCACGCACCCGCTTCATTCGCTTTAAGTAGTAAGATTTCATATATTTCTATCCACCATGTTCCGGTTTCTCAGCACTGTTTCAGTTGTAAATGTTCCTGGTAACGGAAGACTGAAAAAGTATCGACCTGTGCGATTAAGAAACTACTCAAAATCAATCACGAAGGTCATAAGTCTTTTTCCCCCATTCAACATTTATTTTGGTAGTGAAATTGGAAACTTGAAATTGGGAAAAACACAAAGATGTAGATGCATTACCTAATTTCGAATTTCGAATTTCCAGTTTCGACATCAGCACTCAATTCTATAATACACCCTTTTGCTCGACTTTGGCCATTTTTAATTCATGGTTGTTGGGCTAACTTACTGAAATTATTATATCTAGCTTGAATTGGATCAAATCTACCCATAAAAAATCGGGGTATGAGTGCTTGTAATTCCCAAAT
>PQXE01000133.1 GCA_003194495.1 Deltaproteobacteria bacterium
TTTTGAACTTGCCTGGGCTGAATCGGAGGGAACTTGCCCTGAAGGATGCATGCCTGTTTTAGTTTGTCCCCATTGTAACCAAGAAACAATGGAACATGTCAGAGACTAAAAGTCCGCCCGAAGGGCGTTAAGTTCAAAATATTCTGTCACAAAAAACACGAAAATAAGTAACTTCTCAATAAGTCCGGGCAGTCAATGATTTCAATAGGTTATGTACAGAAAATTGGGCCCCAAATGTTACTCTTAAAAATAGTGAATATGAGTAACTTATTGATATCACAGGATATCGTTATTTGACAGCATAGTGCAAAGTGATTTGCAAAGAAAAAAACTTCATTTTTACGTCCTGCAACTTGTTGATTTCATAGTATTTTTTAAATTGCCCGGACTTATTGAGAAGTTACGAAAATAATTACTAAGGTACTAATTTTATGTGTATTGTCTTTCAACCAAAAAAACTTCATTTTGTATTGTTACTGCTTGTGATCCTCGGTCTGGTCCTGCCCCTTTCCGGCTGTTCCCCCCAAAGCGGGGCTGAGAATTTGAGCGGATTCCGTGCCGGAGAGACAAAAGAAGGGGCACGTCTGTCAGTTTTCTTGAATGTCAAGGACCATTCGGCGCCTCAAGTCCGGCTCTGGATCACCTCTATTGAAATCTGCAAAGACAATATCTGGATACCCATAGCATCCAAGCCCGTAGAGGTTGACGTCAGCCGGATGGATTGGGGACAGACACTGCTTGCTGAAGGACTTTTGACTCCGGGGCGTTACGATAAAGTAAGAATCAGGTTTGAAAAGGCTGGAATTCACGTCCAGGGCAAGATGGTCTTTCCGGCCTTAAAGAAGACCGTCCTGGAAATGCCGGTTCCCACTGCCATTGACCTGGAAAAGGGCAACAGCCGGTGTCTCTTTATCACCTGGGACGTGTCGGCCTCCTTGCAAGGAACTTCTTTCATCGATCCGGTAATGGCAGCAGCACCTCAATCCACCCCGCTGGTGGCAGGCCTTGCCTATGTTGCCTGCCCTGATATCGATACGGTGTATATGGTGAGGACCGACAAGTGCCGGGTTTGCGGGTCTATGGGGATTGCCGGGCACCCGACTTATCTTGCTCTGGATTGCTCGAGAAACAGGCTTTACGTTTTGGCTACAAGAAAGTCTGCCATAAATGTCATTGAGCTTTCCACGAGCCGGCTTGTGGATGTAATCCGGATCCCCCTTACCATGGAACCAAGCTTCATGACCATGAGTCCTGATGGGCTTTGGGCATACATCCTGGACGAGCGCGGGAACTACCTGATCCGTATGGATCTTCAGTCCGAGAGCCTTGCCGGGCGGGTCCATCTGGGCAACCGGCCTCAGTATGCGGTCTATCTCCCGGATCACCAGCGGCTCGCCGTCTCATCGGGCCTTTCGCAGGCTGTTTTTCTTCTGAATCCTGAGAGTCTGGACACAATGGAGACTGTGCCTGTCGGCAGTTCTCCCCAGGGCCTTCTCGCTTGGAGGGATTTGCTCTATATAGCAGAAAGCGACTCCAATACTATAAGTATTTACGACCTTGAAACCCGGCAGGTTCGGGCGCGCATGAATGTAGGACTTTCCCCGAGGAGGCTTTTACTGAGCGGAGTTCGCATTTACGTGTCCAATTATGAAGGCGGGTCTCTTTCTGTCTTCCTGCCCGGACAGCTCAGTGTCTCGCAGGGAATTTCAGTAGGAGGAACTCCCATGGAGATGGCCGCCTCAACGAGCCGCCGATGGCTCTATGTGGGCAATCAAGGCTCCCAGGACGTGACGGTCATAGACCTGACTTCCAACCGGCTGGCTGGACGCATACCCCTGGGAGGTGCCCCGCTGGGCCTTGCCATAGTTGAGTAGGCAGTAGGCCCCTTTTTTATAGCAAAATATTTTGGACTCAGCGCCCTCCGGGCGGACTTCTCTGACAGGATCAACAGGATTTCTTAATATTTTTTACTATGACCGCAAATAACGGTTGGATTCATGTAATAGCTTGTTATTTAAGTAAAAATCAAACTACTGCTGTGGTGTTATTGCATGTGTATTGACAACAATAAGCCAATTTTCTTATGATATGGCGAAGAAACAGGGCAAATACCCGTCGTTTGTTGCAAAGTATATGTTTTTAGAAACGAATAAAACATATACTTTGCAACAAATATTTTTATAAAGAAACCAGATAGATATATGCCATAAGTAGCCGCGCTGTTCTCGTCAGCAAATTATATGCCAACCGTTATTTGCGGTCATAGATTTTTTATCCTGTTAATCCTGTCAAAAAATGGAAATTCCTATACGAGCCTTTTGCAAAACTCGGAGTGCAGGAGAACTGAAATTGCGAATGAATTTCAGTTACCTAATAATTATGGACACATATTGAAAATAGAGCACTATTTTACCTAAAATGCGCTAAATTGCCAAATTTTAGACAAAAC
>PQXE01000134.1 GCA_003194495.1 Deltaproteobacteria bacterium
TGATTCATAATTAAATCTCCTTGATGAAATTTTTTAATTATGACACTTAGCAGGTTACGCTCTGATTGTCTATTGCTTTTTTATAATACTCCTTTATGGGTAAATTATTTTTTTCTAAATCCCTTACAAGTATCAACCCGGATGCCCTGGCATGACCGGCAATCAGCATATCGTAAGGTCCTATGGGCTGACCGATAGTATACAGCGCAGCCCGTATCTGTCCGAAATGATAAGCTGCCTTGCTATCGAGGGGCAGGACTTCAAGTCGAGCGACCAGGGCCTCAATGTCTGTCAGGTTCCGTTCCACCTGTTGTGAATGTTCTGCGCCAAACACCAATTCACCCAGGGTTACTGCAGAAATGCACATCTCACCTTCATGCTTCTGAAAGAGTCCCTTCACCTGTTGCGGGCGGTTTTTCATCGTATAAATGACAATATTGGTATCCAGCAGATACTTCAGCATTACAAGGACTCCCGAATCTGATCTTCCGGCTGCTTCCGCTCTGTCATGAAATCACTGGAAACACCTGACGCATTAAACCAGTCATCCCAGGATTGACCCGCCGGCACAATAATTCGTTTGCTACCTATTGCCGTGATTTCAACATCCTTGACTGATTCCGGAAAGGCAATCCGCTTGGGAAGACGAACCGCCTGACTTCGATTGCTTTTAAAAAGTCTGGTTTGGACAGAAGACATCACAATACCTCCAGAAAAGGATTCATCTGTTTTGGTGATTCAAGTCGTTGGTATTCAGAAGACAGACTTCAGAATACCTATTTACCGTTTTACCGACATCTTAGATTATAGGAATTGATTAGGGATATGTCAACAGGATATCCCTTTAGACGTAGGAATGTGGGGAACGTTGACAATTTATACAACATATTTCACTGGCAGGACCTTTTCATGGCTTCCGTGTCCAATTCCCCGTTTTATAAAAATTGAATGTGGCTCAATTCCATGTACCATTTTTAAAACTACCCTTATTCAGATTCAGGCAAAGGGCAACTTCCTGGTTTTTTACATTTAGTCTGTCCGGACTTACCTCTCATCTTTGGCTCATTTTATTTCGCTGTCAACGACAAAGCGGCATGGCACACCCAGGACATCCGCTGAACTTGCCAGCACTTCATCACAAGTTACTATTTCTATTCCGGCCCCGAAGCAACATGCCAAGTGCAAGGCATCGAGGGTGCGAAGAGCTATTTTTTTGGAAGAAATCCACTTTTGCGCCTGTCGATAGTGTTTCGTAGTAATGGAAAGCCGCAAGAACAAACCTGAACGGGTATCCTCTGCAAAGGCATTTTCCACAAGACTGACTTGCGCATCAGTGATTTCTTTCATGCGGACCCAACGGGAAAGGGCAGAAGCAAACTCCAATCCGGTAAGGTCACTGATGCCAACAGGAACCCTAATGGACGACAGGAAATTCTGTATCGCCAAGCTTGTTTTCTCCTATCTATAATAAGGCAGAAGTGCGCTGGTATCCAGATAGTAGCCGCCCCTATCCTCGTTCATCACGCATTTACCGTATTAATTTTGCTGCCGGCAGTTTTGCCGGAGGAACCATGGCCCTCAAAGTGCTGCGGTCAGGAAAACGCATCCTTCCTGTTTCAATCTCTGAAGTCGGGAGCAAGCGGGCTGCCGGTTTGCCGCGGCGCATGATAACGATTTCTTCTCCAGCCGCCACCGCATCCAGCTGATCTGTTGTCTGGCTTCACGTACATTTACTCTTTGCATGGTTTCTCCACCTATTAAAAATTGTAAGCGTTCACAGGACACCGCATCTGCTTTGTTGTCGGGCACTTGAAGTACAGGGAGTACGTCTGCGTACCCTCCGCCTCGCATCTGCAGCACCCTGTAAACGCTTACAGTTCGGTGGGTTGCGGCAAAACAGGCGTTGTAATCCCGTGAACGGTTATTAAAAATTATACATATTATTGATGTACACATAAAATGTTACCACGTCAACAGTTTCCCCTTTCCAGCCCCGGAAAATGTTGGACCTGTTCGGGCTGCCGTCATTGCGAGCGAAGCGAAGCAATCTCGTTCATGGCAAGGAGATTGCTTCGTTGCTGAGGCTCTTCGGAATAACAGGAGGTACCAAAGATAGTGTATTGCCCGGACTTATTGAGAGTTACTTCTTTTCGTGTTTTGAGATTGAGATACTGTTTTTAAACATAGGAAGGGATTGCGCAGGCTCAGTGGGAGTGCTGAAGCAGTGATTCAAAGCCATCATGGGGAGGATAGACTCCCAATCCTTTCAGTAGCACTGCCATCCTGTCAAAAGGGTTATGCTCCTCTGCAAATCGGATATAGTCGGCACGAGGCAAAAACAAAAACCAGGGGAGGGCACACAGGGGCACAGGAAAGTCTGTGGCAAACAACAGCCTGCTAAACAGCTCCGGATGACCACGCC
>PQXE01000135.1 GCA_003194495.1 Deltaproteobacteria bacterium
AGGGTTTTGGCTGTCAACACATATCATACTATTTTATTTGATATAAATGGTGTTGTTTATTTGATAAGGCTAAAATGGTGTTGTTATAGTTGTGCTTTAGTATGTTATTTTATTTTTGAGTCAACACCTAGTTTCAAATTTCGAATTTCCAGTTTCGATATCGGCATTCAATTCGAATAATACACGCTTTTTCGAAAAAAGTGTAAACTGGTGAATGAAGGATGCCGACAAATTTTCTTGTGGTCACTTCAGCTAATTACCGATAAAATGAATTATGAGCAAGACAAATCCAACAACAACGAGAGGCGAGACTGAGACCATGCCTATAGCCTTTGTGGGAGCGGGCCCAGGAGACCCTGCCCTTATCACCCTAAAAGGGCATCAGCTCCTCCAGGAGGCAGACGTAGTCATCTACACAGGTTCCTTGGTCCCCAAAGACCTGATTTCTCACCTCTCCGCACTGATATACAACTCCGCAGGAATAACCCTGGAGCAAGTCATTTCAATCATGGTTCCTGCAGCAAAATCAGGCAGACGGGTAGTACGGCTCCACACAGGGGACCCTGCCATCTATAGCGCCATCCAGGAACAAATAGAATGCCTGCGAAAAGAAAACATACCCTTTGAAGTCGTCCCCGGCGTCACAGCCGGATTTGCCGCTGCCGCTGTCCTGGGCCAAGAGCTGACAATTCCTGGAATTACACAGACTGTTATTTTCTCCAGGATAGGCGGCCGGACCCCTGTGCCTCCATCTGAGGAGCTGTCGCGCTTTGCCAAGATCCATGCCACACTGATTCTTTATCTGAGCGTGGGCCACATAAGGCAGGTTCAGGAGGACCTGCTGGCAGGCGGATACTCTCCAGATACACCTGTGGAGGTGATAGAAAAGGTAAGCTGGCCGACTCAACGTGTTATCAGTGGAGAGCTTGAAAATATTGCGATAAAGATTGAGCAGGCAGGCATTTCAAAAACTGCTGTGATATTAGTGGGAAAGGTCCTGTCTGAACCTGAGCACCTGCATGGAAAGCGCTCCCTTCTCTATGCTCCTGAGTTCTCTCATGGATACAGAAAGGGCCTGAGCCATTCAAGGGTCGATACCTCCTCCGAAGCTCCTCTTGATTGCTACTCCTCTGCAAACAATAAGGCAATCCCTCAAAGACTATTTTTTGTATATCTAACTCCTGGAGGCAGGACCCTGGCCCACCGCCTTTCTGAATTGTTTTCCAATAAGGATGTATTGATTTATTCCTACAGCGAACTGGTTGAGGACCAACTTATAAAAAAAATCTGGCAAAGAGACATCGGGTTTGTCTTTATAATGGCATCGGGAATAGTGATCAGGGCCATAGCTCCATTACTCAAAAGCAAACCGGATGATCCGGCGGTTGTTGTTATGGATGAGGCAGGACATCACGCAGTAAGTCTTTTGTCCGGTCATCTTGGAGGCGCCAATGAACTGGCCCGGATGCTGGCGCTAAAGGCAGGAGGACAGGCGGTTATTACCACAGCCTCTGATACGCTGGGTTTGGTTGCGCTCGATATGTGGGCCAGGGTTCAGGACATGGTCCCTGATGATCGTTCTACTCTGAAAAAGGCATCTGCCGCCCTGGTAGCCTCAGGAAGCCTCAAGACATACACTGATTGCCAAGTACACTCTTTGCCTGCGGGTCTCATTAAGGTTTACGATCCAGGCAAGGCCTGGTTGATCATCTCCCCATACTTAATTCCGGAAGTTAAACCGATTCTTCACCTGTATCCCAGGATATTTGCCTTGGGAATAGGCTGTAACCGTGACACCCCGTCTCAGGCCCTGGAAACAGCAGCAGAGGAATTTCTTAATAGGCATAAGGTCTCCCCAAAGACCCTTTTTACCTTGGCCAGCATTGATGCCAAGAAGGATGAGGCGTGTCTGTTGGCCCTTGGGCAGAAGTGGGACCTTGATATCCGGTTTTTCACAGCAGAACAGTTAAATACCGTACCGGTAAAAAAGCCCTCTCAATACGCCATGGAGGCTGTTGGTGCATATGGTGTGGCAGAGCCCTCGGCCATACTGGCAGTTGACAATGGGAAGCTCCGCGTCCAAAAAGAAAAGACTAACGGCATCACACTGGCCCTTGGGGAAAGGGCCTTTGCATTAACAGAAGACCAAATCTTTTAAAGTACAGACCTCGTTAAGTGGTTCAGTAGTTGATGTAACTTCTCAATAAGTCCTGGCGATTCCGCCGATTCTATCAACTATTTTTTGTAACTTCTCAATAAGTCCGGGCAATTTAAAAAATACTATGAAATCAATAAGTTGCAGGACGTAAAAATGAAGTTTTTTTCTTTGCAAATCACTTTGCACTATGCTGTCAAATAACGATATCCT
>PQXE01000020.1:0-13780 GCA_003194495.1 Deltaproteobacteria bacterium
AGGAACTCTTTTACTAAACATTGCCAAGACGTCAAAAGCTGCGCATAACTCTACATACTGAGAATTGTCGTGAGAAGTATTTTTGTGCTCATATTTTGCAGCTTACCTTGGTTTTTGAATAGGATACGAAAAAACATACAATGCAAAAATGGCGATGTACGGTTTGTGGTTATGTTCATGAGGGCGATACGGCTCCGGATGCCTGCCCGAACTGCGGGGCATCCAAGGACAAATTCGTGGAATTGGAAGCCGGAGCCGAGCCCATTCACATGAATCAGGGGCAGAAGATTTCCTACGGGACGAGTCCGGAAGTAAATCCCTTCTTTGGAGACTACGAGGGCATACAGCCTTTTATATACAATCTTCCGGCAGGCTCGCGTATTCCCCTTCACAAGCATCCGACCACGGATGAACTTTTTTTCATCATCAAGGGAAAATTCAGGTTCAAGGTTGGCGAAAAAGAAATAGTTGCTTCTGCAGGGGACCTCATCCAGGGGAAAATGGATATACCGCACACATTCGAGAACATAGGCGACGAGCCCGGTGCATTTCTGTCCGTCAAAGGTCCCAAGCCCGTGGATCGGGTTATGCTTGAAGAGTAGGAATAAGGATACCAGAGTGATACAGATCTGAATCTAAAAGCCTTTCAGCAGCTCAGTTATGGCCTTTACGTGGTCTGTTCAAGCGACGGCGATAAAACGAACGGCCAGATTGCCATATGTAAGTGATCTTCTCTTCGGCAAAGGCATTGCGCATGATATAGTGAGCCAGCGCCTCTTGGCCGACCTTGTCATCCCTGGCTATGCGGTTCCCTGCATAAACGCCGAACCCGCTGTGGCGCCGGTTCATGAGCTTCTGGATGAGATCATCAACTATCTTGCCCTTGCGTTTCAGCGTGGCCGGAATTCTGGACCGGAAAATTCCCTCAAGCTGCTTCATGTCGCACCCTGGAAGTACATAAAATATTTCACAAGAACATTTTTATCATCAGGGCTGAGGAAATCAGGGTCTCCCATATGGTTGATCATACGTTCGACTGTAAACTGCCATTCTGTTTCTGTTTTTGAAGCAGTGATGACACGTTCCAAATCATGACATAATGTACATTTTTTCTGAAGCAGAGTTTTTCCGATTTCCTGCGCTACCTCATCTGTCTCATTCTTCTTTTGACGCTCTTGCTGATTGATGAGAAAATTAATAATCTGCTTAATTTCATACGGACGAATGTTGGGTGCATCGATTTTTGCCATGTAATTAACCGTTTTTGACCATCCGGTTTTAGTTTTGAATGATCGAAACACCCGCTCCAATGTGTGGCATTTTCCACATCGTTTGAAAACAAAATGGCGTCCTGTGTCATTGTCCAAAATATCTTTATCCACGGATGTTATGGAGGTGTAGCGAATATCTGATTGATGGAGATAATAATAACCTGCCGTAAAAGCAACAAAGACTGTTGAGATTGTAAAAATACCAGCCCCCAGAGTTAATAGACTACTGGTCAACACCCTATATTTGCGCACAATGGCGATTTTTAAGATCAAAAGCGGTACAGTAGAAATAGCCAATGCAATGTGGATCACTGTTCTAGTGTTAACCTCATCCTGATAGGCCCCGACTTTTTTAATCATGTATACCAGCATAAAAACAAATATTGCCACAAACGAATAGCCCAACAACTTGTGGGTCAGAACAAAGGCTCGGGTATGAATCCGATCTTTTGGTTTGCCCTTGAGTTCAAGCATGATGGCTACCGCAATTGCACCAAAGACGAGGTACATAAGGGCTAAAAATGAATTGACATCAGAATGCATAATCTTCTCCGTTAAGCCATTTCTATGTCGGTGATCCGAGATAACTCCGGATCAAGAGCGATCAAATTACTGCGATCCAGATCCTTCACATGCGCTTTGCCGCAAATACGACAAATTGCTTTGATTTCTTCGGTGGCCGTACGAATTAACCGGGCAACCTTCTCGGCTCCCTGTGCCACATCAAGACGGGTGCGTAATTGAGGATCCTGAGTGGCGATGCCATATGGGCATGTGCCTTCATGGCATTTTCGTATATAACGACACCCCAGCGCTATTTTTAAAGCACCTCCAAGATAGACGGCATCTGCGCCGAGAGCCAATGCCTTGGCCACATCGGCGGCGTGGCGCAAGCCGCCGGTGGCAATCAAGGTGACGCGATCGTGCAGATTCTGCTCCTTTAAAAAATCAGCCACTCTTGGCAGGGTATATACCAAGGGTAAACCTACGTGATCCTTGGTAAAAATAGGCGCAGCACCGGTACCCCCTTCACTCCCGTCGATAACCAATACATCCGGAATGTAAGGTTGTGAAAATATGGCCTGAAGATCATCATCTAAATGACCACCCACAATTTTTAGAGCTATGGGTTTGCCTTCTGTCAGTTCTCGAAGATAGTGAATACGTTCGGACAATGCATGAGGAGAGTCGATATCCATGTGACGTGCAGGGGATGAAACGGTTTTACCAACCGGAACTTGTCGAACATGGGCGATTTCGGCTGTAACTTTAGCTCCCGGAAGTTTGCCTCCCATTCCGGGCTTTGCCCCCTGAGAAATTTTTATCTCGATCATATCCGCCTGTTTCAACCGTTCATCAGATATGCCAAATCTCCCGGTGGAATATTGTAGAGTGATCTTATCCGCCAGTTCTCTTTCTTCATCCAGCATTCCTCCTTCGCCGGTGTTGGCTACCGAACCCACCATAGCCGATGCTTTAGCCAAAGCCATTTTGGCTTCACGACTGAGTGCACCAAACGACATGCCCGCATTTAAAATCGGGGTTTGAGCGATAACTGGCCGACGTGCGGTTTTCCCCAAAACCACTTGAGTATTAACCGGTTCCTCGTCAAGGAGCGGTTGTTTGGCGACCTGGGCCGGCAGAAAGAGCATATTGTCCATGTTGAGAAAACGACGTGTGGTGCCCTTTCCTTCCAGAGCATAATGACCGGATTCGGCCATTTGCCTGATCATTATTCGGCTTTTCAAATCCCAGTGCCCGGGAGGTTCAGCCAGCGTAAACCGCTGGAAGTGTTCGGCCGGTGTGCCGCATACCGGGCAAAAATGAAAATCTCGGATTCCTTCGTGAAGATAACCACAAACCGGACAGCGATAGACTTGCATCGTTAGAAGTGCTCCCTTGCCAACACTTTTAGATGTGTGGCTTTGGCGGCATCAAATAGCCTATCCCTATTACGACGAGAAAGCTCTTGTTGAAGACAACAAATATCGAGCAACTCGGTAACAAGAGGCGAGGATGCCTCTTCAGAGACATTGGGAATATTCGGGATTTTTGTAAGACGATCTGTAGCCATAAATCAATCATAATCTATTCGAGCCTCTGTATCCGCTTTTTTTCAACTGATGGAGGTGTCAGTTAAAAAACTTATGGAAGTTTCATAGGGGAGCGGTAAAAATAGAGATACCATGATTCCGCGCAGATTTATTGAGAAGTTACGAAAGAAGAATAAAATCAGTTAATAATATTCAAAAATGTATTGTTTAATCAAAAAAACTGTTTTTACGTCAAATTCCAATAGTTCATATTTTCCCCTACATTTGTGGGGAAAATGCGAACTGAAAAATCTTACCAATTTTTCTTCATAAATTCATAGGGAGTACAGCCATGATAGTTGATATCAAGATTGATCCTCGGATTGATACGATCTCGATGCCGGAAAATTTAAAAGTCGGTCTTATGATCGCTAATGCAAGAAAAGCGTGCAATGGAAAATGCGATGATGATTTTGCCGGATTTGCTTTCGGCCAGTCCCCGTTTCATGTTCCGGAATCCCTTGCAAATGCTTTGGCCCGAAATGCCAATAAAGGGCATTACTCAGAAGCGGAAGGTATTCCTGAGCTTAGAGAAGCCGTGGCTGATTTCAACAAACGGCATTTTCGTCTTAACGTGGATTCATCGAGGATTATTATCGGTCCAGGGACAAAAGATCTCATATTTACCGTATTTTCCATGATCAGTGGCTCGGTAATAATACCAACTCCATCCTGGATTGGATATTACCCTCAATTAAAACTGTTGGGCAAACAGTATCATCCCTATAAACTCAGATCAAAATATGATTTTAAAATCCAACCCGATGAACTGGATGACTATCTTGCAAAGCTTGCTCACGAAAAAACCCAACACCTGCTGATTATAAATAATCCTCACAATCCAACGGGTCAGGTTTATTCAAAAGAAGAACTTTCGGAAGTTGTTAAGGTTTGTCGAAGGCATGATACACTGATCCTTGCCGATGAAATTTACGCTTTATCCACCTATAATGTTGAAAATTTCACGAGCCTTGGATTGTTATATCCGGAAGGGGCGTTTATCACCAATGGACTTTCAAAAGATCGGTCGGCCGGGGGTTACCGATTAGGATCATGTATTCTTCCATCCTGTGATTCTGAGAAACTTTTTAATGATTTTTCCAAAATTGCAGCTACGGTCTATACAAATGTATCCACACCAACGCAATATGCTGCCGTAGAAGTGTATCGAACAAATGAAAAAATCGATGAATATTTAAAGATAACAAGGGAAATTCATCGGATGATGGGCTGGTATTTCAGTAAAGAGTTTAACAAATTAGAAGGAGTAGTTGCTACTAAACCCAAAGGAGGGTTTTATTTTTATGCTGATTTTAATCAATTAAAGGAAAAGCTTAATAAAAAGGGAATAATGAATTCGAATGAATTGGGGCAGTTTTTACTCTCCCATCCATACCATGTTGCCATGGTCACCGGAGATACTTTAATGCTGAGCCCTGATGATTATGGTGCTCGTATCGCATTCGTTGATTACAATGGAAAAGAGGCATTTGAAAGATATAAGGCGAATCCTCCAAAATCAGAATACGAGGAAATTGAGTTTGTTAAAAATAATGCACCCATGATGATAAACGGCATTGATTCTTTAAAAGCCTTCATTGAATTTCTTGAGAAGTAATTGCACATTTACAAAATTATACATCAACCTATCCACAAATGTATTGAATATGAGTTTAATGGGTGAAAGGTCCCATTAGGTCGAAACAGACTGTCCGCCACAATTGCGTGAAGATGAAGATGGAATTTTGCGCAACCAGACAAATAATACAACGAGTCAGCAATTCCCACTCTGAAATGTGTGGTGGTTGGAATAGCCGCTCGGTTCAAATCGCAAAAGCGATTTTCTGTCAGCGTGGGTTCGGCAATCTTGGAAGTCACTCGATTGAGGACCGAAAAGAGAACTCTCTATATGCCGCTGTCACAAAAAATTTGATGTCGGCCTTACTTGGCCTTTACCATTAGGGCGCTTTTCTTCGAGATAGCTGCCGGACGCCAACACTTCTTACACTATCGTGACTTCCTTGCACGGCAGGGGTTGCTACCCCCTATAGACGCGGAATGTCTCAGAATCGAGAAGGCAAAGCTGATTAGGGGCGACAACATTGCGGTGTATCTCCTGGCTTTGTGATCTTGCTGCCAGCTTTGAGCCTTTTGCAAAATCTGTCTTTGGTCGGAAATGTTGTTCCTGCGACCACAAATTAACTACTCGACCACTCAACGACTTGATGACTTACAGGCGTGAGTCAACGTGACCGGGTCCTCCGCACTCCGGTGTATAGCATGTGACATTCCCAAAATCACACTTCTCGCCGCACGAAGGACAAGTGTCAGGCGGCACTGCCGCTGTGATGAGAAAGCCGCACTTTGAGCATTTCCAGTAAGTCTGGTTGCATTGAGGACAGATATCCCCCACGAATTTACCTAAAGCTGTATAGCCGCAGTGAGCACACACCCATTTTTCCTCTTTATTTTCCATGTTATTTTCCTCCTTTTTATTCAACCTTAAATCGCCGCAGATACAGTGAATTGCTGACAACAGAGACTGAGCTCATAGCCATGGCGGCCGCTGCAAATACCGGATTCAAAAGGATTCCAAAGATTACAGGTCATTCCTTTTATCTTGATCGTGGCCATGCATTCTCCTTTTATAGTTCAATAGGGAATTTTTTCCTGAGGCCTCCTCTCTGGGATATGGACGTGAGGTACCTTATCCTCGCTCCATGCCTTTGAAACGTAAAGGTTACAATAGCAACTCCCATACTCTTCCACGTCAGGGTTTCTGTAAACGCAGGGGCATAAGATGTCCTTGTCCAGGTCGCGCTCCCCAAATGCCAGCCTGCAGGGGCAGGACATGTAGCCGTAACGTTTCTTATTTACAAGAAGTGCGTCAAGGAGATCGAAGACCCTTTCTTTGCCTCTGTTAAAATAGTAACCTTTCGGCTCTTGAACCTTTTTTAACGTATCATACAGTCTTTCCACCTCATTCATAATCCAAGGGCCTCCTTGATTTCATCTTCTTTGTATCCAATAATGACCTTGTCTCCAATGATAATGGTGGGAAAGGAACACCGTGGATTCCATTTCTTCATGTCCTCAAGAATAGCGGTCCTTTCTTTTCCTTGAAGCAAATCCACATCAGTAAATTCATACTTCACAGCGCAGTCATTCAAAAGTATTTTAGTGGCCTTACAATGGCTACAGGTACTGAGCGTATAAATTTTAACGGGTTTTTTCATCCCTAATTCCTCTGTCTTTCAACACGTTGTGATGAGATCTGAAAGGTGGTGTGGTCATGAAACTTCCTTGTACAATCCTCAAAGTCCTTTCTTCTCAAACCAGTAAAACAGACTGCAAGACACGATTATCAGGCCTGATATAACGATCCAGTGGCTGATCCCCAATATTTCCGGGAGGGTGATCTTACCGAACTTGCCCCATGCAAGCACATTGGTCTTCAGGGCAGGGTAAAGTTCAACATAAATGGCAGCGCCACACAACATGCCAATGATTCCGAAAAGGCTGTCCCATCTTCCTTCGCCCAGGGCACCGACCGCCGTACCCGGGCAGTATCCCAGTAAACCCCAACCTGCGCCGAAAATAAGGCTGCCCATGATATTGGCTGCCAAAACCGTGGGTTTCAGTTTAAGCTCTACCAGACCAAAATCATGGAGCAGATAGATGCCTACCATGGCCACGAGCACTGTGGAGAGCATGAACTTCACAATGATAAAATCCTTGAGGCAAAGGGCACCCAACTGCTTGTCGTATCTTAAGACCTGGCCTTTCTGGAGCAGAAAGCCGAATATGATGCCAGTGATGAACCCCCAAATGAGTATGTTCATCGACCTTTAGTTCCCCCATATAGGATCCTTGCCATACCAATTCCTGCAAGAAAGAAGCAGATCAAAGAGATGTAACCACTCACCGCCAGTTGACTCAGACCGCTCAATCCGTGCCCACTTGGGCAGCCGCCGGTAAGGCGCGCCCCGAACATGGCAATAGTCCCACCTGTAAAGGCAGCAGTCCATCTCCTGACCTTTTCCGGCCCGAACCTTTTCTCCCATGTAGGCGGCACCGCCGTTGCCACAAAGTCTCTTGAAATCCTTGAGGCCAGCAAGGAACCAAAGAATATGCCCACGACGAACATCCACTGCCAGTCGATCCGGACCTTGGTCTTGACGAAGTAGTCCATCTTTGCGACCCGCTCATATGCAAATATCTTTTCTATCAGACCGGCTGAACGGACAAAGGTAGTAGATGCCCCCATATATTTTCCGGCTATCAGGACAGACAGGCACAAGAGAATACCCGCTGCGCTCCCGGCAACATAGGGGGACCAACTCTTTTGCTTCAAGACATTATTCATCTTTCGCTTCGTCTCATTGGCTAGGTCAGCATGGATCTCCAACCCGGCTCTTCCATCATGGGTTGGAAAAACATAATATAAGGGCCTCTCATCAGATGGGCCATAACGCCATCATCATGAATCTTTCTGATCCTGTGATTCACAAACACCTTGGCAAAACCAAGTTGTGCCATTTCTGCTGCATCCCACTCGCTGTGGATAAGATATTCCGGGGGGCTGGGCATGGCATCAGGTGTTTTAAACAAAGGCTTGGGATCTTTCGGCGGATTTGCACCCAGAGTCTGTAAGGACTGTACTATGGATTTTGGATCCATCATGAAGCTCCCTAAAGCGCAAACGCCGATCTGTTTAAGGATCATGTATCCCAGAAAACCAGTCGAATCAGACAGGGCCTCCATGGTGGCGACAGCCCCTTGCTCAAAGGCTTTTTCTCTGCCTGGTTTGACTGTATGCTCAGCCATGGCCACACAGCGCCTGGGTGTGACAAAACGAATAAATTCCTTTTCCTCCTTCATGTCGATGCCAAGGTCGGTAATCTGGCCCATGGATCTTACAGGGGGCATCTTGGCTTTTACAATCCTGTAAACAGGCTCCCAGGGGCCCTCGATGACCATGGACAGACAACTTCCGCACAATTCAAAGGTTCTGTCAAACTGTTTCAGATGAAAGTCGTCATGGTCTTGCCACCTCTTCCACATTGTATACTGGTAATTACGAATGGGGTTGAGCTCCTTTTCCATATGCACCTTCCCCCCACCGTATCGACCGGCCATTGGCAGAATTCCGGTCTGGATGTTGGCCTGGAATCCCACAAACCCAGGGTGCGTGGCCGTCGTGATGCAGACCCTTGGCCCAACCTTTTTCATCAACTGAAAGCTCTCCTCGTTGTTAGCCACTTTCGACATGTTCAGGGCCAAATAGATAGGGCTCTCAGGCTCTTCGCTTGTCTGACGTGCTTGAGCAAAGGACAATCCTCCTGCAAAGCTGGCTCCGCCAGCAGCGAGTGCAGCCAGCTTAATGAAATGCCTGCGATCCACTCCTATTCCATTGTCCGACATGATTTACCTCCCTAGAATCTTATCCTATGATTCCGCTGAAAAAACCCGATCTGCGGCGTTGCTTCAATTTTCCAGTCACTGCGACGCACAATAAATTTTGAATGTTGAATCAATGAGGGCAAAACCTGGATGGGCTATTGCCTGCTGGATCAGCCCTGACAGGTGATCGATCATGCCGGAGAAACCACGGGCCACAAATCCTTCCTCTATGGCTACGGCCACGATCGGCCATGCAGTCCGAGGATGTTCATGGTGCCACCTCGTTGAATGGAGGCCCCGGGTTCAGGGACCTCCATTGTTTCCAGGTTTAAAGTGCCCTCATAAACGCCACAAGGTCTTTTTTCTCCTGGTCTGTAAGCTTGAGGCCCTGAATCAAGTTGAAGAACTCGACCGTGTCTTCAAGTGTCAGCAGCCGGCCATCATGTAGATATGGAGGCGAGTCCTTGATCCCACGGAGGGGAAAGGTTTTAATGGGTCCGTCTGCAGAAGCCATCCTGCCATTGATCATGCGCGGTTTGTAGAATCGCTCTGTCTTTAGGTTGTGCATGAGATTGTCAGTATAGTAAGGTGCCGGATGGCAGACGGCACATTTGGTCTTGCCAAAGAACAGCTTCTGTCCTCGCATTTCCGCCTCAGTGGCCTTTGTGGGACAGAGCATGCCATAGATATTTAGTTTGGGAGCCGGCGGAAAGTCTAAGATCGCCTGAACCTCGGCCATAAAGTGTACCTGACTACCCCGTTCGAGAACATTAACACCTTTCTTCGTGGCGATCACTGGATCGCCGTCAAAATAGGCGGCACGCTGCTCAAATTCGGTAAAGTCTTCAATCGACTTCAGCGCGCGCTGCGAACCGAACAGGCGCTGGATATTTACTCCGCGCAGAGTTGGAGTATCAAGGCGGTGGCGAAACTCCTGGGGACGGATGTCGCCTACCAGGTGCGTAGAGCCGTTGGCATGCCCGTTCGCATGGCAGTCAAAACAGGTAACCCCACGGCTTGGACGCTCTGAGCGACGGTCTTCGGTTTGGTTGAACTGCTGTTGCGGGAAGGGTGTGACCAACAGTCTCAGTCCTTCAAGCTGCTTGGGATTAAGTATTCCGTTGAACAACTCATAGTAGTTGTCGATGGTTACCAGCTTCCCCTGGGAGACGTCACCAAGGTCCGGCCTTGTAGTCAGATAAATGGCTGCTGGGAAGTCAGGTAAAAAATGATCCGGCAAATCAAAATCCAGATCAAAACGGGTGAGATCCCGTCCTTCCTGCTTTTTGATCTCATCTATATGGGACTTTGGGAAAACCATACCACCTTCAGGATGATTTGGATGGGGAAGTGGCATAAGTCCCTTGGGGAAAAGATCCTTTTTACAAATCTCTTCAGGGCTCATTGCCGCCAGCTTATCCCATGTCATCTCCTTGGGTAACTTTGCCCGCACACCTTCCTGGATGGGCTTTCCGCGGGACATAGTAACGCCCTTGGCTGGACGATTGCTCAAGTCATAGCGCTCATTGAGCAGATCCATCTGACACTCCATGACCTCAGGCTTTGCAGCCTTCATACGATCCATAATAGTTGCAAAGCTCTCTTTGATAACAACAGGCGAGTAACTAGTCCTTACAGATTCCTGTGCATAGGCTGCACTCAAGACAATAAACACAGCAAAGAGTACACCCAACACCGTCCATTGGTACTTTCTTGATGCATGTCTCATGTCCTTGTCCTCCTCCTTTGATTTGCTGATAGCAATCGGTACTTGCCGGTCCCGGCAACAAAGACACAACGTCTTGGCCCCACTGGCAAGACTTTTGCCTTCTGGCTAAAACCATTCATTGCAATAATTTATTTTTTCATAAGCCGGTTAATATTGCAAGTTACGTCTGTAAAAAGATCACATCATCATGTCCTTATCACTCTGTTCAACAGCACGATCGATCTCTGCCTTGAGCTGGGGCGGCAGGCCCGGAATGTCCACACTCAAGAATCCCCTTACAATGGTGGCACTTGCTTCATCTTCACTCAGACCACGGGACATAAGATATAGGATCTCGTCCTGAGCTATCTTGCCCACTGCCGCTTCGTGAGACATCTCCACCCCATCTATCATTCCCTCCAGCTCGGGTATGGCGTGAATCGATCCGCCATTGAGGATGAGACCCTGGCACTCCAGATGGGCCTTCACTCCAGGCATCTCACCTATCAGGTCCCCGCGGGCAATAATGCTTCCTCCGTTGGTAATGGCACGGGAAATCATCTCGGCCCGCGTATCCGGCTCCTTTAGGTAAATGCGGCCACCCACGTCCATTTGAGAACCAGGGCTTCCGACAAGGAGGCTGTAAAAGCGGGCAACAGCCCCTTTTCCAGCCAGGTGTGTGGTAGGATACATCTGGAGTGACCTCACTGGTTTCATACAGATGTAATTATTAAGAAAGATACCGCCCTCCTCTACAATTCCCGCTGATCTGGCTCGTACCATCATCTCTTCAGCCCAGTAGTGAATCATGGTGAAGCTGAGCTTTGCGTTTTTCTTGACATAAAACTCAGAGACCCCGACATGGAGTCCCCCTTGCAAATGGGCAGCAGTAGCACAACCTGTAATGATATGAAGCTCTGATCCTTCTTCAGCAATTATGATGTTATGGACGTTCTGGCTCAGACCTTCCTTTTCCATGTACATGCATGCCTGGACAGGCCAGATGACCTTGCTGCCCGGAAGGGCCCTGATGACATAGCCGTTATGCAAGTCAAGCTGGGCTCGCGCTGTGTACTTGTCAGTGTCCACAGCCACCAGCTTCCAGTAGTAATCCCTGACCCAGTCATATTGTTCCAGGGCCTCTTTGATGGGGATCACCTCCAGCCCTTCTTGTATGGAATGGGCATGTATCACCGAAGTATCTTTCTGCACATATGTGCCGGACCTCTCGGTTTCCCCGGCATCTACCCCGGCCAGGATCATCCGTATCTTATCGGCTTCAGATAGGGCATTCAGATTCTCCACATAGCCATGGGGAACAGATTCCGACCCGTATGCATCAAGGTCTATGTCCGGCCCGAGTTTTGCTGTCTTATCCCTGGCACGCAGGGCCATTTCATCTAAGCTGCGCATCTTATACACTCCTCATATCCGACTCTGCTTATACACCTGAAGATCTCCCTGGGATGAGTCGTGCAAGTCAGTACACCATCAAAGAGTACCTGTCCCTTGTCCGCGGTAACATAATCCAGTATGAACCCGGTATGCGTAATAATCAGGCCCATCTTGGTCCGTTCTCTGTGCCGCTCCTTCTGTGTCTTGTTTAAGTCGATTCTGAACTCCCGTTGAAGCAGCTCGCTGATTGTGTTTCCTATAAGAGCAATATTTTCTAAATCCACACCTGATTCCGGTTCATCAAAGAGAAATAGATCCGCATCCTGGGCCATCAACTGCAAAAGCTCCGAGCGCTTGATCTCACCGCCTGAGAAGCCTTCGTTGACATCACGCTTCAGAAACTCAGAAAAGTTCACCTTTTTCGCCAGGGCCTCCACGTCAACCTCTTCTTTTGCACAGATTTCAATCATTTGCCTTGTCTTCACCCCATGAATGGTAGGCGGCCGCTGGTAAGACATCCCGATGCCGAGCCGCGCCCGCTCATTAACTGACATATGGGTGATGTCTTGTCTTTTAAAGAGAATCTTTCCGCCAGTGACTCTGTACTGTGGGTAGCCCATAATCGTCATGAGTAAAGACGTCTTACCCGACCCGTTCGGACCGAATAGAATATGGGTTTCACCCGGAAGAATTTCCAGGTCGATGTGTTTCAGGATCTCCTTATCGCCGAGCTTGACCTGCAGGTCCTCGATCTGTAGCATCTCTTCTCTCCTCTGAACCCTGAACCTCTGAACGGTTACTATTTTTGCAACCAGTCCTCGAGTTCTGCTCCTTGATATTCCTCCTGTTGGATGGTGAGGTCCAGGTTGATGACAAGCCCTGAGTGCTTCTTGACTTCGCTGTCTTCCCTCAATTTCAGGTGGTGCTCACGGGCTGTATGGACGTCCTCGAGTGCCTTCTTCAGGGCCAGACCAATGGCATTGCTCCTGTCTATCTCGCCAGGTTTTAATTTTGGAGCAATACCATCTTCTGCAATATCTTCAGCAAAGTGCGCAAGCTGTTTCATCTTTTCCATGGCCTGATCCATGATCTTCCAGCCCATGATTTCATCTTTTTGGAAGATCCAGGAAGTGCGGAGATGCTGCAGCATCTCCGTATACTTGCTTGTGACCTCTGCCTGCAACTTATCCAGCAGCTCCTCGGGCAATTGACTCTCTCCTCCTGGGAGGCTTGCTGCCTCCTCAGGGCTCAATTTGTCCAGCTTTCTTTGAAACTTTCTGGCGTGAATGGCCGATTCCCATGCCTCTCTCTCAAGTACCCGCCTGATATGAGGATCATCCACCTTTTCCGCTTCTCCGCCATAATGGGGGATCAACTTCTCCTCATACTCAATGTAAGACCTGAGTATGGTTGCCCGGCTGGTTGGATCATAGGGATACGGAGCCGGTGTGAAATTGGGCTCTCCTCCCAGTTTGCCTATTATCATCCCCAGCCAGTGAAAATGCCACATCTCCTCCCTGGAGATGGAAACCAGGCTCGCACCCAGAGGCGTATCTTCTCCTTCCATATAGCCGTGAACTAGATAGCGTATGATGGCTGCATGCTCATCGGCAAGATCCCTGTTCAACCTGTCAATCAAAGCCTGTTTCTCCATGAGTAACTTCTCCTTACGGTTTTGTTCTGCTTTTAGGAACGGGAGATAAATAAGTTGAACAAAAATTAACAGGATTTTTTGTTGTATTCAAGGCGCGAGGAGCGAGCATAACGGGTTATGTGATCGACGGTAATCATTCACTCCCCCCCCTGACAGCCAACAGCCTTTTTTGGGTTTCAAAGCACAATCCGTTGAGAATACGCCTTTTGGTGCAATCTTGTCCGCGGTTGAAACCCTGCAAAAGCCTGTCGGCTGC
>PQXE01000020.1:14072-19379 GCA_003194495.1 Deltaproteobacteria bacterium
TTAAATTAGCGCCCTTCGGGCGGACTTTTAGTCTCTGACATGTTCCATTGTTTCTTGGTTACAATGGGGACAAACTAAAACAGGCATGCATCCTTCAGGGCAAGTTCCCTCCGATTCAGCCCAGGCAAGTTCAAAATCTATGATTGCCTCATTAACTTCCATTTCATACCCGCACTGGGAACAGCGGTAGCTGTATTCCTCCGGAGGGGGACCGAAGGGAATGTCGTTCTCTTGTGTTTTTGTCATTGACCAATGGTTCGTACTTTCCGGCTTTGAGGTTCTCCCACTCATCATAAATCGTCCCATATTTCGGATGCCAAACCTTCCAGAGAGCCATCTCATGACCACAGAAACGGCAAATCATCGGATCTCGACCACTTATCTCTTTGTAGCGCTCTCTATACCTCTTACCTCTAACCACTTCATAAACACCTCTGATAACCCGACCTGCTAACAGCAACCCCTTCTTTATAACTTCAATCCATTTCTTAAAGGTCTTCGTTGCCTGCAAACCATAGTAACGAATACGCTGAAACCCCTTGGGCAAAATATGTTGAACCATACGACCAATAAAAGTAAGTACGTCAACTGTGACCACTTCCTTCTTCTTCGTCTCATGGTCCTTATACCAATAGGTCACTTCCTGGCCTGTATAACGAATGATCCGGCTGACAGCTATAGGAGGAGAGGCTACATATTTAGCCAAATACTTGGCTATCCCACGGCATCGCTCAGGAACCCTGCCCTTGGTTACATAGGCTACAAATCCCTTTTGGTATTTCTTGTACCAACGACCTATCAGAGACTTCATCTCGTCAGTCAGCACCATCTGCCTGAGCATCTTGCTAAGATGATACTGCCATTTCTTGTGAATCATCTCATAAGGAAAATATCCCAACTCTACCCACTTGCCAGTACTCTCGTTGATCCCACCACTTGTCATAATAATGTGGAGATGGGGATTGTACTTGCCTGAACGTCCATGCGTTTGAACCACCACAATAATCCCAATCTTCACTTGCTGCCTAAGTGCCGTACTGACAACGTCCTCCAAACATTCATACCCGCAACGCATCAACGCTGATAGAAGTCCCCCATTGTGCCGATCACGATAGAAATGAATCCTGCCGTCCTCGGGAACTGTCAAAATTGTGTGACGGTACTTTAGTCCAGGTTGCAAAACACGACTCACTTGAACAACAAAATTATCTGTATACACCTTGGAACAAGACAAACAAAAGCAACTCTTGCAAGTAAAACAAACCCGCCGCAAGTCCTTACCGCAATGCGGGCACCGATATTCGCTGTAGCCACCTTCCTCCTTCCCACAGCCCAGCATCTTCTGCACCACTTCTTCATAATATTCCGTATTATACCATTCGTAGCACTCTTTAAACTCGTCCCAATGATCTTCAAAGATCTGATGAAATATGTTTTGATCGGCAGTTCGCATCAGTAATCATCACCTTTCGGTCATTAGTTTGTGAATCACCCCCCCTCTTACCATAACACCGCTGATTTTACAGAAAAAAATGGAAATTCCTATACTATCAAGTTATTTATTGTACGTTCCTTATCAATCTACTTTAAAAAATTTCTTTGATTTGGAACCGCACACAGGACACTTCTCAGGCGGCTCTTTTTCACATGTGTAACCGCATACAGAACACACATAGTAATCCGTTTCTTCAAGGGCCTCCATGTTATCCAAAGCCTTTTGGTAAAGGTCAGCGTGGACCTTTTCAACCTGGTTGGCGTATGAAAAGCTGGACTTTGCCGCCTTATTGCCTTCTTCCTTTGCCGTATCGATCATGGCCGGATACATACTGGTAAATTCATGGGTTTCGCCCTCAATGGCCTGCTTGAGATTTTCAGCCGTACTCTTTACCTGACCAAGGACGCGCAGGTGAGCAAGGGCATGGACGGTCTCTGCCTCAGCCGCTGCCCTGAAGAGTTTGGCTATCTGTGGATAACCCTCTGTTTCCGCCTTTTTTGCAAAGGCAAGGTATCTCCGATTCGCCTGGGACTCCCCGGCAAAAGCTTCCAGTAAATTCTGTTCAGTCTTAGTCATATCATTCTCCTTTTCTCAATAGGCTAATGAAAAAGAATATCCGTTGTCCGGTGAACCCTGAACCTCTTAACTCATGAACTATTGCCTTAACCCTTTGGCTTGCATGTAGATATTCCGAAAACTTTATAGAGTCCGCACCAGCCCGTGGCGGCCGTAAAAATTGGCAATAAGCCAATAGCTCCCAACCAACTTTTCATATAGGCGCCGACTGCAATAATAACAAGTCCTATGAACACTCTAATAGTCCTGTCAGTTTTACCCATGTTGCATTTCATATGTGCCACCTCCTTAGCCCGAGTCTCCAGAAAAGGAATGGATGGAGCAGTTGATCAGTCTTCCTCTACAACCTCTTCCTGCAGTTTCCCCTTGTGCTTGGTCCCACAGAAAGGACAGAGAATCTCGATCTCTTTTTCATCCCCAATAAACTTTTCTCGCAGTTTTTCCGGCCCAAGAAAGCTGACGTCACCGCAAGCACACTGGGGACATTCAGCCCTGACCATGTATTTTCTCTTAGACATCCTTCTCCTCCTCTCAATGGGCGTATAGCTCTTTTTCCAACCATGCCTTGATTTCGTCGTTTATGGCCCAGACACCCTTGATGCCACCAGCCGATTCCAGAAAGTGATCCCTCAACTCGTCCGGCATATCGATTGTAGCCAGTTCAACAGCCTTTTCTGAGTTTCGCCGGATGAAAAAAATCTTCGGGGGATCCTCCCAGGTGTTTACTACAAAATAATGAGATGCGTCGTCTTTTGATTTTATCAGGCTTTTGCCGTGAGTCCAGCCATTTCCCCATTCCAGGTACAGGGTAACCGCCTCTTCAGGTGTCATGTCCCAGTCTATCACGCTGATGATTTCCTTGTTTTTTCGAACTTCATCTAGTCCCATCATGGCAGTTTCCCTCCTTTTGGCATTTGACAAGATCAATCGTCCCCTTAATGGCTTCATCACATCGTTTCATTCCTATGTAATCCTGAATATCAAGATCTGCACCAAGATCAGACCAGGCAGGCAAGGAGGCCTGAAATATCTTTGACATCAGGTAGTTACTAACAATGAGGTTATCAATGGCACCAGCCTCATAACCGTATGAGAAGTCGAATATGAGACAATAGTGTCTCAATGAAAGAGGAAAAAGGGTAATATATTGATATTACAATAGATGTATTAAACCAGGACCGAGTTGAAAAACTGAGTGGAGGACGGGAAGAATTTTTGGTTCTTACTGTTTTTCAGGTTGCTTGATGAAAATCCCCTCCGCTAACACAAGGTGATGGGGAATAATAGGGTGAATTAACTTTATTTTTTCGTCCCCATTGGTGGTGAGGTCAAGATTGGGTAAAATAGGCTGACCAACTTGAAATCTTTACAGAGCTTTTGGGAAGTTGTCGCAGTGTCTCATATTTGGTCTTGATACATAACTGTATCATGAGACATACTGGAAATCGGCAAAAAACCGATTCTTCTATCCCATCCCTTGTTTTGCGCATAGCCTGAATAGATTTTTGGGAATAGCCAAATATCAATTATATTCTCTGATAGGGGCAAATGATGTAACAAAAAATCCCAAGAATGAGACCGCACCTGCAAAGATAAAGGTATTGGACAGTCCAATCATGTCTGAAAGCCCCCCTGAGAAAATACTCCCCAGGATGAATCCACCGTCTATGGCCATGGTGAGCATACTCATCATTCCGGCCTCTTGATCGAGAGAGCCCTGTTCTGCCCCTAGAACTGCAACCTCCCATTGACGCTCTGCTCTTGATCTTTCTGACCAACGTTATTACATGATATGCTGCTTGAGAGGATATTAGATCCAATTCAATGAGAAGCTTGGATCCCGAGCACATGGAGAGGAAACCATTTATCGCGTCGTAGAGCGCAATGACAAATCCCCAGTCTGTCCCGGTTTATCCCAGCGCTTTCGAAATGTTAAATCAGGACGGGTTAAAACCTTCCCCTACCCGATTAGATCCCTCTTATTAATGGGCGATATTTATCACTCCAGCCACGATACTAATTTTTCCGCCTCAACTCTATCGGTTCTGAATTTATTTATGGGGGATTCCAAATCTGGATAACCGATTGATAAACCAATTACGAGTCGCTTGGTCTCAGGAATGGAGAGAAAGTTTTTGATCTGCTTGGCATAATCTGTTGAAAACGCTTGCGGTACTGTGCCAAGCCCCTTAGCGTGGGCCGCCAACATCAGACTTTGGGCGAATAGCCCTATATCAAAAAGTGACCAGAGAGTGAGAGAGCTATCCTGGAAGAGATATATTGCTTGGGGAGCATAATAGAAATTGAAATTTGCTTCCTTCGATTTTCGGACTACTTCAGGATCTTTCAGGTCGATTCCGGTTGCTCCAGCTCTTGTTTTATATAAATGATTTATTCTGGCTTCTTCAGCCGGTGGCCAAAACTGCGGCTTGGGCAAATCCGGCGTTGGCTCCACACCCTTTGTAAGAAGCTCAACCATCATCTTTGAAAGCGCCTCTTTTTTAGCTCCTGATAAAATAATAACTTCCCACGGCTGGCTATTCTCATATCCCATGTTTACCACCTACAAGAATGATTATTAATAATATCAATATGTTGCGTGACATCTATGTTGAATTACGCCGAAGAATTTAGTGAAAATAAAAAATTTCCTGTAAAATCAAACACTTAAACCTTTACAGTTTAAGTGTAACTATTTGATAATATTAAGATAAAATTTTCTTCGGCGTAATTTAACATTTGCTTCATATAAGTCCTTGATATTATAAGATATTCTTTTTACAAGTGGTAAACATAGGTTATATGACGGGCTCCATTTTGCGATATTGACTACCTCCATTAGAAGATCCTTCGGAACTTTTTCTGGTTTGAAGGCGCGAATACTCATCCGTTTTTTAATGCATTCGATAGCGTCCATAATATCCCCTTTTTCTATTCCACCCATTCCCTACAAAGCACCTCTGCCTGCTCCAGAACCGTCTGCGTTGCCTTTTCCTGTTTGTCAGGCGGGTAACCGTACTTTCGAAGAATCCTCTTGACGATCACGCGGATCTGGGCGCGGGCATTCTCACGGACAGTCCAGTCTATAGTGACGCTTCGCCGAACTGCGGCCACGAGTTCCTGGGCTATGCTTTTCAGCGTTTCATCCCCCAACACCTTCACGGCGCTATCGTTGACTTCCAACGCGTCGTAGAAGGCAACTTCATCGTCGGTCATGCCAAGGTCATCTCCGCGCC
>PQXE01000020.1:19579-25317 GCA_003194495.1 Deltaproteobacteria bacterium
ATGAAATAAATCTGGAGAGTGGTGGACCCCCAGATCTTTTCTTACGTGACGACAGATACCTTTTCCCTCGTCACTGGTTGACTGGATCACCTCTATTGGCATATCACCTATTGCCTCCTTCATAGAGGATGTCCATTCTTCAGACTTCCTGCTGGATGCATACTTCTCCAACAGGATAAAATTGGAGACCGGCTCGATACCAACCAAGCAAATCTCCGGATGAAAAGTTTCGTCCTCGCAGACAGTAATTTGCTTGGACGTCATCTTTGCTGAAAGACGCTTCTTTTCATCCCCTCCAAATTCTACTGTAGCTTCCTCCATTGCTACTGATACCTTCTGCTGAGAACCATAAGAGGCAGCTACAAATTGATCGAGGCCGGTTAGTTCCAAAAATACACAAACTAACCGTATACCACAGGGTCCAAGCAGCGTCATAACAAAGTGTGCTGCCAAGACCAGTCGATGGAGAAAGGCTGTACCACAGGGAGACTCAAAAAAGGCTACAACCTCTGGAGAAGCATCTATTGAATCCTTACGCTTAAGCCAATGCTGTAACGTGGATCTAGGAATTTCCAATTGCTCAGCAAGCTCGCGCTGACTTGTATCAGCATTTGCTCTAAGAGACGCTTTAAACTCCTCAACCTTGGAAGCAATTTCCAAACGCAATCGTTTTTTATCATGGTTTTTGAATCTAGTATGGCATCATTGGCACAAAAAGTCTGTCTTTTTGTCGCCTCAACAACACTCGACTTTGGCCATTTTTCGATTATTATAAAACCAGAAAAATCAAGGAGTTAGCTGCACGATTTGGGAATTACAAGCACTCATACCCCGATTTTTTATGGGTAGATTTGATCCAATTCAAGCTAGATATAATAATTTCAGTAAGTTAGCCCAACAACCATGAATTAAAAATGGCCAAAGTCGAGCAACATTCTCATTGTTCAATAACCCATCAATGGCCGAAACGATGATCAAGGCCTTCATATCGATGCCTCCACAAGTTTCTCCGCATTCGGAACGCCTGCCTGCGCCGCAAGTTCCAGCGCCGCGGCAGGCAGGCGGAGTTCGCCGGAGAGGAATTTGGGGAGGAGGGTGTTGCGGAGAGAGGCGAGGGTCTCTGATTGGCGAACATTTTGTAGTACTTGTTCGAACAATGGTGAACATACGAGAACATACTGTCCGGCCAGTGAAGCATCCTGGTCTCAACAAACTGTACGGATCTCTTGCCCAGATTCAGGATATGACCCGGACCTACTACTTCATAGGGCCAATCCTCCCTGTGAAAATGCTGCAGAAGCGCTTTTTTGCCCATGGAGGAACAAATCAGCTTTTCCGGTTTTACAAGTTCCATGACTTCAGGCAATGAGCCTGTGTGATCCATCTCCACCTTTCTATATACCCTCCTATGCCTTAAATTTGACACACCATGTTTCAGGTAAGCATTCCTTGGTGCGGGAACGTCTGGCGGCCCCTTTTCAACTTCGCTTGATATAGATGATCTAAGAGAAAGAGTAACAAGATCCAACTAAATACACCCCGGATAGTGACAGGGATGGGAGTACTATGTGCCAATATGAGCATCTTTTGTAAAAGCCAGAGGAACCAGTTGATTTTCAGCGTGATTTCGCGGCATATCAACTAAAAATTACCTATTACCTTGTGCGGGTCCCTGTCGGTTTGACTCATGCTTCAGTGCTGACGTTTATTCACCAGTTTACACTTTTTTCGAAAAAGTGTGTATTATCGAATTGAATGCGGATATCGAAACTGAAAATTACTTAAATGTAAACTACTTTTGACTTGTCGTGAAGGATGCCTAATTCTACATGCTCACAAATACATTTTCTCATATTCCAGGTATAGGCTTGATAACAGAAAAACGCCTCTGGGAATCCGGCTTATGTTCATGGGATGATTTTGTTGAACCCTATCCAGTTAATCTATCGTCCAAAAAGATAGCATCAATGAAAAATCACATAGATTTGTCCCAAAAGCATCTGGCCTATCAGCCGGAATACTTTGCCGGCTTACTGACCCCGGATCAACATTGGCGGTTATTTCCGCATTTTCGTCATTCCACTGCATTTTTGGATATTGAGACAACCGGACTGGATAAATGCGAAGACTCCATAACGACCATTGCCCTGTATGACGGCAAGTCCATTTTTCATTATGTCCAGGGCGACAACCTCGAGGCATTCAGCGAGAATATTCAAAAATACCGGGTCATTATAACCTATAATGGAAAAGTTTTGATGTCCCGTTCATTGAAAGCTATCTGGGGATAAAAATCGAGCAGGTCCATATTGATCTGAGATATATCTTGAAAAGACTCGGATACTCAGGAGGGCTGAAGGGATGCGAGAAACAATTGGGATTACACAGAGGGGAACTTGATGGGGTTGACGGTTATTTCGCTGTTCTGCTCTGGGATGAGTTCAAAAAAACCAACAGCCGGAAAGCCCTGGAAACGTTACTTGCCTATAATATTATGGATACGGTAAATCTGGAATCCCTGATGGTCATTGCCTACAATCTGAATTTACAGAAAACGCCGTTTTCTCAAAGTCACTGCTTAACTGTTCCGGAAGCTCCAGACATACCATTCAGGGCAGATCCCCGGATAATCGACAAGATCAAAGGGGAATGGGGACCTCCTGTTTCATTCCCTTGAATTCTGTTGAATTCTGTTGAATTCTGTTGAGTGGTTGGTTCTGTCCTGCCGGATTATGATATACATGGAGATAAATCGCGCCAGGAAGCCACTTTCTATGATATTTGAAATGTAATCGGGAAAAGGAGGCCACGACCTATGAAAATCAAAATCGAAAAACCAACATGACAAAGCTGGATGAACTTGGTGTCCGGGATTGGCCTATCTGGGAATGCGAGCCATCAACATTTGATTGGCATTATGACCGGAAAGAGACATGTTACATTCTGGAAGGAGAGGTCAAGGTCAAGATCGCTGACGAAGAGGTTTCCATAGGTCCTGGGGACTTTGTGATTTTTCCAAAAGGCCTTGACTGTATCTGGACAGTTATAAAACCCATATGCAAGCACTACTCTTTCTCGTGAACGTGAATGAAGCGCGCCCGGAGCATCTGATCCGGGTTGATGTGACATGTTTTGATTACTCGACTTTGGCCATTTTTCGATTATTATAAAACCAGAAAAATCAAGGAGTTAGCTGCACGATTTGAGAATTACAAGCACTCATACCCCGATTTTTTATGGGTAGATTTGATCCAATTCAAGCTAGATATAATAATTTCAGTAAGTTAGCCCAACAACCATGAATTAAAAATGGCCAAAGTCGAGGATTACACAATCCTCTTTTTCAGATCAACAAGTTGCTTCTCTACGGCCTTTATGGTGAAATTTGCGCTGTCATCCTTCTCGGCCAGCTCATCGCGAGGCTTGAGCCTCCCCTCCTTCCGCCATACCCCCATGGCCATATTGGAATAGGACGAATGCATGGTCTCATGACGGAGACGGGCTTTCTTCGATTTACCGGAATCAAGCAGATTCTGGAGATTCTTCGATAGAAGCCTGATACTTTCTCAAGTCGGAGATTATCTCCCTTATCTCGTCTTTGAAGGATTCCGGGGCACTGACAAAACCCCACCCTTTCTGAACCTGGAAAAGACCATCGTATGCTGTGTCATAATACGATCTCATCCGATGAGGGATATTCCGCTCAGTTAGTATAGATCCCAACAACTGGGCTTCAATCCCGTTTTCAATGGCAGCGGCCTTTATATATTCTTCCAGCACGGGTCCTAAGCATCAACCTCTACTGGATCTGTTTCAGCTACCTGTTCCCTGATTTCCAGCCTGCTTTCCCCTAATAGAGTAGTCTTCAGCCAATCAATAGCAAGACCAAGCATCGCCAGATCGTCTTCTGAAACTTTCTTTTTTCTTTCTTCCGAAACAACGTATAGGTTGAGGAATAGGCTATCGAACACGAAACGGCGAAATCGATCCACATTGTAGCAACCCATAAAGAACATCTGTAGCGTTTTTTCAGGAATGGTAACGAACGGACCCAGGGATTTGCGCTTGAGGATCATCTCTGTCCAGCCTAAATTTGCTTCATCGTAGGGAATGATACCCTGGTCTTTACGCCATTCCTCTATTGTGAGTTCCCTGCCGAGATCGTGTCCAAGACAGTGGCTTTCCTTCACCAAGGCAAAAAAATGTTCATCAGAATTCAGGTCCCTGTTGTGAAACATCCCGGTACTTAAAGGATAGTACCTGCATGTCAGTGGGCGATCCTCATATATGACGCACCCTGACTCAGTCAGAAACGGACAGGTCTTTTCCTTATCTTCCAGCATCTTCATAACAGGGATCGGCAGATCTGTTTTCTCAATATATCCAAGGGTTGTATAAATTTGAAGAAATTCATCTGAAGATAGGCCCAGTCTCTGTTTCATGCGAATTACGTCGCATGGAGTCAGCATGATATGAGCATCCTTGCAGCACTGCGTATAGCAAGCCATTTCCTTTTCACAGGCAAAGGTAAAAGTGCTGTTAATATCCATTTGTACAGGGGCTATCAAATCCTTTTTTTCTTTTTGTACACGCATAACTTGGCTTTCCTCGCAATCCGGAATTTTGCAAACAGCTTTGCAGACTACTATAATCGCGTTACAAGGATAAACAAGTAGTATGCGGCTTACACCATTACTCTGTTTTGTTGCCGAGGACAATTATCTATGGAATCCGAAAACAAGGTTGCCATTGTTACCGGTGCCATAAAAGGCATTGGCCTTGCCATAGCCCTTGAGCTATCCCGTTCAGGTGTTAAATGTGTTTTGCCTTATCACGACTGGCTGGACAGCCTTGAGAGTATGCACAGGCATATGAAGGAAACAGGCGTTGACTACCATGCCGTTCCGGCCGACCTTACTTGTCATAAAAACATAAAAAAGGTGATTCACACCGTTCAGGACCGCTTTGGGCGCCTGGATATATTGATTAACAACATTGAAAGGGGCGGTTGGCCTGTAGTTCACGGCCCGTATGTGCCGAAACAGTGGGATCTGGAGTTCAAAACCACTGTGACTGCTAAACGATACCTCTTTGAGGAGGCTTTGCCAATCCTGAAGACCCAGGGGAATGGAGTCGTGGTCAATATTTCCTCCATAGCCGGACTGGTGGGAAGAAGTGGACCGGCGGGTCTGGTGTTTAATGACTGCTACTCGCTGTCAAACAGGGCCATCCAGTCCCTTACCGAGGCATGGGCAAGACAGGGTGCCCCTGAAGTACGGGTCAATGAACTCATGCTGGGCTTTGTTGAGACGCGTCATGGACCGCACACCAAGGGTTGGGAGGTGATGAGTACTGAAGAACAAAAGACCATACTTGATCATACTCTTTTGCAACGTACAGGAAGGGTTAAAGAGGTGGCAAAAATGGTGCGTTTCCTGGTCTTTGACGCAAGTTTCATGACAGGGGCAACCATACGGATGGACGGAGGCTATATTCTAGGAGGGGATAAGGCGGCATCTATGCCCAAAGGAGTTGTCGAACCTGGTGAACCCACCTTTGGAGGTCCTGTCTCACCGGAAGACGCTGTTAAAAAAACTCGGAACAGATTTTAGATGCTCTTCCGCTATTACTTTGATTTAGAAATATTTTTATTTTCAGATAGTTACAAAACCGGTCCCTCAAGCGCCTATTTGCGTAATCACGTAGCTTAGTTTGAGGGATATGGTCGCAAAATTCAA
>PQXE01000020.1:26232-55655 GCA_003194495.1 Deltaproteobacteria bacterium
TAGTTGTTATATGCGAGCATTGATAGAATCCTACCACAAAATCAAGGTGTTCTCCAAAACAGGGAAGCCGGGTCGTCCTAAAGATCCAATCAAAGAACCTCACCCGGACTTGGTTTATGGACAGGTGATTAAGGAAAGGAAAGGGAGTAGGATAATCGGAGTAACCTACCGCATCAAATGTGGAGCAAAACAATTGGCCCAACTGGGGCTTAAAATCAGCACCACCCTGTTGGAAAGGCTGAACCTGACTCTCCGTCAATCCTTGGCTCCATTAGCGCGAAAAACTCTTGGCTTCAGCAAGGAAAGAAAAAATCTCAGGAAACAGATTGTTTTCTTTCAAGCCTTTTATAATTTTGCTCGACCTCATATGAGTCTCCGGGAAAAGGTCTCTGAAACCACTAAACCCTTTGAACAAAGATGGGCCTCCAAAACTCCGGGCATGGCCGCAGGGCTTACTGACCATGTCTGGACGTTTAGAGAGCTATTAACCGTCAAATTAGCTCAGGCACCATAATCAAAGTATTAGCGGAAGAGCATCAGATTTTAGACAACTGAAGAGGGTATAAAAATCCGCGAGTACAGATTTTGTGCGTAACGGTCAGTCATTCCGGCGATGAAATCACAGACCCTGCGCTCATAAGGGGTCTTATCGTCGACGTCTACTGCTTCTTCTTCAAACATTCGGGTATTTTCCCGGATAAAGGCATCTTTGTTTTTTAAAAAATACTCATACAAATCAAAGAGGATTTTTTTGGCTTTTTCAAACTCATTATGCACCTGAGGTGCCCTGTACACGTTGTCACAAAGAAAGGCCCTGAGGTAAATCATCGTTTCATAAAAACGGGGACTTATTGCAAGCGCCATTTTACCGTCCACTACCTTGGTGCTTGCTATCACGTCTTTGATCATGGTCGAGATGCGGGTGGCGTGATTTTCTCCCAAGGCATCTTTACACTTTGACGGAACATCCTTTTCAGAAATCACTTTGCTTCTAATCGCGTCGTCCAGATCATGGCTCAGATAGCCAATGACATCTGCTATGCGCACGACCCTTCCTTCAACAGTCATGGCCCACTTATTTGATTTTTGGGGGATAATTTCTCCAAAACCCTTTGAGTGCTTAAATATTCCATCCCGGACTTCATAGGTGAGGTTGAGACCCCTGCCGCCATTCTCCAGCACATCCACCACTCTCAAACCCTGACGGCAGTGAGAAAATCCCCCTGGCACGATCTCATTCAAAATAGTTTCACCAGCATGCCCAAAGGGAGTATGTCCAAGATCATGGCCCAATGCTACCGCCTCTGCCAGGTCCTCGTTAAGGCAAAGCGCCCTGGCGATTGTCCTTGCGATCTCTGATACTTCCAGCGTGTGTGTAAGACGGGTGCGGTAATGATCTCCCATGGGAGATAAAAATACCTGTGTCTTATGCTTAAGACGGCGGAAAGATTTGGAATAAACTATACGATCGCGGTCCCTCTGAAATGGGGTTCGGATATTACAGGGTTCGACAGGATAAAGTCTTCCCTTGGTCTCGCTGCTGAGACAGGCCTGGGGACACAGGATCAGACGTTCGCGCTCTTGAATCTCCTCCCTGATGGATAGGGGTTTATTCAGCTTTTCGAGCCTTAGACCGGAATCTGCATACATATATTGTTTTTATAATAGGAGCATTTCTGGAAATCAAGCACGTTGCGCTTTTTCCCTGCTTCGTGCCTTATTCCGGAAAAAGATTACGGGTCCTGCGGGCAGCTTTCCAGTATATCCGGATATTAGCTACTGTGTAACAAATACAAAGACCGGTTGTAATCCAAAGGAAGGCCGGAATCGAACTTTCAAGCCCATAAAACACACAGCCCAGTACCAGCGACAGCAAGGCAACAGGTATGAGTATACGTCTTTTTATCCAGGAGATATCGATTTCTCCCGCTTGCATTGCCCACATGTCAAGCCCCTGGCTCCCGAACTCAAGCGCCACGATAAGGACCACCAGGCTGCTCAGTTCTTTTGGAGCTAAGGGCATCAGGGCGAGTGACAAGAGTGGAAGCATTAACGAGGCAATAAGTCTTCCCATGGCCGACAGCCCTTGTCTCAGACATTCCGGAAGGCCTATAATAAGATATTGGCTGCCGGACACCAGGGTAATGCCAAGCATAACAAGACCATAAGTAATAATAATATGGGGCGGTCTAAGTAACAGCCCTGTAGCAAGCCCAAATACAAGAAGGCCCAATGCCGTTTGCAAACGAGTTGACAGGTAACCACTCCTCCAATAGAGAACCACAGCCAGGAATAGGGTGGCCAGCAAGGCACCGGACAGAAATACTATAAGAACTGTTTTATCCGGAAACATATCAGTCATGAAAATCAGGCCTGCTCCTATCATTTGAAGAGTGGTCTTGATTTTTGCAAGTTCAGTGACACGGAGCTGCTTTCTCGATGCTGTACAAAATCTGCGGAACTCTGTCACCAGGAATTCCCTTAAAAAAATGGGCCATACGATCCAAAGGGGGAGGATGTCAAGATCTACCAGCGGGATCAAGGTAACAGCTATAAAAATCTTGTCGGCAACGGGGTCAAGGAGCCTGCCCAGAGGCGTGCTACCGTCACGGCGGGCCAGCAGACCGTCAAGATAGTCAGTAAAACCTAAGAGGGTAAAGGCCGCAAGGGCTGTGACCTTCGCCCTGATATCTCCATAGACCAAAAAATATGGCAGGGGCAACAGTATGATCCGAAGAACTGTAAGGTGATTAGCACGGATCTTCATCAGAGATATTCCGCAAGACCTCTTTCCTTGATCTTTTCCACTGCCTGTTTAACCTCATCAAGCCTGTTCCTGGGACAGACCAGCACCGCATCACCTTCAGCCACAATCACCATATCCTCTGTTCCCACAGCAGCCACCAGGATACCACCTTCCGACATGAGCAGACAATTCTTGCATCCAACAGAGGCAACCAGTCCATCAACGGCATTGCCGTCTTTATCCCTGGTCGATAGATCATAATAGGTTTCCCAGACACCCATGTCATGCCAGCCACAATCACATGGAAAGACCACGACATTAGAGGCCTTTTCCAGAAGACCTTTATCAAGAGAATCATCCGGTATCAGGTCATAGTATTTACTGACCATGGATGCTTCTTCCCTTGAGCCGGAGAGGGACATGATACGTTCAAGCGGCCCCCATGCTGCTGGCATCCATTTTTTTAGGGCCTCAAACAACACCTTGGATGAAAAAGCAAAAATTCCGCTATTCCAAAAAAAAGTCCCTGATGAAAAATAATCGAGCGCGGTCTCCCTGTCCGGCTTTTCGTGGAATGCCGTAACGTCATAGCAATTTTTACCCATTATCTTGGTTCTTAACCTGCCAATCTCCACATAACCATAAGCAGGCTCAGCCCTGGCAGGCTTTATCCCAAAAGTAACAAGGCAAGGATTAGATCCGGCAAAGGAGAGCCCGGCATCAAGGACACATCTGAAGTCTTTCTCATCCTCGATAAGATGGTCGGAAGGTAGAACCGCTATCAAACTATTGGGATGGAGGGACTCAATCCTGGCTGTAGCCCAGGAAATTGCAGCCGCAGTCCCCTTAGGGCATGGCTCAATAAATATATTAGAGCTGATAATGCCTGGAACATGGGCTAATACATCTTCCTTCTGGGCCGGTTTTGTAATTACCCAGATCCTCTCCCAGGGAAACATGGGCCGAATTCTGGAAATAGTCTGCTCAAGAAGCGTTTCCCGGCTGTGGATGCAGAGAAACTGCTTAGCTTTGTGTTGCCGACTCCTCGGCCAAAGCCTGGTCCCAAACCCTCCGGCCAACACCAGGGCATGATAGCATTCCTTGCTCAACGTTTTTCCTCCAAACCTGAAGTCATCATAACCGTTCACGGGATTACAACGCCCGTTTTACCGCAACCCACCAAACGCAATCATTCACTTCCCCCTCTGACAGCCAACAGCCTTTTGCGGGTTTCAAAGCACAATCCGTTGAGAATACGCCTTTTGGTGCAACCTTGTCCGCGGTTGAAACCCTGCAAAAGCCCGTCGGCTGCCAGGGAGTGTGAACGGTTACCACCAAACTGTAAGCGTTTACAGGGTGCTGCAGATGCGAGGCGTACGGGTACGCAGACGTACTCCCTGTACTTCAAGTACCCGGCAACAAAGCAGATGCTGTGCCCTGTAAACACGATCCGCCGAACCGTAAGCGTTTACAGGGTGCTGCAGATGCGAGGCGTACGGGTACGCAGACGTACTCCCTGTACTTCAAGTGCCCGGCAACAAAGCAGATGCGGTGCCTTGTAAACGCTTACAAGTTATCATTGCTGCCAGGGCCGCTACTGCTCCAATGGCTGCAGTCTCTGAGCGGAGCGTCCTTCTACCCATGGTGGCAGTAAAAAAACCCGCTCCCTTACATGCCAGAATCTCTTCCCTGGAAAGGCCTCCTTCCGGCCCGGCTATAACAGCCACAGGAGTATTGTTTCCCTGGTCTCTCCAAGCAGAAAACAAGGAGCACTTCTTTTCCGACTCCCAGAGAAGAATTTTTGCCCTGGCATAAGAGACCTTTTCCAAGGCCTCTTCCAGGCGAACTACCGGATAGATAGTCGGCACAAAATTTCCTTTACACTGCTTCAAGGCCTGCCCGGCTATCTCCTTCCAGCGTACGAGATGTCCGCCAGTCCTTTCAACATCTACTTTTACCACAGTATGTTGTGTAATAACAGGACAGATAGTCTGAACTCCCAACTCAGTCGCCTTCTGTATCATCCAGCCCATACGGTCTCCCTTGAGCAGGGCCACAATCAGACTAATCGGCAGGCAATCATTTTGCTGTTCTGAGACCTCCACAATATGCAAACCTACTTCCGTCCTATTTACCTGGATGATTTTCGCCTTGGCTACCACTCCGGAACCGTCTATGAGTTCGACAAGGCTCCCTGGACCCAAGCGCCTCACGCGCGTCAAGTGATGCGCCTCCCTGCCCGTGAGAGTAAGTGTACTACGGGCCCTTGAGAGGACATCAGAGGATATCAGGAAACGAGCAAGGGTCATTAATTTATAATATAATTCGGCCATGATCATCGTTTCGGCCATTTTGTTGGGTTTCTCCCTTTCTTTTGCAAGAGACGGCACTCTGTAACATTTTGTAGGTTGGGTTGAGGAACGAAACCCAACGGTGCTCAAAGGGTTCAACCCAACCTACAAGTTTGTTGTAGTTGGCCGAAACGATGATCAAGCCCTATAATTCAAATTGCTACCTATCAATGATAACCGCTCACGGAATTTGCAGCCAACCGCAGCCGCCTGAACTTATCGCTCTTCGGGCGGGCTTTTAGCTAATCGCCGCGGATCAGTCGCGAGCACGTAGGCAAGCTTGCTTGCCTGCGCGCGCAGTCGACTGCATTCGCTGGTTGTGAGGCGCGGAGCGCCTCGCAGCCGGCGGATGGCAATCCGCGGCGATTGTCGAGGACGCGCAGCGTCCTCGACAATAAGCTGTTAAGCTACTCGACGTATCAGCTCACCAGCTATTTCATCTCGTCTGAAAAATGGAAATTCCCATACTATTAAATTAATACAACTTAAGTATCTTACTATTTCAGACATGAAACCGGACAATTTATTTGTGCCTTACATGCATGTCCGACATTTGCCATTGACAAGGAATACCTTTATAATGAATAAAAGTTTATTTCTCAATTAAAAAGAGGAACCAAAGAAGCGCGTTTTTATGGCTTTGCGGAGTACATTTTATAAATAAGGAGGAGAGTATGAAATTGAGTAAAGTAATTGTGTTTGTTGGCTTGATGATTTTAGCCTTAAGTGCCGGCGGAAACGTGATGGCTGAGAACAGACTTGGTGCATTTACCGTGTCACCTCTTATCGGTGGATATGTTTTTGAAGGTGACCAGGATCTCAAGGACAGGCCTTCCTATGGTATGGGAATTGGGTACAACTTTGACAAAAACTGGGGACTTGAAGGTGTTTTTAACTATGTTGATACAGAATCAGAAAAGGATGGCGGAGATGTAGACGCTTTTCTTTATCGGCTTGATGCTCTGTATCATTTCAACGCTGACCAGAGGCTGGTACCTTATCTTGCTGCCGGCATCGGTGGTATTACCCTGGATCCGGACAGAGAAAGTAATGACACAGACTTCTTGATGAATTATGGAGGAGGACTGAAATACTTTATTAATGACTTCACAATACTACGAGGTGATGTTCGTCACATTATGTCATTCGACGAAACCCATCACAACCTTGCATATTCCGCTGGGCTTACCTTCCTGTTCGGCGGCGAAAAAGAAAAGGTGGTTGATCGAAATATAGATAGCGATGGAGACAGCGTCTATGACCATCTGGATAAATGTCCCGGCACACCCCAAGGTGTTCGAGTCAACCCCAGAGGTTGTCCGCTCGATACGGACAGAGACGGTATATATGACCATCTGGATAAATGTCCCGGCACACCCCAAGGTGTTCGAGTCAACCCCAGAGGTTGTCCGCTCGATACGGACGGGGATGGCGTATACGATTACCTCGACAAGTGTCCCAGAACACCAAAGGGGGCCACGGTCGACACAAGGGGATGCTGGGTGATCAAGGGCGTTTTGTTCGACACCGCAAAATGGGATATCAAGTCCGGTGCCCACAAGGTCCTAGATAATATTGTAACAGTCTTAAAGGAAAACCCTTTGCTGAAGTTAGAGATCCAGGGCCATACTGATAACAGGGGGTCGAAGAGCTACAACGAGAGGCTTTCGGAAAATCGCGCTAATGCGGTTATGGGGTACCTGATCGATAAAGGCGTTGAGCGAGATCGGCTCAGTGCAAAGGGGTTTTGGTTCTCAAGGCCTGCGGTCTCAAATGATACACAAGAAGGCCGCGCCATGAACCGCCGTGTCGAGTTAATGCCCATTCGTTAGTCATACAAACTACGTGTACTCCGCATTGTCGTAAACTGCGCTTGTTGATTACTCTTTGGAAATGTACTCCGCGTAAGGGGCACAATACGGTGGTTCGTAGTGCAGGAGTTCTAAACCCTACAACTTGTGCCCGCGCCTGTCTGCCACGATTTCCGCGGGGCTGCCACAGGCAGGAATGGGGTACGTTGCAAGCGTTCAGGGGGCTTGAGCTAACTTTTTTTTTGGCTTTGGCCAAGATATGATATCTGAAGATGGAGAATAGGCTACTGGAGGTAGCTGGAGTGATAAATGAGGTTTGCCTGGCCTTACAAAGGATGTGGTCACAATTTGGCAAAATCGCTCGCCCAGGTCCTCGGTTCTGGTTAAGGGTAAGAAAATGCCATTTTTCGGACCACCCATTCGATTTTGTAAACTAAAGGAGGTCTTCTTTTTATGAGACAGATTCTGATTCTGTTTAGCCTTTTGGCCCTTGCCCCATCGGTTTATGGCGGGTTTTGGGACAGTGCCCTTGAGACGGTAAGAGACATAACCGGCCCGAAAGAGGCCGGGAAAACCGTCGGGAAGCAGGACGGGCTCACTGACCAGGAGATATTGACCGGGCTTCGGGAGGCTTTGAATCTCGGGGTGCAGAGAGCAGTGGAAAGGGCCTCTGCCTCTGGAGGTTTTATGGACAATCCGGTCATTCATATACCGCTGCCAGGCTATCTTCAGAATGTTGCTGGAACCTTGAGAGGGTTTGGCCTCGGTTCCCAGGCTGACGCTTTTGAGCAAACCATGAACCAGGCTGCAGAAAAGGCCTCAGGAGAGGCACTTCCCGTCCTGGCTCAGGCCGTAAAGGATCTGACCTTTGAAGATGTAAGTCGTTTATGGAAAGGAGGGGATACTGCGGCTACTGACTATTTCCGTGAGAAGACCTGGCAACCGCTTAGCGAAAGGTTCCGGCCCATAGTTCATGCCACTTCCCAGACAGTGGGTGTAACCCAGTCCTACCAGTCCCTGGTGGACCATGCGGCTGTAAGACCGCTAATAGCGGGCACTGACCTTGATCTGGACCACTATGTCACCGGCAAGGCCCTTAACGGGCTTTTCACGTTACTGGCAGAAGAGGAAAAGAAGATACGCACGGACCCAGTGGCCAGGACTACGGACATCCTGAAAAAAGTATTCGGTTTGTGAATATCACCTGGGGGTGTTTTTCCAGAGAGACGTTTAAGAAGAGAGGAGCAGCCTTATGGGTAAGTTGAGCAGAATACTGATTACGCTGGTTGGCCTGGTTTGCGTCGTACTGATAGGACTTGCGATTTTTGTACACTTCTATCTTACGGAAGACCGTGTCAAGGCCCTGATCATTCCACCTGCGGAGGAGGCCTTGGGCCGTAAAGTACATATAGGAAGTATAGATGTGGGCCTGTTTACAGGCATAACCGTCGAGGACTTCTCTGTTAAAGAGGATGATGGAGAGACGGATTTCCTAAGCACCGGAGAATTTGTCCTAAGATATAATCTCTGGCCGTTGCTTCAAGGGGCAGTAGTAGTTAGCAAGGTACGCCTGGATGAACCGAGGGTATGTCTCCTCCGGGACAAACAGGGAAGGTTTAACTTCGAGACCCTGGCATTTCTGGCCGGTGGAGAGGAAAAGAAGGCAGAGCCGGAGCCAGGCACTGAAGCCGGGCCTGCACTTCCTTTAGCCCTCACAGTGGAACAGGTGAAGACTGACAGGGCCCAGGTTGTCGTACGGGATGCAACTGGAGAAATACCTGACACAGATGCAAAAGCGGACCTCGTGGTCGCTCTGGATGTGGGTCGTGATCTGGCTTCGTTGAGCTATAAGGGAAATCTGAGCTTTGTCGCAGATATTGTCTACGGTGAAGTCAAACCCAATATCTCGGGAAAGAGTGATTTCGATCAGGACAGACTGGGATATGCGGTGGACGTCATTCTGGATGACCAGAAGGCGCGTCTCAGCGGTGAGGTGAAGGACTATGCCAAGGTCCCGGACATACGCCTGGACATCACCAGCGAGGTTATGGATATTGACCGGCTCCTTGCAGTCCTGGCAGTCATTCCAGCAGCATCAGAGGCTGGAGAAAAGAGGACGCCAGAAGTCACAAAGGTATCTGATCAGCCTCCCGGAGCCGCCTTGCCTTCAGGTCTCAGGGCCTCCGGTGAGCTCAGGGTCGGCAGGACCATCTACAAGGGGCTTGAGGTAAAAGACGTCCTCACGCGGTATAACCTTGAGAAAGGAGTTTTGACAGTTGAAGACTTTTCCGCCGGAGTCGCTGAGGGACAGGTTTCAAGCAGGATGAAGGCGGATCTTAATAAACCAGGTCTCATCTACGGAGGTGAGCTCGATATCAATTCCGTAAAGGTCCAAGGGCTTCTGCCCGCCTTGGCCAATGTCTCCGGCGACATGGTTTCAGGGGTCATGGAATCTCATTTCACCTTTTCCGGGGCCGGCACTGAGTGGCCGGTTCTTCGGGATGCCCTGAGCGTTGAAGGCACCTATGCACTGCGGGACGGCGAATTCCGGGATATCCCGGTAACCACGGCAATAGCGAAACTCCTGGGGCTCGAGGAGTTAAAAAGACTGTCTTTTGAGAGCCTTGACGGAACGTTGCATGTAATCAAAGGCAAGGCCGCGCTCAAGAGCCGGATGAGCGGGAAGGACGTGGTGGGCGCCAGGGCCGAAGGCACTATCGGGCTGGACGGCAATCTGGACATGCCGGTGACCTTGCTTCTTTCTCAGGCACTCAGCGAAAAGCTCCGGAAACGCGCCTCGGTTGCAAAATACTTGACCAGCGAAGAGGGACAGACCGAGCTGCGCCTGAAACTGGCCGGAAGCCTGATGCGTCCCTATCCGACTCTGGACACAGCCGGGGTCTCGGAACAGGTGAAAGAGACTATCAGGAAAAAGGCCGTCGAGAAGCTGGATGAAGCCCTGACCGGAAAAAAGAAAGAGGCAGGGGAAGAGGATGCGGATGCCGGCAAGGATGCTGGCAAGGAAATTATCAGGGGAATATTAGGGCGATAATCGGATCGGACTTTTTTAGGTGAGGACGTGTAGCCCATGAAAAGAAAATCATCTGAATTCGAAAGGAAGAGATTTGGGGGGCGGTGGCAAAACAGGTCTTTGATTCGGCACGTAAAGCTTTGGCCGGAAAAACCCTGGCGGATCAGCTTTGAGGCTGTAAACTGCTGTTAAGCCGCATGGAGATGGAATATTGGGTTCAATGGTGTAAAAAAAATCGCTATGAAAGGAGGATTTGAAGTATGGAGATAGATTTGGGCAAGGTGTTGGACACATTAATGGTCTGGGTTACTCAATACTCAGTGAAACTAGTAGCAGCGATCCTCATAATCATCATAGGACGCTGGATTTCCAGACGTATATCAAGACTGTTGGGGAGGCTTCTTGAGAAAAACAACGTGGATATAACACTGGTCAGATTTATGGAAAATCTGACCTACTATGCCCTCATTGTTGTAGTACTTATAGCGGCCGTCGGGCAGCTCGGCATTAACACGACTTCTTTTCTAACTATTGTCGGTGCGGCTGGTCTTGCCATCGGTCTGGCCCTCAAGGATTCCCTTTCCAATTTCGCTGCAGGAGTCATGCTCATTCTTTTTCGGCCATTCCAGATGGGAGATTTTGTGGATGCAGGAGGTGTCACCGGGACGGTTCAGGGCATTACCATGTTCAATACAATTCTTAATACCCCTGACAACCAGCAGGTTATTATCCCCAATGTTGTCGAGGACGCTACGCGTCCTCGACAATCGCCGCGGATTGCCATCCGCCGGCTGCGAGGCGCTCCGCGCCTCACAACCAGCGGCTGCAGTCGACTGCGCGCGCAGGCAAGCGAGCTTGCCCACGTGCTCGCGACTGATCCGCGGCGAGTATAATCACCAGCAATATAATCACAAATGTGACCGCCAATGATACCCGTCGCGTTGATCTGGTGATCGGTATCAGTTACAGCGATGACATCGCCAAGGCCAAAAAGATAGTCAGTGACCTGCTCCAGAAGGAAAAACGCGTTCTGCCCGATCCCGCACCAATTATTGCCGTATCGGAGCTGGCCGACAGCAGTGTAAATCTGGTCGTGCGTCCCTGGGTGAAGACCGGAGACTACTGGCAGGCACGATTTGATCTCACCGAGGAGATCAAGAACAGCTTTGACGAAGCCGGTATCAGCATCCCGTTCCCGCAGCAGGATGTCCATCTTTTCAATGAAAATTCCGCATAAACCACAGGCCCGCACATACGGTTCGTCCTAAAGCAATTTTCAGACAGCCTCTTAGGGTCTGACACGAAAATTACAGACTTGAGGGCTTTACACCGATAAAAAATGCATAGCCCGCACTTTAAAAACCATCCTCAAGACCACAAGGACGCACATGCTCATGTCTCATCCATACTACAACCCTGATTATATCTTCCAAATCCTTGAAAAGGAAGGCCTTTTATCAAAAGAGCTGATCGCTGAATTAACACCCAAGCTCTCCATACCTAGACGGAAGGGCCAGGACCTTGTGCAATGGCTGGATTCGCTGCAACTCCCCCGGGCGGATTCCCCTGATACTAATCTTGAAGAAGCAGATATTATTTCTCTTATTGCAAGAGATCATAAGTGGACGTTCAGGCGATTGGATCCCTTACGCCTTGATATGGAAGTTGTTACAAAGACACTTCCTGCCTCTTTTGCCAAAAAGCGCCTAGTCCTGCCTCTTTCGTGGGCCGATGGAAAACTCGATATAGTCTGCTACGACCCTGAAGATCAAGAGCTTCAACAGGATGTCGAGAGGGCATGTCAGGCCCGGACCCGTATCTCAGTGGCTCCCCGCCGAGACATCGAGCGCATTATAAGTGAATTTTTTGACTTTAAACAATCCATTGCCGCTGCTGAAAATGTGCTCAAAATTCCAACAGCGGATATATCCAACCTGGAACAGTATGTGCGGCTGGCAGCTCCGGATATCGCATCCTCAGACAAATACATACACAAGGCAGTGGATCATCTTTTTCAGTATGCCCTGGATCAGCGTGCCAGCGATATTCACATAGAGCCAAAGCGAACACAGTCCTGGATACGCCTTCGCATAGACGGAATCCTGCATACCATCTACCGTCTGCCCAGAGTAGTACACGAACCAATATGCACCAGAATAAAAACCATGTCCAGGCTGGATATAGCGGAAAAACGCCGGCCTCAGGATGGTCGTTTGAAAGTAGCCTGGAAGGAGGATGAGGCAGAGGTCAGGGTCTCCACTATACCGGTTGCCTTTGGTGAAAAGGTTGTATTGAGGTTGCAAAGTGCGGATATACTCTTCAGCGACTTAAACAAACTTGGATTCTCAGAAAAGGACCTTCATGCCTACAAACATTTTATTCAAAACAGCCATGGCATAGTACTTGTTACCGGACCAACAGGAAGCGGCAAGTCTACCACGCTTTACTCTACACTTCGACACCTCAGCTCACCAGATATCAATATCATTACTGTGGAAGATCCCGTTGAGATGGTTTGTGAAGAGTTTAATCAGATAGCAGTACAGCCACAAATAGATGTGACATTTGCTTCGATACTCAGAAACATACTGAGACAGGACCCGGACATCGTTATGATCGGGGAAATACGGGATGGTGAAACCGCCAGGTATGCCATACAGGCAGCCTTGACCGGCCACCTGGTCTTTTCCACTCTGCACACCAATGATGCTGTCAGTACGATTACCAGGTTGAAGGACCTTGGCCTTGATCCTTACCTTATCGCATCCACCCTGATTGGAATTGTGGCACAACGGCTTGTGCGTATGGTCTGCAAATCATGCGGTAAACCCGTAATGATCCCGGCGGATCGGCTAAGGGCCTTTGGCTGCCAAGCCTCCGAACACGCACAGATAAAAAAGGGCATGGGGTGCAACCGCTGCCGCAATACGGGTTATTGGGGCAGGATCGGGATCTACGAAGTATTCTCTGTCTCTGATACAATTAGAGAAATGATCACCTTGGAAGAAAATGAAGAAGCCATTAAAAAACAGGCATTCAAACAGGGAATGAGGACACTAAAGCATGACGCCTGCAGAAAACTTTTCTCCGGGACAACCACCATGGAAGAGGTAATCAAAGTTACCTCATCTTAGAAAAAAAGTGAGCTAAAGTGCCTAAAGTGAGCTAAAGTTGTGGTGCGTGCTTTCAGCGCGGTTAATATAAATAGACGGAGCGAAGCGATACCTTAACTTTAGGCACTTCAAACTTAAGTTCACTTTAGGCACTTTTATTGGAAAAATATTGATGTTGGATCAAGAACGATTAAACAGAGATTATCCCTCGGACGTACAGGTCGTCCATCTGGGGACCAGGGAGATTATCCTTATCGGCACGGCTCATATCTCTAAGGATTCGGTCGATTTGGTCTGCAGGGTGATTAAAAGCGAAACGCCGGACTGCGTGTGCGTGGAACTTGATGCCAAAAGGTACGAGACGCTGTCCAAAAAGAAACGCTGGGAATCCCTGGATCTTAAGGAAATTATCCGCAAAAAGCAGCTCAGTACCCTGCTGTTCAACCTGATGCTGGCTTCCTACCAGAAAAAATTGGGGGACCAGCTTGGGGTGTTACCCGGTACGGAACTTCTGGTAGCCGTGAAGACTGCAGAGGAAAAAGGGATTCCCATAGCCCTGTGCGACCGTGACGTCAGGGTCACTCTGCGGAGGGCCTGGCATGCTACATCCTTTTTCAAGAAAAACTATCTACTGGCCAGTCTATTCGCTGGATTGTTTGATCGAACTGAAATCACCGAAGAAAAGCTGAACGAATTAAAGAAAACAGATGTCCTTTCAGAGCTTATGCTGGAACTGGGGCAGGCCCTGCCGGAGCTGAAGCGGGTCCTTATCGACGAACGAGATACGTTTTTATCCGAAAGAATCAAGAACGCAGAGGGCGAGCGAATCGTTGCAGTGGTGGGAGCAGGCCATGTCGAGGGAATCAAAAAGGCGTTGACGGAAGACAGGCATGCCCGGATGGAGGAGATCAATGTTATTCCGCCCGTCTCCCCGATCTGGAGAGTTCTGGGCTGGTCTATCCCTGCGGTAATCCTTACCTCCCTCGGAGTAATCGCATGGAACAAAGGGTGTGAAGTAGCTGGTGATAATATTATTTACTGGATCTTGGCTAATGGCATTCCTTCTTCCATAGGGGCCATGCTGGCCTTAGCTCACCCGCTTACCATTGTCTCCGCCTTTGCCGCGGCGCCTGTAACCAGCCTAACGCCTGTCATCGGCGCCGGCTATGTCACCGCCTTTGTCCAAGTTTTGGTCCAGCCGCCGGTGGTCAGAGAATTTGAAATAGTCCTTGAAGACATGTCCACGCTGATAGGCTGGTGGAAAAACAAGCTTCTTAAAGTCTTTTTGGCTTTTTTGCTTCCAGGCCTCGGTAGCATGATCGGCTCCTGGATTGGTGGATATGAGATCATCTCTAATCTGTTTTGAGATCAATTAATCTTTCTTTAAAGTCGAAAGGACTGGTATATTAATAAAAATCCGAACTCCGGAGGGGCCAGCTTTGCTATAAGCCTAAAGGGCGTGATTTACCGGGTATGAGCTAAACTGATATAATTTGCCCATTAGTGACAACTATCGTAAATCAATAAAAATTATTCAATTGCGAATCGATATCTCAAAACTCAACAACGACAAAGTGTTGGTAATGACACATCGCTTATATTGTTTGTAAGCTCTATGTTATACTCTCTGTAGGAGGCTGACGGGGCAACGCCAGCCATGTCTGTAACAAACAAATCGTTCGGAATGGTCTGTATATACTCAGAGATCAGATATTGACCTATTGCGCTGTATGGCCCATACGGCACTGGTGGCAAGGAGTAGTGAAAACGCAATCATTCCCCATTGGGTAAAGGTAGGAACCTCCTTAATAGGGGCATCATGGTAGGTCACACAGTCCTCACACTCTGTATATAAAGTTTGAGTGTCATGATCCTCGACCACCACATAGCTACACAATCTGTCCTTGGCGCTTATGCTATCTACAGAGATATCATAGGTCAGGGTAATGTTTGCCGCCGTTGCTATCGGTCCTAAATTTTGCCATACCAGCGGCCCCACGGGTCCACCTGCAGGCTCATTGGGCAAGCCATCCACCAAAGCGGAACCCGCCACGTAAGACAGACCTGCATCAAGCGTATCTGTGATGTCAATAAGGCCGGAAGGAGCATGGCCCGTATTTTGGATCTCAACAGTGGCAGTTATTACATCGCCCGTATTTACCTCATGATTGTCGAAACTCTTGACGCAGGAAAGCTCGGAGGCCTGGAGATCGAGCAGGCCAATCCTAATATCCAGCATGGATGTTGATGCAACCCCCAGATAGATGGCGCCCACGTTACTCCATTCAACACCGGTACCTGTTGCAACCCAATCGGGGGCATTACACGCCGCATATAAATCGGTAGGAGTGTCAATAATGCCCCCGGGGAGAGTCCATGTATATGTTGAATAGTTTGCAGCGTCGGTGAAGACTCGAAGATAAAGAAGAACAGGAAGATCATCATCTATAATTACTATCCTGAATATGTCGTTTGGATTGAAACTAGCGCCCAAACTCATAGCGTTCTCGCTTACGTCACCAGTCCACCTGACCTCACATCCCCCGACAGCCCCGCTGTCTACTGAAAATATCAAGTCCCCGTTGGTAGCCACCATTCTCGTTCCAACAGCACCTGTTCCGCCAGTCAAGTTAATCCAGGTATAGCGATACCCGCCTATAACCTCATCTGCACCAGGACCTATAGTTGAGTCCTCAGTTCCATTACCGTCAGGGTCCCACCACCGCTGAATCATGGGCTGTTCTGTTGTAAAGGCATCAATCACAATCTGCCCCAACGCCAAGCTAAAAGGCAGCAGCAAAAACACCAAACTAACTGCCAGGCAAGCCCCCAAATCAAACTTTTTCCTCAATTTTCTTTTCTCCATGACTTTTTTCCTTTTCGTCCCGCCTTGAATACCAAAAGCCATTCCGTCACTCAGGTATTATTATTATCGGCCTGCTTGGAGTTCGACTTTAATCCTTATCGGGTTTACTCCCGCAAAGTAACCGTTCACACTCCCTGGCAGCCGACAGGGTTTTGCAGGGTTTCAACCGCGGACAAGGTTACACCAAAAGGCGTATTCTCAACGGATTGTGCTTTGAAACCCAAAAAAGCTGTTGGCTGTCAGGGGGGGAAGTGAATGATTACCCCGCAAAGCTTGCTTCGTTACCTTGGCCTGATACCATACAGTTTGCGGCAGTGAGGTCTGTTTGTTTCCACGATTCTAAGTCAGCGCTTATGTCTACAGACCCCACACCTGTCACAGACTTCAGGGATACAAAAATCAGTTTCCTTAGCCCTTGATGCCCTGTTCCATTCTTCCCACAAATAAAGTTTTTCGTTACGAGTATCAAAACAGTTGACAAGAAACAAAAATAGCCGTTGAATATTCGATATTGGATATTCGTTTTTTATTCGAAGTTGGACGTTCGATGTTCGATGTTCGACGTTCATTTTTTAATATAACCTGTGAACATATACAAAACAACTCAGCGCTTAAGGGGTTATATCGGATAACCTTTGTGAGATATGGTGTTAATTTTTAACAAGGAGAAAAGGAGAAGAGGACTATGAAGCGAAAACTCACAATTTGGATTTTGGCATTGACCCTCGTCGGGGCATTCAGTCTCATCGGGTGCGACAAGAAAGAAGAAACAGGCGTTGAGAAGGTGAAGCAGGATGTAAGCGAAATGGCCGGGGAAGGAGCCAAGGCAACCGAACATGAGGCCCAGGAGGCTGTTGGGGAAAAGGTAGAAGAGGCGGCCGGAACCGAGGCTGCTGGAACTGTTGAGGAGAAGGCGGAAGGGGCTGCTGGAACCTTGTGGGAGAAGGTGGAAGGGGCTGCTGGAACCGTTGGGGAAAAGGTAGAAGGGGCTGCTGAAGCCGTGAAAGAAAAGGCTGAAGAAGCTGCTGAAGCCGTAAAAGGTGAACACAAATAGAGAATTGAGCAGGAACTCGCGGACAGTTCCAAAAAAAAGGGCGTTTAAAAAACGCCCTTTGAAGGTTGGCAATGCAATACAATTGCTACGTCATCTCCGATAACCTGACCAGCTTTTCGTAGTCGGCATTTACCCGCTGCTGGATGTAGACAATATGTTCTTCATCCAGGTGGCGGAAGCGACGCTGGCCTTTCAGATATTCCTGAACAGGCTTGGGCTTTGATATCTTGCGGCTCATGGTGTAGCGTCCTTCGATAACTTCATACAGTGGAAAGACCTTTGTCTCCACTACCAGCTTTGCAAACTCAATAGAGCGCTCAGGTGCCGATCCCCAGCCTGTTGGACACGGTGAGTATATGTGAATGTAAGCAGGTCCTTTGACCAGGGCCGCCTTTTTTACTTTATTCATAAGGTCCAGGAAATATGCAGGCGAAGCCGTAGCTACATAGGGGATATTATGGGCCACTGCTATTCCCGGCACGTTCTTTTTCCAGGTGACCTGGCCAATGCTCTTTTTGCCTGGAGGGCTGGTGGTTGTCATGGCCCCATATGGTGTACAACTGGAGCGCTGGACTCCCGTGTTCATGTATGCCTCGTTGTCCAGGCATATATAAGTGAAGTCGTGGCCTCGCTCAAAGGCACCGGAGATCCAGCCAAGACCTATATCACTTGTTGCACCGTCTCCCCCTACCGCCAGTATGTCTACGTGTTTTTTAGAGATCTTGCCCTTGCGTCTCAGGACCTTCATGGCCGATTCTATGCCCGATGCCACGGATGCCGGATTCTCAAAAGCAATGTGGATCCATGGCACTTCCCATGCAGTCTGTGGATATGGAGTAGTAATGATCTCCATACAGCCTGTGGCCATACAGACAATAACATTTTTCCCCAAAGCCTTCATAGCCATTCTAAGGGCCAGGACTTCACCACAGCCTTGACAGGCCCTGTGGCCCGGTGCAAGCAGCTCTTCCTTGGGGAGATTCTTTGCCTTAAATCGTTTGAATTTTTCAAATTCAGGTATCATTTTTCACGCACTCCGATCACTTCGTACAGTTCCTTTGGACGTTTCTTGGCAAATGCTGTAGCCTTGTCGATCATTTCTTCAAACCGCTCAACAGTTACATCCCGTCCACCAAGCCCGGCAATGAAGTTGAAAATTTTAGGGGCCCCGGGCACCTTGTAGAAAAGAGACCTGAGCTCAGCACCCACCGGGCCGCAGATTGCGCCAGGGGCCAGGCAGCGATCCACTACCGCCAGGATTTTTGCCTTTCCGGCGGCCTTTCGAAATTCCGGCCCTGGGAATGGACGCCATAGACGGATCTTTATAAGTCCTGCCTTTTGCCCTTTATCCCGCATGGTGTCTATTGCGGTCATGGCTGTCTCTGAAATGCTGCCCATTGTGACCAGCAAAATTTCGGCATCTTCAGAGCGGTAGGTCTCAATAGGATTGTACTGACGCCCGAAAAGATCGGCAAATTCCTTCCATCCCTGGAGTATCACCTTCTTGGACGCCTTAAGGGCTTCATTGTGCGCGACCTTTGCCTCTGAATATATCTCTGGAATACCTACAGGACCCATGGTGATGGGCTTTTTGGGATCCAGTCGGTAGCGGGGCTTGAAGGGGGGAAGATATTGATCCACTTCCTCCTGGCTCAAGAGCTCTACAGCCTCGACAACGTGACTCAGAGTGAAGCCGTCAATGTTTACGATCATGGGTAAGGACACCCGTCTGTCTTCAGCCACCCTGAAGGCATGAAGCATAAGATCAAAGGCCTCCTGGCCGGTGTCCGCAAAGGTCTGTATCCAGCCGATATCCCGCTGGCTCATTATGTCCTGGTGGTCGTTCCAGATACTGATGGGTGCAGACAATGCACGGTTCACTACAGCCATCACTATGGGAAACCTCATTGGACCGGGTATGAAAAGGATCTCGCTCATCAACAAGAGGCCCTGGGCGCTGGATGAGGTAAATGTCCTGGCCCCTGCTGCTGAAGAACCGCAGCAACAGCTCATGGCTCCATGTTCAGATTCCACCAGGACGAATTCAGCGTCGACTTCTCCATTTGCTATCACTTCCGAAAGGTGTTCCACAATATGGGTCTGAGGGGTAATGGGGTAGGCAGGGATCACATCCACATTCGCCAGCTTTACCGCCTCAGCTAGTGCAATTGATACTTCAATTCCCACGCGTTTGGCCATGATCATCCCTCCTCCGGGACTATTGTTATGGCATTTTTGGGGCACTCGTGGGCGCAGATGCCACAACCCTTACAGTACTCCAAGTCTATCTCAAAGAAGCCGTCTTCAGTTTGGATGCAGGCCATGTCAGGACAATATATCCAGCAAATACCACACTTGTTGCACTTTTCATTGTCAATGACCGGCCTTTGAGATCGCCAATCGCCCGTCCTGAATTTGACCGAGCTACCAGGCTCCATCACGTGACACCCAAAGGTTATTGTCTTCCAACCTATAATGGCATCAGTATTGGCCATTTTGTTACTCCTTCATTTTATTATAAGATGTTATGGGTTTGGTAATATCTTCGGCCACTTTTTTTGTTCACCGCAAAACGCGAAGGTTTTATTGTTTTTCCTTTGCGTCTTTGCGGTGAGTTATGGACACTAAGTCATCCTGTAACAGTCGTCTCCTCAAATGCCCTGCGCATAGCAGCCTTGTTTTTCTCAGAAAGTCGCCCAAACCGGCGGTCCAATGCGTCTTCCATGGCCTCTGTCCCTACAATGCCGGTAGCCTTTAAAAGAGCACCGAGCATCGTGGTATTGGTTATAGGCAGTCCCAGAACCTCTCTGGCTATGGTATTGGCATCTACCATGGCAAGTTTGCTATCCAAGCCAAATTTTTCCCTGACCTCTGACTCGTTCATGTGGGTATTCAGGATGACAATTCCGTCTTCATGCAATCCCTCTGAGACCTTTACCAAAGAGGGGAGCGCTGAGTCCAGTACTATCACTATGTCCGGGCAGTATACTTTTTCCCTGGTCCGTATTGGGGAGTCACTCATCCTTACAAAAGCTGTAACAGGGGCACCCCTCCTTTCCGGACCGAAGCTGGGAAAGGCTTGCGCGTATTTTCCTTCATCTATGCCTGCCGTTGCCACGACCTCGGCTGACGTAACAGCTCCCTGCCCGCCGCGGCCATGAAGTCTGACTTCTTTCATTGGCAATATCTCCCATATAAATGTTTTAGATGTGACGAATTAAGACCCGTAAAAATCATCTTAGCTGAAAAGGAAAAAATCAGGTTAAGGAACCTCAAAGGACATTAAGTAATTATGAAAAGGCTTTCCAGTTTTTTCTTGATAAGGTTTGTTAACACCATGGTTTTTCTCTTGTCAAGGGTCTGTTTTGAGAGCCAAGGTCATTTTTGATCATCAAGGGAATTCAATTTCCTGTTAAGTAGGCAGAGAATAGCGCGGATTTTTTTGGATTTTGTCCTTAATGCCTCTGCCTGTCGTCCGAGCTTTGTTGCTGTCTTCCAGTCATGTGTCTCTTCAAGGTAACCAAGAGCCAGAAGTGCCATGGATTCCGAATCTTCATGGTTAATTTTTATAGCCTGCTGCCATGATGTCTTGGCTTTCTGCCATTGATTAAGGACCCTGTAAGCCTTGCCAAGAATTCTAAAAATAGCTCCTGGTACCGGTTGGTCCGGTCTGTCTACAAAAGGAATGAGAATATCCAGGGCCTTTTTTGCCCGGTTTGATTCAATGAACACTTCGGCCATACGGCTCGCTAAGCGTATATCGTCCGGTTTCAGTGCACAGGCCTTTTTCAGGACCTTTTCAGCATTTATGAGGTCTCCTTTCTGGAAAAAGACACCGCCAAGGTTATAAAGAGCCATAAAATTTTCAGAAGACGTGCGTGCAGCTTTGGAAAAGGCATTAATGGCCGCCTTGGTCCTTCCCTGTTCTGCAAGACAAACCCCTAGGCTATTAAGCAGGTTGGCGTTTAGAGGCTCAGTCCTGAGGCCAAGCCTGTAGTTTCTGCAAGCGCCCGGCAGATCTCCCCACGAAAGGATTTTGTCTCCTCTGACGTTCCAGGTCAAGCTGTCATGGATAGCCACTGAACCGTTTCCTAACAGATCTGCATGAATGAATGCCCACAGGGCTGCTACCGGGGTTCGGGATGGTCCCACTGCTGGTTGGCTTCCGGCAGCAATGCCTATGGTTGAATGCATACCATGGGCCGCAATGCATAGTTTTTGGATCTCACTCCCCCATTGGGCCAAATCAGGTCCCTGGGCCTTTCTGTCAAGTTTTTTGATTAAAAAGGCATTGGCTTTTTTTTCTGAAATTAATATTCCATCTTGCCCTAAGACATCTTTAAGATCATGGGGTACGGGTTTAATATAAGCAACGGCATATTTTGAGCTACACTTGACTACTTTTTTTGCTTGATCAAGTCTTAATCCAAGCCCCTCAAGACCCAGGCTGTCTTCAAGGACTTTTAAATCATCTGTGCAAAAAATTGCAGTACCCAGTTCCTCAGCCAACCTTTCAAGACCATAGATGTCCTCCTCCACATGACGGATATCAAAAGGCCCGGAGATATGGTGGCCATAAGCTTTAGAAATCAGCATCTTTACTATCCGGGCCTTAGGAATCAATTGCTTAAGGCCAAAAGACATTTTGTCCTCGTTTACTCCAGGCAGAAGTATCCAGAAATCTCCGGAATTTCCCCCCAGCCATTCAGGATCAGAATGTTTCCAAAGCATCGAGCACAGGTCAATCACACCTTTATGATCACGGTAATTGGAATTGACCGAGGGCTTTTGTATGAGGTGCAGCAAGGAGATTGAGGCCTCTTGCTTTTTAAAAATAGCTTCTAAAGCAAGACTTACATATGGAGGAATTTTTCCAGACCTTGAAAAAGAGGACTCCAATCGCAGGACCTCGAGTTTATTTTCTACCCAGGACTGCAGAACAGGAAGCCACCTTTCAGCTTCTTCCGGTCCGATGGAATTGTCTACTTTAAATAACATCAAGGTGCCGAGGATGATTTGGTGATTTGGTGATTTGGTGATTTGGTGATTGGAAATGCCTGATCGGTCTCTGATCGGGATCAGGACTTGCTGTCCTATCCGGTCCCAAAACCCCTTGCATTCAGATAGGGCCTGAGATGCCCTCTGTCTCTGACGCTCTGAAAATTTAGCCGGAGGAAGGCCGTCAACATAGTCGGAAAAGGGGCAGAATGTCCATTCGGAAAAGGGGAAAATTTCACCAAGCCGTTTAATGACCTGGTCACCCAGCCGTTCCAGGTCCGCCGGGACAAGATGAAATATAGGATCAGTCGGCATTTTTTATACGTTCAAGGGTTCAGGTTTGTTTCAAGGCGCTTCCATTCGCGGAAATGTTCGTAATTGCCGGACAGCGAGCCTATCTTTGCGTCCACACCATTGGCCAGGACGATGACGGCGTTATAAAGAGATGAAGTCGCGTACCTGTCGATCCAAAGCTGTCAGATAAAACTGCATCTTGCCCACGAACTGTGCGGTTAGATTAATGATTTCTGTAACCAGATGAAACCACACATTTTATTGTTTGTTTGTACGCAAGAAAAACCATTTCTATTAAATTATTAAACTAACTCCAAATCACATTTCATTGACTTGTTTAAGTACAAAATGGACAACCTTTTGATTCAAATAAATACCCTGAGATTGCATTCGACTTATAGCCTCGCGCATCGAAAAACCAAAACCATCTTTCTTTGCACGGATCAGCACTCCAACTGAGCCTGTCAGTTTGAGCCCATTCAACCGAGCAATTCTCCGACCCATGGGTTCGTCAATACAAACTGTGTGAATATTTTCATCCAATGCAAGCTGAATAACTGAAGCCTCACCTAAATCAAGTGCGTTTTGTAGAAATGGAGTAATGGTCAAGGAATTTGATCGTTTTTCAATAAAGCTAGATCTTCTAAATTCACTCACTCCAAAATCCGAAGGTCCACCTGCTTCAATTTCTTGACAAACCTCAAAAGAAACAAGGCCATGATCATCGTTTCGGCCAGTGGGTGTCATAGAAAAATTATTATAGGTAACTTCTCAATAAGTCCGGGCAATTTAAAAAATACTATGAAATCAATAAGTTGCAGGACGTAAAAATGAAGTTTTTTTCTTTGCAAATCACTTTGCACTATGCTGTCAAATAACGATATCCTGTGATATCAATAAGTTACTCATATTCACTATTTTTAAGAGTAACATTTGGGGCCCAATTTTCTGTACATAACCTATTGAAATCATTGACTGCCCGGACTTATTGAGAAGTTACTATTATAGTATTGAAGTATCTGAATTTTTTGCCTTTTTTGAAACTCATGGGAATAAAAAAGGCTTGAGTGGCCGAAACGATGATCATGGCCAGAAACGAACACGTTTGTAAAGCAGCTCCAGCAATGATAAATCGCCAACACCGGCTATGAGAGCAAGTAAAGGCCCTGTGTTAATGACAAGTTCTTTTGTTTCAGGCATTTTGCATATCCGATAAAAGCTCATCTTCTTCAATGTCAATCATTGGCACATTGAACCGATGAAGATTGAGTAAAAAATTAACCCTGTCAAGTCCGGCCAATGTCGCTGCCATGCCGGATGACAACCTTTTCATCTCAAACAACTTTACCGCCATCGCCATTCTGGCTTCTTCCTCAAAAGCCTTCTTTGTTGTTTGAAGAATATCAGGTAAATTTTGTGGATATTCAATATTGAGTTGATTGAGCATATCTCACCTCCGAGCTATTAAGATTAACCTTAATCCATATCCGCGTTAATCGGTGTTCATCTGCCTGCCTTGTTAAATTTTTACCCCGTAAAACCTCTCTGTTTCTTTTGTTTAACTGGGGCATGTCAATGAAGAACGAAGCGTATTTAACCGGGGCGGTTCATAACTTCATAAACTAACTCCGTTATATATTAAATCAGATAGAGAATATACCTCAAAAGTTTATCACATCTATCTCAAAGAAATAGACTACCAAAAAAGGTAAGCGTTCACAGAGCACCGCATCTGCTTTGTTGTCGGGCACTTGAAGTACAGGGAGTACGTCTGCGTACCCTCCGCCTCGCATCTGCAGCACCCTGTAAACGCTTACAGTTCGGTGTGCGGTAAAACGGGCGTTGTAATCCCGTGAACGGTTACCAAAAAAGAAACCTCCTCTTAAGATATATATAGGTACCAACCAAATAAAATCTCAAACAGGAGGCTTCACTGTGAATGACAGAGAAATTATCAAGCTTGAGCAGTTTCGTCAATTAAAGAAAGAGATTCAGGACTCCTTACCCCAGGAAATTAAAATGACACCTTCCGAGGCTCATTTTCCTTCCATGTCGGGATTTGGTGTCAGGAAAACTTTTTACAAAAACATCTAACATCCCGATTAATAAGGATTTTTGAATTATGACTAGAATTATTCCTGACACCTAAATTCCTGGGAGGTGTCACCTGAACTTTCCAGTCTCAAAAAACAGCTATTAGCTCAAATGGTTTGATATTACGGCAGATTTGAGCAGAAATGATTTCTACTGGATCAAGAGTCCTGATGGTAAAGATAATTAGTGCCTGAACGAAAAGGCCGTTCATACACAATTTTAAATTAGCGTCCTTCGGGCGAGCCGTTAAGCTTAACTCTTCAGTCTGAAAACGCCCCGGTTAAATAATCCTTCGAAATTTAACGGGACAGGCAGGATTAATTAATTTTTTGTTTTCATAACTTTCCGGACGAAAGTGATGAAGAATAATTCCGCCAGGAGCGGGGGGAAAGCTACAACTTTCTCTGTATGTGATGTAGCACTCCCCTCGAAGAGGGTTGATATTTTTTGCCTTTCTTCTGGAAAGGCAAAAAATATCCTGATCATCCTGTTAATCCTGTCTAAAGCTGCTGAGCTGTTAAGCCGTTTAGCTTATCAGCTAAAAGCGCAGACTGATAATCTCTAACTTATTAACTTGAGAGTCCAAAGTTCTCCAGAATATTCGCAGTATAGCCTTTTAAGTGCTTGATATCATTAGATATATTTATTCTCACCGGCTTTTAGCTTTTCCAATAATATCAAATAGTTACAAGAACTTTGGACTGTCAAGTTAATAAAATCGACCAAAAAAGGGGAATCCGACTGTACATAATTCTTACCATAGGTTATTGTTGTAAGAATTTTTAAGGGAGGTAACAAGACATGCGGACCACAATTACCTCAAAATATCAGACCACAATTCCCAAAGGCATACGAGAAAAACTGGGGCTGTCAGTTCACGATGCGCTTGAATGGAGTCTCAAAAACGGCACCATAATGGTCAAGCCGAAAAAGCCTGGCTTTTCGCGCTTTAGAAATACCGTCAGGATAGGTTCGGGAGACATTAAACGTGATATCAATAAGGCGAGGAAGCTAAGAGCTTCCAGGATATACACGGGCACGGAATCCTGATGCAGAAACTCGTAATTGATACCAACTGCCTGATTTCCTATGTAACAGACCGCAATCTCAAACAGCAGGGAATTGTCTCGTCGGTACTGGAACAGACAGCCGGCTTGAAGATATGCATTTACTGTCACTTCAATGTGATCAGTGAATTCATTTTCGTCCTGGACTCTGTCTACGGCGTAAACCCCAAAGACATAAGAGTTATGGCTCGGGAATTTCTATCAATGCCGGGTGTAGAATTAATTTTCGAGATCAACACAAAAACCCTGTTCAACTTTTGGCCGGAGCAAATCCGTGATTACGGCGATGCAATAATCGCAGCGACTTGCCGCCATATCCAGGGAAGCGCTGTGTTGACATTTGACCGCAAGTTTATGGCCTCTCTTAAAGAACTCGGGCTGAGAATATTTCAGCCACGGACCCACACGGACTGACACAGACACTTTCCCTTTGCCGATTGACGGAGAAGAATATCTCACCACCCACTCTTCCGGCAACAATCTTATTGCTCGAAGCGCCGACGGTTTTTGCTCAGCACGTAGCTGGGCCAACACGCTTGCCGTTGGCATCCAGACTGAACTGATAGGCGGCAATGGCGCCGGTGTCAGATCTTCTGTTTTCAAGATTTATCAGACGGTCGGCATTGTCATAGGTGATCAGGATGCTGTTAAAGTTCTGAAGACCGATCAGGCGGCCTGCCTGGTCAACTGCAAGTAAAGGTCATTGTGTTGTTGTCCACATCGGTTAATCGGGTGATGCGGTCATCTGTATTAAAGTCCAGGCAGGTGCCGAACCGTTCCCTGAGACTGAAGGTGTTGTCCCCGCTGTCCATTAATTGAGTGGTGATGCCGGGTGGAGATGCATAGAGGTCGTCAGCCAGCTTTATGTACTCCATGACCTTGCTGCCGAGATGGATGGTAATGGCATTGTCAATCAATTGGTCAACCGCCCACTTGTTGGTCAGGGATGCAACCATCCATCCCTGGATGTCATCCTGGTTTTTCATCAGATCCAGATTTATGTATAGGGCGATTATCATTGCCGCGGAGTCAACCGGCTGTCTGCCTCCCAGGCCGGGATCACCATGGCTGCCGCGACTGATACGTATATCATAGTTGTGGGTCCAGCCGTTGCCGAGCCCCCTGTCCTCAAGGTTCAGGCCGCTGTTATAGGAACGTCCGAATGCCGGGCCAAGAGAAGACGTTCCTCCAAGGGCCAGATCAATGCGATTATATAGATAGGACCCGCCGGCCATGTCCACAGACTCTATGGATTGGGGTGTGGAATGTGGGGTGACCTGTTGATTTATGGTTGATGGGGCAGGGTTATTGTTGGTGTTTGTCTGTATGTTCTGATTTACTGCCGGTGGATCTGCCTGGGCCGGATTACTTCCATAGCCGCCATGATAGCCACCACCGATGATCATGCCCAAGGACATGCTGGAGCCAGACTCGTACCTGGTAATATAACCAAGACCTTGCCACTGACCCATGCCCAACTGTCCGTCATCAGGCAGGATCAGGGTATGGCCGCTGTTTACCTGGAATTGGAGATCATTCAGTGTCGATGCAGAATAATTATGCAACTGGGGTTTGACGGTTGCAAAGTTACCGCTATTGGCAAAGAAGACCTTGCTGCCTTCGGAATTGGCAATCTGAAAAAGCTTCATGGTGGATATGCAGGGATTATCAGAACCCATCAACTGCTCCAGAATACCGTGCTCAAAGGCGCTGGAGATAATCGCTCTTGCATTGAAGTGGGCCTTCCAGTCGTCATCTGTATTATGTCTAGATATTATGCTGCCAAAGGCGGTTTTGACGTCTATATAATCGCCGGCCTCCTGGGCCATCACCCCGACGCTGTGGTGGCGAATGGAAACGGTCCCGGCAAGAGAATGATTTTATTGAGCTGATACCAGCCTCGAATGGGCAAAAGCCACTGCCTGGGTGATAATCCTGTAATCTTCTTCCTGAACCGTCCTGATGTCCATAAGCACCTGGTCTTCTTCAATTCTTACGATCACAGGCGGTTCGTTTTTACGGAGTTCAGACTCGATGCGCGCAGCAGAAAACGCTTTGTTCCCGGGAGTGAGAGCTATCGCCACGGACTTAAGCTGCTGCAGCGGCAAAGCGCCTCCTCCAACACGGGAAATAGTCTCTACTGTATTTATCGATATGCCGGTAAGTTTCAAGGCCCTTAGTCGTCTTTGAAGTCGCCGGGCCCGGGATTTCAGCTCATCATGGGAAAGACGCAGCATGTTGAGCGTAGGTATAACCTTAACTGCCCGCTCCGGATCTTGATAGAGTCTCAGGACCCCTTCCAGGGCCACAAGCGTGAGCTTGTCTATCCGGACCGCCCTGTTCAGAGGATTCTCCTTTATCCGGTCAACAAATTCCTTTTTCCCTATGATGATCCCTGCCTGTGGTCCACCTAAGAGTTTATCACCGCTGAAGCTCACCAGGTCTGCCCCGGCAGCCGACGATTCCTGGACCATAGGCTCATGAATTATTCCATATCTTGAGAAATCCATAAAATTGCCGCTACCCAGATCTTCATATACAGGGACGCCGCGTCTCGCACCGAGTTCGGCCAGCTCTGAGACGGATACGGCCTTTGTAAAACCCACCATCTGGAAGTTGCTCTGATGTACTTTGAGGAAAAGTGCGGTCTGCTCCCCTATGGCAGACTCATAGTCCCACAAATGGGTGCGGTTTGTGGTCCCGACTTCCCTGAGGATGGCCCCGCTTTTAGCCATTACATCAGGGATGCGGAAGGAACCGCCTATTTCTACGAGTTCACCCCTGGAGACAATCACCTCTTTACCCTTGGCCAGGGTTTCCAGTGTGATAAGGACTGCGGCGGCATTATTGTTTACTACAAGGGCCGACTCCGCCCCGGTCAGATCACAGAGCAACTCTTCTACGTGGCTGTATCTGCTTCCCCTAATCCCCTTTTCCAGGTTATACTCCAAGTTTGAGTATCGACCTGCTATATCCAGCATGGAATGAAAGATCTCCCTGGGAAGCAGGGAGCGTCCGAGGTTTGTATGTATCACTACGCCCGTGGCGTTGACCACCGGCCTTAAGGAGGACCTTAGTAGTGATGTCAGGCGTATTTCGATTTGTTTTTTTATGGTTTCATATTTTACTGATTCCAGGTCAGGTTCCTGTGAGGACAGAATATATGAGCGCAGGCTGTCAAGGACATCTCTGCAGGCAGTTACCCTGACCCGCCGGGGAGCTTCATCGGATAATGTCTGTATCAGTTCGTCAACCTTGGGAAGCTTACGCAATAATTCTTGTTGAGATTGAGAATAACCCATGTTGCGTCTCTCTTTAATTTGGGTGGATAAAACCCGGGATACCTGGCTCAGGGCCGGTATCGAGCATTATATAGAAAAGATTGAGCACTACATTCGTATGCAGGTCCTCCAGGTTCGGGGCGTCCGCTTTGCCCGGAACATGAAACCTGACGAGGTCATGAAGCGCGAAGCCAAATCCATTGTAAAGGCCCTGCCAAAGGAGGCTTTTACAGTTGCCCTGGACATAAAGGGCAAAATGTCAGACTCCCCCGGACTCGCCAGGATGCTCACAGACTTAGAGACAAGAGGGGTTAGAGACCTGGCCATGGTGATAGGCGGGGCATCGGGGCTTGCACCGGAAATAATCAAGAGAGCAGATAAGAGGTTATCCCTTTCACTAATGACCTTTACGCACGACATGGCAAGACTCATCCTGGTAGAGCAGATCTACAGGGCTTGCACTATCAAGGCCGGCGAACCCTATCATCATTGAAAAAATGATTGTTGATTGAGCCTCTTGCAAAACTCAGAGAATAGAGCCTCTTGCAAAACTCAGAGAATAGAATGTTTTTTTGGCTTTTGAGAAAGCAAAAAAAAATAGAATAAATTTTTAAAATGATACCATCAAATTGTATTTTATGAAAGTGTCAATGAATAATTTTTTGACTTCAAATAAACTACGAAAAATGTTGCAATACTTCGTTATCTATATTATAT
>PQXE01000136.1 GCA_003194495.1 Deltaproteobacteria bacterium
GAAAAAAACAAAGATATAGAGGTGCATTACCTAATTTCTAATTTCCAGTTTCGACATCGACATTCAATTCGATAATACACGCTTTTTTGGGAAAAGTGTAAACTGGTGAATGAAGGATGCCAAAAAATATATACCTTTACCTTAATTCAGCATTCAACATTTATGATTGCGCGTCGCAGATTGGGCTTTTTTAGCGGAATCATAGTTATTGTTACCCTATGGTTCTCTTACTAACAACCTGGAGAAATGCCCGCCCATGTTCAATTTTCATAAAATAGCAGAAAACCGGATCAGGGAAGCTATTGAACGGGGAGACCTTGACGACATTAAAGGTAAAGGCAAACCACTGGTCTTTGAGGATGACTCGTCAATACCTCCAGACCTTCGAATGGCATACAAGATTCTCAAGAATGCCGGTTTTATACCCCCTGAGCTCCAGAGTGAAAAGGAGATCAAGACTGCAACAGACCTGCTGGAAAGTTTGGAAGATGAACAGGAGCGTTACAGGCAGGCCCAGAAAGTAAATCTTATGGTAACCAAGGCCAACATGTCACGCAAGAGGCCTATCAACCTGGAAAAGGATCAGATCTATTACCGAAAGGTGGTAGAGCGTACTACAGTCAGAAAAAAGTAAAGCTTCATCTGTCAAAATGTAACCGTTCACGGGATTACAGCGCCTCCTGTTTTACCGCAACCCACCGGACTGTAAGCGTTTACAGGGTGCTGCAGATGCGAGGCGGAGGGTACGCAGACGTACTCCCTGTACTTCAAGTGCCCGACAACAAAGCAGATGCGGTGCCCTGTGAACGCTTACGCCAAAAAATTTTCCCACAATATCTGCGTAGATAATATTCCAAGAAAGCCTGCATTGTCCCGAAAACCCAGTTGCCCGCCCTTGGCGCATTTATTGAGTAATTTGTCCACCCTTGACACATCAAAAAAACCGCTCTCGGACAGCCTGTCCGGTGAAAGGATTTCGTAAACCATGGAGATATCCGGTCGATCCAAAAAGCTTTCCTTGTTCGGGGCCAGGTAGGGCCGCTTGGGACGTTGGGCTATCTCTGAAGGAAGGTGCTTTTCAAATGCCTTACGTAATACATATTTTTCATTTAGGCCCCTGAGCTTTAAATACGGCGGAATTCGTGTTGCCAGGGATGTCACTTTCGGGTCAAGGAAAGGGTATCTTCCTTCAATCGAGTGACCCATGGTCATCCTCTCTCCCTGGGAACTCAAAAGATACTCTGACAAGAGCAACCGGGTCTCCAGGAACTGGGCCTGGTGCAATGGATGCCATGAAGAAAAGGTGTCAGGTACACCGGCCTTGAGTTCTTCCACAGGATCGTAATCTCCAATGGCTTCCTTGAGATTGTGGCTGAAATAGGCATTAAGTGCCCGGGTATTGTTCCATGTAGGACGATGGGAATAGCCAAAGATATTGGTAGGAAACAGGTCCTTGCGATAAAAAGCCGTCAGCATACGCCCGGCTCTTGTTGTAGCCAGAGGTGCATGCGGATAGAGGCGGTTCAGGAGCCGGGGTCTGCAAGGACTCTCAGGGGCTTTTGCCCAGAAACGGCGGATTTTATCTTCCTTGAAGATGTCATAGCCTCCAAAAAGCTCGTCTGCCCCTTCTCCGGTAAGGACTACTTTGAATCCTGTTTTTTGCACCAGATCCGACAGAAGAAACAGCGGGGCCGGGGCTGCCCTTAAGATCGGTCGTTCTCCGTGCCGGATCACCTCTGGAAAGACCTGACCTATTTGATGGTTTTTCACCCTTACAGCATTGTAGCTAACCCCTATTGACCGGGCTAATCTCTGCTGAAATTCAGATTCGTCATAGGATGCATCTGCAAAGGCCAGGGAAAAGGCCTCTATTGGTGTTGATGTCAGTTTTTTAACTATGGTGGCGATAATAGAGGAGTCTAAGCCCCCGGAAAGATATACTCCAACCGGTACGTCCGCCCTGAGACGAAGGCGGACTGCTTCAACCATGGCATCTTCAACTTCTTCAGCCCAAGCTGTTTCCGTTCTGATCCTATCTTCTTCCCCCAGCTTTGGAAAATCCAGATGCCAATAGCGCCTGGGAGAAGAGAGTCCTGTCTCAGGGCCGATCTTAAGCCAATTTCCAGGGGGAAGAGACATTATGTCCTTAAATGGAGTGCGGGGGGAGAGCACTGACCAGAAGAGCCTTTTGCAAAACTCGGAGTGCAGGAGAACTGAAATTGCGAATGAATTTCAGTTACCTAATAATTATGGACACATATTGAAAATAGAGCACTATTTTACCTAAAATGCGCTAAATTGCCAA
>PQXE01000137.1 GCA_003194495.1 Deltaproteobacteria bacterium
GAAGTAATTAATTTTATTCAATAAAAACAGCAAGTTGAAATTTTAAAAACGGTGAAACTTCAGATCATAACACTTTGGGCCAAATTGATAGATGAAAAAGCTGTTGTAGGGTAACCGTTCACTCCCCCCTCTATTTCTACCCTGGGATTATGGAAGGAGCGACGCCTTTTCTACCAAGGGCTATCGTTTGAGCGATATACTGCCAGGGATCTTGATTGCGCAACCTGCATGTTTCAATGACGCTTAATAGGGCGGTATATGCTCGACTACCTTCAGTAGTGCGGGTTCCAAAGCTGATCCGTCTTGAAATTACCGCATGCCTCAGCGCTCGTTCGGCGTCATTATTGGTCGGCGGAAGCTCCGGATTCTTGACAAATGCTACCACTGCATCCCAATCATTGAGAATTTCCTTAGCCAATGCTCTCAATTTGAAATATTTTTCTTCAGATCCCAGGTTGCAAGCTCTTTTGAGTCTGGCAAGGATGGGGTTGCATTTTCTCCTGCCACCCTCGCCATCCTCAGCCATGGCTTTTATGAGCCCCCTGAGCTCTCGTAAGAACCAATCCCCCATTTTTTGAGCTTTTTCATCCACAGCACCGGTAAGAGCAACTGCTTTTCGGATGAGATGGGCCAGGCAGCGTTGCCGCTTTTCATAGCTTCGATATGCTAAATAACCGTCTGTCACCAACCATCCCGTGAAGGCTGTTGTGATCAGCTTTAACATTTCTTCCTTTTTTCTGGTTCCGACATAAAATACAGCAACTGTCGTCGAAATGGCCACCCACAGCCATTTAAAGCAGCCATTTTCATACCAGGGAGTTTCATCAAGGTTAACAATTTTTTGTTCTTGCAGCTCTTCTACCAATTCTTCAACAACCGGATAGCAGGCCACACCAGCCTCGCGAATGCATTTGTCAATGGTACCCACTGACAATTCTGTACTCAACCAGTAGGAGAGAAACTCTTTTATTTTCACCCGCGACATCCGAAATCGAACTGACAGAGCCGCAATGAAGGTCGCCAGCATAGGACCGACCATCGTGTATTCGGTTAGTTTCAGATCCTTTTTGCGCCCCTCAACATTTGAAATATACCCTTCACCGGGCTGAGCCTTTGTCTCATGACCACAATCACAAACGGCGGCATAGTAGTGGTGAAGCGTACAGAATATGCGTATTCCTGATGCAGTTTTCTCAAGCTCATACACATAATACCCCATATACGGCCGGCTTCCCTCCGGAACATCAAGGCCCTTACCACAAATCACGCAAACACTCGGGTAGTGAGGGATGGTGCTCTCGGGTACCGGAGTCTCTGAGCGCCAGAACCCTTGAGATCCAGGTTGCCTTCCAGCGGAGCGGTTGGAGTCATCAGACTGTGAATTTTCAGCCAGAGCACCATTTTCTGTAGTTTTATTTTCCTTATCCTCTGCCGATGAACTCTTGGCATCATCATCTTTCGAATCAGACTTGCCCTTGTTTCCTTTGTCATAAGGACTATCGGAGGATGGTGGTTTGGAGCTATTGCTGGAGTTCTGCTCAACACGCTCAACCATCGCTATACTGAAATCGCGCAATTTACAGGCCACATCAATCACTGTCTCTTTTTCGAGGCTCTGCAGGTAAGTTCGATCTATTTGCGCAAGGTCGTCTTTTGTTAGATGGTCCATTACGCAAATAGCATACAAAATTAAAATTCATTTGTCTCCAACTTTCTTCACTCTTTTTAAAAAAAATGCAGGGGGGAGTGAATGATTACCTTCAATGGGGATTATGTCTGAGGGACAAAAGGTATTACTGTTTGCGTGAGTCTGCGGTTAATTCTCCTCTATAATGTCTTTCGGACATTGACTTATTTTTCTTAAACACAATCATGCAGGTTTTGGGGAGTTAGGGAACCGCGAAGATGAAAGCTCAAAGCTCAAAGCTGGAAGCTAAGGATTTTTTGGTCACAATGTCTTTCTTGGTATGCTTTGCGTCTTGAGCGTAGCGGGCGGTTGAGTTGTAGTGAATTAGGGAACCGCGAAGGCGCGAAGGACGCCAAGTTGTATTTTTGTTTTTTTCCTGATCAGGACCCCGGTTAAATACGCTTCGCTGTCATTAAAATGAATCTAACAGGGCAGGCGAATGATCATGAAAAACGCAAGCCCGTAAACACATACCCCAGAGGGGTGTAGGACGTTGGGGCATTGTGACGTTATTCACTGCCATTGCCACATCTTTAACTTATCTATTCCCCTGAAATGCTTTTTATTGAAAGTTCGTAGCCATACATCATTGTAAATT
>PQXE01000138.1 GCA_003194495.1 Deltaproteobacteria bacterium
CAGGATATCGTTATTTGACAGCATAGTGCAAAGTGATTTGCAAAGAAAAAAACTTCATTTTTACGTCCTGCAACTTGTTGATTTCATAGTATTTTTTAAATTGCCCGGACTTATTGAGAAGTTACGACGTTTTCTACTAACCTTTTGAATCTAAAGTCCTTATTCTCACTTTTCCGCGAACTGCTCATTTTTCAACCCGTAACATATCCCATCGAAAAGAAAATTTTTACTAATCTCCTTTTTTCAAGGTGTTATGCCTGGTGCGAACTCAATCGAGAATCTGGATATTTCATATAAGGAAATGGGCGCCATATATGGTAGGCCATGTGTAAGATAATCGCAATATATAGTGGCCTCAAGAACAAATAATGGCTTATATGAAATATCCAGCGAGAATATATGTGTTTCAAAACCCGGCCCAGTCAAGGTATAATGATATATTGTCCATCTGTGAGCTTGATGTTCGCATACGACTTTTCAGACAATCAAAGGCCCCTCCTGATCAAGTGATTTCTTGGCTCCTATATGTTCTACACGGTGTTGCCAGTTGGAGCCAAGAAAGTAAAACCGTAGACTGTCCGCTTCAGGATCAATCTCATCAATCAAGCTCTGTCGTAAAAATGTCCACTGTGCAGGATCAACAATGCACTCAAAAACAGAATATTGAACCCTTTGCCCAAAATTCGTGCACGCCTTTGCAACTCTGCGCAAACGGCGTGGTCCTCCTGGATCAGTTGTGGAAACATCATAAGTTACGAGAACAAACATGGTTCAAAATCCTATTTCCAGATAAACGTTGGATAGCCGTCCAGGTCGCCGCGCAAACAGCGAGCCAGCAACAGAGCCTGCGTATGGAACAACAGTCCGATTGGGACTTTCTCTTCAATAAAAGGATGCATTATTTCATCTTGCTTTCTTTTCTGATAGGCAACCAGCACTGCCTTTCTCGTCTCATCGTCCATCAGTACGGCCCCGGATTCCATTTCCTTAAATCCTTTTGTCTGGACCTGGTTAAGGTTTATCAATGAAAGCGTCAAACGGTCGGCCAGAAAAGGACGGAACTCTTCCATCATATCAAGGGCCAGTCCTGGTCGGCCCGGACGATCTCTGTGTAAAAAACCAACAGCAGGATCTAGTCCCACTGATTCAAGGGCTGATCGCACATCATGCAACACAAGTGTGTACAAAAACGACAATAGGCAATTCACTTTGTCTAATGGCGGGCGTCGATTCCGCTCCTGGAAAATGAAGTCTTTTTTCTGAGATGTGATTAAATGATCAAAGACACTGAAATAAGTATGGGCAGCTTCTCCCTCAAAGCCTCTCAGAACATTCAAGGGTAAATCTGATTGGATGTGCTGTAGAGAACTGTTAATTCGCTGAGACGCCTCACGAACCTCGTCTGTATTCAATTTGTCGGAGTGGTCTCTCAGCGCTCGTCCGAGAACAGTCCGGCAGTTGGCAAGTTTCCCTGTTAATACTGCTCTGGCCATTTCAGCAGAAGCGTTCATGTCATCAGCACGGCGGTATTGTTCCCGACGCAACAAGACATTACCCGAAACAGGCCCCTGAACTCTTGCGAGAAAACGCCCATATTCTGTAAGAAAACTGATGGCGACATCACGTTTAGCACAAAATCCCATCAAAAACGGGCTGCACATTACATTTCCAAAGCAGACTATCCCACCGATGGTATGGATCGGAATGCGCAGGCGGATCTCTTTTTCCACCTTGACTACAACAGTTTCTCCTTCTTTGGATAGATAGGCGCCCTGTGTGGTCACAAAAAGGGTATTCAGGTGTTTTTTCATGATTCGCTAATCGCTCCAGACAAATACTGTTTTACAGAATGTCTCTTCTCAATGGTCTTAGGCAGGCATATATGAAAGAACGAACAGCTTTTGCACTTGGGCGTATAAACAGGGGGCGGCGTCTGACGTGATTCAATGAGTTTATGTAATTGGATTGCCGCACTTTCTGTTTCCCGTCTCAATGCGTTATCAAAATCAACGTCTTTTCTCCGCCGGGTTTTCCCGTAAAAAAGCGCCCCGGATGGGATTTCAACATCCAGCATCTCTTCCAGGCACAGGGCCTGGGCGCAAAGCTGCACCATGTCGCAATTATCCTTCGGGTGCGGCTCTTTTGGAACGACATTTAGATCCTTAAATATCAATGAGTTATAGCCAAGGCTCGCTGACCAATGCCCTAAATTCATGAAGCTATCTCCGAGAATTGTCTTCTTGGGAATTGGCACAA
>PQXE01000139.1 GCA_003194495.1 Deltaproteobacteria bacterium
TTGGTAGGTCGGTTGAACGTCAAATTATTTTTCCATGTATCTCGGATACCGCACAATGGCCTCAACTAAACAAAAATATTGGTGCCCTTTTTAACTTGGGAAAAATTGCGATTTCTTGTGATCTCTGGGAATCAAGCTGCTTTTTTTGAGTTCCATCTGATGTGTAAGACAATCTGTCTCTATCAGACTTGTGTTTATAGACCTGGGCCCGGAGTTCTCCCGGACCTAATGGTTGCTCAAACAGGATATTATATTCGTTGGCTCTCCTCTTCCAGTAGGAATCCCCGCCCGGGTAACTCTTTCCTTCATAATCGTGAGTAAAGGTATCAACCTCATCTGCCTGGACAACCGGGTAATCCGGGTCATAGTCATCCCTTGAGGGATCATTTATCACGGCATATCCAGTCTCATTCTCCACATAGTCCAATCCGCAACTGAGTGTCCCATCTGTTGGGAGATAAAGAGAAATCCGGCTGTTGAAACTTCCGGTGTCGTAATAATTGTTTCGCAGGTACCCGTCTCCGCTCCTGCCGGCACCGGAAAAAGAATACCCGATTGTATTAAACAGACCCCCCAATATACTCGCACTGTAACTCTCTGCTCCATAAGAACCGAACTCAGTCGTTACCGATACGTCGGGTTTGATCTCATCCGTCTTTTTCCCCTTCTTGGTAATGATATTGATGGCCCCACCCATGGAAAAGGGATAAAGGAGCGAATGACTCCCTCGAATAATTTCAATTGTCTCGACATTATCCAGGGGCATGGTGGTCCAGTCTATCTTGTAGTAACCCCTTTTCCCCATTAGCCTCATGGGTCTGCCGTCCATGAATATCTGGATGCGCGACTGGTCCATGCCCCTGATATACACGGTCTCCGAGGGACTTGGCGTGATGTTGGAGCGGAGTACATTTATACCAAGGGCCTCACTCAAGACATCCTGGATGTTCTGCATACTGCCGGCTTTTTTGAATTTGTCCACGTTGATAACAGTGACATCAGGCGTCACAACCATGGCCTCATCTCTCAAGGGATGATCCCTGACAATGACCTTTTCAAGCCTGTAAGGATGCCCCTCCTTTTTCTCTTTCTCAACCTGCGCAGAAGAATATCCTGGAATGGATAAGAGAAAGAGGAAGCTCATCATTGTGACAAGATAGATATTAAACAGCTTCTTCATTGTTGCCCTTCTCCCTTTTGTTAAGAAAATTAATCTTGATTTTGCCCGGCCCGGGCGGTTCCCAAACTCCCAAGGCAGCCCTTGTCAAAGGACGTCACCTTGCTTCTTAAAGCTTTACCACCTCCTTTTTTTTAAAATTTAGTATTAACATATTGACATTTATGTTACTTAATGTCAACATATTGACATTTATGTTACTTAGTGTCAAAAAATTGGATCTGTGCGGTTAGCCGTTAGCCGTTAGCGGTTAGCCATTAGCATTAAAAAGGAGTAGAGATGAGAGATTTTAGAGAACTCAAGGTATGGGAGAAAGCCCATCGTCTTACGCTACAGGTCTATAGAATCACAAAAAATTTTCCTTCTGATGAACAATTTGGACTTACGGTTCAGATGCGCAGATCTGCGGCATCTGTTCCGACGAACATCGCTGAAGGTTGCGGAAGAGATAGTGAGCGAGAACTTGCCAGGTTTATGAGCATTGCTGGCGGATCTGCAAATGAGGTGGAGTATCAGCTACTTCTCGCTTGCGATCTCAATTATATACAGGATGAAACATATAGAGAACTTAATCAACAGGTCAATGAGGTAAAGAGGATGTTGAACAGTTTTATCCAAAAGCTAACCGCTAATGGCTAAAAGCTAACCGCACAGGTCGAAAAAATTTGCATGTCAACTTTTGAGAGGACCTGAGGAGCTGTTTATGAAGCAAGTAAAGCAAATTGTTTTCGTAATAGCGATAATCCTGGCTGCAGCCGAATGGATCTTGCCGTCCGAGGCCGGGGCCTGGGGCCGTGGACATTTCTATGTTATCGGAACCGGTCCGGCAGGGCCCGGGATGGCGACACTTCAGGCCCTGGATGTGATTAAACGGATGGATGTCATTGCAGCCTCAGACAAGCATGTGAAGCTCTTTGATGGTAACCATTCACACCCCCCTCCCACACCATTAACTTACTGAAATTAAAATGATAAATGACGTATAAAAAACCCGTAATTGCCATTTCAAAGTTTTGGTCTAATTAATTGAAAATACAGATATTT
>PQXE01000021.1 GCA_003194495.1 Deltaproteobacteria bacterium
CAGATCTCCTCTGTAGAAGAAATCTGATCAATATCACATAAATTATGTGGTGCCTAGCTGACTATGATGTTAGTCTAAACAGTTAGTTAGAGTTTTGGCGCCACATAATATCCGGCGCCACATAACGCATCTTATGTGGTGCGCCACATAAGACTCGTGAATAGCGCAAGCACGGTTCTGTGAGGGGCGTAACGACAACTGATGAGAGGCTGCGAGATGAACAGTGATCACACAGTAGCTGCGTGCAGCGAGGTTACAATGAAAGAATCATTGCAACTACCAGAATCCTTACCAGTAGAAATCCGTCTACTCGACCGGTAGAAGATAAAGTTGTTTTAGAATATAGGGCATCCTTCATAGCAAGCCAAAAGTAGTTTACACTTTTAGGGTAACCATTCACACCCCCCTCCCACACCATTAACTTACTGAAATTAAAATGATAAATGACGTATAAAAAACCCGTAATTGCCATTTCAAAGTTTTGGTCTAATTAATTGAAAATACAGATATTTTTTATGACGGCCACATCCACTGGTAAGATAGTTTATTGATTTTACAGGAATTTTCTAAAAGTGCTCTAATAGCATATATCTTAATTAATAATTACGTAATGTTTACATTATTTATCATTACCTCATATATCAACGTTAATCTTCTTAGATATATAGCAGTAAAAATTTTTTTCCAAATCAGCACATTCAGAAAGTTACGTTATTTACGATAGTTAAGATACGTGAGGGGGGGAGTGAATGGTTACCTTTGATGAGTTCATTGGGGACAAATCAGTACTGTTTGATCCATGGAAAGGTCTTTGGGACTACAAAGGGAAAAGCTATCGGGAACTGGGTAAGGAGGAAAGAGCCAGGTTCGATGTGGAACGATTTCGGGTAAGAGATAAACGGGTGGAGCAGATCAAGGATCTTTTGTCCAGGGGAAAGGACGTGGGATTGCTCGACTCCGGCAACCCGTGCCTGTTTGGCCCAAGCCACTGGTATGTGGAACAACTTGACCATGATGACGTGGTCATTATTCCGGGCATGGGGTGCGATGCAGCAGCCATGGCGGCTTTGGGCAAAAGTACTATTCCTGCATATGATACCCGTTTTGTCATGCAGACAGCCCCTATGTTTCTGATGAATCGGAACATGGAAGATCGCCGGATATTAAAAGACCTGGGCAAGTACCCGACCACTATGGTTCTGTACATGGCCTTGCGGGATCCGGAGAACCTCTTTGCTGCGCTTAAAGAAACGCTCCCGCTGGACATGCCGTGCGCGGTGGTTTACTGGGCAGGGCACCCTGACAAACAGCGTATCCTGCGGGGAAGAGTGGCTGATATGGAACAAAAGCTCTCAAAAGAAAAAGAAGGTTTTATGGGACTTTTATTCATCGGGCGCTTCCTGGAAGGTAAACCATATGAGGCGGCCAAAAAATGAATCGAAATTCATAATATCGCAGAAATCATTAATAGATATTGAATCAGCGTCCAGCCGTGACTGGGCCGGCAATGGAGGAGGAAAGTAATGAAACGGGGAAAAAAGAAACTATCGTGGCTTACAGGCTTTATCCTGGTCATTTCATTGTCCATGATTACTCTGCCTGCAAATGCGCACAACCTCTGGCTGGGATTGGATCATTACGATCATCAGGTTGGAGGGACCGCAAAGGTCTTTCTGTATCTGGCACATTCACTCCCTTTTGCCGATCTGGGAAAACCTGAAAAGATGAAGGAGTTTTTCTATCTGGATCCGTCAGGAAAGAGAAAAGACTTTGTATTGAAAGAACCTGATCCTGAGTCATTTTTCAATGAGGTTGGAGTTCCTTTGGACCTGGAAAAAGAAGGGACATATATGGCAAGCGCTGTAATGAAGCCGGTATTTATAACCATGACTCCTGAAGGCAGGAAAAAGCAGAGCAAAAAAGGGCTTTCCAATGCCCTGAGCTGCCGTTATGTGGAGTTCTTTGCCAAGGCGATCTTCCATGCAGGAAAGCCCGGAGGGGATGCATACAGAACCGTGTTGGGACAGACTATTGAAGTTGTGCCCCAGGAAGATCCCGGATTGCTCAAGGCAGGAGACTATCTTCCTGTCAAGGTATTGTTTCAGGGAAAGCCGCTTCTCGGTGCATATGTGTATGCCACTTATATCGGATTTTCAACAAGAGAAGAATATGCCTTTACAACAAAGACCGGCAATAACGGTATAGCCAGAATTCGTATCACAAATCCGGGTATCTGGTGGATTAAGGTGCCGCACAAAAAGCCCTATGAGGACAAATCAGAGTGCGATACCGGGCAATATGCCGGCATAATGACCTTTGAGGTGAAATAGACGTAAAGTGAAGCCGGATGCCGTTGTTTCCCTGGCATATGGCCTGATTGTTCTTTTCCCATTTGGCGATTACCAGGGAGGCGGTAATTATGGGGCCTGCCGGAGGGGTTTTTGAAAAATACGCTGAATAGCCACCACCTGAAGCGAGAAATCGGTCTCTTCTCCGCCACGGCCCTGGTGATTGCCAACATGGTGGGGACCGGCATATTCACCACTTCAGGTTTCATCATACAAGAATTAGGCAATCCTCAAACCATGCTTTTCTGCTGGTTTGTCGGGGGCGTATTTGCCCTGTGCGGCGCCCTTTGTTATGGAGAACTCGGCGCCATGTTCCCCAGGGCCGGCGGGGAGTATGTGTTTCTGCGGGAGAGCTTTGGCAAGGGGATAGGCTTTCTTTCCGGCTGGATCTCTCTGATCGTCGGGTTTTCAGCCCCTATTGCAGCGGCCTCCATTGCCTTTGCCACCTATTTTTTCCGCACCCTGTCCCCCTCTTCCGGTTCAGAATTTACCATTCCCTTCCTGGAATCTGATATTTTTATCATATCGCCGGTTACCTTGCTGGCAATGGTTGTTATCATCATCTTTTCGCTGATTCATTATCACAGTGTTTTCCTTGGCGCCAGAGTCCAGAATGGATTGACCATATTTAAACTGGGCATCGTTGTTGTCTTTATCATAGCCGGACTGTGTCTGGGTCATGGCTCAACAGAAAATTTCTCTGAAGGCCTGGATATAAGCTCAGTATTTCAAGATAAGTTTGCTGTTTCGCTTATATTCGTCTCATTTGCCTATAGCGGATGGAATGCCGCTGCTTACCTTGGAGGTGAGATCAAGAGGCCCGGCAGAAATATCCCCCTTGCCCTTTTTGCCGGCACAGCCACGGTAATGTGTCTCTATCTGCTCTTGAACGTTGTGTATATTTACGCGCTTCCTGCAGGAGAGATGAGAGGGGTCCTTGAGGTCGGAGCAACATCTGCTGTTTCTTTGTTCGGTGACCATATCAGCAGATATTTCAGCGGCGCTATTACCATAGGCCTCCTTTCAGTTCTGAGCGCCATGATTATGGTCGGACCAAGGGTCTATTATGCCATGTCAAAAGACGGTGTCTTTTTTGAACTCTTCGGTAAGGTAGACATCCTTCGCAGGACGCCTGTATATGCCATTATACTCCAGGCGGGTATTGCCATTATTATGGTCATGACCGGATCTTTTGATAAGCTTCTTTTATATATTGGTTTTACGCTCTCATTATGTGCCACACTCACTGTAGTGGGAATGATGCTGCTCAGGTTCAGACAACCAGACCCGCCGAACAGTTACAGGACATTTGGATATCCTGTGACACCGTTGCTTTTTATCCTGGGAAACTTATGGATTATCTACTTCTGCGTCAAGAGCAGACCCGTTACCTCATTGTTCGGATTAGGGACAATAGCGTTGGGTATTTTATTTTACGTATATTTTGAGAAAAGGAATAAGGGCATTGTAAAGGATGGTTCAAGATGAGAAGGATTTTCTGTTCATTAATGTTGTCCCTTTTTTTGATTTCTGCTGGTTGTGCCCCTTTGATTTCAAAGGAGGTGAGAAGGGAGGTGTCAAGTGATGTCACCTTCAGGCAGGTTATCCAAGATCCGGAGGCACATAAGGGGAAGACAGTTCTTCTAAGCGGAATAATCCTCGGTTCCAAAAACACAAAAGAGGGGACCCTGATCGAGATACTTCAAAAGCCGGCGGACTTGCAGGGAAGGCCAAAGGGTGTTGATGAATCTGATGGGAGGTTCCTGGCCTTGTATAACGGTTACCTGGATACAGCGATTTATACCAGAGGAAGGGAAGTCGCAGTAGCGGGAGAGATTAAGGAGAAGAGGGTCTTGCCTCTGGAAGAGATAGATTATACCTATCCGCTCATCTCCATTAGGGAGATACATCTCTTTAAGCCCAAAAAAGCGGAGAAATTCTATCATTATCCCTATCCTTACTGGTCATATCCACCCTGGTGGTATCACCCATATTGGTATCCTTGATGGCAAAAATGAAATGGGAGGCAGCAGGCACGGGCCAAGGTTTGCTGGTCGCCTTCCAGGTGAAGTTCCCTGGCATCTGATTTTTTACTGAATACGTCTGGGCGTAACCGTTCACACTCCCTGGCAGCCGACAGGCTTTTGCAGGGTTTCAACTGCGGACAAGGTTGCACCAAAAGGCGTATTCTCAATGGATTGTGCTTTGAAACCCGAAAAAGGCTGTTGGCTGTCAGGGGGGAAAGTGAATGATTACGCCTGGGCTTATATTACCGGAACGAATTGGATTGAAGAGGAGGACGTTTGTTATGAAAATGCAGAGTATGAGTCACCCATTATCGCACAAAACATCACTGATATCTTGAAAGACCGGGCGATAATAGATTTTCGCGGGCAGAGCGATCTGGTGCCTGAATCCGACAGTGTATATATGAGAGGTTTTGACACACGCAATTTTGTTACTGCCCAGGACGGCCTTGCCATTGAAAAGACCGGAGGATACTGGGGAGGACATTTTGTGGATTTCTCCCTCATTCCGCTTGGACAGATAGAGACTATCGAAATAATTCCAGGGCCTCATTCCGTGCTCTATTCAGGCAAGGCCCTCGGAGGAGTGATCAATATAAGAACCAAGGTTCCGGAAAGACATGAGACCCCTGAGGCGGATTTCAAGGTAACAACTAGTTACAGGTCCTACAATACACAGAATCACAGTATTGACGTCGAAGGGGGGATCGATTGGTTTGATTACGGTCTTTTATACCAGAAATATCGTACCAATGGCTATCTCAGGAACACCGAGTCGGATATTGATACCATATCCGGTCGACTCGGCTTTATTCTGCCTTCTGACGGGTATATCAGTCTGAGCGCATCTTATACGGATAAAGAGACCGGACAGCCTGTGGCTAACGATCCTGATACAGATAACTACGACTCTGATTATCCTGTAGTCAGGCAGGAGGATGTTTCAGGTCGGTGGAAAGATCCGGACAGAAAACCCGAGCGATTCAAAGAGCCATATTCTTTCCGGTTTAATATGAAACAGCCGACCCCCATCGGTTCGTGGACCCTGGGAGCATACTATACGTATGAGAACCAGGTGTTTGACTTTAAGGACAAAGACGAGCCTCAAGCTAAAACCTGCTATACGAGCTGGGGAGGTAAAATCCAGGATGACATAGAACTTTTTGACGATCATCTCATAACCGTGGGGTTTGATACTGCGCAACTCAGCAGCAGGCACACCAGAAAGATAGTTGAAAGTTATGCAGGGTTTATTCAAGATAAATGGGATATCATACCGCGGCTTACCCTGACTGCCGGTTTCAGGTATGAGGATATCAGTATTAATTGGAGCAATTGGAGTTCGTCGAAAGGTGGTCATTATAAAGACCCTGCAATACAGAAAGAATATATTGAGAGGGATTACCACCAGATTGTCCCGAAATCCTTTCTTACTTATGAGCTTGATGACCTTGCAGATGTATTAAGAGATACCTCTTTATCCGTGGGTGTCAGCAGGATATGGACACCACGCTCCTTTTGCGAAGTCTGAAGCTGGGGATCAGGGATCGAGGTCGATCCCATACACGGCGTTGGATATGACCTGGTGCTTTCAAGGAGAATCTGGAAAGACATCAGCTTGAACCTGGATTTTTCCCATTATGAGATAAAAAACTATGTCATCTCGGCCGATAGCAGCAGCGACTATTACAAAGGATCGCTCTGGGGCCGCAGAAAAGTTGCTCTGAAAAAAGTCCATTTAGACGGAATAGAGCTGGAGCTCAACGGGCATATTCTCGATAACCTCGAATTTTACTTGAGCTATTCTTACAACGATTGGAAATACAAGGGGCCACACAATGGCGGGCCTGAGGAGGCTGCAGATGAAAGACTGAGCGATCGTGCCAAACATCGAGTTAATGCAGGACTTCGTTACAACGTTTTCGAAAATACCCTGCTCCTCCTGGATTATAAATACCAGGACGAGCAGGTCAGGGAAATCGTTGATGTCATAGATGAAGACGCTGGTGAATGGGAGGTCAGAGAGGTCCAAATCGATAGTTACCACCTGTTCGATTTTGCCGTGGAGCAAACACTTTTTGAAGAGTGGCGTTATTTCAACGATGGAGTGCTGAAATTCTATGTAAACAACCTGTTTGACGAGGAATATCAGACTTCCCGCGGATATCCGGCAACCGACCAGACTTTTGGTGTCTCCCTGAGTTTTGGATTCTAAAGTGAACGGTTGCAGAAAGAATAAAAGAGAAAGGGGTTGGTTGTGAGACAAAGGAACAGGAAAATAGATGCAAGGCCTTCTCTGTTGAAGCTGGTTGTTATTCTGAATTGTGCTTTCATTCTTTTTTTCTTGCAGGTATGCCAGGCAGGGGAAAGCATAAAAGCTGAGGAAAACCGGGTTATTAAACTGGACGAGATATCGGTTACAGCCACCAGAACAATCAGGCCGATTATTGATGTCCCGTCAAGTGTCACGGTCATCAATGCAGAGCAGATCGAGGCAAGTCCTTTTGAGAGAGCAGAGGATATCCTTAGGACAGAAGTCGGGATAGATAATGTCAGACATTACGGCTTTCAAACCGGAGGCATAAAAGGTCCCATAGATATGCGCGGTGTAACCGGAGGCATTACCCAGAGGACCCTTATGCTCATTGATGGGGTCCCTCAAAATGACAATGCCAATAACAGTATCGGCTGGATTGCCTGGAGTCAGATTCCAAAAGATGCCATAGAAAGGATTGAGATTGTGCGCGGTCCATCTTCAGCACTATACGGTTCCGAGGGTCTGGGCGGAGTTGTCAATATCATCACAAAGAGGCCCAGAGAGATCAGAGAGACCTCTTTGACTTTCCAGTATGGCGAAAGTGATACCCACTCTGAAGAAGCTTTTGTCAGTCAAAAGATCGGGGGATTTGGTCTTCTCTTAAACGGTAAATATGAAGAGTCTGACGGGTTTTATATGGTCGAACCCAGGAAGGATTATGATATCGAGAGATACCGGAGGTCTAACAGATTCCTGGCCAAGCTCAGCTATGATATTGATGAGAGTTCTGATATCTCTTTTGCTTTCCTGCGTTACGAGCACAAGATGAATAAGGGCAGGGAATTCTTCTATGGTGAAAAGGAGGATTATCGCTACTGGCTTGAATATTCGAGAAGTGGGCAGATGTTTGACTGGAAGGCCCTGGTATATGTGAATGATGATGAAAAGACCGCCTATATTGACGAAAAAAAAGGCAAATTAATGTATGAAGCGATTAATCGTGAAGAACACTTTCCCGTATTGACCTGGGGTGGAGAACTTCAGTCGAGCATCAATTTTTCCGAGGCAAACATTTTGACCCTTGGAACAGCTTATAAGGACGTTCACTTTGAGACAAAGTATACCTATTTCACGGAAGACAGGGAGTATGAAGCAGGAGGAGATCAGAATTTTATCTCTCCATTCTTGAACTATGAGATGAAATTTCTTGATGATCAACTGATCTTCAATATAGGGGGCCGGTATGATTTCATTGAGTCCGACAATGGAAAAGAACGGGATACCGGTAAAAGCAAAGGTTACGGGCTGTATGATAATGTCTACCCTGAAAAAACGTGGGAGGAATTTTCACCTAAAGGTGGAGTCGTCTTCCACCCTGAGGAAAATACGGCTATAAGGGCTTCTATAGGCAGGGGATTCAGGGCACCCACACTTTTTGAATTATACAAGACGCATACTCGGGGTACTGGTGTGACCATTGCCAATCCGGATCTGGAGCCTGAAGAGATCGTCTCTTATGACCTGGGAGCTGAGAAGGTATTTTTCGACACCGTGTGGGCCAGGATCACTTATTATCAATCTTATGCCAAGGATCTTATCGCAAGCAGGACCGTGGACATATCTAAGAGCTGGTATAAGAGGGATAATCTTGATGAAGTAAAAATACATGGAATAGAGGTTGAACTAAAGTGGGCTGCCACGGATTGGCTGTCGCTCTTTGCCAACTATACATATAACAGCACACGTATTGAGAAAGATCCAGTCAACCCGGAAAATGAAGGCAATCTTATAGACGATTATCCTAAACACAAGGCAAGAGCAGGTGTGATGTATTCCAATGCCAGGTTCTTAAATGTCGACCTTATTTACAACTACCGCGGCAAGAGATACCAGGATATTGAAAATACAATTGAGCTGGGAGGGTTTTCCACCTTTGATCTGTCTGTCTCCAGGAAATTTTCTGAGCGTGTGGGATTGTCTTTACAAGTCGAGAATATCTTCGACAAAAAGTATGTGTTTGGCAAATATGACGATTATGACTCAGTGTCACCCGGGAGGGTAGTTATGGGTAAAGTCAAGTTATGGTTTTAGAGGAAATAAATTATGGAAAGAAAAATAATGGCAAGATTCAAGTACCCAATGGCGGCATCAACTTTTTTCCTGATCATTTGTTTTATCATATCTATTAGTTATGCAGGGGAAAAAGGCAAGCTTTATGTTGTGGGAATGGGGCCTGCCGGGCCTGATCTCACAGCGCCAAGGGCCCTTGCTGTTACTGAAGAGGCGGATGTCATCCTGTGTTCCCCTGGAATGCCCAAAAAGTTTGAGAAATTCGGCAAACATATAGATCCCGACAAGGTGGCCTTTAATCCGTGGGAGGGGATACATGGCGAAAAGGCGGGAAAATTAAAAAAAACGAATTACAAGGAGTGGATTCAACGAGTTGAAAAACAGAGAAAAAAGGTTCAGGCCTTTGTAACGCAGCAAATTGAGCTCGGCAGGACCGTGGCGATGCTGGATGGAGGCGATCCGTGTGTCTATGGTCCCTCTCTTTACTGGTTGCTGAAGGGATTTGACGAACGATGTCTTGAAGTCATTCCGGGGATGAGCGCGTTTAATGCCGCCAGCGCAGCGCTTAAAAGGCCCATGACAGGGGATAAAACAAGATTCGTCATGCTCACTTCACCTCGTTCCCTGTTCGGAGAATCTCATGAAAAGGGTGACAGTATTCTGAAAGACATCTCCAGGTATGACGTCACAATGGTCTTCTATATGTCCTTGTCCTCAATGGACAGGCTTGTTGAGAAATTCAGGAAATATTATCCGCCTGATCTTCCGATGGCCATAGTCTATTACGCGGGTTATGCGGAAAAAGAGAAAGTTTTGAGGAGCAGGCTGGGGACGATATTGGATGATCTGAAGAAGGTTGATGAAAAGTGGCTTGGGCTTTTGATAGCAGGAGAATCTGTATTATGAAAAAGAGAATGCCGGTTGTGTTGCTGGGCTTGGCCTGCACTATCTTCATCAGCGGAACAGCACGAAACCGCCTTGCCGGGCGCAGAAGTTTTCCGTGGAGACAGTCACCCCGATGATGGACAAGGATGGAAAGTGGCGGGTTTCTGGTTACTACATCAAAGAGGATGGCAGAGCGAATCAAGGAGGCTGCCGATAACCGAAAAGGAAGGAATCTGTAATGCTGAAGACTTATGAAAGAGAAACAGGGGCCTTGTCAAGTGCCCTGGTATTTATGGCCTTTTTTGTACTGTTTTTAGTACAACCCTGTGGTGCAATTCATGCATCATCAAGTGAAAAGGGGGAACCTGCACTTTACCTGGTAAGTATAGGGGTCGGCGATGCCGACCTGATCACCGTGCGGGCCGTCAATACGATAAAGAAATCTGATGTCATCGTATGCCGCGAAAAGACAAAGGGAAAATTTGCAGAATACCTTGATGGAAAGGAATTTCTGGATATTTCCTTAAGCGGCTGGCGGACTTACGGAAAAGATTGTTCCAGGATAGAGGATAAAGAGAAAAGGGGAAGGTGCGAAGAAAACAGGGGAAAACGGGCGAAACTGATTTCAGGGATTCGTTCAGCAATCGCTGCGGAAAAAACAGTAGCAGTATTAGGCAGCGGAGACATCCTCATTTATGGAGGGCCTTATCGCTGGTATCTGGAAGAGTTTGCAGACGTCAAACCGCGGGTTATCCCAGGTGTAAGCTGTTTCAATGCGGCAAATGCCGCCTTGCGCAAAGACGTCGCATCGGGAAAAGAGACCCATGCAGTCGTTCTTACAACAATTCGTGAAGCAGAAAAATTATCAGGACACCATCCCACTATGGTTATCTTTACCATGCACACCAAATTCAAGGACCTGGTGGAGAAGCTAAAAAACCTTTATCCTCCCCAAACCCCTATCGCAGTTGTTGTATATGCAGGATACAAGGAAAAAGAAAGGGTGTTCAAGGGAAGATTAAATACGATCCTGGAGCAGGTCGGGGATGAGAAATTTCCTTTTGAACACCTTGTCTATGTAGGTGATTTTCTGGATCAAAAGAGGGAAAAAGCTCGTTAGTGAAATATGTCACAATATGCGTAGGATACGAAAGGATGTTTGCATGAAAAACTGTAAAATGATGACTGTTTTGCTGGCAATGGTACTGGTCAGCATTCCCCAATTGTGTATGGCGGAAGAAGAGGTTCGCAAGGTTGGAGAGATACAGGTAACGGCTCCCAGGGAAGGAAGTGTCGTAATCACACCTTCTGCCACGACGATAAATGTCGAAGAATATGAGACACCCGGTATACCGCAAAATATTACCGATATTCTAAAAGACCGGGCGATCATCGATTTTCGTGGTGAGACCGATCTTGTGCCGGATGATGATACTATCTATATGAGGGGTTTCAGCGCCAGTCGCTTTGTTACTGCCATAGATGGTTTAACCGTTCAGAAAACCGGTGGGAGAAAATCAAGCCATATCGTTGACTACGCACTGTTGCCGACGTGGTTGATAGAGAGCATTGAAATTATGCCGGGACCTCATTCTGCTCTGTACCCTGGTAAGAGTATAGGGGGTGTCCTTAACCTGGTCACGAAAACGCCAGAAGAATATTCCACCTTAAAACCGGAAGTGAATCTAACAACCAGCTATGGGTCTTACAACACTCAGAATCACAATATAAATCTGCAGGGCGGTGTTCATTCTTTTGTATATGATCTGGGATTTCAGAAATATCGGACTGATGGTTATCTCAGAAATAATGAGGCGGATATCGATACCGTATTCGGAAGAATAGGATACATCCTTCCTTCAGACGGGCATATCACCTTGAGCGCCTCGTTCACTGATGCTGATCGTGAAATACCGATAAACAACGATCCTGCCAACAGTGATTATGACTCTGATTATCCTAAGGTAGAAACTTCGGCATTTGAGTCGATACAACAGCCAACATGGGATAAGGAGGCCACTTCTTATCGACTGAACTATGAACAACCCACACTTATTGGCATTTGGACACTCGGTGCTTACAAAAGCAAGGAAAACCGCGAAAGGAATTATTGGGACAAGGAAACAGGGACTGAATACACCGAATGGGAGACCATCTGGTGGCAGCATGGTGGAAGAATTCAGGACGAGATAAGGTTGGGCGAAAATCACGTTACAACCGTCGGTTTTGATATGGCGCAGATGTATGATAACGGCCCTGGCGAGAAGAAAAAGAGAATTGACAACAGGGGCACGTATATACAGCACGAATGGACAATAATTCCCAGACTTCATCTGACTGCCGGTCTTCGATATGAAGATGTCAACATCTGGGTACAGAACTATAGTTCGAGTACTGGCCAAGTTTATATTACCGGCAGGGAAAAATGGATCGAAAGAAATTGGAATCAATTGGTGCCGAAATCGTTTCTTACCTATGAGTTTGATGACATTTCAGAGATATTGCGAGACACTTCTTTGTCTTTGGGGGTGAGCAGGATATGGCATGCGCCGGATTATCACGGTGTGTACAACGGCCAGGGAATACCTTCAGGGGCCTGGCTTGATCCCGAGCACGGCATTGCCATTGATTTCGTGTTCACAAGAAGGCTGTGGAATGATGTGAACCTAAAAGCGGGTTATGCCTTTTACGAGATCAAGGACTACATTGCATCGAACAGGGATTACGACGAGTATGACCCAAGAGGTGGTAATAGACCCGACGTGCCTTATGGCCAGGAATACAAGGACTATAAAATCAACCTTGAGAAAGTTCACAGGCATGGCGTTGAGCTGGAACTTGGGGGGCATCTGCTGGACAACCTGTCTTTTTATCTTGCCTATGCATATCAGGACTTTCAGAACAAAGGGTCAGAACCGACCGGTGAAACAACCCTTGATCAGCGGGCCAAACATCGCGTGACTGCTGGTCTGCGCTTTAATCTTTTTGAGAACACTCTATTGATGCTTGATTATGCATACCAGTCCAAAGAGGTCACGGAAGTGTCCGAGGAAATAGCTCCTGATGAATGGTATTTTACCGAGGTCCATATAGATCCTTATCACATAGTCGATTTCGGTATAGAACAGACGCTTTTTGAGGAGTTCGGCATAATGGAAAATGCCCGTCTCAAGTTCTATATCAAGAACCTTTTTGACGAGGAATATCAGAACGTCAGCGGGTACCCTGCGACCGATCAAACCTTTGGCGTTGCCTTGTCTTTCAGTCTTTAGAGTATAAAGGAGGCGGATATGCGGAACTTTTCTATTCTGACAACAAGATGGTTCATCATTGTCATAACCTTAATATTTATTTCAATAGGCGGATTTGTCCAAAGCGCTTACGCGAAAAGGCAACCCGGTACCCAATTATATCTTGTAAGCGTGGGCAATGGAGACCCTGATAATATCACCCTGCGTGCGATCAATACAATCAAGGATTCGGATATTGTTTTTTGCAGCAAAAGACTGCGCGATAAATTCCCGATCCTTTTGCAGGGCAAGGAGATTCATGATCCGGGATTTGGATTATTTGCAATATACGGAAAAAAGCCAGAGGAAGCAAAGAAGAACAAACGGTTCAAGTATGAAGAAAAGCTCAAGCAGCTTCATGAGATTACAGAGACCATCCACAGCTCAATAAAAGAGGGCAAGATTGTATCTGTCCTGGACAGTGGCGATCCGACAATTTATGGCCCGAACATGTGGTACCTGGAGGCATTTGAGGATCTTGACCCGGAGGTTATTCCCGGTGTCAGTTGCTTCAATGCCGCGAATGCCGCTTTACGCAAAGGGGTTACTTCCGGAGTAAAGGCTCATTCGGTCATCCTCACCGCGTCGTTCGGGCGCGAGGAATATACCGGCCCTGATAATGTTGAAGAGCTTGCCCGGCACCAGGCAACCATGGTCTTTTTTACCATGTTTCTGGATAGGGAGAAGGTGATAAAAAAGCTGAAGACTCACTATCCCCCGGATACACCCGTAGCGTTTGTGATCTCTGCAGGCTACAGAGACAAGCAAAAAATTATCCATGGCACCCTTGATACAATTCTGGAAAAGACAAAGGGAGAGAAGATTTCATTTGAATACATGATCTATGTGGGAGATTTTTTGACGAATAGATATGACAGAGGCAACAGTTCTACTTTGTCACATTAGCCGTAACTGTTCACTTCCCCTGGCATGACTCGGGAAGTGAAAGGAATTTCCTTTTGAGCATCTTGTCTATGTTGGTGAAAATATAGACTTCAAGTGGAAGAAACGATTGGGGAAAAGGCAACTCTTGTCAAAGGACGTCATCTTGCTTTTTAAAGTTTTATCACCGTTTTTTTCTGAAAATTTAGTGTCAAGGTATTGACAATCGTGCTATTTAATGTCAAAAAAATTTCATCTCAATTGTTGAGCAGTCTTGGGTGGAGATGTTTATGAAGCAAATAAAGCAGATGGTTTTCGTAATAGCTATAGATTTCCATATATTCAATTTCACTGCATTATCGGTCGTCGGAGTATTACATACGCCCTTCTCCCTCTGGCCTTGTGAAATTAAATATCTGAAAACCTATATAATCCTGGCTGTAGCCGAGTGGATCTTGCCGCCCGGGGCCATGTGGTGCGGCCAAAAAATGAATCGAGATTCATGATATCGCAGGAATCATAAAATGATATGGAGTAGGAAAGTAATGAAACGGGGAAAAAAAACTATCGTGGCTGACAGGCTTTATTCTGGTCATTTCATTGTCCATGATTACTCTGACTGCATTTCTAATCGGTGTGTCTTCTGCGGTTTCCGTAGGGGATGAGACGGAGACAGGAAAGGAGGATATCAAAAAAAGAGAAATTATAAAGATTGACGACGTAGTGGTCCGCGGCGAGGTCATCAGCAAGAATCTCGAGGCTACCTCGGCGACCATCCTAACAAACGAGAATATTACGGACAGGGTATATGTCACGCCGCTGGACATGCTAAAGCTCATTCCAGGCGTACAAATTCGTCAGTTCAAGCAGGGGGGTGTGGCCGCTGCCTTTTCAATGCGTGGATTCAGGGGTTGCTCTCACGGCTCGGATGCAGCCATTTTCTTAGATGGCGTTCCCTTGAATGAAGGCGATGGTTATGCCGATACCAACATAGTTAATCCAGAGGAGATCGAGAGGGTTGAAGTGACCAAAGGACCTGTTTCCGCCCTTTACAGAACAGGATCATTTGGGGAGCTTTGTAACAGGAGAAAAGAAGCATGCTAAAAAAATATGGATCCATTTTTCAACTCAAGCTTTTTGTGCTGTTCATCATGATATTATTTCAGAGTCAGGCATGGTCTGCTGAACCGAGCAAGGTCCTTAAAACTCGATGATATTACAATAAGAGAAGGAGCGAGCAAGGTCTCTCCGCCGCCGCCTTCTGCAACCATACTGACAGGTGAGGAATTACAGGATGAGCATGTGGACAAGACCTTATATCTCCTGGAAAAGGTCCCGGGGGTGGCTATCCAGGATTACAGTCAGGGTGCGGTGGCAAGTCAGTTCGTCATGCGTGGTTTGAGACTGGGACATAACGTAGGTGCTGCCATTTTTGTGGACGGAGTTCCGCTCAATGAATCGACATCCCATGGAGATGGATATGCCGACTTCAATGTCGTTATACCCGAGGATATCGACTACGTTGAAGTCATCAAGGGGCCTTCATCCGCTCTCTACGGCCAATTCGCCCGTGCCGGCGTGGTCAATATAGTTACAAAACGAAGAGGAAATTTTGGTCTGTATAAACTTGGTTTCGGCGATTGGGACCGTCAGCGATTTGCCGCGTCAGCCGGTCATGAAAACGGTTCTCTCAGTGAGGTCTTTGGGGTAGAACTTTACAGAAGAGAAGGGGCTACGGAGAATTCCGGATGGCTGAAGGGGAATGCTGTCGGGAAATTTACATATGACTTCAGCGAAGACCTCACGGGATCCCTTGCCTTAAATCTCAATTCCATGGACTGGGACGCCCCTGAATATCTCACCCAGGAACAGTGGGATGCAGGGGATTACTGGAGCGGCAAACCCCAGGCCGGAGGGGAAAAATACCGGTATGGCGGAAGCGCCAATCTGACCTATGATCTCACGGATGATGATTTTGTAAATCTGATGCTATATGTATACAGGAGTAACCTTACCCGATATCGAGACCGTGATACCCGGGTCGACGAGGAATACCATGATCGTGACATCTATGGGGGAAGCGCCAGTTACGTATGGAATACACTGCTTGGCGGCATGGAAAACAGTCTCACTGTAGGTATTGACGGCCAGGTGGAATTGACGCACACCATCAATGCCGAGAATCCAAGCCGGGTTCGTAACGCACGTGAAGATGTGACGGTCGATGGTGATTCCACACTGAACACATATTCGGTATTCTTTCAGAATCAGTTGATGCTTACCGATGCATGGAAAATCACCATAGGCGGTCGTTACGACCATATGGATGGTGAGTTGAAAGATAAGCTGGAGAACGACAACACAGATATGGAAGAACAGGACATCTTCAGCCCCAAGGCGGCTCTCGAATTCACTCCACTGGCAGGGTATATGGTCTTCGCCACGTATGGAGAGGGCTTCAGGCTTCCGAGCGGATTCGACAAATTCAACTATCCGGATCTTGAATCTGAGGAATACAGACAGTACGAATTGGGCCTTAAGCTAAATCCATTCAGGAATTTTCAAGCCACGCTGACCGGGTTTATCTTGGACATAGAGGATGAAATCGTAACTGACGCCGCGGCCGACACCAAGACAAATGAGGGCACGACCCGGCGCAAGGGGATTGAGCTGGAAATGAACTACTGTCCTATTGATCATCTCCGGTTGTATGGCAATGCTTCTTACACTGAGGGGGAATATAGAGACTATGTCCTTAACGGTGTGGACTATTCCGGGGCAGATATTGATCTGGTTCCTGATCTAATTCTCAGCTTTGGAGCTAAATGGAAGCCTGTTGCCGGTTTTTTTGCCGGCTTTGACTGCCGTTATGTAGGAGAAGCCTATAAAGAAAAATATGAAGACGGCTATAGCGGATCAAAGAAGAAGACGATTGACTACTGGGTAGTCGATGCCAAAATAGGATATCAATACAAGATTTATTCAGTTACACTGGATGCGACCAATATTTTTGACGAGAGATATCCTGCTTATGAGTCTGCAACTTCCTATAGAACAGCAAACCCCAGGGGCTTTTTTATGACTTTTTCCCTAAGCTATTAGACTCAAAGGCGACATTTTGACCCATCAGATTGCGAAAAGAGAAATAGGGGCATGGTTAAGAACCTTGGTATTTACGGCTTTTTTTGTACTGTTTTTTCTTCAACATTGAATCACTACAGAATGGTTGGTGCACTGTTATGAGGTATCTTTTTTCATTTCTTATCATACTGACCGTCATTGCTCTATTGTTGCCCGGATCGGCAGTAGCACGAAAGGATATCGTAAAACGGGACACGAATGAAGATGGCAAGATAGATCAGGTAGCTCATTTTGATAAAAGGGGAAAGATCGTCAAGGTCGAGATTGACAGCAATGCCGATGAGGTCATGGACCGGTTCCAGTATTACGAAAAGGAGCAGGTCATAAGGGTCGAAAGGGACACTGATCATGACCGGCGGATTGATTGCCTGGACTATTTTGAGGCAGGCAAAAGAATCCGGCAAGAACGTTCGTCAAGCGACACCGGCGGCATAGTTCAAATTACACAATTTGATTCGCAGGAGCTCCCCCTGAAGATGCAAAAAGATACCACGGGAGACGGCCTGTTTGACAGCTTTTATCATTTCAAGGAGGGAAAGCTGGTCTTGTCCACAAAGGACACGGACAGCGATGGCAAGCCGAATATCTGGCTGACATATCAGGATGATAAACCCTTGCAGAGACGCGTGGATGACGACGGGGACGGCAGGATGGAAAAAATCATCTCTTATGATATTGAAGGCCTTCCAAAAGAAAGCCGTCATGATCTGGACAGAGACGGCAGGATGGATGCATTTCGCAGTTACCGCAGTGGAGTGCTCTTTGATGAGAAAAAGGATCTGGATCACGATGGGATGTATGAAATCATAACCCGGTTTAAGGATGATCAGCCTATTGAACAGCAAAAAGATGCCAACAAGGACGGGCGATTTGACATCATAACGCAGTTCAGGGATGGCAAGCCTTATTATCAGGAGAAAGACACCGATTTTGATGAAAAAAAGGATGTCTTTATATACTTTGACGCGGACGGCTATGCTGAAAGGATGGAGGAAGACACCAGGCATATCGGCCGGATTGACAGGATCAGGACCTACCGTGGAGGTCAGCCGGTCAAGGTAGTCTATGATGCTGACGGAGATGGATTTAAGGAGGTCATTACGCTGTTTAAAGATGGCAAGGCCTGTCGTCAGACCGAGGATCGTAATCAAGACGGAAAACCGGATATAACAATTTTCTTTAATGCAAAGGAAGAAAAACAAAGGGTTGAGAGCGATACAAATCTCAGCGGCAGGATCGATACCTGGGAATATTACAAGGATGGACGGCTGGCAAGAGTAGAAAAAGACGAGGAAGGAAACGGAAAGATAGGCCTGAAGATCTTCTATAAAAATGAAAAGAAATACCGGCTTATCAGGGACAAGGACAGTGACGGCCGCTTTGAGGTCACACAGTGGTTTAACATGCCCCAATGGTCCATGGTGATGGAAGTGGATTCCGATGGAGATAAAAGACCGGAGGGATTATTTTACTATAAAGATAGCGTGTTACGCATCAAGAAAATTGATGAGGACAGTGACGGCAATCCGGATCTGAGGGAATATTACAATGCTAAGGGTAAACTGACCAAGAGCCAGGAAAAACATGAGGCGGCTGATCGCCTGGATACCACTTGGTTTTACAACGAAGATGAAGAGGCAATCCGGGCTGAAAAGGATCATACCGGGGATGGCCGTGTGGACATTTGGTATTATTACCATAAGGGAAATCTGACTACTGTTGCGGAGGACACGAATGCAGACGGAAAGCCCGATCTGTGGGAAGAATACGATGAGTCAGAGGCAATTGTAAAGCGTTCGAAAGATCTGAATTTCGATGGTAAACCGGATCTTGAAGAAAGCGTGGGAGAGCAGGTGAATAGTGAATAATCGCCGCGGATCAGTCGCGAGCACGTAGGCAAGCTTGCTTGCCTGCGCGCGCAGTCGACTGCATTCGCTGGTTGTGAGGCGCGGAGCGCCTCGCAGCCGGCGGATGGCAATCCGCGGCGATTGTCGAGGACGCGCAGCGTCCTCGACAATAATATGGTTGGAGGAAGGTAATGATGAAAAAGAACTGTACAATCACTCTAATTTTTTTTAGCGCATTTTTTCTTTTTGTAGAAATCTGTGCTCTTGGTTGTGGATTTGAGGAATACCGGGAGATAAATTACACCAAGGAAATGGTACAGGCCATGAACGCCGCCTTTAAGGCGCGTATCGAATTGGGCCTGGAAAAGGGTGACGAAAAAATGCTTGTCCTGACCAATGCTTCATACGGTATGGTAAGCGGCGAGACTACCGAACCCTTTCTGGATATTGTCTCCAATGTCACTGCATGCTCAATGGGCACACGAAGCCTCCTGATGGTTCACACGCCTTACGACAAACCCTTATGGTGTGCATTATACAGAAGGGATACGGGCAAAACAGTGTTCATCAAGTGGAAGGAAAACAGGTTCCAGCAGCAGGTCCTGAATGTTTCTCCTGACAAGATTTTGAGTAGTGAGGCATGGAAGGCTGCCGCCGCCGGACTTATCGGCACAGAGACCCTTTTTTCTGTGGTAACCATCAGCAATGCCTGGTCCGCCGGCGTATCCCCGCACCTCTTAAAGTGCGCCGAATTCCATAATCACATCTGCCCCGGGCTAAATGCAGGCTATCTTTTAGCAGAACACTTGAACAGGAATTATCCTCTGCGCAGAGCCGAACAATATGTCTTTGTGGCAGCATCGCCCACTTGCGCCAGCGACGTCCTGCAAGTCATGTATGACGCCACGGTTGGTAAAAAAGGGACTTTTGCCAAACTTGTCGGCAAGGAAAAGTTGAAAAAATATGCAGGAGATCTGTGGTTTGACGGTATGCCACTGTCTCCGCTTCCCACTATTGCTATTCGTGTAAGCAAGAGTTCAAATTCCTGTGAGGGAGTTGTCCTGGGTTTTGACTGGAAGAGCCTTTTTAAGGACACTGGTGTGGATAGTCAGGATTTGGCGCCTCCCGGAGGGCAATCCAATCCCTTGTATTTTATCTCCAGGGCCATTGTGTCCATCAAGCTGGCTTCCATGAAGCCGGATGACAAGCTCAAGTATGTGAAGGACGTCAAGAGATTTTTCGGCCAGGCTGCCATGGTTCAGAAAATCACCAGTGAAGGGACTGATCCCTATGCAGTCATTTGGGGCATGTAGTGTCTAAACGAAAAGGCCGTTTAGACACAATTTTGAATTCTAAATTTTGAATTTTGAATTAAAAAACGAAAAACCTTCATAGCTGTTTAGCTAATAACCTCAACAGCTCAACAGCTCAGCAGCTCAAAAGGTGTATTAGAATGAAATATAACCTATTGCTTTGGACAGGCATAATCTGGCTTTTTTGCTTGCTTGTTTCCACTCCATGCATGGCGCACAGGGTAAATCTTTTTGCATGGGTGGAAGGGGATACTGTTTTCACAGAGAGTTTCTTTTCAGATGGCACGAAATCCATCGATTCCCGGATAGATGTCTTTGATCCGGAAGGGGAGATACTTTTGACCGGAAAGACGGATGACGAAGGAAAATTTTCTTTTAAGATACCCAAGAAAACGGATCTCACGATCGTGCTCAATGCCTCCATGGGTCACAGGGTTGAATATATACTTTCCGCCGGTGAAATGACCGGGATAAAAAATTCTATACATGATGGTAAACAGTCCGCTGAAATCAAGGAAGGAGAGGAGAAAGTAAGTGATGAGAGATAAATTATTTTTTGTAATTGCAATTTTTTGTGCCTTGCTGATATCTTTACCAAGTAATTTGATGGCCGGCGATGAGAAGGCTGGTGTATACGTATTGGGAGAGATTACAGTTAAAGGCGAACTGACCCGTCCCACCAAACAGACAGGCGATTCTCTGTACACAGGAAGCTCGGTAACCAGAAAGGGAATTGAGCTTTTAGGCACACCCGCGGAAACGAGCATATATAATGCGCTGAGTATTCTCCCGGGTATTAATGTGGAGAGCTTTGACCCTTATGGTCTGAGTTCTTCATATTCACGTGTAAGGGGACTAAAAGACATGTATATCGGGATGACGGTCGAGGGTATTCCGAATTACGGCATTATGCCAATTGGGGCACGGGAATACATATATGATACAGAGAACATAGAAAGCGTCAGCTTGTATAAAGGAGCGAGTCCTGCCGACCTGGGAACAGGTTCCGGTAACAGGGGCGGCGCAATAGAGTTGCAGTTAAGAAGACCGGAGGACAAGATCGGGGCTGAGATAATTCAGAGCTTTGGTTCAGATGATTTCATGAGATCGTTTTTGAGGGTCGATTCCGGAAAGCTGCCTACAGAGACAAAACTGTTTGCATCATATTCTTATTCACAAGCCGATAAATGGAAAGGAAAAGGGGATCTTGGTCCGAGGGACCATGTTACATTGGGATTAAACCAGGAACTTGGCAAGAAAGTAAATCTGGATATCTTTTTCAATTTTAATGAAATTGAGAGACATACTTTCCAGTGTCTGACTTACCAGGAAGCCAAACATATAGACACCTATTACGACAAGTCGTTTATATCTGATCTTTCCAGCGATGCCACAAAAAATACGAACTATTATGACTACAATCGCGAAAAATTGATAAACAGAGACCTTATGTCAATTATCGATATTGACATTTTTGAAAACGCTCACCTGTCTTTTAAACCATACCTTTCCAATGAGAGCGCAAGCCGGATGGGAAAAGCCCAATTCCCGGTCCCGGGGTTAGGTAAGACACCGGGCATACTGGACAAAACCACGGATTTGGAACGATATGGCCTTATCCCAGAGGTAAATGTCGATATTTCAGACTTTGAGATAACCGCCGGTTATTGGTTTGAGTCTCATAATCTGGAAAAATATGTCAAGAGATATATCACTCCCGACAATGGGTTAGTGTACAAGGGATACTTGTATTATTCAGAAAATGAAGGACACGGGGAAATACACAGTCCTTATGCAAAGGTATCTTATGAATCGGAAAAGTTCAGATTCCAGGCGGGACTGAAGTATTTTTATTATGAGGAACCGGCAAGTACAGGATACACTACTGATGCAAAAACACTGGCATTAAGAGAAGACCCTGATATCAGCTTAAAGGCAACGGACTATGATGAGTTCTTACCCACAGTCGGTCTTGGCTACCAGTTTAACGAGAATATTGAAATGTACGTCAACTATGGCAGAAACTACATGAGACCTTATGCTTATGTCCCGGTTGCAACAACTTATGTAAGCAACAAGGCATCATTCAAGGCTGCCGGTATGACATTACAGGATATTCTTGATAAATGGGAGATGGAAACATCGGATAACATCGATATCAGTTTCAGGTATCATAATAAATACTTCTCAATAGCTCCAGTAGCTTTCTATAGCAAACACCATGACATGCTGGTCAAGGTCGATGACCAGAACGTAATTAAAAATGGCAACCCGGTCGGTTATCATCAAAATGTCGGCGATGCCACCTCTTATGGTTTTGAACTGGAAGTGAGCTTCTATCCATTGAAAGATTTAATCTTCTATTTCAGCCCCAGTTATACCAATATGAGTTTTGACGACGACTTTAGAACAGGAAACAGTATCCTGAAGATCAAAGGCAACCAGCTCCCCGACACCCCGGAATGGATTATAAAATCAGGCTTGATTTACACAATAGGCGATTTTGAGATAAGTCCGGCAGTCAGGTGGATTGATAAAAGGTATGGCGACGCCTTGAACCAGGAAAAAATTGATGATTATGCTATCGTCGATTTGGGTATAAAATACTCAAGAGAAAATTTCTTTTGGTTAGAAAAAGCAATTGCTCGGTTTGAAATAAAGAATTTATTCGATGAGAAATATGTCGGCGCAATCTATGCGAGCGATACCGAGACTGATGTGGATTACTATGCCGGTTCACCCTTTACAGTGATATTCAGTATAGATGCAAAGTTTTAGTCAAAGGCGTTAATTGTGAAAGGCTGAAGGTGTGTTGAGCGATTAGCTGTTAGCCATTAGCGCTTAGCTTTGAAAAATCAGGGCATTACGTTAATTAGAAACACCCAATGGGTGAAAGTTTGTAATAGTAAAACATCCTGTAATCATTAAACTAATAGCTAACCGCTAAAGGCTAATCGCTCAATTTAGGTGATAAAGGAGGTCTATGAGATGTTCGATTTTCTCGCCAAAGGCGGAGTGCTCGTAATACCGATCCTTTTGTGCTCTGTGATTGCATTGACCATTTTCCTGGAGAGGTTGATACATTTTTCAAAAGTGCGCATCCGTGGTTTTGGATTGGTGAAAACAGTAGCCGAGCATGTACGAAACGGTGAGTTTTCTCAGGCCATGGGGCTTGTAAAAGGAACGAATTCTCCCATGGCGCGTATTTTGTTAGATGCATTGGGGGTCATTGATTATGACCGCGAGACCCTGGAGACAGTGATTGTCCACTCCACGGATGAGGAGGTCAGGGAGCTTTCCCGCTATCTCCAGGGCCTTGCCACCATTGGGAGCATTGCCCCGTTACTCGGTCTGCTGGGAACGGTTGTCGGCATGATCAGGGCATTTATGGTCATTCAACAGATGGGCGGCAAGGTCAATGCCGCTGTTCTTGCCGGCGGCATATGGGAGGCCATGATGACCACGGCCCTGGGCCTTGCCGTAGCGCTTCCCACCATGGTGGCTCACAGCTATCTCGTGTCCCGCGTGGACAAGTATGAGGCCCAGTTTCAGGATGGAATAGTGACCTTTATCAAGGCTGCTATCAAGGCCCCCGGGAGGTAATCTGATCATGCTTGTTCATCCCAAACGACGGAGCCGCACGAGTGTTCAGGTTCCCCTGACTTCACTGATTGATATCGTGTTTCTCCTTCTGATCTATTTTCTCCTCACCACCAACTTTATGGTTGAAGAGGGGATCAAGATCAAGCTCCCACAGGCCCAGGCCGCTGCTCAACAGGTTGAAGAGGTGATTACCGTCTATGTGGACCGGCAAGGGAGGGCGTTTCTCGGAACCAGGGAAGTCTCTATGGCTGCTCTCTTTGATGGTCTCAAGGAGATAATCGGGAGCAAGGAGGATAAAATGGTTGTTGTCAGGGCTGACCGGGCAGTGATTCTCAATAAGGCTGTAAAAGTCATGGATGTGGTTAAGGCAGCCGGGGCCGGACGGCTCTGCCTGGCGACCGAAAAGGAATTTTAGGTTTGGAAACCCTATCCAAGAGAAGACCAAACCGGCTTTTCCAAGGTCTATTGGTTGTATCGCTTGCAATACATCTTGTCATGTTTCTGCATATCTCCGGGCTTTACAGCTCAAGCGTTCTTACTTGTATCGAGTTGACGATGCAGAACATATCACAACCGCCCACAAGGAGTATCCCAAGGCCGCGTCACAGGCCCAAGCCGCCTGATAAGCCGCAGGAGGTAAAGAGGCTGAAGGTAACACAGCTCGTCCCGCGCCTGAAACCCTTAAAGCTTGAACCGGTTGAAAAGGATCTGCCCGACAGCCTTGTAGAGGGAATCAGTATGCCGGACACACTGGATGTTTCCAGCCTGGATATCTCTGACTGGAGTCCTGATCAACTTGTCGGCGATTACACCACAGCCGACAGCTACATGGAGATGGTGCGGCTCAGAATAGAAAGGCACAAGCGATATCCCGATGCTGCCAAAGTCAGACAGATAGAAGGGAGTGTGACCATATACTTTGTAATTACATCTGAAGGAGATATCACGTCGGCTGAGATTGTAAAGACATCGGGGAACAGTACTCTGGATAAAGCAGCTCTCACGGCGGTAAAGAATGCGGCTCCGTTTCCAAAGGCACCGGCAAGTCTTTTCAAGGGAGAAATTCCCATGGAGCTTACCATAATGTTTGAGCTGACCTGAAGAACAAAAGGGCGAGGTGAAGATGCCTGGTTGCCCTGACGATTTTTGGTGAGCGTTCACAGGGCACCGCATCTGCTTTGTTGTCGGGCACTTTGAAGTACAGGAAGTACGTCTGTATACCCGTACGCCTCGCATCTGCAGCAGCACCCTGTAAACGCTTACAGTTCGGTGGGGTGCGGTAAAATTGGCGTTGTAACCCCGTGAACGATTACGATTTTTGACATGGTTGTTTTCTTGAAATCATTTTTTTGTAACTATCAACATAACCCATTTTTCAAGAGAAGAGGAGGATTCAAAACAATGAGAAAATGGAAAGCATTGGCAGGATTTACATTGACGTTTGTACTTGTTTGGAGCGCAGCCGCGTTTGCGCATTTCCAGATGTTTTATACTCCGGAAAGCGCCTTGACAAACGAGGATTCCAAAGAGATTAACCTCAAACTGATTTTCACTCATCCGTTCGAAGCCAATTACACCATGGACATGGGCAAAGACATGGAAGGGAACACACATCCGCCCAAGGCCGTCGGCGTCATGCACAATGGAGAGAAGACCGACCTGCTGAACAAGATCATGCCCATTGAGTTCGCCAGTCTGACCAACAAGGGCAAGGCCTATGAATTAAGTTACAATCTTGATGGAGAGGGCGATTTCATATTTTACTGCGATCCGGACTACTATTGGGAACCGGCGGAGGACTGCTTCATTCGTCATGTGACAAAAGTGATCGTTAATCGCGGAGGCATGTCGACAGACTGGGATCAGCCGGTAGGTCTGGACGTGGAAATTATACCGCTCGACAAGCCTTACGGCGTTTGGGCCGGCAATGTCTTCCGCGGAGTCGTCATGGTAAAAAAGGACGGTAAGCTGGTCCCCTTTCCGAACGCCGAGATCGAAGTGGAATATGTAAGCCGCGACATTATCGGCAAAGGCTTTGCCAAGCAAGCCAAGGTCGGAGAGGCGCCGCAGGACTGTTTCGTGACCCAGACCATCAAGGCCAACAAGGACGGTGAATTCGCCTATGGCATTCCCCGCGCCGGTTGGTGGGGGTTTGCAGCACTCGGCCTTACCGAGGAAAAGAAAAATGGCAAGGACATCGAGCTCGGAGCCTTGATCTGGGTGCAGGCGCATGAGATGAAATAGCTCAATTTTTGCAAACTCGACTTTGGCCATTTTTCGATTATTATAAAACCAGAAAAATCAAGGAGTTAGCTGCACGATTTGGGAATTACAAGCACTCATACCCCGATTTTTTATGGGTAGATTTGATCCAATTCAAGCTAGATATAATAATTTCAGTAAGTTAGCCCAACAACCATGAATTAAAAATGGCCAAAGTCGAGGCAAAAGAATAGCCATGCTTTGGTGGGCACAGCCCACTCTACAGGGTGTCATGCCGGTGTTTTTGTAGGGTGGGCTGTGCCCACCAAAATTGGGCGCAGAATTCAATATCATCAATGGAGAATAAGAAATGAAACTTTTCGGAAAGATATTTGGAATGTCAGCTCTGAGCTTGGCACTGAGTATATTGGTATTTTCCGTACCTGCCAGTGCCCACTTTATCTGGATCAACATGGGTGATTACACGCCATCAACAAAAAGGCCTGTAAATCTGACAGTTGGATGGGGACATGACTTTGCGAGCCCTGTGGGCAATGTCCTATATAATCAGGAAGGGCTTGACAAAATTTATATGCTCGCCCCGAATAATGATGAACTGAAGATAGAGCCTGTCAACGAAATTGAGTTCAAGGTGGAAAAGTTCTTAAAGCAGGAGGGTGCATATCTGGTCGTTGCCAAGAGAAAAGAAAGTTTTTTTACAAAGACCGCTGATGGGTACAAACGCCAGTCAAAAAAAGGTCTGAAGAATGTCATTCAATGCAGCTACTCTGGAATGTATGCCAAGGCCATAGTTGATGTTGGAAAAGGAGGAGGCGACGTCTTTTCCAAACCACTTGGCCATACCCTTGAGGTTGTTCCGCTGAACGATCCGGCGGGGTTAAGAGAGGGAGATTATCTTTCAGTAAAGGTGCTCTATAATAACGAGCCCCTCAGAACCGAGCTTTATGCTACCTACGTCGGATTTTCCACAGAACAGGCATGGGCTTACACTATTAATGCGAACAAGGATGGCACAGGGAGGATAAAGATTCTTAAGCCGGGTATCTGGCTCATCAAGGTCGGTCATAAGGTCCCCTATACTGATGCCGAGGAATGTGATCAGTATTCGTATTCAGCCACATTGACCTTTGAGGTGAAATAGCTGGTAAGCTGGTAAGTCGAGTAGCTCAACAGCTAATCAAGAGGAGAGACAAAGATGAATAAATCAACAGAGAGGATATCTGGATCAAATTTGATAGCAGGCCTCTTTGCATATATGTCAAGGAGTATTCCGGCAATTGTCGCAGGTATGGCTTTGGCTGTATCAGTTACTTTTGCCTGGGCTGATGAACCCGGGAGTGAGGCTGTAACATCTTTGGAAAGTATCGTGGTTACCGCCACCAAGACGCCCCATACCCTGAGAGATGTTCCAGTGGAGACCGTCGTGGTTACCAGGGAGGATATTGAGCGGACAAACGCCCAGAATGTCATTGACGTCTTGAAAAATATTCCTGGAATTGACGCTTCTGTTCATGATGATGTTTTCGGGACGTATACCTGGCGGGCCAAATTGCGGGGGCTGAATTTCAATGATGGTTACGGCCTGATCCTTATTGACGGACAAAGGGCCATGGGCTGCGGCCAGAGCGGAGGCATGGGCGAGTATGGAACCGGGCTCAACCAGATTCCCGTGAATATGATCGAGAGAATCGAGGTGGTCAAGGGCCCTGGCTCGGCATTATACGGAAGTGATGCCATGGCTGGTGTTATCAATATTATCACGAAAAAGTCGCCGGACAAGCCGACCGGAAGCGCGGGTGTAGGATATGGCTGGTACGAAATTAAAGAGAAAAAGAGCGGCAGTGACACGGTCAAGCCTTCTGATGACGGGCATAGCCGAAACCTCTCCACTGCCTATGTATCTTATGGTGACAAGATTTCGGACCGTTTGGGCTACCTGGTGCATTACAGTTACGACAGCGCGGAAGACATAGGAGGGGAACCGGTCAAGTCCTACCGCCACTCCTTTATGGGCAAGCTCGACGCGGATCTAAGTGAAAGCATTGATCTTTACCTGAAGTGCGAACTGAGTGATTATGAGAAGGAGGACAATCGAGACGAGGACAGTTACCGCGTTTCCGCCGGTATGGACTTTCGTCCGACTGACGACCATTTTTTTTCCATAAAGGGATATACATATACCTGGGATTTCACGCACGGTTCCCCTGGTTATCCTTATGGCTATAAACTTGGTGATGTGGATTATAACCAGGGCGAGATTCAGTATACCTGGTATTCCAGCGAATGGAATACACTTACCATAGGCGGAGAGCTTCAAAAACAGGGGATTGACTACCTCATACATAACTATCATATTAATGATGATGGGACCTGGACTGAAACTGAAAAAGTTAACGTTAATGAAGATGTAGACACCTACAGTTTGTATGTGCAGGATGAGATTACCCTGTTTGAGGTCCTTACCGTGGTTGGCGGTCTCCGTTATGATGATCACTCCACATTCGGAAGTGAGATAAATCCCAAGTTGAGCCTGATGTACAGGCCTCTGGAAGATACAACTTTCAGGGCTTCGGTCGGCAGGGCCTTCAAATCCCCAACCATTCGGCAACTCTATTACAGTACTCCATACAGGCACGGTGGTTATTACTGCAAGTCCAACCCGGATCTGGATCCGGAGACGGCTGTCGGTTACTCTGCAAGTGTGGAACAGTGGCTGATGGACAATCGAATCATGGTCAACCTGGGTTATTTCCGCAATGACGTGGATGACATGGTAGTAAGAGAGGATACAGGGACCGAATATGGAGATCCCAGCCTGCCGCTGATGGAGTACAGAAACGTGGAAGAGGCATGGACACAGGGTATTGAATTCATGTGCAGGACGTATCTGTTTGAAGAGTTCTCTGCTTCTCTGTCTTATACTTATACTGATTCTGAAAATAAAGAGACCGGTAAAGAGCTGACTTATACCCCTAAACACTTTTTCAGCTTTTCGCCTGCATATGAACTAAAGAGATACGGTCTGGGTGCAAGTGCCACCATCTCGTATATCGGCAAGCAGTACAAAAACTCGGATAACACCGACCAGATCGATGAGCATACAGTTGTAGACGCCAAAATATTCAAATATCTTTCTGACAAGGCAAAGTTGTCCTTTGAGGCGGACAATATCTTTGACTCTGATAAAGGGGATGAAGGAAATTTCCGCACAGGGAGGACCTTTACAGCTAAACTGGATGTTTATTTTTAGGTAGATGCAGGTATTCAGTTAACACACGCATGGGAAGGGGTTGGAGGCACAAGCCCCCAACTCCTTTTTTATTCTATGATTCTGCTGAAAACACCCAATCTGCGACATTGCTTCAAATTTTGAGGTAGGCATCAGGAGATGAAATTATGAGAAAAATTGTATTTTTTGGCTGTTTGTTATTGTCTATTTGTCTGTCCTCTCAGGTTTTTTCACACACTCCGCTCTGCTTTTGCACAGATCAAGGGAACGGAACCATCGTGTGCGAAGGCGGGTTCTCAGACGGAGACTCTGCTGCAGGCATGAGGATTCAGGTGGTTGATGCCAATGGAAAGATCATACTGGCAGGGTATATGAATGAGAATAGCGAGTTCAGCTTCAAGAAGCCGAAAGTTGAGTACGCAGTCATCTTTGACGCAGGTCCCGGCCACATTGCAAAGGTACCGAGTTCGGAAATTACGGAATAAAGTTTGACACTCATTACATGGCCATAGGACTGATTATCACCGCACACCTCATTCTGTTTACCTCTATATTCAGTATAGCCTGGGCTCAACAGGAAAAAGGCGTAGATGATAAGATGCTGTCTTTGGAGGACTGTATAGGAATCGCAGTTAAAAGACATCCTGACATCAGATCAAAGATAGCAGAGGTAAATGCGGGCAAATCCAGAGTAGGGCAGTCTTTTTCCAGCTTTCTCCCCTCTCTTGATTTTTCTTCCGGTTATTCCAGGTCAGAAGTGAATCAAGGCCATTCAAACGCTTTATCCGATTCCAGAGATAATTACATCATTGGTTTTTCTCTTTCTCAGAACATATTTGACTTTGGCCGCTCCCTTTCCAGGTGGAGAATGAGTAAGGAGGAGGCAAGGGCGATATCATACGTATTGAATACTACAGGTCAAGATATAGTATTTGAACTGGAAGAGGAGTACTACAGTCATCTCAAGGCATTGAGACTGGAGAAAGTCAATCAAGAGGCATTCGCCTCAGCAGAGCTTCACTTGAAGCAGGCCAGGGGATTCTATGAAGCAGGTACCAGACCTAAGATAGATGTTGCCAGAGCAGAGGTGGATGTCTCCAATGCAAAGGTGGATCTTATTAAGGCAGAGAACGGGGTCAGGCTTTCCAAGGTCAGGCTGGACAATGCCATGGGACTTAGCGAGCCGGTATCCTATCAGATAAAGGATGATCTGGAATTTAAAACATCAGATTATCAGATAGATGAGATACTTTCCCTTGCTTACATGAACAGGCCGGAGCTTTTGGAGCTTGAGGCCGGTTTAAAGGCCATGAGTCATAATATAGATCTATGCCGACAAGAGCATTTTCCAAAACTTACTGCCAGATTCTATTACAATTGGGAAGGCGAATCAACTCCGCTGGACAGGGAATGGAAAGCAGGTGTAACCCTGGATATTCCAATATTCAGTGGTCTTGACACTTCATATAAGTTAAGTGAAGCACGTGATAATTGGAGAGGCGCTAAGGCCCGGATTGAGGGATTGAAGCTTCAGATCAGGAAGGAGGTTGAGCAGGCGCTCTTATCATTGAGAGAGGCGGAGGAGATGCTCTCTGCCACAGAGATTGCCGTGGAGCAGGCAAAAGAGAACCTGAGGCTGGCTGAGGGCAGATATGATGTGGGGCTTGCAACTATTATTGATCTGACTGATGCCAGAGTGCTCTTGCTTGATGCCGAGACTGACCGGATACATGCCTTATGTGACCACAAAATTGCAGGTGCATTGATTGAAAGGGCTGTCGGCACAATACCATTCAGTATCTCGAATCTTGAACTGAGGACTGAGGATTGATAAAAAAAACCGTTATTATCTGTATCCTGCTTTTCCTCATTACAGCGATATGTCTTGGTATCTATTTGCATATCAGTTCTCAGGAAAGATTTACTTTTAAGACAAAGGAGGTTGTAAAAGGAGATATTGTGCGGACCATATCTGCAACCGGAACTGTAAATCCTGTAACCATTGTGAATGTAGGGGCCCAGGTTTCAGGCAAGGTGTGGAGGCTCTTTGCCGACTTCAATTCCGTTGTCAAGAAGGGAGACATAGTCGCCAAGATAGATCCTGAACTGTCTGAGAGAGATATGGAAGAAGCTGAGGCCAGGCTGGAGAGTGCCAGGGCGAACCTGAAAAGCGCTTTGGAAAATATCAGTCTGGCCGAATCAAGGGTCACAAGTGCTGATGCCGGTCTGAAAAAGGGAAAAGCCGACCTTTTGTATGTCCAGAGAGAGTATGAGAGATATGTCGATCTCTTTAAGACAGAGCTTGTATCTGCAAGCGAAAGAGATCAAAAAGAATCAGACTACAAGCAAGCGCTTGCCCAGGTGGAGAGCGCCGCAGCCGAGCTCAATGCCCAGAAGGCGAATGTGGCTTCCAGGCGGGCCGATTACCAGGCAGCCACATCCCAGGTAAGGAGTGCGGAAGCGGCCTTGAACAGGGCCAGAGCCAATCTGGATTACACCATCATCAGATCACCTGTTAATGGGACGGTCGTGTCAAGAGAGGTGGATGAGGGGCAGACACTGACTGCCAGGATGCAGACCCCTGTCCTTTTCAAGATAGCAGAAGACCTGACAAAGATGCAGGTCAATGCCAGTATTGACGAGGCAGACATAGGATGCATCAAGGAGGGACAAAAGGCATTATTTACTGTTGATGCCTTTCCTTACACAACCTTTAAGGGAATAGTGAAACAGGTCAGAATATCACCGGTTATAGTACAGAATGTGGTTACCTACGATGTGGTTATAGACGTGGAAAACAGGGATCTGAAGCTGAAGCCGGGGATGACGTCCAACGTCACTGTAACGGTGGAGCACAGGAGTGATGTCATTAAGGTACCCAATGAGGCATTGAGATTTATCCCGTCAGGAAATATCAAAATAGGCAAAAAGGCGGGAAGGGGTCACATGGCCGGAGGTTCAAGACTTGTATGGCGAATGAATAGAGAGGGAAATCCAGAGCCTGTTCCGATAAGGACAGGGATGACGGATGGTGAGTATACAGAGCTTGTCCAGGGGGCTATAAAAGTTGGCGAAAAATTGATAATACAGGCCCTGGACAGAGATGGAAAACCGATTATTTCAAATAAGGACAGACCTGCGTCTAGATCCAGGGCTTTTAGAGGATTTCATCCATAAATGGCGGAGAATAGACAGATTGCTGTAATGGACCTTCATAAGACCTACTTTCTTGATGGTATTGAGGTTGCTGCAGTTCAAGGTGTGTCTTTTGAAATCTCCAGAGGTGAGTTCACTGCCATAATGGGCGCTTCAGGTTCGGGCAAGTCTACACTCATGAATATACTGGGGTGCCTTGATAGGCCCACGGCAGGGGTTTATATGCTGGAAGGCGTGGATGTGGCGCGTTTGTCCAGAGATGAAATGGCAAGGATACGAAATGAAAAGATAGGTTTTGTGTTTCAGGGATTCAATCTTCTACCCAGGACAACCGCACTGGAAAACGCGGAGTTACCATTATATTACAAAGATGGGATATTGGCAAAAGAGAGGAAAAAGCTGGCAAAGGAGGCATTGAGGGCCGTTGGTCTGGGAGAGAGGGAAAGACATCATCCAGGCCAGCTCTCAGGGGGAGAGCAGCAGAGGGTGGCCATAGCAAGGGCCTTGGTAAACAATCCTTCTATCGTCCTGGCAGACGAGCCTACAGGCAACCTTGACAGCAAGTCCGGCCGGGAGATCATAGAGATCTTTCAGGACCTGAATGCAAAACTAAAAAAAACTGTTATTTTCGTTACCCATGACCAGGACATTGCCGGTTTTGCAAGAAGGCAGGTCTGGTTAAAGGACGGAGTGATTATTAAAGATTGTGCGGGGGGCCTGTGAAGGTCACCGTTGGGCTCAGGATCTCCTGCCGTGCCCTGTTAAGGAATAAGATCCGTTCATTATTGACCATGCTTGGCATTATTATCGGGGTAAGCGCTGTGATCACCATGATCGGAATAGGTCAAGGGGCAAGAGAGAGCATCAAGGACAAGATCGCCGGCCTCGGCACCAACATGCTCCTTGTCCAGTCCGGCAGCCTGACCAGGGGAGGGATCAGGGGTGGATGGGGGAGCATAAATACTCTGGTGCCGGAAGATGTGACCGCCATAATGGAAAAATGTCCCTCAGTAGCTCTGGCCGCTCCGGTAGTGAGGACAACCGCCCAGGTGGTCTGCGGGAATCTGAACTGGTCCACCCGCATCACAGGAACCTCCCCTGACTACCTGACTATCAGACAATGGCCGATTGTTGCAGGGAAGTCATTTACAGATGCTGATGTAAGGTACAGCACCAAGGTGGCAGTGATAGGAAGGACGGTGGCTGAAAATCTATTTCCACAAATGCCATCTATCGGGGAAATCATCAGGATAAAACGGGTCCCCTTTAAGGTGATAGGCCTTTTGGAGGAAAAGGGGCAATCAGCCATGGGCACCGATCAGGATGATGTAATCCTGGTGCCTTTAACAACTGCCCGGAAGCGCCTCCTTGGCAAGCACAGCATGCTGAAGCAGATCAATGTTTCGGCTGGAAATGAAGCACTTATGATAAAGGCCCAGGAAGAAATCACCCTGCTCTTGCGGGAACGGCACAGGATCCACAGCGGGAAAGAGGATGATTTCATCATCAAGAACATGGCCGACATTCAGGATGCCGCTGTGTCCAGCATGAAGACAATGACCATTGTCCTTGCAAGTATTGCCTCTGTCTCCCTTGTTGTTGGTGGAATCGGGATAATGAACATCATGCTCGTCTCGGTAACTGAGCGAACCAGGGAGATCGGAATCCGGATGGCAGTGGGCGCAAGGACGAGGGACATCCTTTTTCAGTTCCTTATAGAGTCGCTGGTACTTTGTTCTGCCGGAGGTATTCTGGGTATCCTTCTTGGCATTTCCGTATCTGAAGTTATGTCAATATTTGCCGGATGGTCATCAGTTGTGTCTGTACAATCAATAGTTTTATCTTTCTGTTTTGCGCTGGTGATCGGCATAGTATTCGGTCTTTACCCGGCAAGAAAGGCATCGATGCTGAATCCCATAGAGGCACTGAAATATGAATAAGTGAGTAAAGGAATTGGCTCAAGCCCGGAAAAAGACAAAAGAAACTCTGCTGTCATGAGAAGCAAAGAGGCTATCCAGATAGTAAGGCCGGCAGGCACAAGATATGAGTCGATGTATCTTTGTCTGGCCATGCTGGTGGTTATCCTGGTATCAGGAACAGCGATTCTGCACCGAACCCGATCAGATGAGCAAAAGGTCCTGCTTGATTACCAGATGAGCGGATATGGAGACCTCAACAGTTTTGAGCAGGGTACATTTAACGATCTTTATGCCGCAGCGCTGGAAATCGACGCTTATCACGACGAAAATGATGAGAAATGGCCGTCAATCAGGGAATTAGAAGATCAATTTATTCCACCCTTTATCCATGATCAGGCATGGAAAAAAAGGGGAAAGCTGCTTTGGACCCAAAAGGTTCCTAATGTTAAATACACTCATGTTGCTGCATACATGGGAAAGACATCAGACCCTGAGGTGTCCGGATCGTTTTTGCTGGTGATGTCTCATCGGCACAGGGCTGAAGGGGACAATAAAAGCGAGGCGCCTGATTTTCACGAAGATCAACCTTTCAGGATTTGGTATTATAACCATAAATCTCGCCTTTACTCAAAAAGACCTCGTCATCCACAACGCAATATCCCCTTTCCTGATAGTTTCATCATACAAAATCTGATTATGAAAGGTTGGAAAGAGGTCGTCCCGTATAAAGGAGAAGACGAGATAAGACGACTGAATGGTGAAGGTTATGACTGACCTCTTAACCTCTCAACCTTTACCGGATAGCCATAAGTCATTTTCCGGACCATGTATATCTTTTGAAAGGGTCGGGCTCAGATTCGGCAACACCACTATCCTGGAAGACATCAACTTTAATGTAGAAAATGGAACGATCCACTGCCTGATCGGACCCAACGGAGGGGGCAAGACCTGTCTTGCGCGATCACTTTTGGGCCAGATGCCGCACACAGGTCGGATTACCATCAATTGGCCTGCCGGCAAAGTCATAGGATATGTGCCCCAGCTTCTCGATTTTGACCATACCCTGCCCATCACTGTTGATGATTTTATGGCTATGATCTGCCAGGACCATCCGGCCTTTTTCGGTCTCAAAAAAAAACACCATGATGCAGTAACGCGCTCCCTTGCAGCAGTCGGCATGGAGTCTCTGCGAAAACGGCAGATGGGACAGTTGTCAGGCGGTGAAAGGCAACGCGTGTTATTTGCCCAGGCCTTGTTACCGTCTCCGGACCTACTTATTCTGGATGAGCCCATGACCGGTCTGGATGAAGTAGGTTCGAGTCTTTTTGAGGATATGTTAATCAAACTGAAAAATAATGGGGTGACTATATTCTGGATACATCATGACCTGAAACAGGTCAAAAAAATGGCCGATTTTGTCACATGTGTTAACAGAAAGATTTTGTTTTCAGGTAGTCCGGCTGACGTCCTGACGGCTGATCGCATACTGAATGTCCTTTCTCGCGAGCAGGCTTTTCCGGTAAATCTATGATTGAAAAAGTTACCCAATGACCGCGGTCTACGAGTTTATCAGATTACAGGTTCAGCAGTGGGCGCTTGCTGGAATAGCGCCTGAATCGTTTAAATACTCCTTTGTCATTAACTCAATTCTATGCTCGTTTCTCATTGGGCCTGTATTGGGAGGAATCGGGACTCTGGTTGTCACCAAACGGCTGGCCTTTTTTTCCCAGGCTATAGGACAGGCAGCTCTCACCGGCGTGGCTATCGGGATTATGCTTGGAGAGCCCTACACCTCTCCATATGCCTCAATGTTCGGGTTTTGCATCCTTTTCGGACTGTTCATGAACTTCACTAAGAACAGGACAAAAATGTCGTCTGACACCTTAATAGGCGTCTTTCTCTCGATTTCGCTGGCTATCGGGGCATGTATCCTTCTTTACGTTACAGCCAAGGTGAATATCCATGTCCTGGATAATATCCTGTTTGGCTCCATCCTCACAGTAAACGATACAGACATGAATGTGCTGCTGATTATCAGCTTTGTTTGCGTTTTGCTTGGATTACCCTGCTACAATAGAATGATTCTGGCAAGTTTTAATCCCAGCTTGGCGCATGTCCGCGGCGTGAAGGTCTGTTTTCTGGACTATCTTTTCATCCTTATGATAACAGTTATTACAGTAGCTTCTGTGAAAATAATCGGAGCGGTTCTTGTAGAGGCCCTTATTCTTATTCCGGCTGCCTCTGCCAGAAACTTGAGCAAGTCAATGAAGGGTTTCTTTGTATATAGCATCATTTTTGCCACATTGAGCTGTGTCATCGGGGTAATCGTGCCAATGGAGCTTGAAATACCGGTACCTTCTGGCGGTGCGGTTATTCTTGTCGCCTCATGTTTTTTCTTTGCCACTACCATTGTCAAAATGCTGGGAGAAAGAACAAGGTGTACGAAAAAGATTCGGTAGAGCGAGTATCCAAGAAAGGAGACACAATTGAAGTCATTAAAAGTTGCCTGTTTTGTATTCACCCTGTTTCTTTCCCTGGTTTTGTCATCTTACGGTTTTGCAATTCAAAAAAAGACATGTGTTCTCACCAGCCTGCAGTGCACTTACTCTATTGTAAATTCATTGACTGGAGAGACTTCAATTGATGTCTTCAATGTGTGTCCTCCTGGTTGTCGAATGGATGACCAGAGATACTATTTCCAAAAAAAAGAGGAAGAGATAAGAAAGTATATACAAAAAGCTGATGCAGTCATTACTATACGGAAAGTATGGAAAAGCGATCCACTCTACATCTATACAAGGAAATGGAATATCAGGGCCATTGAAATAGATGCCTCGGCGCCGTTTGATCCGGCACTCACCGGTGTGGCCCTGCTTGATATTCCGGTTTGCAACGATTTTTCAGGTACGGCAGAAGAACAAGGCTTCCACGTAGCAGACCATAACGGAAAGTCCGTGTATGTCTGGTTAAGTTTGTCCAACGTCTCCAAAATGGCCGATATTATTGCCGCTGACCTCAAACGTTTAAGCCCAAAGGATGCAGGTCAAATAGACAAAAATCTCAATGGATTGAAAAGAAAATTCTTCAAGCTTAAGATCGAGTATGAAAGCAGGTTCGTGGAAATTGAAAATCTTGAGTCTTTCGCATTAACTGATAAGTTTGTCTACTTAACAGACAACTTCAATATCCATGTTGTGGATTGTTTTGTAAAACCCGACTTCTACTGGACAAAAGAAGATCTGATAAATCTCAAAACGGCGCTGGTTCGTGATGAAATAAAAGTCGTGATCCACAAATGGGAACCCAATGCGCCCATAGCTCAGATCATTAAAGAAGCAGGGGCAAAGTTGGCAGTGCTTGATTCCATGGACCGCTGTCTGGATATGAACGGGAAGGTGGATCCTGACGGATACATGAAAATCATGCGAAAGAATCTGGCGGCCATTGCCCAAGCCTTTGAGGTTAGTGACAAACCTTAAACGTGCAGGTTGAATGGGAGGTGTTTTCAGTGTTTTGTGTCAAGAAAGTAGTAGTATTCACTGCATTATTAATGTTTTTTCTGATTCCAGGAGAAAATGATTCTGCTTTTGCCGGTAAAAGGCTTTGCATAGGGATCACTCTCCATCCTTACTACAGCTTTGTGAAAAACATAGTGGAAGACAGGGCTGAGGTAATTCCCTTGATCGAGGCCGGGTTCAATCCTCATGGTTACAGACCCCGGCCTGACGACATAAAACGCGTCATGGAAATGGATGCAATAGTGGTCAATGGCGTTGGGCACGACGAATTCGCATTTGAAATAATTGAAGCGGCCCGGATGAAGGGCAAAATCCAGCTTATTTACGCCAATAAGGGGGTGGCCCTTATCCCAGTGGCCGGAACTGATACTGATCAAAGAATTGTCAACTCCCATACCTTCATCTCCATTACTACGTCCATCCAACAGATTTACAACATCTGCGATGCCCTTATGGAGCTGGACCCGGCAAACGCCAAGTATTACCGGAAAAATGCCAGGCAGTATACTGCAAGGCTACGCAGAATGAAAGCCGGGTATATGAAGCGGTTTGCCGATATCCCTGATATGGATTTTCGGTGTGCCAGCATCCACGGTGCCTATGGTTATCTCCTCCAGGAGTTTGGTCTGGAGGTGACAGCGGTCATAGAGCCCAGACACGGGCTCAATCCCACTGCAAGCCAGTTGAGGACAACCATAGACAAGATCAGAGATCTCGATGTGGACGTAGTCTTTTCCGAGATGCATTTCCAGGACAAGTATGTGGACACCATCCATGACGCTACAGGGGTCAGGCTCTATTCATTTTCTCATATCACTGGTGGAGATTATACCAAAGAGAAGTTTGAAAACGATATCCGGATAAATCTCGAATCCTTGATCAATGCCTTAACCGAGACCTATGAAAAGTTGTAGGTTGGGTTGAGGAACGAAATTCAACGGTTCCAAACAAGTTCGAGCTGTGCGGTTAGGCTGCTGGCCGTGCATATTTGGACAAGACCATATTCACCGCAGATTTAAGATCCTGGGTGGAATTACCGAATAATTAACAAGGTTGAACAAAAACACCTGGTTCCGAGCCGTCATTGCGAGGAGTGAGGACCGTATGGTGCATGGTAATACTATAACCTAAGCGATTAGCCATTAGCGTTTAGCTTTGCAAAATCAAGATATTAAGTTAATTAGAAATAACACCCAACGGGTTCACCCTGTTGAATGCAGCTTTGCTGCCCCCTTTGGAGATTCAACAGGGTGAAAGTTTGTAATAGCAAAACATCCTGTAATCATTAAGCTAATAGCTAAAGGCTAATAGCTAAAGGCTAATAGCTCTAGTATATATTAAGGAGATCTGTGGATATGAAAATCCTTGTAACAGGCGGGGCGGGTTTTATAGGTTCAAATGTGACTGATGCTTACATAGAGGCAGGTCATGAAGTTGTAGTGGTAGACAACTTGTACACAGGAAAACGGAAAAATTTGCATCCTGATGCAAAATTCTATTTGATGGACATCAGGGCCCCGGAGATACACAAACTACTGGAATATGAAAAGCCCGAGGTGATAAATCACCACGCAGCCCAAATCTCTGTCCCTGCTTCTGTGGAAGACCCCGGATTTGACGCCTCAGTAAATATCGAGGGTTTTATCAATCTACTGGAAGGTGCCAGGAGGATCGGGACACGCAAGGTCATATTTATATCCTCCGGCGGGGCCATCTATGGAGAGGCTGAAGAGTACCCCACGTCTGAAAACTATCCTCCGCAACCCCTGTCCCCTTATGCCATAGCAAAGGCAGTTTCAGAAAACTACCTTCATTTCTACGAGCACCGGTATGGATTGAACTATACTGTCCTACGATATTCCAACGTCTATGGCCCGCGCCAGATACCTCAAGGTGAGGCAGGGGTAGTGGCCATTTTCATGGACAGATTCCTTGAAAATAAGCCGAACACGCTCTACCATTTTCCATCTGAACACGAGGGTATGATCAGGGATTACTGCTATGTGGGAGATATCGTAGAGGCAAACCTTCTTGCCCTTGAGGCGGGAAACAAAAAGGCCGTAAACATTGGTACAGGGAAGGAAACCAGGACACAGCTCCTCTTTGAGACCATATTTGATGTAATTTCCGAAAAACATCCTCTGGATAACTCTCTCAGGACACCAAACAGGACCTTTGCAAGACCGGGAGATCTCAAAAAAAGCTGCCTAAAAATAGATTTGGCTGAGGAGGTGCTGGGCTGGAAGCCCAAAACAGTTCTTTCTGAAGGGATTGAAAGGACATTGGACTGGAGGGTAGGCCAGTGAATAATAAATGTTGAATGTTGAATGTTGAATGTTGAATTAAGGGTAACTATTCAAGCATGAAACAGTCAGTGTCAACCTTCAAAATGGGTATTTTCCAGTTCACTCCCAGGGAAAAGGATATCCATGCCAACTGGAAGAAAGTTGAATCCGCAACCAGTGAAACTGCAGCGGCCGGAGGGGAATTACTTCTACTTCCTGAACTGTGGGCAACAGGCCCTCTCAGTGAAGCGGACAGATACATGGTCCATGAAATCCCCGAGCTCCTGTTCAAACTTAAAATTTTGGCAGAAACCAATAGAATCTACATAGTCGGCACACTTCCTGAATTAGCCGTAGAGGAATCAGGGAAGAAGCTCTTTAATACTACCTATGTGATCGGACCTGACAATACGTTTCATACATATAGAAAGATCCATCTCTTTGCCCCTATGAGAGAGGATCATGTCTTTAGCCCGGGGACCGACCCTGTTGCCCTGTGGATACCTTTCAGAAAAACCGAACCGGGGTTTGGCCTGATAACCTGTTTTGATCTGCGCTTCCCGGAACTTGTCCGTCATCTTGTATGTCAAGGGGTGGACTTAGTGCTTTTGTCTGCTCTGTGGCCACTTAGCCGAAGACACCACTTGGAGCTCCTGATGGAATCAAGGGCTATTGAGAACCAATGTTTTATGGCAGGTGCAAACGCCTGGGGCATGATTGGAGGCACGGAATTTGGTGGAGGTTCCAAGATCATAGGACCCCGTGGGGAAATCCTTGCCAATGCCTGTGATGGAGAGACAATCGTCTTGGCTGAGCTGGATATGGATGAAATACGATCTGCGCGGCAGGACTTCTTTACTGCACATGCGCCAAGATCCTGGTGGCCAAAGGCTAATCCGAAGATATTGGACCTGCCTTCTCTGAATACAGCGGTTAATCGAAGACGTAAGGCCGGCCAGAAGATGGTTTTTACCAATGGATGTTTTGATCTCCTGCATGCAGGTCATGTCTCATACCTGGAGTCAGCCCGGCACCTGGGCGACTATCTGGTGGTAGGATTGAACAGCAACAAATCAGTCAGAGAGATCAAGGGGCCGGAGCGTCCTATTAACACCGAAGCGATGAGGGCCTATGTGCTGGCTGGACTTGCCGCTGTGGACTATGTGGTGATTTTTAACGATCCTACTCCTTTAAACCTTATCCAGACCATTGTTCCAAATGTTTTAGTCAAGGGAGCGGATTGGAAAGAAAAAGATATAGTAGGGGCTGCAACAGTAAAGAACGCAGGGGGCTATGTAGCAAGGATTCCTTTTATCCACGACATATCCACAAGCCGCATATTAGAGTTACCGTAAGCGTTTACAGGGCACCGCATCTGCTTTGTTGTCGGGTACTTGAAGTACAGGGAGTACGTCTGCGTACCCGTCGCCTCGCATCTGCAGCACCCTGTAAACGCTTACAGTTCGGTGGGTGCGGTAAAACGGGCGTTGTAATACCGTGAACGGTTACGAGTTACCGTAACCGTTCAGGGTTGAAAGGTTCAAGGTTACTATAAAAGTGACAAAAAATTGTCATCTTTTTTGTCGAGAGTTCATTTATGTCAAAATATTGACTATAATTTTGTATTCTGCAGACTGACCTTGGGGATATAAGGTCCATCTAATCCGCATTTTTGTGGTATTCCGTAATCGCCTACTCACCTGTTTATCTGTTATAGAGGCAGTTATTATCTTATCCTGTTAAGCGGGGCCGGAGACGGCTTCAATAACGCAACCCTCTGTTTTTTAATAAAAATATTTAATAGTATGTGAGTTTGTTCTTGGCGCTTGATCATTTCAAGAGATCATACCCTGCTCATTGTAAAACGTGGTGTAGGCTTATTTTTTATTCCCTTAAGATAAGAAGAATTTTTCTCCAGGCCCTTGGTATAAGTGTTGCTTCTTAAATCACGGACATAATTTGGTTTGGCTTACTTACTGGGAGACCAGATTATGACAGGGGGAGAGGAAATGAGGGTACTTCTGTTTTTAATTGCTTTTGATTCAGTTTTGCTTCGCCCACCGCGACCATTTCATTTCTTCTCAATTCAACTGATCAAGAAAATAAAAACATTGTGGCTGAGATGTCTTTATGAATCACGCTGAAGCACCAAAGGAATCGTAGATTAACAGCTAGGAATCAGGGATTTATGGACTTGGCACAATATATCTTGGATGACAGGAGGAGAAACCATGCTGTTGGTGACGTCAAATATCTCTGCAAACACCTCCTTAGGACGTAAGCGAGTGATGGCAGAGACCGCAAAAATACCACTTAAAGATTATACTGACGCTTTTTTCGGCAACGGTCAATCGCTCACACAGGAGAAACGTCAAGAACTGATCCTCAAGTATTCTCCTCTGATAAAATACATTGCCGGAAGACTCGCCATGCGCCTGCCCCCAAATATATCCACGGATGATCTTATAAGCTCAGGAGTCATCGGATTAATGGATGCTATTGAGAAATTTGATTCATCAAAAAAAATCCGTTTCAAGACCTATGCGGAATTCCGTATTCGTGGGGCCATATTGGATGAACTCAGATCCCTTGATTGGGTCCCGAGATCCATACGGAAACAGACTACAGAACTGGAAAAGACATACGAATATTTGGAAAAAGACCTTAATCGGCCTCCGAAAGACAAAGAAGTTGCCGAGGCATTGGGAATCAATATAGAAAAATTCTACAAATTATTGGATAAAACAAAGAACGTAACCTTCCTTGATATAGAAACTATCCGAAGAAGAATGCCGGACAATAATGAAGAAGATCTCTTTGATTTAATAGCAGACGATGGCGAGATAAACCCCTTTACCTTATTGAATAAAACCGAGATCAAAGAAATTTTGATAAAAGCCATAACCGCCCTACCGGAAAAGGAAAAAATCGTAATCTCTCTTTATTACTACGAGGATCTCACAATGCGAGAAATAGGGGAAATCATGGGATATACGGAGTCCCGCATATCTCAGATGCATACCAAGGCAATGTTGAGACTTAGGGTCCGTTTAGCCTCTGTCGTAAAGGAGATCGATAGATGAATTTCGTCCGCTTCGCTTACCATTGGAATAATGGAATGGTGGAACATTGGGTTTTTAATTAGGTTGATAAATAACATGATTCATGAGATAAGTGAGTCATGGATCGAAAGAATATCAATAGAGGTTTCAAAAAACTCAGGGTTTGGCAAGACACGGTTTCCCCTTACACCCTAGCCTATAGAACGTTTTCCCCCTCCATTCAGAACTCACGAATCAACAGTTCGAGTTTTCAGTGAACCCTTGACCCCTGATCCTTTGAACCCTATAAATATTTTTTTCTGATAATATGTTGCCGTGACTCAAGACACTTCTATTTTTAAAGATAAAACCAGTCCTAAAGAAGGACCATCTCCAGAGATAACCAAATCGGTAGAGGACTCTAGTGATAATAGTCCTCATCTGGCCGATGAAAATGTAAAAGAGTCACTGGAAAATGACTTTGAGGTGGTACTTTCTGAAGACAAATTATGGGATGAAGGAGATCACCCGGTTGATATCCGGCTTTTTGAGGATAATAGCTATAATGAATCAGATGAAGAGGAACTGATACTATCCACGGAAGAGGCCCTCCCGCCGGACAAAGCGAGCGAGAACCACTCACAAGAGACCGCAGAGGCCAAACTGCCGGATGAGGCATCTTGGATTATTGGGACCATAACAGGGGTGTCTGGAATTCTTCTTACAGTGGGACTTGTGCTTCTGTGGAATCTTTCAACTCCGTTTTTTGAACCACATAGTGCAGTTACAGAAGATATCCCGGACACCTTGGCCAATTATGGCGATTTTGAAACCATGGATCTTGATCCGTTTCTTGTCCCGGCGCAACGAGACAAGGAAATGATCTTTTTTAAATTACAAGTTAAACTCCTTGTCTCTGATGCCAAGACAAAGCACGCAATTCGGAAAAAAGAGGCCTGGGTCAGAGACACAATCTACAGGGAACTAAAGGGAATCGATATAAGCTCAGGTATTCAAGAAAATTTTCTGGTGGAATACAAACAACCAATAGTCAGGTGTCTAAATCATGAGCTTGCACCGCTTAGAGTGGAAGATATCCGGCTTAAGGGTTATTTGATGAATTAGTTAGTGCCTGAACGAAAAAGCCGTTCAGACATTTTGAGCGGAATCATGTTTCAGATTGCCTTTTTAGTCATCTTTCATTTCGTGATTTACCTTTTCTGTCCTCTTTTTTTTAATCCAGGTTCCAGCCACATCCCAGCCAAACTTAGCCATGAGCGCCAACCAGACCCAGTGGTAACACCTTAAACCTTTTCGCAAGAGATCCTCCATAGTGCCATTTGCCGATACTGCTACTTGGTGTACTATTTATCTTTGGACGTTAAAATTACCTTTTAGTATATAATAAAGAAGTAGTCCAAAACTACAAGATGATTATAACATCAGATTCTTTTGATCATAAAGTTGGCAGGCTGGACGTTCTTGGCCTTGGCCCTGGAGATCCTATGTGGATGGCTCCTGTTGCCCTTGATAGCTTAGCTGCTTCAGACGTAATAGTCGGCTATAAGACCTACATTGACCTTATACGTTCGATCTTAGGTCCGGAGAAAGAAGTCGTTGCAACAGGTATGAGACAAGAGGTTGATCGCTGCAAGGCCGCAGTGGATCTTGCCCTTTCCGGTAAACGGGTAGCTATAGTCTGTAGCGGCGATCCCGGGATCTATGGACTGGCTGGATTGGTACTGCAAATCCTGCAGGCCCATCCGGAGGGCGCACAGGTTGAAGTGAATATTATTCCCGGCATTTCAGCTCTAAATGCCTGCGCTTCAAAGCTCGGCGCTCCCCTTACCCACGATTTTTCAGTGATTAGCCTTAGCGATATTCTGACCCCTTGGGACCTTATTGTTAAACGCCTACATGCTGCAGGTCAGGCAGACTTTGTTGTTGTTCTTTATAATCCCAGAAGCCGCAGAAGGGTCAGACAGCTTGAAGAAGCAGTGAAAATACTCAAGGAGTATAGAAAATTTTCTACCCCTGTCGGGATAGTTCGAAGTGCAATGAGACAAGGAGAGACTGTTATTATTACTACACTATCCGACCTTGCAGACCAAGATATTGATATGCAGACTACAATAATAGTTGGAAATAGTCAGACCTTTATGTGGCAAGGCAGGATGATAACTCCCAGGGGCTATGTAGTGTCTGAACGAAAAGGCCGTTCAGACACAACTTTGAATTCTAAATTTTGAATTTAAAAAAGGAACAAATATTCCTTGGACTAATCATGATGACTAATTTAGAATTGCTCCTTAATCCAAACTATGCTTATCTTGTCGACATGCCGTTTGGCATTATTGTTTCCGTAAATACTTCGTTAAATAGTGTCTGAACGGCCTTTTCGTTCAGGCACTAAATGTGCCTTTTGAGGCTTTTATAATAGTAAAATGACAAAATCAGTTAATAACAATAAACACGATCCTAAAAAAGCTGATTCGCCACAATCTCCTGATCAAAGTGCGCGTATCACAAAAAGGTTTTCCAACAAAGAACGTCTCCGCTCTTTCTTGCAGATTTTCAGGCGGGACGATCGCGTACTGGTCGTAATAGTAGCTGACCCCGATGCCATGGCCAGCGCCCAGGCAGTAAGAAGATTGCTCAGCCGAAGAGTAGAAGATGTGACAATTGCTCACAATAATGAGATAAAGCGTGTGAACAATCTTGCAATGAGAGACTTTCTTAAAATTCCCCTGCAGCGCCTGAGGGGGACAAAGCAGGATCAATACACCAAATTCGTGCTGATAGATTCCCAACCCCCGCACCATCCGGATTTGGCTTCAATTACTTATAATGCGGTAATAGACCATCACCCCGTCACTGATGGATGGGACGCCCCTTTTGTAGACATACGGCCGGAATATGGAGCAGCTGCCTCCATGCTCACAGAATACTTGAAGGCCGCCAAGATAAAGCCTACTGTAGCACTTGCAACAGCACTTTTTTACGGCATCAAGGCCGACACCCAAAACTTTACCAAAAAGACCTCGCCATCTGATGTACTATGTTTCCAATACCTCTTTAAGCAAATCAACCAGCAACTGCTGAATAAGATAGAGACTGCTGATATAAGGCGATCAGAACTGAAATATTTCAAGATCGCCCTGGAAACTATGAAAACCAGCAAAAAACGTATTTATGTTCACCTGGGCCGCGTTGGAAATCCGGATATTCTTGTCGTGGTAGCTGATTTTTTTGCACATATTCATGATATAGGCATGGTCATAATATCCGGCCGGTATGGAGAAAAGCTGGTAGTCATCTTTCGCTGCGATGGCTATAAGAGAAATGCAGGTAAACTGGCGGCCCGTGTCTTTGGAAAAATGGGGTCGGCCGGCGGGCACAGGCAGAGTGCCAGAGCAGAGGTCCCCTACAAGAATTTGCCTAATGGTGCAGCCAAAAAATTTACAACAAATACGCTCCTTCGCTTGGTAGTTAAACATCTTGCGTAAACAGATTGTGTACACAATCCAGTACATGGAGGGAAGTAAATCATGCCGATCTACGAATATCGATGTAATAAGTGTGGAAAGATTTCTTCTCACCTTGTCCTTAACAAGGACGATTTTTCATCCCATTGCAAACACTGTGGAAGTAACTCGGTCACCAAGTTGATCTCCAGGGTTAATGTGCGCCTTTCCGAAGAGACAAGACTGGAAAAATTAGCAGATCCGGCAATGATGACGGGTCTCGACGAAAATGATCCCAAGAGTATGGCTAAGTGGATGAAAAAAATGGGAGGTCTGGCGGGAGATGACCTTGGCGAGGACTTTGACCAGATGGTTGATGAAGCCATGGAGGATGTATCTGCGGAAGAGGCTGCAGGCGGACCTGACAGTAACGGGCCGGATGCTTTTTCCTCTTCTGTGCCGGACTCAATGTCTATATAGTGTCTGAACGAAAAAGCCGCTCAGACACAATTTTGAATTTTGAATTAGCCACAGACCCACACGAACACACACAGACAATTTATCCGCTGGTGTGTTCACCACCAGACAAGGTCTTTTGTCTGTGTTCGTCTGTGTGTGTCGAGCGAGCATAGCGAGCGGGTGGCAAATTTTCATGCTCTTAAGGATAACCACTTTGGGTAATTAGCTCATTGTGGAGAACTTTAAATTCAGATTTGTTAACAGGTTAGCAAATGCCAAAAATCTTAGCTATGGTCCTTGCGGGCGGCAGGGTTGATGAACTTGGAGTCCTTACCTTCCTCAGGCCCAAGTCCACAGTACCTTTTGGAGGCCTCTACAGATTTATAGATTTCCCTCTCAGCAACCTCATGCAATCAGGCATTGAGAGAGTCGGAATCCTCAGCCAGTACAGGTCCTCATCTCTAATAGAGCACATCGGGACAGGCGCATCCTGGGACATGACAGGCAGACATCGCGGCATCACTCTTCTGCCTCCCTTTCAAGGATTGCACGCCTCAGACTGGTATAAGGGCACAGCCGACGCGGTATATCAGAACCTTGACTTTATCCATGCTCACAAACCAGACCTTGTACTAATTTTATCCGGCGACCATATCTATCACATGAATTATCAGAAACTCATTCAATTTCATCTGGACATGGGGGCCGATGTTACTGCTTCCTTTGTTCAGGTTTCTCCGGCAGGTTCATCCAGATTCGGCCTGGCCCGAATTTCTGAGGATGACCCAAGAGGAGGCCGTCTTCTGGAATATTTAGAAAAACCTGCCCACCCTGCATCGAACTGGGCCTCCATGACTATATACCTGTTCAAGACGGAGATCCTGGACCAAGCCCTGAAGGAAAACGCAGGAATTGACTCACATGAGTTTGGCAGAGACATATTTCCTGCCATAATGAGCAAACATAAGGTATATGGTTACAAATTTCACGGTTATTGGGGATACAGCCGGACCCTTGAGGAATACCGGACCGCCAACATGGATCTTTTGGGAGAACGTCCAGAAATAAAATTGTCCGATTGGCAAGTACGCACCAACCTTGATCACGAGGCAATAAGAGATCGAAGCCCTGCACTTATCGGCCCCCAAGGCTTAATAAATAACTCAAGGATTTATAACGGGGTCAGAATTGAAGGAAAAGTTGCCAGGTCAATCCTTTTCCCAGGGGCATATGTAGGAACAGGGGCAGTGGTAAAAGATTCAATACTGTTTTTCGATACCCAGGTCGGACCAGGAGCCAGGGTTGAGAATACTATAACTGACCTAGGTGTCAGTATTGGTAGAGATTCCGTGATTGGTAAACAGGGCGAGGCGCTTGCTGTAATCGGCGTTCGAACCCAAATACCACAGGGGATAAGAATAGGGCCAGGGTGCAGCGTTTATCCTGAGCTCAAGGCCGAAGACTTTATCCAAAAGCTTTATGCGCAAGGGGACGTCATAACTGCGGACAATTAGTGCCTGAACGAAAAGGCCTTTCAGGCACAATTTTGAATTAAGGTAAATCTAATTTAAGCTGTTAGCTATTAGTTTAATGATTATCAGGCTACCCGCCCTGACAAACAGGATGTTTTGCTATTATAAATATTTACCCTGTTGAATGCAGCTTCGCTGCCCCCTTTGGGGATTCAACAGGGTGAACCCCCGTTGGGTCTTGTTTCTAATTAGCGTAATGGTCCTGCTTTTTCAAAGCTAAACGCTAACGGCTAACATCTAAACGCTTAATTCAGCATTGCCTATAAAATTCCATGGAGAAACGCTCAATGATTGTGCCGGTAATTTTATGTGGCGGCTCAGGTACCCGTCTTTGGCCGCTATCTCGTGAGGCTTATCCTAAGCAATTTTATTCATTGGTGGAAGATGAAACTCTGTTGCAGTCAACTATCAAACGCCTGTCCGGTCTCCAGAATTGTGAAACACCTTTGCTGGTTTGTAATAATCAGCATCGTTTTCTGGCAGCCGAGCAGATGCGCCGGATTGGCGTGGAGTCTCCATCCATCCTGTTGGAGCCGGTAGGACGAAATACAGCACCGGCAGTTGCCTGTGCCGCCTTAAGTCTGACACAGCAGGAAGATGATCCTGTGCTGTTTGTGTTACCGGCTGATCACATCATTACCGACATGCAGGCATTCGGCCAGGCTGTTGAAACCGGTGCTTTGTTAGCCGAACAGGGGAAGCTTGTGACTTTTGGTATCATACCCACAGCACCTGAAACAGGCTATGGCTACATCAAGGCGTCAGACCGTCTGGACACCGGCAATCCGGTTTTTCAGGTAGATCGTTTTGTAGAGAAGCCGAATCTTGATACAGCTCAGGATTATATTAAATCCGGAGAGTACTATTGGAACAGCGGGATGTTCATGTTCAAGGCAGGTCGCTATCTTGAGGAACTGGAACAATTTGCCCCGGAGATGCTCTATGCATGCACTGGGGCCTACGAAAAAATCGTACAGGATATGGATTTTTTGCGTCTTGATGCCAAGGCGTTTGCTGAATGCCCAAGTGACTCTGTTGATTATGCAATCATGGAGAAAACGGACAGCGCTGTTGTTGTGCCGTTAGATGCAGGCTGGAGTGACCTTGGTTCCTGGGCGTCTCTGTTGGAACTGGGTCCCCGCGATCAAGATGAAAATGTGGTCCTGGGGGATGTGGTGACCAAGGACGTCAACAACTGTTATCTGCGGAGTGAAGCACGATTACTGACTGCCGTGGGTGTAAAAGACCTGGTAGTGGTGGATACCTCTGACGCCCTGCTTGTTGTTCATAAAGACCGTGTCCAGGATGTCAAGGCCATTGTAAACCGGTTAAAGGCATCAGGACGAGAGGAATCCATAAGCCATCGCAAGGTCTATCGACCATGGGGGGCATATGAGGGCATAGATGTGTCTGAACGCTTCCAGGTGAAACGGATCACGGTGAAACCGGGCGGGGTCCTTTCTTTACAGATGCATCATCACAGGGCGGAGCACTGGATTATAGTCAGAGGTACTGCCAGAGTTACCAGGGGCGATGAAGTGATATTACTGACAGAGGACCAATCCACCTATATCCCGTTGGGGACAAATCATCGTCTGGAAAACCCGGGTGTGATTCCCCTGGAGTTGATAGAGGTCCAGACCGGCAGCTATTTGGGAGAAGACGACATCATAAGGTTGGAGGATGTATATGGGCGCTGATCTTGTATGTTTCATGGCCTATGATATACGCGGCCGCATTCCTGATCAATTGAATGAGGACATCGCCTTTCGGATCGGCAGGAGCTATGCCGGATTTCTCAAGCCTAAACAGGTAGTGGTGGGACGTGACGTTCGACTTTCCAGCGAGTCTCTCTGTGATGCCCTGTGCCAGGGCCTGATGGAAAACGGCGTGAACGTGTTCGATATCGGTCTGTGTGGTACAGAGGAAATATACTTCGCCACCTTTCACCATTACCTGGATGGCGGAATCATGGTAACCGCGAGCCACAACCCCAGGGATTTTAACGGTATGAAGCTGGTGCGGGAAGGAGCACGTCCTATAAGCGGTGACACAGGTCTTCATGAAATCCGCCGGCTGGCGGAACAGGGTTTGTTCCCCCCGGCGGAAAAATTCGGCTGGCGCAGGGCATTGATCAACCGGCCTTACTATATCAGGCATCTGTTGCACTATGTGGATATATCGAAACTTAAATCACTCAAGATCGTAATCAATTCCGGTAACGGCTGCGCAGGTCCGGTAATGGATGCCCTGGAGCCTCATCTGCCCTTTGAGCTCATTAAGGTTCAGCACCAGCCTGACGGGACCTTTCCCAGCGGAATTCCAAACCCACTGTTGTTGGAGAACCGTTCAGTTACCAGCAAGGCCGTTCTCTCTTCAGGGGCTGATTTGGGTATTGCCTGGGATGGAGATTTTGACCGTTGCTTCTTTTTTGACGAAAAAGGCCGCTTTATCGAGGGCTATTATATTGTAGGTCTGTTGGCCGAGGCATTTTTGGCAAAAAAACCAGGAGAAAAGATCATCCACGATCCACGGTTGACATGGAATACTATTGATGTCGTGACCAGTGCAGGCGGCATACCCATTCAGAACAAAACAGGGCATGCCTTTATGAAGGAGCGCATGAGGTCTGAAGACGCGGTTTACGGTGGCGAGATGAGCGCTCATCATTACTTTCGGGATTTTACTTACTGTGACAGCGGTATGATCCCATGGCTATTAATTACAGGACTGATGAGTCGGAAGGAACAGCCGTTGTCAGCCATGCTAGATAAACGCAGGGCCCTGTATCCGGCCAGTGGAGAGATCAACCGGCAGTTGGATAATCCTTCAACTGCTATTGCCCGCGTACAAAAGGTCTATGGACCTCAGGCACATAACATAGATGAAACCGACGGTATAAGCATGGAGCTGGATGGTTGGCGCTTTAATCTGCGCTGTTCCAATACCGAGCCGGTGTTGCGCCTGAACGTAGAATCCAGAGGGGATATCGATTTGATGCAGGAGAAAACAGCAGAGTTGCTGGTACTGATCGAGACCGGTTGATGGTGAAGTCCTATTAGGACATAAAAGCAGAAACCCAGACCAAGGAAGTGCAAAATGACAATAGAGTCTTTTGAAAAAAATAAAGTTATGGTCATAAGACCACTGGAAAACAGACTTGATGTAAGCATTACGGCTGATTTTAAATCCAAATTAGCTGAATTCGTGGAAAATGGGAATGTGAATCTGGTTATCAATCTATCAGGTGTTGATCTAATCGACAGCTCCGGGCTGGGGGTATTGATCTCTGCACTAAAGGCAATCGGGACCCGTGGGGAAATTAAATTATGTGAATTAATGAAAAATGTGAGATCGGTCTTTGAAGTAACCCGCCTAAATAAGATCTTTGCTATATATGATTCGGAAAAAGAGGCCTTGGATAGCTTTAACGGTTAGATTGAGATACGAGGTGCGGAACAAATTCCTGCAAAATCACGCAGTACGAAAAATTGATATCGATCCAGGATTGACTCAAATCAATGTATATGGCAAATACAACTTCGACGTAGACGAGAGGTTTAATGGAAAGGAGCTCAGGCCGCTACATTAGTCCTTCGAATTCCCTTAGCGACAAAAAATGTTCCGTTAATACTGGAAAACCTGTTTGCGGCAGGTTACCCTTGCTATTGAACTTATTGATTAATTGACAAAATGAGCCTTTTGCAAAACTCGGAGTGCAGGAGAACTGAAATTGCGAATGAATTTCAGTTACCTAATAATTATGGACACATATTGAAAATAGAGCACTATTTTACCTAAAATGCGCTAAATTGCCAAATTTTAGACAAAAC
>PQXE01000140.1 GCA_003194495.1 Deltaproteobacteria bacterium
GGATTTTAGGCCGATTTGAGGGTTGGTCAGCTATCACAAAAGGCCGATTTGAGGGACCTACGTAAACCTCATCAGCTGACAAAATGGCGTTCAGAAGCCTCTCCCCCAACCTCTAGATGCGCCCGTTGGGGGTGCGTACCTCAAATGGCCGGTCCGGATCGACTGCTACTGCAAAAAAGACCTCTCCCTCATTTAACTCCACCTGCCGCCGCAGGCTCCTCATGCGAACAGACACGGCACTTTTTGCATTCATCTTCAGAATGGAACCATCGCTTAAGGTCAGAGTTTCCTGCTCCCCGGTTGCGGTTTTATAGACATGAACTGCACGGCCTGCTCAAAGAAATAAGTCTTGAAAACCGGCAGGCACAGCAAGACCATGACCGCCATGGCCGCCATAGCTATTGCCGCTCTATTTTTCGATTCCTTAAATCTGGAGAGTACGGCCTTTACGTCTGCGAACTTTTTTGCTTTGTAAGGATGGATGGAAATTGGTGCAAGGACGGGGGTCAAAACACCTATGTGCTTCCATGCCTTGCGCATCTCCTCAAACGCTTCACGATTGGCCGGGGCCTCGTCCAGCCAGGCAGTCATCCGTTTTTTGTCCTCAGGTGTAAAATCCTTGTCCTGAGACCGGACCAGCCATCGTGCGGCCTGCTCCAGGCGTTTATCCTTTGCAATGTTCATAGCGAATTCAACTCCAATGGCTTATCAGAACAATTTAGCTCCTACGGCAGAATTTTTTTTGACAGGATTTACAGGATGATCAGGATATAAGGAATTAGAAGAATCCTGTAAATCCTGTAAATCCTGTCCAAAAAATAGAAGCTCCTATATGTGTATAATGCGTGAGAGAGGAAAAACCCCTAAGAGGTGTTAAAAATTATCCTTGACATGCTGACCTGAAGTGATTATTATCAAGTTTAAGTAACTACTTAGAGGAGATTTTATGAGCACAGTAACAGCTAAACAATTGAAGCAAAAAACCGGTGAAGTCATCAAGAAGGTCAGATTAGGTGAACGATTAACTGTCACCTATCGAGGGAAACCGGTGGCGGTCATAGCTCCACCAACAATGGAAGAGACAAAGGCCTTAGAAAAATTAAGGTCTTTTGATGAGGCGTGGGGAGATATTGAACAGACTCTCAGAAAGACAAAGCCTAAATTCAAGGGGTGGAGGGAGGCCACAGAGTGGGTCCGAAACATGACTTAGTTTTGGTCGATACAAATGTCTTTGTGATTGACCTCCGGTATAAAAGAGATGTCTATTACAAGACAAATCGGGCATTTCTTGCTGACATAGCCAAAAAAAGAACCGGTTTTACTACTATTGTTAACCTATTGGAACTTTGTGGAATCCTCTCATTTAATCTCAACGAAAAGCAGTTGACGGAACTATGGTTCTACTTTCAAGATAGATACCAGGTCACTGTTCTGCCTGTTCCCATTCTAGAGACCAACTTTCCTGCCATTGGGATTAAGGAAATTTTTAATCTGCTAAAAACAAAAACCTCGCTGGGTGATGCATTAATGGTTTCGGTTGCAAAGCGCCATTTAGCCTTTATTTCAAAAATGGTTACCTGGGATAATTTACATTTTGAAAATATTTTCCCAGGCACTGTCTTGACTCCTGAGGATTTTTTGCAATAATTTTGCTGGAGCAGTTAAGGTTTTATAAAAAAAGCATAAAAATGATCAAATCTAGCAGGTCTGACAGGAAGGTTTTCATCCAAAGCTCATCCTGGATGACAAAATACTGACCGGATATAGAGTATATCCACTATAATCCTGTTAAACGAGGATATGTTGACAAACCTGAGCCTTGGAGATATTCCAGCGGCCGTGACTATATCGGGTTAAAAGGATTGGTGGCAGTAAAACCGCTGGTCTAAAAAAGGCAGAGCCTTGAGGCATGCATTCCCAGGCAAAGCCTGTGAACGAGGGCTGAAAGAAAATTTTACACATACTGCTTCCTGATTTTATATAGATTTTCAGAACTCCAACTGCCTTAAACTTTTCGTAACTTCTCAATAAGTCCGGGCAGTCAATGATTTCAATAGGTTATGTACAGAAAATTGGGCCCCAAATGTTACTCTTAAAAATAGTGAATATGAGTAACTTATTGATATCACAGGATATCG
>PQXE01000141.1 GCA_003194495.1 Deltaproteobacteria bacterium
CTTTGCCTCCAGGCCCTCTGACAATCAGCCTGATTGGCTCTATATGCCTCATCTGTAGCAAGTTTCTCCTTCTGCCACTTCCGACGACGTGCCTTCTGACATTCTGGACGAGAGCAATACTGTTGATCAGGTACTGTTGGGTATGGATCAAATGACCTTCCACAAAAAATACAAATCCGCTTCATGATGCCCCACAGAAATGAAATCACTGGAGGTCCACAAACCGGACTATGTTGGAAAAATCAAAATTAAAAAATCAGAGATGGGTCAAAACTTGAGCATAATTCCGGCGGGTCAATTCTCATGAGCAGATGCGGGTCAATTCCTGTGAACGGTAAAGAATAATTCCGGCTCAACGCATTAATTAGGGGAACAGCAAACTATTTTGGGTGGCCGAGCGCATCGACCCGGAGACAATTTTTGCGCCTGGACCAGTTTGTCCGGAAACAAATCAGATACATGAAGAAGAAGCGCATCTGGCGTACTGATAACTATCGCCTGCCGAATCGCGGCGCTGACCCGCGAGCATCGCAGGAGCCTCAGGGTGCTTGTACCCTGAGGCTCCGAGAAGCGCAGCCGGGTCCAGTGCCTTGTTCTGGCGCAAGGCGACAGAACAAGCTGTTAAAAAGGTGGGGGTTGTTGTCATTGGCGGAGTCAGCGCGGCGGTAGAGTCTATTTTGTTCCCTGCGGGGCAACGGAATGGGGACCGCACGGTGCGGGAAAGCCGCACGCCGGTAAATATGGGGAATTGACCCCATTGCGATAACGGGGAGGGGCTGGCGAAAGCCTGCCCCTTACCCACTGATCAAGGCCTAAAGGAGATATGGCTCCGAAAGATTCCGGGTTGATTTTGCGGACAATCACACGATGCCGGTAGATTGAAAACGGTACCGACATGCCGGTTTGCCCAAAACAGCATTCTGATATAAGCCCTTGGAGCGTTTTTATGCAAATTAAGATCATGACCTGAGTTGGGAACAATAGAGACTCGAAAACAGGCCTCAGGCGAGAAAAAGGGCTGCTCGTGATTAATTACACTGAAGCGATCCGAGCAATCTACATCGCCACCGCATATTATATAATCAAACCGGCCAATGACAATCAAAACCGGCACGTCTATCAGTAATGAATCCGTGGAAGTGACTAAGTCTTCAAGGGAGGCGAACTCCCCGGTTGTTGCGGTTTCCTTTGTTTCTTCATCCATATTGATAACTGCCTGTTCTGTATTAGGCGTATAGTAAAACAGATCACCGCGAACACCCGGTACGGTCGTAAAGTAATTATCATCCAGACCTAACCCACTAAAATGCGGGTCAAGGTTTGCCGGGTAAAAGTAATTAGTCGGATCATCAAACTCAGGATTAACATTGTGCAAAAATCCTGTAAGAATGACGCCGTCCACATCACCCTGGAATTGACTGGCTACAGCTATTGATATGTAAGAACCCAGGGAATGTCCAACCAGCATAACGCGCTGAAATGCTACACCACCAATCTCTCCCGCTCGAAGCGCTTGAACAATTTGGTGGACCACATAAGCGTTAACATCGACGTTTATCTCAGCACCAGAGGGATGGTCACTGGCTCCAATACCAATTCGATCGATGTTAAAGGTAGCATAGCCAAACCTAGCAGCCATTCTCACGTACGAGTAACGCCAAGGCCGATAGGGAAAATCCCAGTATACGTGCCCATACGTTGCCCCTGATATAAGGACTTGGACGGTTTTGTTTTCCAAAGATCCCATGGTGCATAATGTGCCGACAACATCGTACGAGGTGATTTCACCAGGCGTAAGCATGACGGGTATTGTGTAGATTTGACAGCTAAGTGGGCATTGGCTTTGAGTATCCGTCGCTATGATATTTACCGGAGTACCAAACAAGAACAAGGCAATGAGAAGAAAAATGGTTGAAAGGGATTTCAAGCTTTCTGTGAATGGATTCTTTTTGATTTCCATAATAATCTCCCTCTCGGCATCCTTCATTCACCAATTTACACTTTTCCCAAAAAAGCGTGTATTATCGAATTGAATGTCGATGTCGAAACTGGAAATTAGAAATTAGGTAATGCACCTCTATATCTTTGTTTTTTTCCAAT
>PQXE01000142.1 GCA_003194495.1 Deltaproteobacteria bacterium
AATTAGTGCCTGAACGAAAAGTCCGTTTTCTTGTAGGTTGGGTTGAGCCTGCAAGGTTATGTTGGGTTTCGTACCTCAACCCAACCTACTAAAATCAGGCACTTACAAAAATATAATTTCAGCAGGCAAAACCCAACGAATCATTCGAGTGGGTTTTCGTTCAGGCACTAATTAGAGATTTTAGCAGTGGTTTCATGCGGGGCCAAGACGAACCAAAAACTGATAGTACTTTGAAAATAAGGAGAAAAAATGAAGAGGGCGATGTTTTTTCTTGACCAAAAGGATATGCCGACTCACTGGTATAACATTCAGGCCGATTTGCCGGAACCCTTACCACCGGTTTTGCACCCGGGAACGGGCCGGCCGGTAACCCCTGATGACTTGGCTCCGCTGTTTCCCATGGAGTGTATTAGGCAGGAAGTAAGCGCCGAACGCTGGATCGAAATTCCCGAAGAATTGCAGGATATCTACCGCACTTGGCGGCCAACAGTGCTGCACCGGGCATATCGTCTGGAGAAGGCATTGGACACGCCTGCAAAGATTTTTTACAAATATGAAGGAACAAACCAGGCAGGAAGCCATAAGCCCAATAGTGCTACAGCCCAGTGCTACTATAACGTGAAGGAAGACATCAAACGCATAGTTACCGAGACCGGCGCCGGGCAGTGGGGAAGTGCCCTGAGCATGTCCGGTGCGTTCTTTGATGTGGAGATCAAGGTCTATATGGTCAGGATCAGTTACGACCAGAAGCCGTATCGCCGAATAGCAATGGAGGTATGGGGGGCCAAATGTATACCCAGCCCCAGCACGGAAACGCAGGCAGGAAGAGATATGCTTGAAAAATGGCCCGATTGTCCCGGCAGCCTGGGACTCGCCATTAGTGAAGCAGTAGAGGAGGCTGTGAGTCGTGATGACACCCACTACTCTCTGGGCAGTGTGCTCAACCATGTCCTGCTCCACCAGACCATTATAGGGGAAGAAACAAGGAAACAGATGGAGATGGCGGATGCCTATCCCGATATTATCGTAGGTAACATTGGCGGGGGCTCCAACTACGCCGGCCAATTCCTACCCTGGATCAGGGATAAGATCAGCGGGGAAAAGCCGGACCTGCGCATCATCTGTGTTGAGCCTGAAAGCTGCCCCACCGTGACCAGGGGATTATATGCATATGACTTTGGTGACGCGGTCGGGATGACTCCTCTGCTCAAAATGCATACCTTGGGCCACGGCTTTATTCCGCCCCCGGTCCATGCCGGCGGATTGCGCTATCATGGGATGGCGCCCATTATATGTCACCTTCGTGAACTGGGCCTGGTTGAAGCCGTAGCCACGGTCCAGATTCCCACCTTCGAGGCGGGGATACAGTTTGCCCGCACAGAGGGAATTATTTCAGGACCTGAGCCATGTCACAATATCAGGGTGGCCATTGATGAAGCCCTTAAATGCAAAGAATCCGGCGAAGCAAAAACAATCCTGATAGCCCACAGCGGACATGGGCATTTTGACCTTGCCGCCTATGATAGGTACCTGTCGGGTGAGTTGGTGAATTATGCTTATCCTGAGGAAGAGGTAAAGAAGGCCCAGGCCGATCTGCCCAAGGTACCGGTTTGAGAGGGCAAAAAGATTGATTGAACAGTACGACGATAAAATAATTCGATGCCCCAGGGTAGGCGGCGAAATCAATTTTAAGTACTGCCGTTCCGAGAATAATATGTTTCCCTGTGGTTGGATAGTCGGTTGCTGGCACAAGCAGATGGATATCAATAAGTTTCTGAAAGACCATTACTCGAATAAAGAGCTTGACCGAATATTTGCTCTCCCAAGACCTAAAGTGGAAAGCCTGGTGAATTTGATTGAACAGGCAAAACAAAGGGGGAAAAAAGGAATCGTGAAGCGAGAGGAGATTTGAATATGGTGCAACGCAGTATAAGGGATTTGGAAAAAAACAATTACCCCAATATTGGATCAATAATGACATCCCATTTAGCCAATAGTCTTGATCTTTTTAATCGGCCTGCATATTTTTTCATTTCTTCTTTTGATAAACTGACTCCCTTTTGATAAACTTTATCTATT
>PQXE01000022.1 GCA_003194495.1 Deltaproteobacteria bacterium
TGTTTTGATCGGCAGTTCGCATCAGTAATCATCACCTTTCGGTCATTAGTTTGTGAATCACCCCCCCTCTTACCATAACACCGCTGATTTTACAGAAAAAAATGGAAATTCCTATACTATCAAGTTAAGTTTGAAGTCAAAATGTTTTCTTATAAGTCGGAACCTCTCCAATAGTCTGAAGCCAGGTGTCATCAGATCCGTGAAAGTGGCAGTTGTCGCAGTTGATGGACAGGCATTCGGTCCCGTTGCAATCCGGTGATGTCTTATGACAGTGCAGACCGCACTGAGTACCTGGGGATGGGTATGGCGCGTCACCCGCGAAGTGATGAATTCCGCTCCATTGGGGTGTGGCAGATGAACCAGTGTCCGCTTCGTGACACCTTGCGCAGAGATAGCCCCACTCGTTCGAGGAAAACGCACTGATTTCTCCTCCCAAATTCCCCCCATTGACACGACGCCGGATCAGCATGATGTTCTGTGAACCGTGTGGTTCATGACAATCCAGACAGGACAAGACAAAATTTCCTTCGGTAACGGATGCGGTGAGGTATGGTTCCTCAAAATCAACAGATGTTGAGTTACTGCTGTCCCTGTCTCGCTGGCCGTGCTTGTCACCAAGAGAAGACCAATCTATCTGTTTAAGATTTCGCCCGAGGGAAGTACTGTTAATGGTATTGATTTTGTCATGGCAGTCAGTACATAACCCCACGTAATCCGGGGTCTTCGAGCCGTCTTGCGTCCCTGTACCTCCTGGCTCCCTCATCGACCCGGAACAATAAGGAGCTTCATAAGAATAAGTCGACATAAGTTCCGTGTCACCCCACAGATCGAAGTGCTCCGATGGCCTTGATATGGCGGTAAGCAGGGGATTGTCTGGATCAGACCGGTTCCTCCTGGCCAGGTGTGCGTTGTGGCAGGCAACACAGGGATTGGAGTGATCTTTGAACCAGGAAAACTTGCCTCTGGCCAAATCATATATGTCGTACAGGTTGTGATAAGAAGTCTGGTTAAAGGCATTCAGGATCGAAGTTGGTTCGCCTGCAACTTCACACCCGAACGTCCTGCTGTAATCATAGTTGTCCACCTGCTGTACAGATCCGCTGCTGTTATGGCAGTAAAAGCAGAAATCATCCGTCTCCTGATAGGGACCTGTATTGACAGAGGTATTAAAATTCTGCGCAAAGACAGTAAAGGGCGCGGGGCTGCCACCGGCAGGGGCTGGCTCGGAGCCCTGCATGCTTGCGTGCATCTCGTGACAGTGGGCGCAATTGCCCCTGGCATAGGCTGCTAACTTAGCCTCAGTGTGTGAACGATCGACCCCGTGGTCGGGATTACCGTGGGCAGAGTCCAGATAGCTGCCTGCCCATGCGGCCTGAGCAATCAGCAAAAACCACAAGATCCAGCCCACGAGACACCTTTTCATCATTCCTCACCTGTCAATTTTTTGTCGTGTGACATATCGCACACCCGTTGTATCCGTCATTTCCCGGCCACTTTTTGTAATTCCATCTGAGAATGGAGCCAAATGGCGTACCATGTGCTCTGTGGCAGGAAAGACACATCACAATGGCATCGTCCTGCTGTGAAAATACCGTGATGTTCAAGTTGGTGCCAATATCTGCAGTGGCCACAGGGCTGACCACGCTGTAAATATTCTCAGTGCCTGTGCCTCCATTGTAACCGGAGTATTCGGTACTTGTCTCGGCCCTTGCCATGTCAAAATCCGTAGGATGCCGGAGCCAGACACCGTCACCAAAAGAGGTGCCTGCCGCCACCATCTCACTGGAGCCGGAATGAAAGTCACCATGGCATTGCCCGCAGAGGTTGCTGATTGTACCTTCGGCACTATCTGTCTCTACGGTTCTGTCTTTTCCGTAGTATTTGTTGTGATGCATGGCCGTGGGATGGTATTCATAGTCTGGATCCTCCAGACCTTGGACCCCATTGAGAAAACAGTAGCTTTGAGCCGGAGTAACGCCATCTTTCCAATGGGTCCTATCATTGTTGTGGTGAGCTCCGGACATGGCCTTATACGGATCGTAAACCGACCTGTCACCATGGCAACCGTTGACCCCGGCACAGGTCAACTGTTCAGTCAAACTTACGCCATTCATACTCCCTGGGGGAGTATTAGCCAGTTGAGCATCCGGCAAAGCCACGCCTGCCACATTGTGGCCCGTCCGGTCTAAATTTTTAAAAGCTACCCAGTAAAAATTTCCTCCCGCCAGGGTGTCGCCATTAATGCCGGCTGTTCCATAAATCGGCTCACTTTCAGTCATCAGGACATAGGGCGTGGTGTTATTGCCATCATTAATGCCGGCATGACACCCATTGCATTCACTATTTAAAAGACCAGGAAGCGGCCCGCCGGCGACCACCGTCATTCCATTCTGGCTGTTGTGCATGGTGTGGCAGTTGGGGCAGGGACCGGTGATCTTTGCAATCGAATGCAATGGAACTAAAATGACCCACACAAGCATCAGTACTCCTATTACTACTACCCGCATAACTTTTTTTTCGCTACCTTTTGAAAATCTCTACCCGGCCATTGCCTTCTTCCACCACGCATAACCTTCCCCAGGGATCGAATTTCAGCTCGATGGGAAAATAGAGCCTGCCCCGGGCCTGCCCCGGGGTGAGGAACCGATACCTGAACCGGCCCTCCGGGTCAAAGACAGCAACCTCTCCCCCATGACGATCCAAGACGTAGAAAATGCCGGAAGGCCCCACCTCCAGAGAGTATGGAAACCGGACCACATCTTCCATGACGATACTGGATGCCGGTTTACCATCCATTGTGAAACAGACCATATTCCCATCCCTTTCCATGGCCCACAGAAAACCATTTCGAACCTTGAAATCCACAAAGCCCGTGCCGTCCCGGCAGGCAAAATTTCGTATCACTTTCAGGTCCATGCCAAGCGCGAGTACCTGCCCTGTGGCCTTATCGAGGACGTATAAGATATCGTCTACCTGTTCAAGCCTTTCCGGAAACACTGTCTGCCCATTGAAAGAGAGTGAGTGATTTTCCACCGCCTTGTTCTCAAGATCGATCATGGTCAGACTGTTTCGTCCCTTTTCTATCACCCAAATATGACCTTCACAGTCTTTGACCATATCGAATGGGGCCTGGAGCTGACCATTAGCGTTGAACTCATTCAGAAATTCTCCGTCTTTATTAAAAGAAAGAAGACGGTTGTTGCCGGCGTCCACTACATAATAGCGTTCGAGGGTCCTGTCGCAATAGAGTGCCGAGGGCATGAGCATGGATTGCCCGGAAGGCTGTCCTTTCAGGGACGAAAGCCACTGCCAGGTGGCGGCTGTGTACCCCGGTATAGGGCCTTCAAATAGGAGAACAGCCACAGTAAAAATTATCAGAAAAGGAAGCTTTTTCATAAATAGTCCTCTTTTTTTAACTTTAGGCACTTTGAACTTTAGCTCACTTTAGGCACTTCTCCCTAATAAGTCCGGTGACATTGTATGCACAGGTCCTTTGTGCCGCTCAATCCCAGATTGTATCTGAAATCCGTCCCCATAGGATTATGACAACTGACACAGGTCACTATTTGTCCTGAGCGCGGATCAATGACCTTTTCCCCTATTGGATGGGTAAATTTTCCCTGAGTCTCGTGGCACCTGGAGCAGGTTTTGTTCCCCCCGTCCTTTAGCATGGCCAGATGACTGGATCCGTGAACAGCGTGACACTCTTTGCAATCAAAGGGCTCTGTATGGATGTAAAGTTTATCCTGATAATTATTAAAAGTATCTTTGTGACAGCTCCGGCAGATCTGTTTCTGGCTTCCCTTGAGCAGACTCGATGTATCCCCGGCATGGGGACTATGACAGGCTGTGCAACTACATCCCTCTTGTTCCAGCAGGTGGCTGTGAAGAGTCAAGACCTCTTTTTTTATTGTCTCATGACAGCGCAGGCAGGTTTCCGTCCCAATTTTGCCCTGGCCGTGGCACTCGGCACACCCTTTTTTATACGGCTTATGGAGGACATTACGCACCATGGCCTTTCGGTCACTTCCATGCGGATTGTGGCATGAGAGACAATCACTTACCCCTCTGGGGAAATTCCGGTGGACCTGCCTCACCGTATCGCTTTTATGACAAGAAAGACAAAGTTCGTCCGGCTTTGACTTCAGGAGTTGCATGTTCCCGGACTGATGGGGCCAGTGGCAGGCCCGGCAGTTTCCCTTGGCATAGGGCTTGTGGGTATGTTTGAACTTGGAAGGGAGATTTTTGTGACAGGCAAAGCAACTCTCAGCAAGACGTCCCTTCAGCAATCCGTTTGCCTCTGAGGCATGGACGTCATGGCATGTCAGGCACTGCCCCTGACGGACAGGCTGATGTACAATACCTTGCGCAAATATTGCGGCCTGCTCCTTGTGACATCCATAACAGAAAGAGGCACCGGACTTCTGAAGCAATCCCTTGAAATGGGCCACATGTGGACTGTGACACGCGCTGCATCGGTCCTCGGCAACAGGCTGATGCACTACTTTGCCTCGGAAATCCGCCCTTTTGTGACATTGGAAACAGGTCGTTTCGGCAAAACCGGTGACAGCCTGACCCACACAAAGGACAACTATCAGTAACAGCGATAACCACATGAGCTTCGACATCATTTGGCCCTCCCTGGATGACATGGACTACAGTTGCCTTGTTTAAATGGGGCATGGCTGACTGGATAAAGAAGTGAGCTGTCAGGCCCGCCGTGAGGGTCGTGGCAGCCGAGACACGTTTCAAATCCCGGTTTAATACCCCTATGGGCCTTTAAGAATCCGGTCGTATCCTCCTTATGGCAACCGGCACATAAGACACCGGGACTTGTCTTAAGAATAGCCTGTTTTTTTGAGCCGTGAGAGTTGTGACACCGGGAGCAGTTCTTGCTTGCCGGATCGTGGGCCACCCCGCTCTTCCAGTACTTAGCCTTTTCCCCGTGGCACATAAGGCAGAGGTCCGGCTGCCCCTTAAGCAGGAATTCTTTATGCACGGAGCCGTGCGCACGGTGGCAGGCCCCGCAATTCAGCTTCTCGACAGGCTCGTGCTTTACTGTCTGCTGATTGAGTTTTTTCTTTACTTCAGAATGACATTTCAGACAAAGCCGTCCGGACTTTTCCTTTAAATTGAAAGAAAAATCCGAGGCGTGGGGTTCATGGCACCCAAAGCAGTCTCCTCTGGCAAAGGGCCTGTGCAGGACCATCCCGGAGCCGGTTTCGGCCAGCTCATCATGGCAGCCAAGGCACAGATCCCCCCTGGCCTTTTTCTTCTTTAGCAGGACCCTCTCCCTGCTTTGGTGGGGCTGATGACATCCGCTGCACTCGCCATTGGCGAAAGGACCATGAATGCTGTACAGGCCCATCTCATCGCGGGCCTTCTTGTGACACGAAAGACATAAATCCTTTTCCTTGTGAATTAAAAGCACCCTCTGGTCAGATTCGTGGGCTGCGTGACAGTCCAGGCACTCGCCTTTGCGAGCCGGATCATGAACAACAGGACCAATAGCAAAATCGGTCCTATCATGACACTGGAAACAGAGCGTCTTTTGATCAGCCTTGAGCAGGGACTTGACCTGGGAACCATGGCCATAATGGCATGACAGACACTCGCCCTTTTCAGCAGGGGTATGGGCGCTTATTGCTTCTTTATCCTGACCCTGCTGATGGCACTTAAGGCATACTTCCTCAGGGGCCGTGGTGAGCATGTCCGGAAATTCGCTGGCGTGGGCCGCATGGCATTCAATGCACTCTCTCTTGCCATATGGCTGGTGCATGTTATTTTTTATATCCTCTTTGTGACAGGAGACGCAGAGATCACCAGGGAAATCCTTCAGGGCCATTCTGCCGGCAGCATCCACCTGGTGACAGGCCTCGCACTGGCCCTCGGACATGGGCTGATGGACAATCTGCTTGATAAGGCCGGGGCCGTCGGCGCTGTGGGGCGAATGACACAGTATACATCTGGTCTTCACAGGGTAACCCCTGTGTGCCGTTATAAAAGCCTTTGTACCTGTATCGTGACAGGAAATGCAGGTCTTATCCTTTTGCTTCAGAAGCAGAACAGGATTGTCCGAGGCATGACTGTCGTGGCATGTCTCACAGCCCTTTACAACCGGGGTGTGAATGTTGGCCTTCATGATGGTCTTTCGTTCATGGCACAAAAAACAGGAGTCCTGCCGTTCCGCCTTGAGCAGACCCGGAAATGGTCCATTGTGAACTTCATGGCACTTGTCGCACAAGCCCTCTCCAACCGGTTTGTGGGCCGATGTCTTATCCTTGACCGAAGCGAGTCCTTGATGACAGGAGACGCAGAGGTCCGGCTGGTTCTGGCGAAGATTAATCCCCCCGATAAGACCGTGGGGGATATGACAGGCCGCGCATTTTTCCTCTTTCACCGGGGTATGTACGGTCCCTGAGAAAATTTCCCGGCGCATCTCCTCGTGGCATTCCAGACACTTCTTTCGTAGCGGCCTCTTGGCCTTGTGATGCACACAGGCTGCTATCAGGACAAGACACAAAAGCCCAACAAAAAATTTAGTTATCTTTCTCTTCACCTTTGCTCCCATACTCATCCTTGAGATCCCTCCAGGCCTTGTCATTTATTGTGATTGAGGACCTGGCCCGCAGTTGTTCTATGAAATTTTCTTGCAGCCGGGCAAGACTTTCCTCACGCAGGTGCTGAACAATCTGTTCCTGTACTTGGTTTAAAGGAGTTGGGCCCATGACCGTGCGGTCCACAAGCTTTACCATGGACGAACGGCCATTGACTTCAAAGGGTGGGCTGACTTCGCCTTCGGCCAGCTTCTCTACGACCTCTTTCATGGCCGGGACCAGATGATTGAACGGAAAGCGCTGCACAGGGATATCCCGTGAGTAATATTTCCGCAACACGCTGTAAAAATCTTCACCTTGCTTGATCTCGGCCCAAATCTTGTCAGCCAGTTTTTTATCGTCCTCAAGGACTACTATGCTGACGACCTCCGGTTTGCTGAACTCGTCCGGATGCTGTTCGTAGTAAGCAGCCACCTCTGCGTTACTCACATCCACCTTTGGAAGAAAAAGACGTTTTTCAAGTTCTTTGATCAGACGGTGCCGGCAGTAAAAAACATAGACCCATTTGAATGGAGGCCTCTCTTCATAGTGACGATCCAGGGACTCCCAAGTGGTGAGTGTCTGGGAAATCATCAGGTCAAGCACCATCTTCTTCAGGTAATCCGCTGCTTCCTTTGTCTGAAAATGGCGATATCCACGCAAACTTTGTTCTTTACGTAGTTGATCGAGAAATACCCTCACCGGGACGTTGACACGATTCGTGGTGATAAGGATCTTGTCCATAAGCTCTTCCGGAGTGTTGTTCACATCCAGCTCCGCAAACAGGTCCTCATCTACCGTTACTTCGTACTTCTTCCGAAGCCGGCGTATAAGTTCCGACGTCAGCTCGGATTGGCGCAGTTTCTTGATCTCTCCGCGAATATTGAACTTAAGAGACTGGAAATCAGACTTATCCGGCCCCTTTTGTTCCAAAAGGCAAAGGCAAACGAATCCTTTCCCCATCTCTAAAGGCTGTGTTACTTCCCCCGTACCCAGTCCGGCCAGGGCGTCCCGCCAGGACTCAGGACAATTACGAGGCCGCAACCATTTATCCTCTTGGTTCACGATACCCTTATCGATCAAGTCCTGTTCCGTTATAACGGCCAGGTCAATCCGGCCGGAACTCAGTTCCTCACAAATCAGTCCGGCTTGTATCTCCTGATCAAAGTGCAAGAACCGGACATACATTCGAGGGGAATACTGCTCCTTGTATTGATTCCAGAGGTCTCTGTCACTGATTTTGATCTTTGAGTCAACGGCCTCGTTTTTCAGGATCATCAAGGCCCTGGCCTTGAGGAAGGTATCTATCTTATGTCTATAGGCAGGCTCCTGGTACAGCTCCATGCTGTCGGCCTCCTGTGCCAGAAGATGCCAATCAATAAAGGACTTCAGGCTTTCGGGAAAAGGGGTATCCTTTTCCTTCCAATTATCCCACCAGTGTTGGAAATCCTCTTTTGTGAATGTTTCATAGTTAACAGTCACCAAGGTGTTCTTGCCCCAAGGCCAAGCCGGCAGGTCGGCGGGTCCAAGCAGTTGGATTCCAATGAGCAGCACTAATATTTTAATTAATCTATGCATCCTTTGAGGCCTTTCCTGAACCATAGTCCCAGTATCTCCTTTGACATTTGATGGGCAAGACTGGTTACTGTATTTACCACACCGAAATGCATAACCTTGCGATAGTGTTCTCCTTCTCTTCGATGAAATGTACACCAAATGGTCTGCGAGGACTCTGTATCAAGGATCTTGAGAGATACGGCCAGAGTGGGATTTATTATCTTGGCCTCAGGCACTTCAGCCATCTCCACCACCGTACCGGCTATGACAATTTTGACCCCCAAGCGTTCGCCCAGGATTTTCATCTGTTCTTTCTGCGGCTCGTGACCTGGCCAGATCCTCAGATGGTGAAAAACATCCCGGACATCTCCTTCCTGGACTATGTCAAATCGCCCGGATTGAACCAATTCAGCTAAAAAAATACGATAAAAAATAGCATTTGCCTCGGGGTAATCGGTCTGGTTCAGAAAGGGGAGCACTGCTATCCGGCAAATTTTTTCCTGAGGAAGTGGAGTAAGTTTATGAAGGGTAGGGAGCTTTGGCCCGCAAGCGGATAGTGACAAAAGCGCCAGTCCAAAAAGGAACATGAAAACACATAAGCCTTTTGAAATCAGTTTCATGTTCAATATTAAAACTCCTTCAACCACTTGTCCGCAGGCGCACATCTTTCTTTCCCATGCTTGACTAATAAATTGATATCCTTGACTTTTCTATGCAACTTGTTTCCGAGGATATCTCTGGCGGTCAGCAAGAGTTCTGCTGAGGTCTTCGGGATCGGGAGATCGACCTCGGCGGGCAAGACCTGCCCTCCTGCAGTCTTGATAAGGGAACCGTCATCTTCAAGCATCTCCATATACCAGAAGGCCATAGGTACTTCGCCCTTACTTTGGATGTCCAGGACTATATCATTACCCTGCTTCCTGGCCTCCAGGATCATATCCGGTGGATTTCGCATCAAGGCAACCTTTTCTGAAACCATGGCCATATTTCCAGCCCGGTCCCATACCTTAAGGTCAATCCGGTAATTTCCATCAGCAACACGTGAGCGGTCACCTGTCTGTCCCCGCCAGTAAAAACGGGAGGGAAGACTCCCTTCTTTGTCTTCGCGCAGGATTGTCTCTCCGGTTTCGTCCTTGACGGAGAATTCCCAGCGTGATATCGGTTCTGGTTCTGGAAAACGTGGAATAGCGAAGATCCGGTCCCGAAAAGCTACCACCCCATTAAGCCTGACACCCTTAAGGTCCAAGACAAAGCAGGGGGAATGATTGTCCACACGATATGTCCCCAGTAATGTGGCTTGTTCCCTGCCTGAGGGCCATTGCAGGCTGAGGCCTACAGGGTATGGGCCCTCCTCTTTAGGGGCGATCCAGGATGCCTGGTAGAAGTTATCATCCTTACGCTGCATGGGGAAGGACTCTTGGCCCCGGACCTTTAGGGAGACCTTCGGGGGCCGGCCATCCATGACGGATCGAAGCCATACTCTGCATGTAATCATTTCACCGCTTCTGATGTACTGACGTCCCATGTCCACGTCGTCAAGCTCAAAGAATGCTTTCTGGTCCCTAATTTGACCTATGTCCTCAGGCCATTCCTCAAGGAGGTCCTGAACCACTATGGGCATCAGATCTTCAGTTGTGTGTGGTTCCAGGACCCCGAGCGGATTACGCATTTCATTACAGGAAAGGCCCATGGAACCGGACCAGATTGTCCTGGCATCGCCGGTGCGGATCAAATACAGGACCATGCCGAAAGCTGCGCACGGCCTTTCCTGGCGCTGGCTCACCGTCCCAAGAAGAATGAAGTCAGCCCCCAATTCTTTGCGGGCCTGTAAGACATAATAGGTGTCCAGAAAGCCCAGCCAGCGTATTCGATTACGGGTCATGAAGGAAAGCACTGCATCTTGAGAAATTACCTCCAGCCCTCGAGAAGCAACCGCCTTTTCAATATATTCGGTAAGCGCAAAATTGACCCCGTTAGGGCCCTGGCTCAAATCCTCCACCGGCAGGACAGCAATCTTCTCAGCTCCTACTGCAGATGACAGAAAAAATCCTAAGATTAGAGCAATGAAGGCGTGTCTGAAAAAAATGGTCTTACTCCTGTTTGTTTACCGGGTAGGCAGAGTTTCGAGAATGTCTTCGATTGTGCCCAATCCAACCTGGAACATGTCACGGGGCGCCAAGCCGAACAGCCGTCCCCACAGGCAATAGCCGGTCCCATGGCCGCTGGCCTGCCAGAGGACGATTGCCGAATCGCAATCGATGAGCTGCAAAGTCAGAGACAATTCCGGAAAAGAAAAATTGCCCTTTCGCCCTACCCCGGAATAATCCACTGCGCCCTGCAGAATGGCCTGGACGTTCAGCCTTTGCCCAAGCCTTCTTGTCATGGATATATCCAAAGGGGCCCCGGGCTTGATGACCTCATTCTGGAGTGTGCTGTCCACAATGCCCTTGCCTACAACATCAAAAAGCCCCATGGCAAGACACTGCGTGATAGTGAAATCCCGCGTCCTTGCGGCGGCATGCTCGTCGTCGCTGAAATTTTCAAAAGGCAGCACTGCTACCTGCTGCACATAACCCAGTTCTGTGTCCTCGCGAAGAAATGACTCTGAGCTTGTTTTAACCCCACAGCCGCTCAATATATCGACAGTCAGCAAAATAAAAACCACAAGGAAACATTTTCTCATCCCCGGCATCCTCCCCGTTCCTCTTTCAGGATTTTTTGCAATATAATCATAATCGAATTACCCGATTACATCAAAACCGCGCTATAAGCTGCCCACTGATACTCCATGGCTCATCCTTTTCTGCGATCTGGTAGCTGCCATTAACGTTAACAGAGAAAATTTGGTTGACCATCCAGCTCCAGAAGAAGTTGTATTTCTGTGTGGTTGAAGTGGTATATGCGTATAAATAACCCAGATTCAACTGGATTTTGTGCGTAGGACCAAGGCTCAGAATCAGGTGAAAGTTCGTAGTATCATCATCTTCTTTCTCCCATGTCCGGCTACCACAACCCCTTAATGAGAATATATCCGAAGGCCGCCAGTTCAGGATCAATATTCCGCCCATGGACTCTGAATCCGTTTCCGCCTTGTTCTTATTGTATTCCCCGGTCAAGTCCGCAGTAAGTTCCGGGCTCAAGCGGGCCGTCACGGTACATTGTGCCCCGTAAGTCCGGCTGTCTTCCCCGTCCACATAGTCAGTGGTGCCGTAAAGGAGATCCAGGCTGGAGTTCAGGTCAGGAAATAAGACAGCTGTGGTATAGAGGGTGTAATTATGAGTAGTGGACTGCCTATCATCGTCCTCGTAGTTTTCGTTGCGTGTAGCGCCTATACTCAGGTCCAGAGTGGAAAGCGGCGCAGAGGCTATCATGAAAGAATAGGAACGGCTCACCGTGTTCGGCTGATCCTCATAATCCTGCCGGTTTTCACTTGCGCTCAGGCTGGGGGCGAAATATCGGCTGGGCGTCCATGAAAGAATTCCTGTCTGGTTTCGCCGATCCCTATCCGAACCCGGATCCATCTTCCCGGTCTCGAGTAAGAGGCTATAGTTCATGTTCAGGTCAGTGGTCAAGCGAAACCCAAGATGGACGTCAGTGTGAAAATTTTCATATGTACTTTCTTCTTTTTTTGATTCGGTGCGACACAATACATCCATCTCGCTGATGGAAACAGCCTCTTCCGGGGTCTGAACAGTCACCAGCTTGATATAATCCTTCTTTACTTTAGGAATATCAAACTCAAAACGTAAAAGAGAGGAGTTGTAAGAATGATGGATGCCCGTGGCATTCAGGTCCCAATCTGCGCCATTGTCACTGAAGTAAAGGTCCCAGTGAAAATCCCGGGCTACTCTGCTTGAGTTATCAACTGTATATAGATAGATCATATCCACATCCTGACAATCCACCCTCACCCCAATATTTTCTTTTTCATCAGGTTGTATTTCCAGGGCTTCTGTATGAACGTCGCGGTTAATAAGGCGGGAGTTTTCCTGCAAAGTATCATGTGAAGGGTCATATAGTACGCCAGAAAAGCCTTGGAAAGCAGTGACTGGGCGGGGGGTCCCGACCGGCCCCATGAACTCCTGCTTAATATTGGAATACTGTTCTGAGAAACCAAATGTAAAACGGTTGTCCCAAAAAGAATTTTTGATCTCCAGCCGGGCAAAATGGTTATCCGTCGTATCCTTGGAGTCGGCTACCCTGTCCTTCCCCTCATTGCAAAAATAGTTATAAAAGGCCCTTACCATGCCTAAGTCCCAATCTGTGTCAAACTGAATGTTGGAAGAATCCGTATCGACGATGTGAGGACTCTGATCGTCCGAAGAGTATTCTTCCCCGTAAGAGAGACGGAAATCAGGCCACCAATCCCGGCGCCATGTACTGTACAAATTGGTATCCCACGAACGGTCGGACATGTTCGCAGCCTCGGAATTCATGCGCTCTGTGGTAGTGCCGGAGAGATCAAATCGAAAGATGTCATTGTTTATCATAAAGTCCAAGGTAGAATACAGAAGCTCGTTCACCCGTCCTTCAGTCCAGTCACGATTGTACCGCACACTTCCTTCCAGGGTCATGGCCTCAGTAATTTCACTTTCTACGTCCACATTATAATTCTGTCTGAAGGATTCCAGGCTCTCGCCGTTCCCGGTCTTTTGATATTGCCAATTTCCGTACAAACTGATTGGATCGGCTAGAGCGGCAATATTCCAGACCAGTGTAACGGAAAGGATTAACATACCCCACGAACAGATTCCTCTCGCCCATCCCAAAAAAAAGAGAAGAGAAGTACATAGCCTGCTAACCTCCTTAAATTTTTCCTTGCCCATCCCCTTGACAGCTTTCCCATAATTTTACCGGGCTACCTACCATGAGATCCTTTGCGCTACTGATCCATAGGTATGGATATGTTTAAAAACCAGTTTTTATTCAAAGAATGGACTTTTAAACAAATCATGACTGATAATTCACTGGAATTTCATATAATTAGAAAAGAATAAGAGCCTTGTTTAGCTATAATATTGCCGAATGCCTCCAAAATTGTAGTGTTATAAATATAAATAAAGTGTTATCCTTGAGTATTGTCAAGTATTTGTTCCCGGTGGCTACGCCGCAGGGAATCACGATTATCTTGATATAGGTAATAGATCGGTCTGTAACCGTTCACACTCCCTGGCAGCCGACAGGGTTTTACAGGGTTTCAACCGCGGACTAGGAGTAAAAATCTTATGAAAAGGATTCTCCGGTATCATATGTTCAGATGGTTTTGTATGTCAGGCATTTTGCTATTCATGCTTCTTGCCGGGCCGGTGGTCAGCCTTGACACAGTTTCTGCAATGACTTCGGAGGTTAAGGCTGTGGCTATGCTTACGGCAGACGATCAGGGGGCATCTCTGGCCTGCCCCTCTGGAGTCTTTTTTGACAAGACTGCAAAAGAGGTCTACGTGATCAACTCCGGGCGGAGCCGGATTGTAATCTATGGTCCGGATTTCTTTCCCCGTATCTCACTTGGCGCAGGCAGAGGCGTGGATGCTCCCTATGGCGTGCATGTCAATGAAGATGGTCTTCTTTATATATGCCAGGGCAGAAGGCAGGATAAACCCGCCCGCCTCACCATCCTTAACGCGGCCTTTTTCCCTGTTAAGGAAATAGAATTTACGGGATTTGAAGGGGCCGATAGATTCATTCCGCGTCGAGTGGCAATTGGCCACGGTGGAGAAATCTATGTGGCCGGCATAAACTCCAGGGGAATTCTCGTGTTGGACAAAGATGGCAATTTCCTCAGGTGTCTGACTCCATTGGACACGGTATGGGGCACAGAGGAAGAAACCAGCCCCGGATCGGAAACAGTACAGGAACCAAGGCAGGGTAAGAGTCCGGTCCTTATTCTCGAAGTCTGCACTGACAGATCAGGCCGTCTCTATCTATTAAGTGAGGAGACAAGCAAGGTTTATGTATACGACCGGGAAGAAAATTTCCTTTTCTCCTTCGGCAAGAAAGGTGGGTCTTCCGGCAAGTTGAGCCGTCCAAGGGGCCTTGCAGTGGACAACGAGAGAGATCGAATTTATGTTGTAGATTACATGCGCCAGACTATCCTGGTCTATGACCTTACGGGCCGGTACCTCTTTGAATTTGGAGGCCAGGGCTGGGGACCAGGCTGGTTCAACTTTCCCACCGGCGCGGCTACTGACAGCCGCGGAAACCTAATAGTGGCGGATTTTTTCAATAACAGGGTCCAAGTGCTGGAAGTACCGATTACCATCCCCGAATTTACCGATGCAGGGGCTGCCGAACCGAATTTTCAGGCCGTACCCTCATCGAAAAAATCCAGATCCCGCTAATCAGGGTTCAAAGGTTCAGGGGTTTTTTAAACCTTTGAACCCTGAACCTCTGAACCAAAAAAAAGGGGATAAGCCTAAAGGCTATCCCTTTTTTTGTTTTTCAGTTAATTGCGCGTTACATACGTAAATCGTGCGCTATGCTGTGGCAAGCCCCGCACGTTGGATATTTCTTGTGTATTGCTGGATTGTGAGGCGCATCACCATGACAATCCTGACAAGCCATGAGTTCCTTGTGAGTGGGATGACATTCCGCGCATGCCAATTCCGAATGTTTGGTCTGATGGGTCTTAAGGTCATCAAACGGCACATCATGGCACCCGGCGCATATCATGTTCTTTTCTACTTCCCCGGAATACGCGATCTGCAAAGGCTCATGAACAGGATGACAAGCGAGACATTCCGGCGAATTCATTGTTACTGATGGGCTGTGATTTTCGTGACACTCTGAACAATCAGGTATCCTGCCATGACTTTCGGAATGACAGGAGGAGCAGGCTTCTTCCGTGTGCATGCTGGGGTTCTTGGTCACGATTTGTGCTACCTGAGTATGACATGGCCTGCACTGAAGTTCGATGTTGGATGGATCCGGTATTGCCATTACCGGTCTGTGGGGATCAGCGTGACAATCTGCGCATTTTTGAACCGCTTCGTCCTTGCCGTGAGGATCATCATGACAGGCTGAGCATTTTGGCATGATCTCGGCGTAATTGTTCTTCAAGGGGTTATATGCATGATAAACCTCGTGGCAATCCGTACAGCCAACACCAACATGCTTACCCCCGTCTTTTTTGATCCTCGTGAATTGATCCATATGGCATTGAGCGCACTCCCCACTGGTTAGAGGCGTTACTTTAACATTATAGACGCTTACCGTTTGCTCGACGGCCTTCACGGTTTTCACCGTTGCGGCCTCCCCAGGCTGAGCAACTTCTCCCGTTTCTAACGCTGCAGGCCGTTGCTTCACACATCCAAAACAGATGGCGAGAAGAAGCAGACATAATACTCCGATAAGTATTCCAATCCCATTTTTTACCGTCATTGTCCCAGTCCTTTGTCTCAAAATTTTTCTGCTAGCTTGATCCCAGCAATCCCAAATATTTCAATATTACCCTTACTCCCAGTTTATTTAGCAAGATTGTGCGCATCTAAATGGCAATCCAGGCAATTCGGCATTGCCTTGTGCTGTGCCGCCGAGTGCGGTTTACCGTGACATGTCTCACACTGCGGGACAACAGGATGGACTCCCCTGTGACAAAATGCGCAGGTAAATGTCTTATGTAAGGTGGTAGTCTTGTTCATAAGATCACCATATTCCTCGTGACATGGCGTGCAGTAAGCCCTTGGTGTTTCATTGGCATAATGGATTGTCAATGGCTGATGCACCGGATGGCATCCGAGGCAATCACTTGATGTTTGACCCTGTGCGTGTGGTTCATGACATACGGAGCAGTCGGGAATCTCTCCATGAAAAGTATGACAAAAAGTACAGTCGACCTCTGTGTGCTTGCTTGGATGGTCCTGAAGTTCTTTACCCTGTTCCGGATGACAGGTTAGACAGGCTGTGGTGATATTATCGTCCAGTTGTAATGCAAGGGGTTGGTGCGGATCGGAGTGGCAGGAACCGCAGTTGTCCAATTCATAGTGTGGTTCTCCTGAATGGCACATGGCACAATCCGGAATTGCTTCCTTCCCCAGGGGCGGGTGTTCCGTGTGGCAATCCACACACCCCACGGCCGTCTTGTGGAGGCCTCCGTTCTGTTCTATGCTCACAGGTTCTGTTTTGTGGCATTTTATACAGTCGGTATTTTGAAGGCTTACCGCCTCTTGCGCTATGGCAACAGCGGTAAATGCAATCAAAATTACTGCGGACAAAAAGAATGTGTTTATAATTTTAATAAACGTTGCAGTTTTATTGTTCATTCCTCGACACACCTTCCTTAACTGGAATCATCCTTTTTTGGATATATCCCAAAAATTGAATTCTCATTCAGTCTTGCCGCAAATTACATTTTAAAAAATGTTTCAATAACGGTAAAAGCAAAAAGTAAATTTTTTAAAATAATCAAGCCATTATAATTTTTGGATGTCAAAAATTATTCATCACACTCATCTAAAATAACGCAGGCATGATCTTAACAAGAGTAACATTTCTTTTCTTAGTCATTCAATTAGCAAATTAACCCTGTATTTGTCAAGTAATAACTTCTATGGATATCTCGGCATCCTTCATTTTGTAGTTTACACTTTTTGTAACTATTCAGGTTGAAGGCTGAAGGATTTCAAGCATTTTGCAACAATCGAACGCCCTAAGTTTCGTCCCTAGAAGTCTTCAGTCTGAGGTGCGACCGAAGCAATCTACTAAAAATACAGGGATTGCTTCGTCGTTCGTTCGGAACCAGAGGTTTCCGTTCAGACACTATATAGCTTGCCACTGAGGGCTTAAAAGAGCCCTCAGTGCTGCGTCACAAAACTCGCTTGCACTTATTATAAAATATCCAGAGCTTCTCGAAATTCTTGACATTCTCTATTTCATTCTTAATATGCGTCTGGATTACAAGCGGGTGTAGCTCAGATGGTAGAGTACAAGCTTCCCAAGCTTGGGGTCGCGGGTTCAAACCCCGTCGCCCGCTCCAACCCTTTTTGAGGTTCGTGCCTGCTCATGTCGATATTGGGTCGGCTGGGACGGATGTTTACTTCAATTAGTGGGGGTTTTCTTGGTATTGTGGTAGTAGCGTACAAATATCAATAATACTCTGCTAATGAAGTGGGCTTAGCCCACTTTATTTTTTTATGGTACTCAACAAAAAAAACAAGGGACAACAAACAGAGGTCGTAAGGGCACTTGTTGAACCATTGGTGGCATATGCCGGCATGGAACTGATCGACGTGGAATATGGTCGCGAGCCTTCAGGTGTAATCCTGAGGCTTATCATAGACAAGCCTGGTGGAGTGACAATCGATGATTGCTCATACATCAATCGTCTGGCAGGCGATGTTCTGGATGTAAAGGATTCCGTGCCGGGGTCATACAATCTGGAGGTGTCTTCTCCGGGGATTAATCGACCACTTAAAAAAAAGGATGATTTTGAACGTTTTGCCGGTCAGAAGATCTTGATCAAGACTAGGGAACCAATAGAAGGCCGCAGAAATTTTAAAGGGATTTTGAATGGGACAAAAGAAAATTTCATAGTCGTTTCCTCAGAAAAAAAGATTTTTAGTATTCCTTTCGATCTGGTAGCCAAGGCACGGCTGGATATAATTTAATAGTATAGGAAATCCCATTTTATTGGCTATCAAATCAATAGGTTATAAAAAGTCCGCCCGAAGGGCGCTAAGTTCATATTAAGGAATAAAATATGAGTTCAGAACTCAAGATGATCATAGATCAGGTATGCAGGGAAAAAGGGCTGAACCGTGATGTCCTTATTGCTGCCCTTGAGGAAGCAATTAAATCGGCTGTTAAAAAACGATACGGTGTACGTCTTGACCTGGAAGTCAATTTTAACAATGCCCAAGGAGAAATTGAGGTATTTCAATATCGTACCGCAGTAGAAGAGGTGCATGACAAGGAATTAGAAATTTCCCTGGAAGAGGCTAAAGAGCTTGATTCCAAATGTGAATTGGAGGACTGCATCGGCACCAGAATGGATATTTCATCCCTGGGTCGAATAGCAGCCCAGTCAGCCAGACAGGTCATCATACAGAAGATGAAGACTGCTGAAAGGGATCTTATTTATGAGGAATTCAAGGACCGGAAAGGCGAAGTCGTAAACGGCATTATTCAGCGCTACGAAAGGGGAAATGTCATAATCAATCTTGGGCGTACAGAAGCTATTCTGCCCACATCCGAGCAGATTTCCAGCGAAAGCTACCGCCGTGGTGACAGGCTCCGTGCCTACATTATAGACGTGAAAGATACACAAAGGGAGCCCCAGATCGTTTTATCCAGGACCCATCCTGAATTCTTAATTAAGCTATTTGAGCTGGAAGTCCCGGAGATCTCTGATGGGATAGTTCAGATCATGGGAGTGAGCAGGGAACCCGGAAGCAGATCCAAGATCGCTGTAAGCTCCAGCGAATCTGATGTGGATCCCGTGGGGGCTTGTGTGGGAATGCGTGGATCAAGGGTCCAGGCAGTAGTTCAGGAACTCAGGGGCGAAAAAATAGATATAGTGCCGTGGAGTCCTGATCCGGCAAAGTATATCTACAATGCCTTGGCCCCTGCCGAGTGCTCCAGGGTTATAGTAGATGATTCCAGCCAGTCACTGGAAGTTATCGTGCCGGATGACCAGCTCTCTCTTGCCATCGGACGTCAGGGGCAAAATGTGCGTCTTGCAGCCAAACTCATGGGTTGGAGAATTGATGTAAGGAGTGAGACCCGCTATCAACACTACCAGGACCCTGACTATTATTCATTATTAGAGATATCCGCTATGACAGAGAACATCGCGGACAAAATCTATGACTTGGGCGTCACTTCACTTGAACTTCTTGCTCAGGCTGATCCTGATGAACTCACACAGGAAACCAACCTGAGTACGGAGTTGATAAGCTCATTAGTGGAAGAGGCCAAAAAGCTGATAGAAGAAAAGGAAACTAAGAAAGAGGATGCCATAGCTGAAGAAACGGATACCGGTGAAGAGACCAGGACCGAAAAAGAGGATTTGCCTGAGATATAGATTTCCATATATTCAATTTCACTGCGTTATCGGTCGTCGGAGTATTACAATACGCCTTCCTCCCTCTGGCCTTGTGAAATTAAATATCTGAAAACCTATAGAAGAGAAGGCCGAGGATCACGAGTCGCAAAGTAATTCCGGACAAAATGTTCCGAACACACTGCACGAAGATTACGAGAAATAGGACTTACTTGGTGATATGTCACAAGACATGTCTGCTTGCAGCTACACGGCTAGACGAAAAAATTGAAGCAATGCGGCAGATAGGGTATTCTCAGTAGAATTACAAATCAATAGTACTTAAATTAAGCGATTAGCCTTTAGCGGTTAGCGATTAGTCTGATGATTACAGGATATTTTACTATTACAAACTTTTTCCCATTGGGTGTTATTTCTAATCAACCTAATGCTTTGATTTTTCAAAGCTAAACGCTAATGGCTAATCGTTCAACTACATAAGAGCCTGACCGGCTCTTTTAAGAAAAGTTATGTTGCCGGGGGTTAAAGACAGGCATGGCTAAAATCAGAGTCCATGAGCTGGCCAAGGAATTCGGAATAGCCAGCAAAGAGATGGCGACCAAGATCATGGATCTTGGCTACAACATCAAGAACTACATGAGTACGCTTGAGGACTACGAGGCCCGGGATATCCGCCACAAGTTCAAGGACAAAGCACACGCGGCAGAAAAGAAAGAACAAGAGGTCAAGCCCAAAACCACAGTGCGTCTCAGGCACCGAAAAATTACTCTCAAAAAGATTGTTCATCCAACTGAATCTGAAGAGAAGGTCGTTGCCAAGGTGTCTGTGAAAGAGGCTGAAAAGCCAATTGATATAGGACATGAAACTACCACACCCAAGCCGGAAGAGGTTGCGGTGACGGAGGGAAAAGTTGAAGAGGTCATCCCTGTCGTCAGGGAAGAGGAAGAAAATGAGGCTGAGGGAGAAGCGCCGGTTATTGAACAAGAGGTAACCGAGACCGCAACAGAAGTAGTGGAAGAGCCCCTACCTGAAAAACAGACTGCCAAGCCTAAAGTCGCTTCTAAACCCAAGATTGTAAAAAAAGGCAAAGTCGCTAAGCCCAAAAGCTTTGTAAAGATTCTTGATCGGCCGAGGATAGAAATTCCCCAGCAGCCAAACAATAAACCTAAAAGTCCTGCTCCTCGGGCTGAAAAGCCCTCTCACGCGGATGCACCTCCTGTAGGACCATCGCCCCCTTTAGTTGATATTGCCGTAGTCCCGGAAAAAAAGGACAGGAAAAAGGGCAAAAGAGTAGTCCAGATGTCAGAGTTGGGAGGATCGCTCAAAAAGCGTCGGGTTACTCCCAAACGAAGGGGAAAACAGAAACATATAGACAAAATTCTTGAAGAAGAACGCAATGTCACAGTATCCGGTCGGAAGAAAACCAGGGCTTCCGGGACCCATGGCGATTTAGGACAAAAGGGGGGAGTAGCTCCCCATCTCGGCACTGCGCCCCCCAAGGCAAGCAAACGAAAGTTTGCCATATATGAGACTGTTCAGGTAGGTGAGCTGGCCAAGCGGATGGGCGTCAAGGCAGGAGACGTTATAATGAAGCTCATGGGGCTGGACGTAATGGCCACGGTAAATCAGTCCATTGATTACGACGTAGCCAACATTGTGGCATCCGGATTTGACTATGAGTTGGAGAAGAAGTCCGTGGCTGAAGACCTGGTCCATATGGAGGATGTCCATGAAGGCGAGTCTGTGCCAAGACCTCCCGTGATTACAATTATGGGCCATGTAGATCATGGCAAGACTTCACTCCTGGATGCCATACGCAAAGCGGATGTAGCCTCAAGGGAGGCAGGTGGCATCACCCAGCACATAGGCGCATATCACGTCACACTTCCTTCCGGCCAGGAAGTAGTCTTTCTGGATACCCCGGGCCATGAGGCATTTACAGCTATGAGGTCTCGCGGGGCCAAGATTACTGATATCGTAATCCTGCTGGTGGCAGCGGATGACGGCGTAATGGCCCAGACACGTGAGGCCATAGATCATGCTCGGGCAGCCGAGGTACCCATCATTGTAGCAATCAACAAGATCGACAAACCAGGGGCGAATCCGGAAAAGGTGAAGGGGGAACTTGCTGAATTGGGATTGATTCCGGAGGATTGGGGTGGAGAGACCATTTGCATCAACATCTCAGCCAAAGAAAAAATAGGAATCGAAGAACTGCTTGAGATGATGGCCCTCCAGGCCGAGGTGATGGAACTCAAGGCAGACCCCAACCGGCCTGCCAGAGGTCATGTGATAGAGGCGAAGCTGGACAAGGGGCGTGGCCCTGTGGCTACCCTGCTGATTTCAGAAGGGACGTTGCACATAGGTGACGCTCTGGTCTGCGGCATACACCACGGCAGAGTACGGGCCATGTTCGACGACAAGGGTGAAAGGATAAAGACTGCCGGCCCCTCCATGCCTGTGGCAATTCAGGGTCTCTCCGGCGTGCCGGAGGCAGGGAACGAATTCACAGTACTTTCTGACGACAAAAAGGCCAGAGAAGTGGCTGAGTATCGCCACCTCAAGAACAGAGAGGTAGAATTGTTCAAGGGCAGCAAGGTAAGTCTGGAAAATGTCTTTGAAAAACTCCGGGAGGAAGAACTCAAGGAACTCAACATATTACTCAAGACAGATGTTCAGGGCTCTGTAGAGGCCCTTCTAGAGGCATTGAGCAAGCTCAGCACTCAAGAGATAAAGGTGAATTTCGTCAGGAGCGGTATCGGGGCCATTACCGAATCCGACGTCTTGCTGGCATCTGCCTCAGATGCCATCATCATAGGCTTTAATGTAAAACCCAGCCCGCAGGCGAAGACCTTGGCCGAGCGGGAACATGTGGACATCCGTTTCTATGATATCATTTACCATGCCATGGAGGAGATTAAAAGCGCCATGGTCGGGCTGTTGGAACCTGTTTATAAGGAGAAGACCCTGGGACGCGCCGAGGTGCGTGACGTCTTCCACATTGCCAAAGTCGGTACAGTGGCGGGGAGCTATGTGTTGGATGGCTTGATCCAGAGAAATGTTCAGGCCAGGCTCTTAAGAGACAACGTTGTGGTCTATAACGGCAAGATAGCGTCTCTTCGTCGATTTAAAGAGGACGTAAAAGAAATCCAGGCCGGGTATGAATGCGGAATCGGCCTTGAAAGGTTCAATGACGTAAAAACAGGAGACATAATAGAGGCCTATGTAATGGAAGAAAAAGCCCCGGTCCTTGGAGAACCTTTATCTAATGCCGGGGAGAAGAAAACTTCTGATTGATAAATGATCGTTGGGATAATCAGGCTTAGGGTAAGATTGCCCGGAAACCATTCGCTAAAGGGGAAACGGGGTGTGGTTAAGAGTTTGATCAGCCAGGTGCGTAGCCGTTTTAATGTAGCTGTATCAGAAATAGCCATGAACGATGTATGGCAAAGGGCGGAAATAGGAATATCCACAATAGGAAATAGCCGGGCAATAATCAACTCCGTCCTGGATAAGATCCTGGAATTCATTGAAAGGACTTGTTTGGTAGAGATTATTGATACAGATATCGAAATTATTCACATGGGAAAATAAGAAGACAATCATGCCCCACATGTTCCCCCGTTCCAGACGGATAGAGGATCTCCTCAGGAAAGAAATGGCAGACATGCTGCTTGGTGAAATTAAGGATCCAAGGATCCAGGGGCTGGTGACCATAATGCAGGTAAAGGTCTCAGAAGACCTCCGTCACGCAAAGTTCTTTGTTTCGGTCCTTGGAAAAGGGGCTGAAAGAGAATCTGTGCTGGAAGGACTGAATAAGGCTAAGGGCTTCATACGGCGAACACTGGGACACCGCCTTGACCTCAGACGGATACCTGAACTGCACTTTCAACTGGACCGGAGCCTGGATGACCAGGAAAAGATTGAAAGGCTCCTTGCCGGTGTGCAAACCGGCCAACAGACAGAGAATTGAAAAACACTGTGACTGAAGTTTTACCCAAAGACACCAAGACACTGAAGGCTGCGGTAGATGCCATTAATGCATCTGATCGTCTCCTTTTGACCTGTCATGTCAAGCCGGACGGAGATGCTTTGGGTTCTGTATTGGGTCTGGGCCTTGCTCTTAAGGACGCGGGAAGAGACGTAACCCTTTTCATTGAAGAACCTGCGCCTGCTTCACTTCAATTTCTCCCCGGCTCTCAGTACCTTGTCAATGAAGTGGCCGATCCGCTGCCTGAAAAGACCACTTTGGTGGTCCTTGACTGCAATGAACCCCACCGGATCGGAAAGCAGGCACAAAGGTTGATAGAACAGGCCTCACTTATTGTGGTTCTGGATCATCACCTGAGCCATGCCCCGTTTTGTGCCCAAACTTTGGGAACAAAACATCCTCATTGCATAAGCTATATATCTACGGATATTTTTGCCGCAGGGGCCATAGTCCTGTGGATCATCAAAGGACTTGGATGGCCTATAACAAAAGATATCGCCACAAATATCTATGCTGCCATATTGTCAGATACAGGGTGTTTCCGTCATAGTAATACGAACGAGACAGCTTTCCGGATGGCCGGAGACCTCGTGGCCCACGGCGCAAATTCTTATGCCGTTGCGGACCAACTTTATCAAAACTATTCTCTATGCAGACAAAACCTTTTATGCCTTGTATTAAGGACCATTGAGGTAAGGGGGCATGGCAAGATAGGTCTTCTTCAGGCTACTCCTGAGATGTTTCGTGTCAGTGGAGCAACGGAGCACGACACAGATGATTTTGTAGGGCATGTCCGGTGCATAGATACAGTAGAGGTTGCTATTTTTATAAAGGAGTTCTATGCCGGACAGGTATCTGTCAGCATGAGGTCAAAATCAGTCTTTAATGTGGCAAAACTGGCAAAAAAATTTGGAGGCGGCGGGCATTTTCACGCGGCAGGTTTTCGCAAGACCGGGACAGCAGCCAAAATTAGAGAAATTCTGTTAAATCAAATAAATGCCTGTTTTGAAGGCTTGGAAACAGCCGATGCTTGATGGTATCCTGGTAATGGACAAGGCATTGGGCATGACGTCCTTCCAAATGGTTCAGGATGTTCGCAAAAGGCTTAAGGTCAAAAAAGCCGGACATGCAGGTACCCTTGATCCACTTGCCACAGGTGTATTGCCCATATGTCTGGGACGAGCCACAAAGATCGTCCAGTTTATTATGGCAGGTCACAAGGTATATCAAGGGACTATGTTCCTTGGAGTAGCTACCGACACATACGATGCAGCAGGAAAAATCACGGAACAGAAACCTTTACCCCTAAGTCTTGACTTAATTTCTTTACAAAAGGCTGCCAAAGAATTTACAGGCAGGCTTCTTCAGCCGCCCCCGCCATTTTCGGCAGCCAAGCATAAAGGGAAACCATTATACAAATTCGCACGTCAGGGAATAATGGTCCAAAAAGAGCCCAAGCCGGTGCAGGTATTCTCTTTTGAGATCCTTGAAATAAGGTTACCCGAAGTAGACTTCAGAGTACACTGCTCAAAGGGTACCTATGTGAGATCACTTGTACATGATTTGGGATCAAATCTGGGTTGCGGCGGTCATGTGACGAGACTGCGAAGGACCCGAAACGGACCCTTCAACATAGAGCATGCCCTTAAAGTGGAGACCCTGGACAAAATTCTTAAAAGCAAAAGGCTTTCAGATGTCCTTATTCCTATCGGTAAGGCATTGGCTCACATCCCTGCCGTTGAGATAGATAATGAGATGGCAACAGAGCTAAGGAATGGACGTCCAATTTTTGTAGACAGGCTCAAGGATCTAATGGAATCGCAAGGCCATGAGTCAGATATGGAGATGCCTTATCTGCGCCTTCTTCTTTGCCGGCCGCCTTATATAAAAAATGGTCCAAGCCTGCAGGAAAAAGATCTGGTATCCGTGGTGGCATGGCCCAAAGCGCTGAAACCGGATGGCCACAAAATACTGCGTCCCATAAAAGTCTGGCCAAAAGAATATGCTATTACAAATTAAATAAGAAATATCAAATCGCAGTTATAGTGAAGGAGGAAAAAATAGGTGGTGTTGGATCCAGAACGTAAGAAAGAAATTATAGAGAATTTCCAAACCCACGGGACTGACACTGGGTCCCCTGAGGTTCAGATAGCCCTGTTGAGTTCCCGTATCGGCTATCTCACCGAGCACTTCAATATCCACAAGAAGGATCACGGCTCAAGACGCGGCCTGTTAAAACTTGTAGGCCAGAGAAGGAGGTTGCTCGACTACCTCAAGAACCAGGATGTGGGGCGGTACAGAAAAATTATAAAGGAACTGGGAATCCGCAAGTAACACGATGTGACCGTTTACACTTCTTTGCAGTCGACAGACATGGAGTGAGAACTGCGGATTTAATACACTGAACTTGTAACTCTCTTGGTTGTTGCAGGATAATAGGACCTCAAAACAGATGATAAAATTACAAACACAGATAAATGACATGGCCTTCTCCTTTGAAACAGGGCGTTTGGCCAAGCAGTCCAACGGCGCCATTTTGGCCAGCCTGGGGGAAACCGTAGTCCTGGTGACAGCGGTAACCTCCGGTAAAACACGAGAAGGAATAGACTACCTGCCACTCATGGTAGATTACCAGGAGATGTTCTACGGATCAGGTCGAATACCCGGGAATTATTTCCGCAGGGAGATCGGAAGACCCAGCGAAAAAGAAACCCTGACTTCACGATTTATAGATCGTCCACTTCGGCCCAGATTTCCTGATGGATACGCCTTTGATACCCAGATAATAGCAACGGTGCTTTCCGTGGATTTAGAGGTTGATCCTGATGTAGTTGCCATTACTGCGGCATCCGCAGCCCTTTGTATCTCAGATATACCATTTGACGGCCCTATTGCCGGCGTAAGAGTGGGAAGGGTGGAAGGCAAATTCGTAGTTAACCCTACCAAGACCCAGCTTTTGAATTCCGATCTTAACATAATTGTTGCCGGTACGAGAAGCGCAATAGTTATGGTAGAGGGTTGGGCCGCGGCACTTTCAGAACAGGTAGTACTGGATGCTATCTTTTTCGGTCATGAGTCCCTGACGCCCTTGCTTGATCTCCAGGATGAGCTTGTTGAAAAGGAGGGTAAACCCAAGATGACTGTCCCTGAACCCGATTCGGACCTTGAGCTTGCAGACAAGGTCAGGGAGTCTGCACGGGAGAAGATGCTGGCAGCCATACAGATACCCTTCAAGGTCGAACGAGTTGAGGGAATAAAGCACCTCAAAACAGAAGTTAAGAAGGCATTGGCTGAAGTCCATCCCGGGCGTGAACAGGAAATATCAGGGTGCTTGAAAGACCTTGAAAAGGAGCTGATGCGCACTTTGATTACAGAAGAAAAGCGCCGGATAGACGGCAGGACTTTTGATGAAGTCAGGCCGATTTCCTGCTCTGTGGGAGAACTCCCCCGCACCCACGGCTCAGCGGTCTTCACTCGCGGAGAAACCCAGGTGCTGGCTGTGGCAACCCTTGGCAGCTCTGATGACGAACAGAGGATCGAGTCTCCTGCAGGTCAACGTTATAAGCATTTCATGCTGCACTATAATTTTACCCCTTTCAGCGTAGGCGAAGTCAGGCCGATGAGGGGTCCGGCACGAAGAGATATCGGCCATGGTGTACTGGCGGAACGGGCGCTGGCCGGAGTAGTACCTCCTGCTGACGATTTTCCATACACTATTCGCATTGTTTCAGAAGTCCTGGAATCAAACGGCTCATCCTCAATGGCTACTGTCTGTGGAGGGGCACTTGCTATGATGGATGCCGGCATCCCCGTTCGAGACATGGTGGCAGGGGTAGCAATGGGCCTTATAAAGGAGAATGACGATGTCATCATACTCTCTGATATCCTGGGAGATGAAGACCATATGGGCGATATGGACTTCAAGGTAGCAGGGACCGAGGAAGGGATTGCCGCGCTCCAGATGGACATCAAGATTTCAGGGATCAGCCGGGATATTTTAAGCAAAGCGCTTATGCAGGCAAAAGATGCGAGGCTCTTTATCCTGGGCAAGATGAAAGAGGTGATAGATCATCCCAGAGAAGACCTTTCCCAGTATGCACCTAGAATCATTACCCTCAATATCAACCCGGATAAGATCCGTGATCTTATCGGCCCGGGCGGGAAGCATATACGTGGCATAATAGCGGAAACCGGCGTAAAGATAGACGTCGATGATTCAGGTGAGGTGAACATCTTTTCCTCTTCAGGGGAAGCGGCAGACGATGCCATCAAAAGGATCAAGGACCTCACAAAAGAGGCTGAGGTCGGAGAGATCTACCTTGGGACCGTGAAAAAGATTATGGACTTCGGGGCGTTTGTTGAGATATTACCCGGTACCGACGGCCTGGTGCATATTTCCCAACTGGAGAACAGACATGTAAAAAATGTAAAGGATATACTTGCCGAAGGTGACGAAGTCCGTGTAAAAGTCATAGGTATAGATCAACAGGGCAGGATCAAGCTCAGCCGCAAGGCTGTCATGGACGAGTAGGGGGGCTGCTGTTTAAAAGTGAACCAGCAATACAATAAATCCGTCCTTCCAAACGGCATTCGCGTGCTTACTGAGCGCATGCCCAATGTCCGCTCGGTATCAGTCGGTGTGTGGGTTACTATAGGTGCCAGGGACGAAGATGCCGGCAACTCCGGCATTTCCCACTTTATCGAGCATATGATTTTTAAGGGGACTGAACGGCGTACGGCCCTGGACATTGCCAAGGCCTTTGACCAGATGGGTGGATTTTCCAATGCCTTTACCTCCAAAGAGATCACATGTTTCCATGCAAAGGTACTGGATATCCATCTAGACAGGGTACTGGATTTATTCTCTGATATAGTCCTCCATTCCAGATTTGACCACAAGGAAGTGGAAAGAGAACGCCGGGTCATAATGCAAGAGATCAGTATGCTTGAGGACTCCCCGGATGAGTTGATACATGAGCTTTTTAACAAATTTTACTGGCCCGGAAGCAACCTTGGACAATCCATTCTCGGCACTGTTGACAACGTCAGCGCAATAAGTCCACAGACCTTAAAGGAGTTTGTAGCTAATGCCTATGTGGGCCCAAAGGTCCTGATCGCTGCGGCGGGTAACCTGGAACATGAGTCTTTTGTTGCCAAAATAAACGATTTTTTCGGAGACCTGGTGTCTATCAATGGCCATTCATCTCATTCCAGGCCTGTACCCCACCTTGGAGTCGAATTTATCAAAAAAGACCTGGAACAGCTTCACGTACTGATGGGCTATGAAGGACCATGTACCTCAGACCCTCAACGCTATCACTCCCTGTTGCTTAACGTCATTCTGGGCGGATCCATGAGTTCCCGGCTGTTTCAGGAGATAAGGGAAAAACGGGGTCTTGCCTACTCAGTCTATTCCTTTTCCTCCTCGTTTCAGGATACCGGGATGCTGGGAATTTATGCAGGCATCTCTGAAAAACAGTTTTTGAAAACAGTGGAGCTAATGCAAGGGGAGTTAAAAAAGCTCGCAGATCAATCTATTGAATACGATGAACTGGAGGCTGCCAGGGATCACATCAAGGGTGGATTGTTGCTCTCTGCTGAAAGCTCAGACAGCCGCATGACGCGTTTGGCAAAAAATGAAATAAATCTGGGCAAATTCGTCTCTTATGATGAGGTGATCAGCAAAATTAATGCAGTCACCCCTGAGGATATAAAGCAGATGGCGGCGCAGTGTTTGAAAGGTGGCTCTGCCTTGGTCTGCCTGGGGCCGACCCCGCCGGATGGAGATGCCTGGAAGGAATGATGAACCGGCAAATTTTTTTTGTAGGCAGCTCTTGAGTAATATGTGATAGAATCCCTGTCCATTAGATCACCAGAAGGACTATCTGTAGTCATACAGATAAAACGCCTGCCCCATGCAGTTGGCCTTCCTCTTCCTCATTACATAACCAGGCAATCGGCAGGCATGGATTTAGCCGCAGCGATCCAGCACGATATCTTACTGCATCCAGGGAAAATAGGTCTTGTTCCCACAGGTCTTGCAGTAGCCCTGCCACACGGTTATGAATTCCAGATCCGGCCAAGGAGCGGACTTGCCATCAAATACGGTCTGACAGTAGTTAACTCACCCGGCACTATTGACGCCGACTACCGCGGTGAGATAAAAGTCGGACTTATTAATCTCGGACTGGAGACTGTCACCATCAAGAGAAAACAAAGGATAGCCCAGATAATCCTTGCCAGGGTCTGGCAGGCAAGCTGGCAAGAAGTGGATTCACTGCCCACAACAGCAAGGGGCGATGGCGGCTTTGGTCATAGTGGGGTTTAGGTAGGACTGATACCTGCTTGTGAAAATCAGTCGGATCAATCGTGCAATGCCAAGCTTACATCAGATATTTGGCTATCCGTTACGTCCGTTCTACTTGACTTTTGGTTATACTTTATTCTTCAAAATCTAGGCCCATCATATTGTTAGCCAAATTTAGAAAAACACCCAATGAGTCACATAAATTTTTTATTATTTCGCTATATTGCATCTTCTCTTCTAGGGAATAAATCTTGATGTGCCGACGCCAACAGCGGAAAAACCATGAATAACGAACAAGCCTCTGTAGAAAAGATCTTAACCGAACCTGATTATGATTACGAAGGTTTTGTCGACTACATCTATGACGGTGATACCTACAAATTATGGTACGGCGGAATCGGCTCCGGCAACGGACCATCTGCGTTGGTTCTGCACGGCGGTCCGGGAGGCAATCATCATAATCTCGTGGCGTTTCAGGCATTGGCTGATGAACGCCCAGTGATCTTCTATGACCAACTGGGGTGTGGAAAATCAGACCACCCGGATAATCCGTCCTTGTGGACTGCTGAACGATATTTTGATGAGGTGCGAGCGGTACGGGATGGTCTGGGCCTGAAAAAGTACCATTTGATTGGTCATTCATGGGGAACTACCCTGGCTGTTGGATTTGCCGCCAAACACCCCGAGAGCATATTATCCATTTCTCTCCATAGCCCGGTACTGAGTTTTCCCTATTACATCAATCATGTTGCCCCAAAACTTAAACAGAGCTTGAGTTGCTTGAATGGAGAAGCCGGGCGGATCATTGATGATTATGAGTTGAGGGGGGTGGGGACAAAGAGCGACTATGACGAAGCTTGCATGGAGTTCACCAAACGGCATGTTACACGCACCTGGCCATTACCTGAGGCGATGAAGAAATTGATTGCCGCACGAAATATCGTAATCCACGATATTATGGTTGCAAGCGGTTCGGAGTTGAATGTGCCGGGAAATCTAAAGACGGTAAACGTAACCTCACAACTGTCAAAGTTGGATTTCCCTGTTCTTATGACCTGCGGAAACGACGATCTTTGTACGCCTGCCTATACTAAATGGCAGTCTGGTTTTGCCAATAACCCTCAGTGTCATATCATACAGGGAAGCGCCCACATGACCCCCGTGGACAGACCCCTGGAACTCCTCAGGCTACAGAGGGCCTTTTTCCGCCATATAGGCCGCCAGGTCTACCACCCGGCAGGAATAGCCCCATTCATTATCATACCATGTGACGACCTTGGCCATATTCTCCTTTAGTACCTGAGTAAATGCCATGTCCACGATCGATGAGTGGGGATCCCCTTTAAAGTCCATGGATACCAACTGCTCCTCCTCGCAGGCCATGATGCCGGCAAGTTCGTTTTTAGAGGCATTTCGAAGCGCAGCCCGCAATGATTCAGTGTCGGCAGGCTTCTTGAGCAGTGCGACAAAGTCGACCACTGAAACCGTCGGCGTGGGTACGCGAAGCGAGTATCCGTCAAAACAGCCTTCCAGTTCAGGGATGACAAGAGAAACAGCCTTTGCTGCGCCGGTTGTAGTGGGAATAATGTTCTGGGCCGCGGCCCTGGCCCGTCTCGGGTCTTTGTGGGCAAGGTCCAGGAGACGCTGATCAGCAGTGTATGAATGCACTGTGGTCATCATGGCTTTTTCAATACCGAAAGTCCGATGAAGGATCAACGCCGGCGGTGCCAGGCAATTGGTCGTGCATGACGCATTTGAGACTATATGGTGTTTTTCAGGCCGGTAATTTTCATGGTTGACGCCCATAACTACGGTGATATCTTCATCCTTTGCAGGGGCGGAGATGATAACTTTCTTGGCTCCGGCTTCCATATGGGCTGATGCCTTGGAAGCGGTCCTGAAAAGCCCGGTGCTTTCCACCACGATGTCGACCCCCTCATTATCCCATGGGATGGCGGCAGGGTCACGCAGGGCATAACTGTGGATGCGGCGGCCGTTTATAATGAGGCAATCCTCGCCGGTTTTGACCTCGTCTTGAAACCTGCCGTAGTTAGTGTCGTATTTAAAGAGGTTGGCGTTTGTTTCAACGTCGAAAAGGTCATTGACCGCTACAACCTCGAGGTTTTGAGCGTGTCTTTCCAGAACGGCCTTTAAAACCTGCCGGCCTATTCTTCCGAACCCGTTGATTCCGATGCGAACCATAGGTCACCTCCTCTCTTAATTGTCGTCTAATCGGTACTTATGTTCGATAAGAAGATCATAATCTCTTTGCAGGGCCTGGTGGAGCCTTGCGTTTTCCAGTGCAATGGCGCTTAAGTTTGCCACTGCTTCCATAAACTTTATTTCATTTTCATCAAATTCCCTTTCTTCCGCTGAATAGACTCTCAGTACGCCGACGGCTTTATTTTCCACCATCAGCGGGACCACCAGGACCGATTTTATTCCCTCAGCCATGGCCTTTTCATTATACTGGAAATCTTTGTCTGTCTGCGCATTCTTGAGCTGGATTGTCTTTCCGCTAAGGGCGTTTTTATCCAGACCGCTTTCCTCAACCAGGATAGGGCCTTTGCGGATGTAACTATCCGATAGTCCGCAGTATGCTCCCATAAGCAGCCTTTTCTTTCGTGACTCGAGGACCCTTAGAGAGCAGGCCTTGACCTTCATGGCCTTTGCAACACAAGAAACAATTTCCTCAAGTACCTGAGAAGTGTTCAATGATGCATTGACAACCTTTGCCACCTCATAAAACGAAGTGAAATAATCATGTTTCTCTCCAGTCATAATTCACCCCCACAAATTAGATTTATTGTAACCGTTCACGGAATTACAACGCCCCGTTTTACCGCAACCCACTGGACTGTAACCGTTTACAGGGTGCTGCAGATGCGAGGTGTACGGGTACGCAGACGTACTCCCTGTACTTCAAGTACCCGACAACAAAGCAGATGCGGTGCCCTGTGAACGGTTACGATTTATTTTTGAAATTGGAGGTTATAAGCCTTTCCGCTTTTAACCAGTCATGCCAATCATTTAAGCCTTGTCTTGTTTTGCACGATATTTCAAAAATTGTCAAATCAGGATTGATTTTCAGCGATTCCTGCCTGATCTTTTCTATACTGCAATCGACATAAGGGAGTAGATCAATCTTGTTTATTAAGAGCACACTCGACTCATAGAACATTAAAGGGTATTTCAGAGGCTTGTCATCCCCCTCAGATATACTCAGAAGCATGACCTTGCAGTATTCCCCCAAATTGAACTCAGCGGGACACACCAGGTTACCCACGTTTTCAATTATGAGCAGGTCAACAGGATTGAAATCGAGTTGACTCAGTGTCTCGTTGATCATGTTGGCATCAAGGTGGCAGGCCCCGCCGGTATTGATTTGAACCACCTGCGCGCCTGTTGCGGAAATTGCTTCAGCATCATATGTGGACTGGATATCTCCCTCAATCACGGCTATGTTGAGTTCGTTTTTCAATGATCTGATCGTATCTTCAATCAGAGTCGTCTTTCCCGCCCCTGGTGCGCTCATCATATTTATTGCCATAACACCTTTGCCGGCAAAGAATTGCCTGTTCTGGGCCGCTATTCTCTCATTTGCATCGAGTATGTTTTTGACTAACGATATCTTGATTTCAATCACCTCCCCAAACGACCTATGAACCCTCAAACTCGACTATCTCCAATTCCCTGCCGGAGATAATCCGGATATCAGTCTGCCCGCATTCCGGGCAGCCGTGAGGCCAATCCTCAAAAACAAAATCCTGCCCGCAGGTCTTGCAATGTCCTTTTACAGGGACAGTCTCAATGATTAATTTTGTCCCGTCAAGAGATGTATCTTTGCTCAGGCATTCAAATCCGAAAAGTAGCGCATCAGGCATAATTTGGGTTATCTCCCCGATCCTTAACGTAATCGAATCAACCTTGGTCAGATTGTGTTTTGGCATATCCTGCGTGACGATTTTGATTATGCTCTGCGCAATAGATAGTTCATGCATGTAAGTGAACCGGTATGCTATAGGTTTTCAGATATTTAATTTCACAAGGCCAGAGGGAGGAAGGCGTATTGTAATACTCCGACGACCGATAACGCAGTGAAATTGAATATATGGAAATCTATATCTGATTTTATAATAGACGGAGCATAGCAACTCTTTAACATTAGGCACTTAGGAGAACTGTAGTTGCTGACACGTCGTTTCCGTAATTATTCACTTCCCCCTGACAGCCAACAGCCTTTTTCGGGTTTCAAAGCACAATCCATTGAGAATACGCCTTTTGGTGCAACCTTGTCCGCGGTTGAAAAAGCCTGTCGGCTGCCAGGGAGTGTGAACGGTTACGCTTTTAAGGCATTATCAACAATTTCCTGTGCCTCTTTCTGGATTTTCTTCAAATGTTCTTTACCCTTAAAACTTTCAGTATACAATTTATAGATATCCTCGGTACCGGAAGGCCGTGCTGCGAACCAGCCGTTTTCCGTCACTACCTTGAGGCCTCCAATGGGTGCATTGTTGCAGGGTGCTTTGGTCAGTTTTGCGGTTATGGGTTCTCCAGCAAGGTTGTCCGCCGTGACCATGTCGGGGGAAAGACCTTTGAGAATTGCCTTCTGCTTTGGTGTGGCCGGCGCATCAATGCGTTGATAAATAGAAATGCCGAATTTTTCCTCAAGTTCTTTATAGGTCTCTCCAGGGTCCCTGCCGGTTTTGGCTGTGATTTCGCAAGCAAGAAGATCCATGATGATCCCGTCTTTGTCAGTGGTCCAAACTGTGCCGTCTTTTCTCAGAAAGGACGCCCCTGCGCTTTCCTCACCTCCAAAGCCATAAGAACCATCAAGCAGGCCGTCCACGAACCATTTAAAGCCTACAGGCACTTCACACAGTCTTTTTTTCAGGTAGCCCGCCACCCGGTCGATCATGGAACTTGAAACCAGGGTCTTGCCGACAGCCGCGTCTTCCCTCCACCCGGGCCTGTTCTGAAACAGATACCAGATAGCCACGGCTAGATAGTGATTAGGATTAAGAAGTCCTACGGTCCGTGTAACAATACCGTGGCGGTCCGTGTCCGTGTCGTTGCCAAAGGCGACATCAAACCTGTCCTTCAGTTCAATCAGACTCGCCATGGCATATGGGGACGAGCAGTCCATGCGAATTTTGCCGTCTTTGTCCAGGGTCATGAAAGAAAAGGTGGGATCCACTGACCTGTTCACTATCTCAATAGAAAGCCCGTAGTGTTCGGCAATGGGGTCCCAGAAATAAATCCCCGAACCGCCTAAGGGATGCATACCGATTTTGAGCCCCTCTTGGGCGATGATCTCCATATCGATGATGTTCTTGAGGTCTTCCACATAAGGGGTGATGTAATCATATTCCTGGGTTGTATCGGCCTTCATGGCCTTCTCAAAGGGCATCCTTTTTACGTCTTTGAGCCCGCCCTGGAGAAGTTCATTGGCCCTGTCTTCAATGGCCCTTGTCGTCTCCACAGAGGCCGGACCCCCCTCAGGTGGATTATATTTGAACCCGCCGTCCTCAGGCGGGTTGTGAGAAGGGGTGATGACAATTCCGTCTGCAAGCTTTTTTGTCGTCTTGGCGTTATAGGTCAGAATGGCATGTGATATCACCGGGGTGGGTGTATAACTCAAACCCTTCTGGACCACGACCGTTACACCGGCCGCGGCAAAGAACTCAATGGCCGTAACCAGGGCAGGCTCTGAAAGGGCATGTGTATCAATCCCCATGAAAAGGGGTCCTGTAATCTTCCTGAATCTTCTGTATTCATAGAGGGCCTGGCAGATGGCCAGGATGTGATCCTCATTGAAGCTGTTTCTCAACGACGACCCCCTGTGCCCGGAGGTGCCGAATGCCACGCGCTGACCAAAGTCCGAGACATCAGGTCTATGCGTATAGTAAGCTGAGACGAGTCTTGGAATATTAGCCAGCATCGACCTGGGTGCAGGCTTGCCTGCAAATTCATGTATCGGCATTGTTTTTCTCTTCCTAATCCGGATAAACCGGAACCAAACAGGATTAGCTGTCAGCCATTAGCATTTAGCTTTAAAAATCATGGGCCCTTCTTATAGGTTTTCAGATATTTAATTTCACAAGGCCGGAGGGAGGAAGGCGTATTGTAATACTCCGACGACCGATAACGCAGTGAAATTGAATATATGGAAATCTATAGCACACCAACACAAGCCTGACATCCATTACATTTGTATTCGTAGGACCGGTCATGAGGAGATCATTGGTCTTTTCAAAGAAGTGATACACGTCGTTTCTGTCCAAAAACTCCAATGCCTCCATCACTTGTATGTTCAAAGTTAAGACCAAATGGCTATCTTTTTTTCGGTAAAACTATTATCATGTCGGATGAGAAGGATTGCACCTGTGCAGTTAAAAACCATAAACCAGTATATCCTGTAAATATTCGATAAACCCGTTGTAGGGGCGAACCTGTGTGTTCGCCCGTTGTTTGGGCAGACACGCAGGTCTGCCCCTACAAAATGACGCGCAATGGCCGGAACATGGAACAGGTTTACCGATGTGTAACCGTACAGGTCGAAAAATTTCAAACTGTTATACTTGATTTTAAAGGAGTAAGCGCTGTTGAGCAAGCTTTTGCAGATGAGATTTTTAGAGTCTATTCGCAAAAAAAACCGAAAATTGTGCTTCTGCCGATTAATATGGAAGATGGAGTATTAAAAATGGTGTAACCGTTCACGGGATTACAACGCCCGTTTTACCGCAACCCACCGAGCTGTAAGCGTTTACAGGGTGCTGCAGATGCGAGGCGTACGGGTACGCAGACGTACTCCCTGTACTTCAAGTACCCGACAACAAAGCAGATGCGGTGCCCTGTGAACGCTTACAAAATGGTGAATAAAGCTATTTTAACTCTTAAGGAACAGCGAAATGCCAAACAAATCACTGCACCCGGCAACAATCGCTGCGTATTACCAGCGGCAATAGGCCAGGATAAGACATGAAGTTATTGAGCTTTGACATAGAGATCTCGGATGTCTTCGAGTTGGATAAATACGAGGACATGGAAAAGTATGCGCCGTTTCATATTTCAGTGGCGGCAACGGCCATTCATAACGGGGAGGAACGGGTGTGGTATTCCGAAGATGAGGAAGGTCGTCCGGCGTTGAACTTGACGCAGCAACGGGCGCATGAACTTTTGGAGTATCTCGACGAGATGCAGCAAACAGGATCCATGGTCTGCGCGTGGAACGGCTTGGGCTTCGACCTGAAATGGATAGGACATCAGGCCGATGACATGGCCCTCGCTGCTCGAATCGCTCTAAAAAGTTACGATCCCATGTTCCAGTTCTTCAACCAAGCCGGCTTCCCCATCGGCCTTGCGAATGTGGCACAAGCTATGGGTATCTTACAAAAAAAGCTCATGCACGGCGCAGACGCACCGAAGGAATGGCGTGCAGGGAATTGCCGGAAAGTGATGGACTACTGCCTCGGTGATTGCCAGATGACCAATCTCATTCTCCTCGCCATACAGAAGGCCCGGCAGATTCGATGGGTGACAGGCAGAGGACACATCAGTTCAAAGCCTATGCCACGTTTAAAGCCAGTAGAAGAAGTCATCCAAGATCCTGAGCCCGACCAATCTTGGATGGATACACCGATGCCTAAGGTGAAATTCTACGAATGGGTTCAGAAAGCCACTGGGATAAAAACATGAGTGAAGATCGTAACATTATTCTCATCGCCCGAAAAAGGGGACCTTCCGCAGCCTGCTGGTCCGTCCATTCGGCAGAACCCGGACGGTCGAGCACGCGATCCGCAGCACGGTAGAATCGCATGGTGTGCGGATTGGACACGCTCGAATTATGGAAGTTGGTGAAATATGAGAGATGATGAATTGACCGCTCTTCTTGATGATATTGAGTCTGATCGCGCAGAACGGAAAGAATCGTTTGCCGATGGCGATAAGATTCGTCAGGCGATATGTGCATTCGCCAATGATTTGCCGGATCATAAACAGCCAAGCGTACTTTTTGTCGGCGTCAATAATGCGGGAAATTCAACCGAATTACCCATCACCGATCAGTTGCTCCAGAATTTGGCGTCCATGCGCGCAGATGGGAACATTTTGCCGTTTCCTTCCCTGACTGTTCAAAAAAGAAACCTAAAAGGACATGACGTTGCGGTTGTCCTGGTTCAACCAGCCGAAGCACCCCCGGTTAGATTCAAAGGTACGGTCTGGGTGCAGGTCGGTCCACGCCGTACAATTGCCAGCCTCCAAGAGGAACGCATTCTTGCGGAACGGCGGCGCTATCGCGATGCCCCTGCCGACATTCAGCCTTTGCGTGATGTCGACATCAGCGAGTTGGATCAAACGCTGTTCAGAGAAATTTATCTGCCCGCTGCGGTCAGTCCGGACGTTCTTGCCGAGAATTTGCGCACTCCAGAGGAACAGATGGCTTCGCTGCGTCTTGTCGATCTTGGCCCCCCTGTGGTTCCAACTGTGTTGGGACTTCTGGTCCTGGGGGAAAAACCCTCATTGCACTTGCCCGGTGCTTATGTTTCGTTTCTGCGTCTTGCAGGCGAACAATTGGGTTCCGATGTGGTAAGCAGTCACGAAATTCAAGGACCATTGCCGCGCATGATGTCCCAGATCGACGAATTGCTGAAATTACACATCATGACAGCAGTTGATATCACATCCGGCGACAAGGAGCGCCGTTATCCGGATTATCCACTTGTAGCCCTGCAGCAGATTGTCCGAAACACCATCATGCATCGAAGTTATGAAGGGACCCATGCACCGGTTCGCATCTATTGGTTCAGCGACCGCATCGAGGTGATCAGCCCCGGCGGTCTTTACGGCCATGTGACCCCGGAGAATTTCGGCCAACCGGGGATTAATGATTACCGTAATCCCAATCTGGCGGAGTCCATGCGTCATCTGGGCTATGCACAGCACTTCGGGGTGGGCATCCAAATCGCCAGGGAAGCATTGGCGCGTAACAGCAATCCTCCGCCGGAGTTTAAATTCGATCTCGGTCCTGTGATGGCCATTATTCGGCAAAGGGAACGAAAGAATTCATGATGACCGAAAGAATAGCCACTGAGAACACACAGAAAATTCGAGCAAAAACCCCTCTGTGAATTCTGTCAAAAAGGAAATTATCGACAAGCTTGTATTGTCGAGACATGAATCAACCACCAGCCAGTCGTTATTGCCAAGATGGGCAACAACGCACTCGCCACGGCCAGGGCCGAATAGTGAGATTTCAAGTTCATCCGGGGACGGAAGGTCAACCTTAATGTCCGGCAAAAAAATTGGCGAGTTATTTTGCGGCATTTTTACGTTCAACTATTTTTCTTTTGGGTATCACTAACCTTCTGAAGCGGATGCGGGAAGTTCTTTGCCTGGGGCCTTTGTAATAATTCGCATAACCAATGGACCAGTAAAATACCGCGCCAGGCCGCAACAATTCTCGGTGTACAGTTTGCCCATTATGTTCCTACAACATCTCTGCATCAAAATCCTCGGCCGGGTCATTCAATAAGATAGCGTCCCGAGGGAATTCTGTTCCATGTGTGAATCAGGTGTGAGGACTCCACGTCCATCCCTCACATAACTTGCACATTTTAACCTATTTCTCCATCAATTATCGCGGTCAGCCTCAAGCTCAGAACTTCCTTCAGCCCTCAACCTGCTCTTCCTGGTCTCATCCCTTCTTAATCAGGTCTCAGCTTAGAACTATCCATTCCTCCTCCCTATGGTAATTCAACAAATTCAACAAGATCACACAGGTCCGCGCCCCTTCTTTCGTCTGCAAGAAGCACTTGATTTTTCACTTTCATGTGCTATCGCATGTGTTATAATATCCCGTTCGTAATTAAAGGCGATGAACCCCGACCTGCCTGCGCCGTGCATGGCGTGGCAGGCAAGCTTGCAAAGGAAAGAGTGATGGCAATAGACGATCAGAACCTTCCCAAATTAGTGAAGGAAGTCCGAAGGCAGTTGGCTCTGAGTCAGGAAGACCTGGCTCGGGAACTCGGTATCAGCTTTGCCACCGTGAACCGGTGGGAAAACGGCCAGGTAAAACCGTCGAAGCTGGGCAAGGCACAGTTAGACAATTTCTGCACTAAGATGATCAGGCAGGGGAAACTGACATTGTCCGGAGGCGACAAGTGAGCAAGACCAATAACGGAGAGGATTCCAAGGAATGACTACTCCATACCATGCTCGTTTTTTTGCGAACGAATTGACTCATCAAGGTGGCGAGGGTGTGGAACGTCTCTCCAGGTCCCTTTTCGATGCCTGCGTGGATTTGAATCCTCACCAGATTGAGGCTGCACTCTTCGCGTTGCGGTCACCCATTTCCAAGGGCATACTGCTTGCTGACGAGGTCGGTCTCGGAAAAACCATCGAAGCGGGGCTGGCCATCTGCCAGAGCTGGGCGGAACGACATAGGTGCATCCTTGTTATCTGCCCGGCATCACTGAGAAAACAGTGGGCGCTGGAGCTTGAGGAGAAGTTTCACCTGTCCACCTTAGTCCTCGACGCCAAAACCTACAGGGAGCAGATACGGAATGGAAATCCCAATCCCTTCACGAACGACCGCATCGTTATCTGTTCTCTACATTTTGCCAGCAGCCGGGCGGCTGAAATCAAGCCGATCCAGTGGGACCTCGTGGTCATCGATGAGGCGCACAAATTACGGAATGCCTACCGGCAAAGCAACCGAATGGGCCAAAACATCCGCTGGGCACTGGAGGACCGCCGTAAAGTACTTCTCACCGCAACGCCTCTTCAGAACTCCCTTCTGGAGCTGTACGGCCTTTCGACCATAATTGATGAACGTATCTTTGGTGATCTTCCATCCTACCGAACCCAGTACGTCAACGTCGGCGGCAATCTCCAAGAGCTTCGCGGAAGGCTCGAGTCCTTCTGTATGCGTACCCTTCGGAGCCAGGTCCTTGAGTACATCCAGTACACGGAACGTAGGCTAATCACTCGTCCGTTCAAACCAACCGACCAAGAGCACAAGCTCTACGAGGCCGTTTCCGATTTCCTGAAACGCGACGGCACATATGCACTTCCTTACCAGCAACGCCATCTGACGGCGTTGATCGTTCGGAAGTTGCTGGCATCGTCCTCCCGGGCGGTGGCCGGAACGCTTGAGGTCATGCGGGATCGGCTCATCGCCATGTGCGATCAGGTCAAGACCGAGGCAACGTTGGCCGAGCGGATTATCGAAGACGAGGAGATTGAGGACGACCTGCTTGACGAACTTCTGAACGGCGAGAGTGATGAAGGTCCGGTCGAAATCGCTTCAGAGCCGGAAAAAATCGTCAAGATTGACAAGCAGAAGCTGGGTGCTGAGATCGAAGAGCTGGCCCGGTATATTCAATGGGCCCGCAGCATAGGTATCGATACCAAAACACGAGCGCTATTAAATGCGCTGGAAATCGGCTTTTCCGAGATGGAAAAGACAGATGCCAATCAAAAGGCGATCATCTTTACAGAGTCGCGGCGGACCCAGCAGTTCTTGCAGGATTTCCTGGAATCCAACGGCTACGCCGGTGAGGTGGTGACATTCAACGGCACCAACAGGGAGCCGGAGTCTACGCGTATCTACAAGCAGTGGCTGGAAGTCAACAAGGAAAGTGGAAGAGTTTCCGGATCGAGACCTATCGACGTGCGCACGGCCATCATCGAGCATTTCCGCGACAACGCAAGCATTATGATTGCCACGGAAGCTGCCGCCGAGGGCATCAATCTTCAGTTCTGCTCTCTCGTCATAAACTTCGATCTGCCATGGAACCCGCAGCGCATTGAACAACGCATTGGGCGTTGCCACCGTTACGGCCAAAAGCACGATGTAGTTGTCATCAACTTCCTGAACGAGCGCAATGCAGCCGATCTCCGGGTCTATGAATTGCTGAACGAGAAATTCAACCTCTTCACAGGCGTGTTCGGCGCGTCAGATGAAGTACTCGGCGGCATAGAGTCTGGCGTGGACTTTGAACGCCGCGTCCTGGATATCTACCAACAGTGCCGCACACAGGAAGAGATAGAGTGCGCGTTTGAAGCCCTGCGCGCGGAACTGGACGAGATCATTGCTTCGCGTATCCAGGAAACGCGGCAAATCCTGCTCGAACACTTCGACGAGGACGTTCATGCCCGACTTCGCATAAATCTCACCGGTGCTCAGGAGCAACTCGACCGCGTAGGCCGCATGTTCTGGACCTTGACGCGCTTCATCCTTGACGGCAAGGCAGCGTTTGATGACCAAGTGCTTTCATTCTGCCTGACCGACCCACCTATGCCATCGGTCCACTCAGGTACATACCACATGATTTCGAAAGGTCGGAAAAATGTTCCCGGCGAGTTCCTCTACCGCCTGGGGCATCCGCTTGGTGAGTTCGTCATTCAGGTCGGGAAGGACTATCCGACGCCCGTGGCCAAGGTAATGTTTGATATCTCCGGCCACCAGGCGAAAATCTCGGTAGTTGAGAACCTGAAGGGTAAGTCCGGCTGGCTGATCCTGCAGCGGCTCATCATCGATTCCTTTGAACGAGAGGAATACCTGCTCTTTTCAGGTTTCGAGGACGATGGTAATTCCCTCGACCAGGAAACCTGCGAAAAGTTTTTCCATTGCAGAGGGAAAGTGCTGAGTGCGCTCGAAGTACCAGAGGGGGAGAGGCGACAGCTTGCCGCGGATGCCGACCGACACGCCAAAGCCACCATCAGCAAATCACTCGAGCGCAACAATCATCATTTCAACGAGGCTCGCGGACAACTTGAGAAGTGGGCTGATGACATGGTTTTGGCCACCGAAAAGGAGTTGCACGACACCAAGGAACAAATCAAGGCGCTCAATCGCCAGGCGCGGCAGGCCACGACCGTTGAGGAGCAACACCAGCTCCAGGGAAAAATCAAGGATCTGGAAAAGAAGAAGCGTCGCCAACGTCAGCGCATCTTCGATGTGGAGGATGAGATCATGGAAAAGCGTGACTCGCTGATCGACGCGCTGGAAAAACGCATGCAGCAGCGAACGGAAAGCGTCCCGCTTTTCACTGTCCGCTGGAAAGTGACTTAGCCACAGAGAGCACAGAGGACACAGAGAAATTCATGTCTGATCAACTGACGGAAAAAATTATTGGTGCGGCCATTGAAGTCCATCGATTACTCGGCCCCGGGCTCCTGGAATCCATTTATGAAGAAGCCATCTGCCATGAACTAACCTTGAGAGGGATTGAATTTGAGCGACAAGTTGATGTTGATGTTATTTACAAGGATTATGTAATAAAGGGACAGCGGCTGTATATTCTTGTTGAACGAGAAGTGGTCGTCGAATTGAAATCCGTCAGTCGTTTGCCAGAGGTTGCCAAAGCCCAAACGCTTTCTTATTTGAAAGCAACTCGCCTGAAGCGGGCATTGTTGATAAATTTTGGTGAGAAACGGTTGGTGGACGGGATCACAAGACTATCTCTGTGATCTCTGTGTCCTCTGTGGCAAAAAAGGAAGAACCACATGAATTCTTTTGAAAAGCTAAAGACTAAACTCGCAGAGCTGTTCCAACTGGATCAGGCCGATCTGGACTTCGGTATTTACCGGATCATGAATGCGCGGCGGGATGAGATCAACCGATTTCTGGAAAGTGATCTTCTGCCTCAGGTCCGCGAGGCGTTCGGCGAGTACAAGTCCAGCGACAAGGCCGAGATTCAGAAGGAACTGGATAAAGTCGTTGAGGGAGTCAAAACCGCCGGCATGGACCCGGAGCAAGCTCCAAAGGTCAAAGAACTCCGGGCGAGACTGGCCGAGGAAGCTGTGGATGTCACGGCCCTGGAGAACGAGGTCTACGACCACCTTTACAGCTTCTTCAGCCGCTACTACGACGAGGGCGACTTCATTTCGCTCCGTCGTTACAAGGAAGGAGTCTATGCCATTCCTTACGAGGGCGAGGAAGTCAAGCTTCACTGGGCCAACCACGACCAGTACTACATCAAGACTGCCGAGTATTTCCGCGACTACGCCTTTAAAACGCCAAGCGGACATCGTGTACATTTCAAGATCGTCGAAGCGGACACTGAGAAGGACAACGTCAAGGCAGCCAACGGTAATAACCGGCGTTTTCTGCTGCACGGCGACAAGCCTGTGGCAGAGGAAAACGACGAACTCGTCATCCGCTTCGAGTACCGCCCCGACGGCGAAAAACGCAGACAGGACGTCATCAACGCCGACACTGCATTGCGCGTCATCGCGGACCTGAATGAAGAAAAATTAGCGGTTTGGAAGGACCGTCTGACCGTTATGTGGAAAAGGGCCGGCGGCAAGGAAACTGACAAGACCATCCTTGAAAAACACCTGATTGACTACACCCGGCGAAACACCTTCGATTATTTCATCCACAAGGATCTGGAGGGCTTCCTCAGGCGTGAGCTTGACTTCTACATCAAGAACGAGGTCATGCGGCTGGATGACATCGAGGAGGAGTCCACGCCGCGCGTCGAGCAGTACCTTTCAAAGATCAAGGTCATCAGACGAATCGCCCACAAGATTATCGACTTTCTGGCGCAGATCGAGAATTTCCAGAAAAAACTCTGGCTCAAGAAAAAGTTCGTGGTCGAGACCAACTACTGTGTGACCATCGACCGCGTGCCGGAGGAACTTTATCCCGAGATTGCCGCTAACGATGCTCAGCGGGAAGAATGGGTGCGCTTGTTTGCCATTGATGAGATTGGGAAGGACCTGATCGGAGCCGTCGATTACTCAGAGCCGCTGACGGTCGAATTTCTCAAGGCAAACAACAAACTAGTTTTGGATACTTGGTTCTTTGATGAAACATTCAAAGCCAAGATGATAGCCTCAATTGATAATATTGATGAACAATGTGATGGTCTGCTCATTCATTCGGAAAATTTCCAGGTGTTGAACATGTTTCAAGAAAGATTCAGGGAACAGGTGAAGTGTGTGTATATCGATCCACCATATAACACTGGTAAAGATGAATTCCCTTACAAAGATAGTTACCAGCACTCTAGCTGGCTTGCCATGATCAATGAAAGAATAGCAAGGGCTCTGCCCTTTATGAAAAAGTCAGGAGCCTTTTTCGTAAGTATTGATGAAAAGGAACACCACAATTTGAGAATTGTATCCGATAGCTTAATCGGTACCTCAAATTTATTGGCTGACTTCGTCTGGGTGGCGGAAGGAAACTTTGACAATCAGGCCAAGATCAAAATGGCGCATGAGTACGTACTCGGATACGCAAAAAACGAATCTGATTTCGATCATCCCCCAATTGTAGACCCCTCCACAGCAGAAAGGAGTAAGCTTTTTCGCGACGAAATCAGAAATACTATTGTCAAGAATGGTCCAAAGAACCCTGTGAGTGACATAGAAATTCCAGCAGGCTTTCCTGCTTCCTTTAAATCAGGAGCTGTAAAAGCAGGAGATTTGATTTGGCCCAAGTATAATGAAGACATCATCGTCGAGAATTATTGTGTACAAAATATCGTTATTGCTGCAAGCGGTTGGAGTTCTAAAGCACTATATGAAACCTTCGTCAGAAATGGCATGACTCCTGTTCCAGACACGAAAGGGCAAATGACGACCTTCGTTCTAACCAATACTGGGGCAATCGAGTCAGTAAAAAAAAGATCTGAGAAGCAAAGTTATGTAACGTCCATTATCAAAGGAGTTGGAACGATACAATCAACAAGCTCTATGCTCAACAACATGGGCTGTTCGTATCCCCATTACCCCAAACCTCCACGATTGGTTTCATATCTCATATCAATGACAGGAAATGAGGGGCAGCTCGTATTCGATTATTTTGCTGGCTCCGGTACCACTGGTCAAGCCATTATTGACCTCAATCGCGAGGACGGCGGCAATCGTAAATTCATCCTTGTAGAAATGGGTACCTATTTTGATACCGTCACAAAACCCCGCATTCAGAAGGTAATCTATTCCAAAGACTGGAAAAACGGCAAACCAGTCTCCCGAGAAGGCATAAGCCACATGTTCAAGTACATCCGTCTGGAGTCCTACGAGGACGCGCTGGCAAACATTGAAATACAGCGCACCGGTCCCCAGCAATTGCTGCTCGATAAAGCCGAGGGCTTCCGCGAATCATACATGCTCAAATACATGCTCGACGTTGAATCCAGAGGCAGCCAGACACTATTCAACATCGACAACTTCGACGATCCCTGGAACTACAAGCTGCTCGTGGGCGCGGGTTCGGTTGGCGAGACCAAACCCGTGAACGTGGACCTTGTCGAAACCTTCAATTGGCTTTTGGGTCTGAAGGTAAAGCACATCGACAGGATCAGCGGCTTTCAGGTGGTCGAGGGCGAGAATCCAAAGGGCGAAAAAGTCCTCGTTATCTGGCGCAAAATTCGTGATATAGCCACAGAGAACACAGAGAGCACAGAGATGGATAATTGCAGAAAATCCTCTGTGTCCTCTGTGATCTCTGTGGCAAGAGAAAAAGCCAACCGCAACCTGGAGGCATTCTTCAGGAAGCAGCAATACAACACGCTTGATTCCGAGTTCGACGTGATCTACGTCAACGGCGACAACAACCTGATGAACGTGCCACTCGATCCGGACAAAGAAGGCGTGGAGCCGCGCTACAAGGTGCGGCTTATAGAAGAGGAGTTCAAGCGGCTTATGTTCGATGTGGCGGGAGTATAAAGATGACAGTGATAAAATACCATGATGGTCGGTTTTCTCCCGATAAACTGGACTGAGATAGATTGGTTCCTTATATCGGTCCTGCTAACGCGGTTGTTGCACGTTATGATAGAATATTGTCGGCTGTTCCGAACGCTACGGTACTGCTCAGTCTGCTAACCACGCAGGACGCCACACTCTCTTCCCGCATTGAGGGGACGGAGGGCCATGATGTATTTTGAGGCTTACCTGTTAGCCACAAAACAGTTTGTGGCTCATATTCCACTTTTTGTGAGCCACAACTTGCTTTATGACTATTTCATGAGCCACAAACGAACGTTATTCATCGCATGAAGGTAACCAGAATAGAGCATGACAAAACGTAGACAGGGACGAAACAGGAAGTTGGCCAAAAACAAACTCAAATTCGATCACCGGTTGGTACTGACCAACTGGATGCTTGATCTGTTTGATGTGGCCACCTTCGAGGACTTGGGCAAGCACATGCGCGATCCCGTTTTCGAGGGCTTCAATGAGGACGGTATATCCCGTTTCCACCAATGTCTGAAGCTGCTCTTCGACCGGCCCGAACTGCCGAACGACATCCTTCTGGCCTATGATGAAAATATCGTCCGGCACTGGAAAAGAATCACGGAGAAAAGAAACGCTGATGGACATAATTTGTATCCCAAGTACTTCCAGTATCTCTGTTTGCTCTTCACGGAAATTTATCTGGATCGCTACTTCCGTGATCCCGAGAAGCTTCTGGTCGATCTCAACGCTTACGCGGAGTGTTTCAACTCTGGCGAGACACCTCAGCAACAGCAGTCGCCAGGCCAGCTGTTCGCCACGGGCCTGCCAAAGGACGCTCAGATCAAGCCATATGAGCCGGAGGACCTGAAGAAGCTGGCCTTCTGGAGCGCCACCGGCTCAGGCAAAACACTTCTCATGCACGTCAACATCCTGCAGTACCGGCATTACCAAAAGCTGAACGGCCGGGAGAGCGACATTAACCGGACTATTCTGCTTACCCCAAACGAAGGGTTAAGCCTCCAGCATATTGATGAATTTCACCTTTCTAACATGGATGCGGAACTGTTCGATAAAGACAGACCTATGAAGTTTGGAATTCAAGTCATCGACGTCCATAAACTTCGTGAAACCACCGGTGAGAAGACCGTGTCCATCGACGCTTTCGAAGGCAACAACCTTGTCTTGGTGGACGAAGGTCACCGAGGCACAAGTGGTGTGGAAGTCGGTCACTGGATGCAGATGCGCAACCGGTTATGCGAAAAGGGATTTTCCTTCGAGTACTCCGCTACCTTCGGCCAGGCCATGAAGGCAAGCGGCAACAAGGAACTGGCCCATGAGTACGCTAAGTGCATCCTCTTTGACTACTCCTACAAGTACTTTTACGGCGACGGCTATGGCAAGGAGTACCGTATCCTCAACCTGGAAGACGACTCGAATGAAGAACACCGCCGCCGGTACATGACGGCCTGTCTTCTGGCGTTCTACCAGCAACAGAGGCTGTTTCAGGACAGGCAGGAGGAACTGCGACGCTTCCTGATCGAGAAGCCTCTCTGGATATTCGTGGGCGGAAGCGTCACAAAGAAACCAAGAAAGAAGGACGTTTCGGACGTAGTAGACATCCTCCTGTTTCTTGCTCGCTTTGTGAAGAACCGCGACGAAAGCATCCGCTATCTCGACATGCTGCTCAGCGGCAGTTCAGGTCTTCATGATTCCAAGGGCCGCGAGCTTTTTGCAGGGGCCTTTACCTACATCGGACAGCTCGGGCTCTCCGGAGAGCAGACGTTCAGGGACATCCTGGCGGTACTTTTCAACGCACAAGTTTCCGGCGCGCTGCACGTCCGGCGACTCAAGGCAGGCGGTGAAGTTGCCCTGCATATTGGCGAGGACAACGAGCCTTTTGGGCTCATCAACGTCGGTGATCCATCGGGTCTGTGTAAGCTCTGCGAGGAACACCCGGAGGACTTGGCTGTCACAGACAGCGAGTTCTCGGATTCCCTATTCCGTCGCGTTAATTCAGGTGATTCAACGCTGAATGTGCTGATTGGCTCAAAGAAATTTTCCGAGGGATGGTCGAGTTGGCGCGTGAGCACGATGGGACTCATGAACATCGGCAAGAAGGAAGGCTCGCAGATTATCCAGCTTTTCGGTCGCGGCGTCCGCCTGAAGGGACGGGATTTCTGCCTCAAGAGAAGCCATCGCATCGTCGGTTTCAATGCTCCGAAGGACATTGAGCGGTTAGAGACTCTGAATGTGTTCGGAATTCACGCCGATTATATGCGGCAATTCAAAGAGTATCTGGAGGATGAGGGGCTTCCGGCCAATGAGGACCGCATAGAATTTGTTCTGCCGGTGGTCAAGAATCTTGGCAAGAAACATCTGAAGACAATCCGTCTCAAGGAAGGCACCGATTTCAAGAAGCAGGGCCCGAAGCCCACGCTCGGCATGCCGGAGGAACACTTTAGAAAAAACCGCCTTGTTGTAAACTGGTATCCAAAGATTCAGGCTCTCGCCAGCATACGGGGCCAGACGACGCTCAATACGGCCGCGCCGAACGAAGCTTGGTTTACTCATGACCACCTGGCTTTTCTTGATATCGAGGAGCTGTATTTCGATCTCCAGATGTTTAAAAGCGAACGAGCCTGGTACAACCTGAACCTGAGTATGGACAGAATACAGGGACTCCTCACTGACAATAGCTGGTATGTTCTCCATATCCCGCAGGAAGAGATGGAAGCGCGGTCATTCGAGCAGACGCACCGGTGGCAGGAAATCGCATCCACGCTGCTTCGCAAATACTGTGACCGGTTCTACAAGGTCCGTAAGGCCGAATTCGAGAAGGATCATCTCGAATACAGGACGCTCACCGAAGAAGACCCCAATTTCATCGATGACTATTTGTTCCTCATCGACCAGTCACGCCAAAATATCGTGACCAAGCTGGAAGAGATCAAAGGCATCATTGAGAAGGGCGAATTGCGAAATGTCGAGTTTCAGGGGCTTACCGCCGTCATGTTCAGACAGCATCTCTACCAGCTGCTGGTCTATGTGAACAGCGATGTTGTTGAGGTAAAGCCCGTGCCCTTGAACGAGGGTGAGCGGGACTTCATTCTGGATCTCCAACAACATTGCTCGCAGAACAAGGACTTCTTTAAGGGCAAAGAGCTCTATCTGTTGCGGAACATGTCGCGGGGCCGGGGAATCGGTTTCTTCGAAGCAGGAAATTTCTATCCGGACTTCATTCTTTGGCTTCTTGCTGAGGAGAAACAGTACATCAACTTCATCGACCCAAAAGGCCTGCGCAACCTGAAAGGCCCTGATGACCCAAAGATCATGTTCTACAAGACTATTAAATCTATAGAAGACGATCTTCGGTCACAGGATTCAATGGTCATGCTGAATTCCTTCATCGTTTCCAATACCCGTTTGCCCGAAGTCGGATGGTGGGACGGTGGCATGACGAAAGAGCAGTTCGAGGAGAAACATGTTCTCTTCCAGCAGGAAGACAAAGGCACGTACATTGAAAAGATGCTGAGGATGGCGGTTACGTGAGAGCAGAGGGAAGCATATAAATGACAACCATGGAGGCGCTCTAAACTGACCCTGGAGCTGTTTCAAGGGGGTTAAGGGGTTTGAAGACTTTTTAATCTGAAGTTCCTGTAGAATTTTCCTAAAAAAAAGCCAAAAAGAGTTATTATTGCAATAGGTTATATGGCTTATCATCCTTTTTGGCGTGCAATTTTGTAGTCATGTAACTTACTCAAATTGGGAGGAATATCGCTCAAATTGGGGCCAAGAAAGATTGACTTAATAAAAAAATGTGTGTATTTCTAAATTAAATAACTTGCTGACAATATTGAGAAATTAAGTGTAGTCAGTAATTGCACACCAAGATTTTAAAAATTTATTTTGAAATCAATAGATTACTGTTGTTTTGCCCAGGGAACTTCAGTTTAATAAACCGGCCAATATTTATCAAACGGGGTATCCATTTAACGCAAGTAATAGCAAAATATGAAGCCTTTCGCGTGCCGTCCTCCCTCTCGTACAAGGCCCCGAGTCCAGAAGCTCCAAAGTAGCGAGAAGCACTGTATTCAGGCCTGTGCGGGAATATCAGGAAGCGGGCATTGTCGTTCAGTTAAAAAGGCAACTTGCTCTAAATGGATACCCCGTTTTATCAAAACAGCTAAAATATTACTTTGTTGTTGTCGACAATCGGCTCCGGGAAAAATACCCAGAGAGTAGCGAAATGGGTGGGGAACGTGCGTCTTTACACTCCCCATATCAAACCATTGCCATTTTTCCCAATTCGCCACTTCCACCACGGGATTCTTGACGCGCGCATCTTTGACCATTTGATACAACCGTGGCGGCCAGGATATTTTTTATGGCTACAAAGTTCCTTTCATAAGACCACGCCCTTAGCCCGGGCCTCAGTCACAAGATCCAGACCGGCCATCTGATCAAAGACCAGGTTGATTTCCCGCTCAATTATGCCGGTGGATCGTTCTGCGACCCCAAGGCCTTCCACAGATGCTCGTCCGGGAGACCGACAACCAGAATGTCAATATCAGAGGCCCTGTCAAAGAATCCCGGCCTGAGTATGGAGCTGAAGAGGATTACTTCTTTTGCCCCAAGGGCCTTTAGCGCCGGCCCGGCCGGGCGAACCCTCTCCAGGAGGTCAAGCCTTTCTGACTCAAAGGCCGCCTTTCTTTCCTGCATGCGTTTCTTGAATCCCGCTGTATACAGATCAATATCCGTTTGCGTGCTCATTAGACACTCTCAAGAAAACCGAGGAATCTTTCCAGATCCTTTTTGGCCATTTTCCACGTGCTTACAAGGGCATCAATTAATTGGCATCCTTCATATAGGCATAAAAGTAGTTTACACTTTTCGACGAAGGTTTTTAGGACAAACCTATAGAGTCAATCAAAGTGCCTTTTCTTTATGCGGATACTTTAAAGAAAAATTATTGGGTAGAAGCAAAAAAATAGGGATCTTTTTCCTCTACTACGTCAAAGAGGAGTTCGATCCAGTCCTTTTTTTGTTTCTTGCCCGTCAATATTTCCATAGGCGTCCGGCCTTTTCTTTTGCCATCCTTATAGCGCCGATGGTTGTGATAAAACATAATCAGGTTCAGAGTTTCCTGCGTGATATGGTTCTTTGATCCGTTTAAGTAAGGTCGAATTATTGAATTTATGCATTCGACCAAGGCTGAACTCTGAACAATCTGATCTAGTTCTTGATATACCTGCTCTTTGACAACATCATAATCTTCCTGAAGATAGGCCAATGCGATTTCAAGGTAATCCCGCTCATTCATGCCGCAGTATTTCCGCCCCTTGGTTTTTTTCGACTTGATAAGTCCCTTTTTCCACTGCCAAGCCAAACAAAGGGCCTGTAATGCCTCTTGATTAATAGGGAGGTTTGATAGATTGCCGACAACTGTTTTTGCAACATCAAAATAGTTAAGCAACCCCGGCATAGTGCGGCGCACCTTGTTGACAACTTTGGTTATTTTTGTATGTCCCAATTCTTCAACAAGGGATAGGCCTGCTTCA